>NZ_CP048273.1:3635000-4543164 GCF_000465465.2 Bacillus sp. NSP9.1
CTGTTTCCCTTTCGACTACGGATCTTATCACTCGCAGTCTGACTCCCAAGGATAAGTCTTTGGCATTCGGAGTTTGACTGAATTCGGTAACCCGGTAGGGGCCCCTAGTCCAATCAGTGCTCTACCTCCAAGACTCTTACCTTGAGGCTAGCCCTAAAGCTATTTCGGAGAGAACCAGCTATCTCCAGGTTCGATTGGCATTTCACCCCTACCCACACCTCATCCCCGCACTTTTCAACGTGCGTGGGTTCGGGCCTCCATTCAGTGTTACCTGAACTTCACCCTGGACATGGGTAGATCACCTGGTTTCGGGTCTACGACCACGTACTGATGCGCCCTATTCAGACTCGCTTTCGCTGCGGCTCCGTCTTTTCAAACTTAACCTTGCACGGGATCGTAACTCGCCGGTTCATTCTACAAAAGGCACGCCATCACCCGTTAACGGGCTCTGACTACTTGTAGGCACACGGTTTCAGGATCTCTTTCACTCCCCTTCCGGGGTGCTTTTCACCTTTCCCTCACGGTACTGGTTCACTATCGGTCACTAGGGAGTATTTAGCCTTGGGAGATGGTCCTCCCGGATTCCGACGGAATTTCACGTGTTCCGCCGTACTCAGGATCCACTCAGGAGAGAACGAAGTTTTGACTACAGGGCTGTTACCTCCTATGGCGGGCCTTTCCAGACCTCTTCATCTACCTCGTTCTTTTGTAACTCCGTATAGAGTGTCCTACAACCCCAAGAGGCAAGCCTCTTGGTTTGGGCTGTTCCCGTTTCGCTCGCCGCTACTCAGGGAATCGCATTTGCTTTCTCTTCCTCCGGGTACTTAGATGTTTCAGTTCCCCGGGTCTGCCTTCTCATATCCTATGAATTCAGATATGGATACTGCTCCATTACGAGCAGTGGGTTTCCCCATTCGGAAATCTCCGGATCAAAGCTTGCTTACAGCTCCCCGAAGCATATCGGTGTTCGTCCCGTCCTTCATCGGCTCCTAGTGCCAAGGCATCCACCGTGCGCCCTTTCTAACTTAACCGTTAAAAAGAATCACTACAGAAAATTCTTGTGAATGTCTACTTTCGTTATCTAGTTTTCAAAGAACACGGCATAGGATGTGCTAACACATGCGTTGCCACAGGATGTGGCGTATTTAGCAGGTGTCTCCTATGTTCGAAGGAATGATCCTTCAAAACTAAACAAGAGCTTAACGTACCTGTCTATAAGACCGCAGGTCTTATATTCCGTATAATATCCTTAGAAAGGAGGTGATCCAGCCGCACCTTCCGATACGGCTACCTTGTTACGACTTCACCCCAATCATCTGTCCCACCTTCGGCGGCTGGCTCCAAAAGGTTACCTCACCGACTTCGGGTGTTACAAACTCTCGTGGTGTGACGGGCGGTGTGTACAAGGCCCGGGAACGTATTCACCGCGGCATGCTGATCCGCGATTACTAGCGATTCCAGCTTCACGCAGTCGAGTTGCAGACTGCGATCCGAACTGAGAACAGATTTGTGGGATTGGCTTAGCCTCGCGGCTTCGCTGCCCTTTGTTCTGCCCATTGTAGCACGTGTGTAGCCCAGGTCATAAGGGGCATGATGATTTGACGTCATCCCCACCTTCCTCCGGTTTGTCACCGGCAGTCACCTTAGAGTGCCCAACTGAATGCTGGCAACTAAGATCAAGGGTTGCGCTCGTTGCGGGACTTAACCCAACATCTCACGACACGAGCTGACGACAACCATGCACCACCTGTCACTCTGCCCCCGAAGGGGAAGCCCTATCTCTAGGGGTGTCAGAGGATGTCAAGACCTGGTAAGGTTCTTCGCGTTGCTTCGAATTAAACCACATGCTCCACCGCTTGTGCGGGCCCCCGTCAATTCCTTTGAGTTTCAGTCTTGCGACCGTACTCCCCAGGCGGAGTGCTTAATGCGTTTGCTGCAGCACTAAAGGGCGGAAACCCTCTAACACTTAGCACTCATCGTTTACGGCGTGGACTACCAGGGTATCTAATCCTGTTCGCTCCCCACGCTTTCGCGCCTCAGCGTCAGTTACAGACCAGAGAGTCGCCTTCGCCACTGGTGTTCCTCCACATCTCTACGCATTTCACCGCTACACGTGGAATTCCACTCTCCTCTTCTGCACTCAAGTTCCCCAGTTTCCAATGACCCTCCCCGGTTGAGCCGGGGGCTTTCACATCAGACTTAAGAAACCGCCTGCGCGCGCTTTACGCCCAATAATTCCGGACAACGCTTGCCACCTACGTATTACCGCGGCTGCTGGCACGTAGTTAGCCGTGGCTTTCTGGTTAGGTACCGTCAAGGTACCGCCCTGTTCGAACGGTACTTGTTCTTCCCTAACAACAGAGTTTTACGATCCGAAAACCTTCATCACTCACGCGGCGTTGCTCCGTCAGACTTTCGTCCATTGCGGAAGATTCCCTACTGCTGCCTCCCGTAGGAGTCTGGGCCGTGTCTCAGTCCCAGTGTGGCCGATCACCCTCTCAGGTCGGCTACGCATCGTCGCCTTGGTGAGCCGTTACCTCACCAACTAGCTAATGCGCCGCGGGTCCATCTGTAAGTGATAGCCGAAGCCATCTTTTATGATTGAACCATGCGGTTCAATCAAGCATCCGGTATTAGCCCCGGTTTCCCGGAGTTATCCCAGTCTTACAGGCAGGTTACCCACGTGTTACTCACCCGTCCGCCGCTAACCTCAGGGAGCAAGCTCCCATCGGTCCGCTCGACTTGCATGTATTAGGCACGCCGCCAGCGTTCGTCCTGAGCCAGGATCAAACTCTATAGTGAAGCGACTTTATTAGTATAACATTTTCAACTAGGCGTGTCAAATGTTTTTTTAATTTTCGTCGCTGCTGCTTTCAGCTCAAAAACCGTTTCGCTAACAGCGACGTTTAATACTATAACATCGTCATGATTTAGAGTCAACACTTTTTTTAATAAAATATCCGCGGTGAAAAATCTTTTGACCCTTGGTTTCAATCTCCTTGACGCCCACCAAATCCTTTTCAGTCAAAAACTCAATAATAACTCCAAGGTCTGCTGTAAAGTATTTGAGATCAGGATGCTTCAGAAGCTCGGCAAATTGCCAAGTCTTTTTTTCATCCATTACATCAAGAATGTGCGCGGCTCCGATTTCTGCTTTTGAATGAATGAGAAAATCGCTTGCGAGAAATAATAACTCTAATCTTTTATGCAGGCTTTCATTGCTTTCGATCAGTTCCTTATACAGCTTATATACCTGCGGTTCCATGTGACGCACTTGGTTCCAAACCGTCACTTCGGGATGAAAACCTTTATCTATCACTTCGATTCTGGCCAGATGATGGAGGGCATGCACGATGGAATTATAGGCATCCAGCAGCTGACCATCCTCAAAAAATGCTTTTCCTTCTATATACCTTCTGATTAATTTTCCATATTCAAGACCAATTTTTAATTTCCGTTCGGAGAATGGAAAAGTATTCAGCTGTTCAATCAGCTTTACGATAAATTCATTTCTGTCAAAAAGAACTTTCCCATTCAAAATCCAATCTATGATTCTTCTGTTCGTGCCTAGCAAAATCCATTCTTGAAGCTGTTTAACAGAAATAATATGAAGAGAAGCCGTTTTTCCGTTAAACTCATAATGCTTCACGAATACAGGGTCTTCAGCATTGTTCACGATAACCAGCAATGCCGCATCAAAATTATCTGTCGCAGATGAGGTTTGATTTCTCCTCTCGATAATCATGACAGCTAAAGTGTCGGGGCGGCTTGCTCTTTCTTGGTAAATCGGACGGAGAAGATTTTCCATCACCATTCCTCCAATACGATGTAAAATACATGCTCTTAAAAGCTTCTCTTTTGTTCTACCTACTTCTACGAGCCAATAAAAACTCCTTTATTTTGAAAACACATTGAATTATTATAATCAATTTCCCCAAAACTCTCTATAGAAAATTCCAATTCATTCTCAAAAATTCAGAATAACACATCCTGGATATGCTATATTAGAGACAGGGGGATGGATATGGCCAAATATTCAAGCAAAATCAACAAAATCAGAACATTTGCCTTAAGCTTGGTTTTTGCAGGCTTCATTATTATGTACATCGGAATCTTTTTCAGATCCTCGGTCTTCGTGATGTCGGTGTTTATGATCTTGGGGGTTTTATCTATCATGTTGAGCACAGCGGTTTATTTCTGGATCGGGATGCTTTCAACCAAAGCTGTGAAAGTCGTCTGCCCGAACTGTGAAAAACCGACCAAAATCTTGGGCCGGGTCGACATGTGCATGCATTGCAGGGAGCCTCTTACAATGGACAAAAACCTTGAAGGAAAAGAGTTTAATGAAACGTACAACCGAAAGTCTCTCAGATAAGTGGGAAACAAAAATAAGCTGACCG
This sequence comes from Bacillus sp. NSP9.1, assembly GCF_000465465.2. Lineage (NCBI taxonomy): Bacteria > Bacillati > Bacillota > Bacilli > Caryophanales > Bacillaceae > Bacillus > Bacillus sp. NSP9.1. The sequence goes on from NZ_CP048273.1 coordinate 3,639,401, forward strand.
TTAAAAAAGCGGCCAGCTCTTTTTAATGGCTTTCTTTTTTATCGCATTCCTGACATAAACCGTATATCTCCAGTCTGTGGTGACTGACTTTGAAACCTGTCACATGGGAAGCAAGCTGTTCCACTTCGTCGAGACCCGGATAATGAAAATCGACGATTTTTCCGCAGCGTTCACAAATCGCGTGGTAATGCTCGGATGTTACGAAGTCAAACCGGCTGGAAGAATCGCCATATGTCAATTCCTTTACGAGCCCTGATTCCTTGAAAACCCGCAAATTGTTATAAACCGTTGCTACGCTCATGTTTGGAAATTTCCCTTCCAGAGCTTTATATATATCATCTGCAGTTGGATGAGACATAGAATTTACGAGAAATTCCAGAATGGCATGACGTTGAGGAGTAATTCGCACCCCGGTTTCCTTCAACGTTTCCAACGCTTCTTTCAGGTTATGTTCAGCCATCGTCATGCACCTCTCTTCTAAAAAAAATTCTTACATTATAATGTTTATAATTAGTGTAACTCCTGCGAAGTTTCTTTGTCAATTCCAATCCCTGTGAAAAAGCGTTTTTTTAAGCAAAAAGGCGCTCTATTAAAATGATGGCCAAACATCCGGGCAAATATGACCATAAAAAGGGCCGATTCCTTATGAAAAGTTCGGCCCCCGTAAATGCTGCTTATTTGCCGGCGGCGTCTCTGACTGCTTGCAGAGCCTCCGCAACATGATCTTTAACCTTCACTTTTCGCCATTCTTTCACTAAGCGTCCTTCTTTATCGATCAGAAAGGTTGAACGTTCAATTCCCATATATTCTTTGCCGAAGTTCTTTTTCAGCTTCCAGACATCAAAGCTTTCGGCAAGCTGATGTTCATCATCGACGAGCAGCAAAAACGGAAGATCGTGTTTTTCCTTGAATTTTTCATGGCGTGTTTGATCATCAGGGCTGACCCCGATAATGACAGCATCAAGTTCCTTAAAGCTCTCGTGGCTGTCTCTGAAATCACAAGCTTCTGTCGTACACCCCGGGGTCATGTCTTTCGGATAAAAATAAAGCACGATATACTTCCCTTCAAAGTCCGAGAGCTTTACTTTTTCTCCATGATCGCCCAAAAGTTCAATATCAGGTACTTTTTGTCCAATTTCAACAGTCATTGTTTTACCTCCTGTTTTTCAGTTGCTTCCCCCATTATAAAATAAGTTTCCTCCTATTCAAATGTCGGCGGCTTCTTTTTTGCTCTCTGTCACCATCGTGTTACAATATAACAATAGAAAGAAGGAGCAGAAATAAGGAGGATATTATGCAGCACACACAATCTGAAAAGCTTCATGAAGAAGCTCTTCAACATATAGTAGGCGGCGTCAACAGCCCGTCAAGATCATACAAGGCTGTCGGCGGAGGATCTCCGGTCGCGATGGAAAAAGGCCGCGGCGCTTATTTTTGGGACGTAGACGGCAACAAATACATAGATTATCTGGCGGCATATGGCCCGATCATCACCGGCCATGCCCATCCGCACATTACGAAAGCCATTCAAAAAGCGGCAGAAAACGGCGTCCTCTACGGAACACCGACAAAACACGAAGTCACATTTGCCAAAATGCTTAAAGAAGCCATTCCTTCATTGGATAAAGTAAGATTCGTCAATTCGGGGACGGAGGCCGTGATGACGACAATCCGTGTCGCGCGCGCCTATACCGGCAGAACGAAAATCATCAAGTTTGCCGGATGCTATCACGGTCATTCCGATCTCGTACTGGTCGCGGCCGGTTCGGGCCCGTCCACCCTCGGGACACCCGATTCCGCCGGGGTTCCGAAAAGCATTGCAAATGAAGTGATTACCGTTCCTTTCAATGATATCGACCGCTATAAAGAAGCGCTTGATAAATGGGGCGATGATGTGGCGGCCGTGCTTGTCGAACCGATCGTCGGAAACTTCGGCATCGTAGAACCGAAAAAAGGCTTCCTTGAACAGGTGAACGAGTTGACGCATAAAGCCGGAGCATTGGTTATTTACGATGAAGTGATTACCGCTTTCCGCTTTATGTACGGCGGAGCTCAAGATCTCTTAGGCGTCAAGCCGGATTTGACGGCGCTCGGTAAAATTATCGGCGGCGGACTGCCGATCGGCGCCTATGGAGGCAAAAAAGAAATTATGGAACAGGTGGCGCCTCTCGGACCGGCGTATCAGGCCGGGACAATGGCCGGAAACCCGGCGTCCATCTTATCCGGTATCGCCTGCCTGGAGGTGCTGAAAGAAAAAGGCACATATGAAAAGCTTGACCGCCTTGGCGCCATGCTTGAGGAAGGAATCGTGACACATGCGAAAAGGCATGGCATCGCTATTACCGTTAATCGACTCAAAGGCGCGCTTACCGTATACTTTACAAAAGACAAAATCGAAAACTATGAGCAGGCAGAAAATACGGATGGAGAGATGTTCGCGGCGTTTTTCAAACTGATGCTCGAGCGCGGCGTCAATCTTGCCCCGTCTAAATATGAGGCTTGGTTTATCACGACCGCTCACACCGAAAAAGATATAGAGGACACGCTGAAAGCCGTGGATGAATCATTTGAACAATTGAAACAGCGCAAATAAAAGAGAGCGGACCGCTCTCTTTTTTGTCACTTAAAAGGGCGAAAGGTGCATTCAGGTTTGAAACTTTGTCAATGATTTGTTTTTTCTTTAAAATGGGTTGAATATTTCCGAAGATCGCTGTATATTACTTTATTGTTTGGCAAATTAACAGAGAAAGAACGAATTTTATATAGAAAGGGATGCAGGTACAGCCTAATGAAACTTGGTGCCCGTATTTTCAAAACAGGGATTGCCATCACGCTCGCTCTATACCTCGCGGAATGGATCGGCCTTCCTACACCGGTTTTTGCCGGAATTGCGGCTATTTTTGCGATCCAGCCTTCGATTTATCGTTCATTTTTAACGATTGTCGATCAGGTGCAGGCGAATATTATCGGAGCGGCGACAGCTATTATTTTTGGACTTATTTTTGAACCCAGTCCGATTATTATCGGATTGACGGCGGTCATTGTCATTACGATCAACTTGAAGTTGAAGATCGAAAACACCATTTCGATCGCTCTTGTTACCGTGATTGCCATATTGGAGAGCTCAGGCGACAATTTTTTATTGTTTGCCCTCGTGAGAACCGGAACGGTTATTCTCGGCGTTTTGTCCGCGTTCCTGGTCAACCTGATTTTTCTGCCGCCGAAATATGAAACAAAGCTCGTCAGCCATATTGTTGAAAACACAGATGAAGTCATTAAATGGATCAGGCTGTTGACACGGAAGACAACGGAACATTCCATGCTGAAAGAAGACATCGAAAAACTGAAAGAAAAAATGATGAAGGTCGATCACCTTTACTTGCTCTATAAAGAAGAAAGAAGCTATTTAAAACGATCCACATATGTGAAGCAGAGAAAGCTCGTGCTGTTCAGACAGGCGATCATTGCATCCAACCGGGCGCTCGACGCTTTGAAAAAGCTGCACCGCCTGGAAAACGACTTTTACCACATGCCTGAGGAATTTCAAGAAACGCTTGTGGAAGAGCTTGACTACCTGCTGCATTGGCATGAACGGATTTTAATGAGATTCGTCGGCAAGATCAAAACACAGGATACCGTTGATCTCCATGAAGAAGGAGACGTGTATAAACAGCATTTGACCGAGTCGTTCCTGAAAAACCAGGATAAATTAAAAGAAGATCTGCTGGACTACAATATGCTGACCATCATGGCCAGCACTGTGGAATACCGCGAGCAGCTGGAGCATTTGGAAACATTGATTTCAAGCTTTCAAACCTATCATAAAAAAGACAGCGAGCTTGAAGTTGAAGAATAAAACCGGTTAACGAAATCGTTAACCGGTTTTTTTATCGGCCTTCCTTCATCTTTGGATCAAGGGTGTCCCGAAGCCCGTCGCCCATTAAATTAAAGCCGAGCACCGTCAGCATAATCGCTATGCCGGGAAAAAATAAGGTCCATGGCGCCTGTGCCAAATACGGTCTTGCATCAGCGAGCATTTTACCCCATTCAGGATTCGGCGCCTGCGCACCGAGCCCCAAAAAGCCGAGCGCCGCCGCTTCGATAATCGCTGTTCCGATATTGAGTGTGGCTTGAACGATAACCGGAGCCATGCTGTTCGGAAGAATGTGTTTAAACATCATTCTCATATTGGACATCCCGACCGCCCGCGCCGATAAAATATATTCTTCCTGCCTGATGCTGAGCACCTTTGAACGGACAAGCCTTCCGAATGTCGGGATGTTGATGATGGCGATGGCGATCAAGGCATTTTCCAAAGACGGGCCAAGGATGGCGACAATGGCAATCGCAAGCAAAATGCTGGGAAACGCAAGCAAGATGTCAAACATTCTTGAAATCACGGCATCCGCCCATCTCCCGTAAAATCCCGCAATCAGCCCCAAAAGCGTTCCCGCTAGTGCCGAGCCCAGGCAGGAGAAAAAACCGACCCATAAGGAAAGCCTTGCTCCGTACAGCACTCTCGAAAAGATATCCCTGCCAAAATCGTCCGTGCCAAAGAGGTGTTCAGCGGATGGAGCAGCAAGCCTGTCTGACAGCGATTGGTCATTTAATCCGTAAGGCGAAATCAGCGGCGCAAAAATGGCCAGCAGAATAAACAGCGCGACAATGATAGTGCCGGCCGCGGCCAATTTATGATCAAGAAACCGCCGAATGTTTTCCGACAAAGGAGAGCGGCTGTCCGCTTCTCCCCTCTGCCGCACTTTTTGCAGCACAACCACATTCCCCGCCTCCTAATATTTGATTCTCGGATCGATGACGGCATACAGCAGATCAACGATAAAATTAATCATGACGAAGATGAAGGCGATCACAAGGATGCCTGATTGAATCACCGGATAGTCGCGGTAGCTGATCGCATCATAAATGTAGCGGCCAATGCCCGGCCAGGCAAAAATCGTCTCCGTCAAAATCGCGCCGCCTAAAAGCAGTCCGGTTTGCAGGCCGACGACGGTAAGAATCGGAATCAAAGCGTTTTTTAAACCATGCTTGTAGATGACAAAAAGCATTTGAACGCCTTTTGCCTTTGCGGTACGGATATAATCGGATTGCAGAACCTCTATCATGCTCGCTCTCGTAATCCTGGCGATAATCGCCGCCGGAATGGTCGCCAGAGCGGTTCCCGGCAAAATTAAATGACGGATCGTTTCAACAAACTGATCAAATCGCCCGTTCCATAGAGTATCAATCGTATGAATATAGGTAACGGCTTCGACCGGATTGCGGACATTTTCTCTTCCTGTTGTGGGCAGCCAGCCCAATTCAATGGAAAACAACCATTGCCCCATTAATCCGAGCCAGAAGATCGGCATAGAAACGCCGATTAAAGCCAGCAGCATGGCAAAGTAATCAAACGCCGAGTTTTTAAACCAGGCGCTGATGATTCCGGCATTTACACCGATGATCACCGCGATCACCATCGCAAAAAAAGCAAGCTCGAGAGTGGCGAATAAATATGGCTGAATTTCTTTTGTAATCGCCGCTCCCGTGCGGATTGAAGTCCCCAGGTCCCCTCTCAGCAAATCCCCGATATATTGGCCGTATTGAATATACCAGGGCTGATCAAGGCCGAGCTGACTTGTCAGCTGTTCGACCGCCTGCTTTGTCGCTCGCTGGCCGAGGATCACCTGGGCCGGGTTGCCGGGAATAAAGCGGATGATCGAAAAAACGACGAGGGTCATGCCGATAAGGACGGGAATCAGCATGACGGTCCGTTTTAAGCAGTAAGCTAGCAACGGCTGTCACCACCTTGTGAACTATTTAAACTCTACATTTGATAAGACTTCACTTCCTGTCGGATGAGGAACATAGCCGCTGATGTCTTTTGTCCCGGCCAAAATCGGTGTCGAGTGGACGAGCGGAACCCACGGCGATTCTTCATGAATCAGCTCCTGCGCTTTTTGATAAAGCTGATTTCTCTTCTTTTGATCAGGGTTCGACTGCGCCTCGATCAACATGTCATGGAGCTTGTCATTGCTGAAATAGCTGTAGTTGTTGCCGCCGATATTGTCTTTATCAAGCAATGTGTAGATGAAATTGTCCGGATCTCCGTTGTCGCCGGTCCATCCCATTAAAAACGCATCAGCTTCGCCTTTGCTCACTTTGTCGATATAAGTGGCCCAGTCATATGTGACGATTTCCGCTTTGACACCGATTTTCGCAAAGCTTGATTGAATCACTTCAGCGATTTTCATCCCGTCCGGCATATATGGACGCGGAACAGGCATCGCCCACAGCTTCATGTCAAAGCCATTCGGATATCCGGCTTTTTTCAGCAGCTCTTTGGCCTTTTCAAGATCGTACGGGTAGGCCTTTATCTGGTCGTTGTAGCCTTCCAGTGACGGCGGAAGCGGATTTTTTGCCGGTTCGGCAAGCCCGCCGTAGAAAGAATCGATGATCGCCTGTTTATCAACCGCATAGTTCAATGCCTGGCGGACAAGCTTGTTATCAAACGGCTTTCTTGTCGTCGTCATCCCAAGGTAGCCGACATTCATCGACGGCCTTTCAAACATTTGCAGATTGGCGTCGGCCTTAATGCTCTCGATATCCGATGGATTGACACCGTCCATCAAGTCGATTTCTCCTGTCTTTAGCGCATTGAGACGGGCCGAGTTTTCAGGAATGGCTCTAAAAATAATCTTGTTCAGCTTCGGTTTGTCTTGATCCCAATAACCGTCAAACTTTTCCAGGACAATCCGGTCGTTCGGCTTCCATTCCACGAATTGATAAGGTCCTGTGCCGACGGGGTGTTCTCGGAATTGATCACCGTATTTTTCGATGGCAGCCGGGCTTGCGATTCCAAACGATGTCATTGCAAGGTTCTTTAAAAACGGCGCTTGCGGGCGTTTTAAGATAAATTGGATTTGATGCTCTCCAAGAACTTTGATCTCTTTGATGACATGCCCCTCATCTTTTTTATAACCGCCGAACATCCCGTAGTAAGGGAATTGATCTTCATCTCCGTTCATCCATCGTTCGAAATTATATTTGACAGCTTCTGCATTAAAATCGGTGCCATCATGAAATGTAACACCTTTTCTCAAATCCAGCGTATAGGTCAAGCCGTCGTCTGACACATTCCATTTAACGGCCAGCCCCTCTTTAAGGCTTGTGTCCTGTTCATCGTAATTGAGCAGTGTTTCAAACATGTTGATCGTCACCTTAAAGGCCTCGCCTTCAGTCGTCGTAATCGGGTCAAGCGATGTTGAATCACCCCCTCTGCCAACGATGAGCGTATCCTTTTCGGTTTTTGCCCCGCCGCCTTCTTTCCCAGAGCATCCCATTAAAAAAACGGAAATGATCAGCAGCATTCCAAACCCTTTCAGCCAGCTTTTTCGCTTCATTCTATTGCCCCCCTGTTATGAAATGACATGCCGCATAATGCCCAGCAGATATTTCAGCGAGCAACGGCTCAGCTTCCTTGCATATCGCTTCGCGCTTCGGACACCTGCTGTAGAAAGGACATCCCTTCCCGCTTCCGCCGGAGACCATGACATCCTGCATTCTATCCTCAACCTCCCCTTTGCCGATTACCGGCACAGCCTCTAAAAGAGCCTCTGTATAAGGGTGTTTCGGCTCTCTAAATAAAGTATCAGCATCTGACATCTCGACGATTTTCCCAACATACATGACAGCAACGCGGTCGCTGAGATAGCGGACGACTCCAAGATCATGAGAAATAAAGAGAAAGGTTAATGCAAAAGCTTCCCGCAGGTCTTTCAGGAGATTCAAAATTTGCGCCTGCACGGACACATCGAGCGCGGAGACTGGTTCATCGGCGATGATCAATTTAGGCTTTGTGATCAGCGCTTTTGCAATTCCGATCCGCTGCCTCTGGCCTCCGCTGAATTGATGGGCATAGCGCTCTCCATAAGAAGCATCCATCCCGACAATTTCGAGCATTGAGCGGACGACTTCTTTCCTTTCTGCTTTTGATCCTAAGCGATGAACAATCAGCGGTTCCTCTAAAATATCTTTGATTTTCATGCGCGGATTTAAGGAAGCGTACGGATCTTGAAAAATCATTTGAAAGTGCCGCCTCATGCTGCGCAGCTCTTTGGCGTCGAGAGCTGTCACCTCCCGGCCGAGAAATGTCACCTGACCTGAAGTCGGTTCTGTCAGCCGCAAGATCGATTTTCCCAAGGTTGATTTTCCGCAGCCTGATTCGCCGACAATCCCTAAAATTTCGCCTTTTTCAACTGAAAATGAGACATCATCCACCGCTTTGACGACTTTTTTTCGCGCTGCCGGATAGTGCGTTTTCAGCTTGCTGACCCGCAACAGTTCATGCTCCATCTGCTCCACCTTCCTCCTCAAAGAGAAAACATTTTACAGAATGGTCATCTCCCAGCCGGCACATCTTCGGCTCTTCCTGTGTGCAGCGTTCGATTTTGTGCGGGCAGCGCGGGGCGAACATGCAGCCTTTTTTAATGGTCCCTGGTCTTGGCACCTGCCCCTCTATTGAAGACAGTCTTTCCGACTTGCTGGTGAATGCGGGGATAGAGGCAAACAACCCTTTTGTATACGGATGTTTCGGACTGTCGAAAATGGCTGTGACACTGCCTTCTTCAACAATGCGGCCGGCATACATGATCATCACCCGTCCGCAGATATTGTGGACGACACCAAGGTCATGGGTGATCAAGAGAATCGCCGTCCCAAATTCGGCGTTCATTTTTTTCAAAAGAGAAAGAATTTGCGCCTGGATGGTGACATCAAGAGCTGTTGTCGGCTCATCGGCAATCAGCAGTTTCGGTTCGCAAATCAAAGCCATTGCGATCATGACCCGCTGTCTCATGCCGCCTGACAGTTCATGGGGATATTGCTTTATCAGCTGGTCCGCCCGCGGAAGACCGACGGTTTCCAGCATTTGAACACATTTTTTGCGCGCGTCTTTTTTTTGAATGTTGGTGTGGCTGGAGAGTGCTTCTGTCAGCTGGCTGCCAATTGTGAAAAGAGGGTTGAGAGAGGTCATTGGCTCTTGAAAAATCATCGCGATTTCATTTCCCCGCATGCTTCTCCATTCTTTTTCAGACTGCTTGAGAAGATCTTTTTTCTGGAAGAGAATCCGGCCTGTCGTACGGGTACTGGCATTCAGCCCCATCAAGGCCATGGATGTGACGCTTTTGCCACAGCCGGATTCGCCGACGACTCCAGTGATTTCTCCGTGCCGAATTGAAAAAGAAACGCCTTGAACAACCGGGATTTCTGTTTTTTTCTTTTGAAACGAAATAGATAAATCCGAGACATCAAGTAATTTTTCTTTTGCCACTTATACACCTCCGGAGCTTGTATTTTTTAAATTGTATTTAGACAAGCTAGGAAATATGTACGAAATTTACGGGATAAAAAAAGCCCGGCTTTCGTTTGCTTCACAAACGAAAGTCAGGCTTTTCGGCGTTATTTAGCTTAATGTCTGGATCGTAAACAGATGCTTGTAATGGCCGTCACGGCTCATTAATTCCCCGTGCGTCCCGGTTTCTACAACACGGCCGTTTTCAATGACGACAATTTTATCAGCGTGTGTAATGGTTGACAGTCTGTGGGCGACGATAAAGGTCGTCCTGTCCTTTGCAAGCTTTTCCATCGCTTCCTGAATAAAGTGCTCGCTTTCAAGGTCAAGCGCTGATGTTGCTTCATCCAGGATTAAAAGCGGAGGGTTCTTCAGGAACACCCTTGCGATTGAAACCCGCTGCTTCTGCCCTCCTGAAAGCTTCACACCTCTTTCTCCGACCTTCGTATCATAGCCGTCAGGCAGCTCCATAATAAAATCGTGGGCATTCGCCGCTTTTGCCGCCTCGATGATTTCCTCCATTGAAGCCTCGGGCTTGCCTATGGAAATGTTTTCGCGGATCGATTCGCTGAACAAAAACGTATCCTGAAGCACCATGCCGATCTGGTTTCTCAGACTTCGCGCCTGATAATCGCGGACATCGATGCCGTCAATATACAAGTTTCCGGAAGTGACGTCGTAGAACCTCGGAATCAGGCTGACCAGCGTTGATTTTCCGCCTCCGCTCATTCCGACAAGGGCGATCGTTTCCCCTTGCTCCGCCTTAAGAGAAAGATTTTGCAGGATCAATTCATCCGACTTTTCATATTGGAATGAGACGTCTTTAAATTCGACAACCCCTTTTAAGCGGTCGACTTTCACGGCATTCGGCTTATCTTTTAATTCATACGGCTCATCAATAAATTCAAACAGCCTGTCCATGGACGCAATGGACTGGGTCAAAGTCGTTGATGAGTTAATCAGGCGTCTGAGCGGATTGTAAAGGCGTTCGATATAGCCGAAAAACGCCACCATCGTCCCGACCGTCAGTGATCCGTGAATCACATAGTATCCGGAGACCGTAATGATGATCAGCGGCGCAAGATCGGTAATCGTATTGACAACGGCAAACGTTTTCGCATTCCAAGCCGTATGGCGGATCGCTTTGCCGAGAAAATTGCCGTTCTCATGGTCAAACTGCTTTTGTTCATGATCTTCGATAGCAAAGCTTCTGATCACCGGCATCCCCTGAACCCGTTCGTGAAGATGGCCCTGCACTTCAGCCAAAGCCTGTGAACGCTCTCTCGTCAAGGTTCTGAGCCTGCCGTAAAAATATTTAACAGACAGCCCGTAAAGCGGAAACAGCACGATCGAAATGAGCGTCAGCTTGACATCCATCGTCAGCATGATGGTGACGGCGATAAAAATCGTCATGACGTCAAGCCAGACATTCATAAGACCAATAATGACAAATTCCTTCGTTTGCTCGACGTCGTTGATGACCCTGGAAATAATTTCGCCTGCACGGGTGTTCGCATAGTATCTGAGACTCAGCTTTTGAATGTGGGAAAACAGCCTGTCCCTGATGTCATACAGCACCTTGCTCGCCGTCCACTGTGCGAAATACTGCCGATAATATTCGACCGGTGGCCGAAGCACCAAAAAAATGGCGAACATAACCGCCATTACAATAAATAAGGTTGATGTTTTTTCTTCTGCGGTTCCGTTTCCCTGAATGATGTCGTCCACAACATATTTCAAGAGAAGCGGAATCACAAGCGGAATAGAAAATTTGATAATGCCAATCAGAACCGTCAGAATGATTTTCCATTTATACGGCTTGACAAACTCCATATATCTTTTGATTACACCCACACGTCATCCCCCCTCTATATTTTGATGGTGTGAGCTCACTGAAAAAACCTGTTGAACCTCAACAGGTCTGTTGGATTATTTTGTATAATGCAAATAACGTTCATACCAAATGTCGATAAACTCCGGAGCAAACGGGCCTTTTCTTTGATGAATCCAATGCAGCAACGTATTTAAATGGTATCTTAAAATGCCGTCGATTTCTTTTGGATAATTCATCATTTTTTTATGATCGGCATACTCATCTTCATCAAGGATATGATACGTCATATCCGGGAAGACCTTCACATCAAGGTCGTAGTCGATATATTTGATCGCTTCATCGTCCAAAGCAAACGGCGAACTGATATTACAATAGTAATAAATTCCGTCTTCGCGAAGCATGCCGATGACGTTAAACCACTGCTTGGCATGGAAATAACAAATCGCGGGCTCTCTTGTCACCCATGTCCGGCCGTCAGATTCTGTGACCATTGTCCGGTCATTGGCGCCGATGATGCACAATTCCGTTGCTTTTAAAATCGTCGTTTCATTCCATATCCGATGGATTTGCCCATTGTGCTTGTAGCTATGAATTTGAATGGTTTCTCCTTCCTTGGGAAAGCCCATGTTTCTCCCCTACTTTCTTTGCAAAAGCCTTACAAGTCAGTGTGTTACATCGCCTGTCCGACAGTTCTTTTATTTATTATAACGTTTGAAAATAAAAAATGAAAATGAAAACAGCCACTCCGGAACAGGAATGGCTCATTTTGAGAAATCGACATAAACTTTCAGGCTTCAATTTTTTGATAAGCCTGAATCACCTGCTCCGTCTGCTTTTGAAACAAATCCTGAATGGCAGCAAGATCTTTTCGCTTTTGAGATATCTCTTCCCGGATCGATAAAAGCTGGGCTTTTTTTTCAAGGGCCGCAAGTTCTTTTTCGATTTCCTGGCATCTCTCAATCTCGGCTTGAAGGTACAAAAGCTTGTCCATAATTTCCATCTGCCCCTGAACCAAGTTTTCAAATTCCGGCATTCATGATCCTCCATTCTATGCTCTACTCCATTTATTGCCTAAGTAACATTTCTCTATACCTGGCGAATGTCCTTTGACTGATTCTGCCTAAGAATCGGAAGTTTTGTCGGAACGAAGGGCAAAGAAAAAAGCACCCCACTCGAATTGTGAAGTGCTTTTTCCTGTTTCAGTGATTAGCTGTTTTGCTGTTTATTTTGCTCAGCTTGCTGGTTGTTTTTTCTTACTTGCTGCGCATCAGTTTCGCTGGCAAACTCAGTGCCGAACTGACCGCCTTGTGCAGAAGCTTGGTTTTGTTGTCTTACTTTTTGTGCGTTTGTTTTGGATTGTTGGTTAGCCATTGTATATCACCTCCACGACCATTAGATTGTGCAGGTGGGTGATATCCTATACACGCCGGCTTAAAAAAATTTAAACGAGCAGGGAGCGGCCGCCGTCAATGATGATCGTCTGGCCGCGGATCATGTCCGCTTTTCCGGAAGTTAAAAATTCTACGGCATCAACCATATCGCTGATCTCAACCATACGGCCGGCAGGTGTGTTTTGCCGAGCATCCTCAAGCAGCTCTTCACGATTTGGAAAATGCTTCAGCGCGTCTGTATCGATCGCTCCGCCTGATACGGCATTGACAATGATGTTTTTCGACGCAAGCTCAACAGCCAGATATCTCGTCAATGATTCAAGCGCCGCCTTGGAAACGCCGACTGTCGTATAGTTTTCCAAATAGCGGATCGAGCCGAGCGAGCTGATGCTGACAATGTGGCCGCCGCCCGTTTTTTCCATCAGCTTTGCCGCTTCCTGTGCGCAGAAAAGCAGAGCTTTGGCATTGATATTCATCGTCCAGTCCCAATGGCTTTCTTCAAGCTCCATGACAGGGCGCAATACGCCTGATGCGGCGTTATTGACGAACACGTCCAGTCTGCCGAATGTTTCCTCAATTTGCTGGAACATGTCTTTTATTTTCGCCGGCTGTCCGACATTCGCTTTGACGACCAATGCTTTGACACCGAGCTTTTCAATTTCTTCAGCCGTTTCAAGGGCCGCTTTTTTGCTTCTCGCATAGTTGATGACGATATGATAGCCGTTTTCTGCCAGCCTCAGTGCGGCTGCCTTTCCGACACCGCGGCTGCTTCCTGTAATAAGCGCACATTTTTTTTGTTCCATGTTATCCATCTCCTAGTATAGTTATTTGCTTTTGTTAAAAAATAATGGTCATGACATCAATCAAAAAGGAGGCTTGCGCCTTATGTACGTCGGACGGGACATGAGTGAGCTCGATCAGACCCCGAAGGATGAGTGGAAGGAATCGGAGCTTCTCTTTTTCCACAACGCCTTCCAGCAGATGATGCCTTTTTTAAATGAGGAAGGGCATGCCGAATATGTGGAAGTCGTCAAAGAAATAAAAGCAAGAGGCGGTTTGCACCGCCGTGAAGCCGACTATACCCACGGCACCGATATCCAGTACGACTAGAGGGAAGCGTGCACAGTCAAGCTGCCTATTTCATATACATATTCCATATTTTCTGATGTGAAACCGGGAAGGCGTATTGTTCAAGCTCTTCTTTCGTAACCTTTTTCAAGTATGAATGATTAGGCTTGTGCAATGTTTTCCCGAAAAAAACGGAAATATTCCAGACAAGGTGGGTAAAAACGTGTTCAACGACCCCTTCGAGCGGACCGATTTCCGCCTCGACTCCTGCTTGTTCCTTTAAAAAAGCGGCGAGCTGCTCACGCTCAGGTTTAAGGCTTTTTATCGTTTCTGTGTTCGGGAATTCCCAAAGATTCGCCAGCAGGCCGCGCTCAGGCCTTTTATGGATGTAAAAGCATCCTTCTTCATCCGTCAGGACAACGGCTGCAAGGCTTTTTAGCGCCGGCTTCTTCTTTTTGCTTTTGACAGGGAGTTCTTTTTCACACCCTTCTGCAAAAGCTGAACAATGCTCGCGGACAGGGCAATGAAGACACATTGGCGATTTCGGCGTGCAGATGACAGCGCCAAGCTCCATCAGCCCCTGATTGAATTCGGACGGTTTGCCTTTGGAAATAAATGCGGCAACGATTTTTTCAAATGTGCTTTTCGTTTTTGGTTTTGCGATATCGTCCCAGATGGATAAAATGCGCGACATCACCCGCATGACATTGCCGTCGACCGCCGGAATCGGCTGGTTGTAGGCGATGCTCAGCACCGCCCCCCTTGTATAGGGGCCTACACCTTTTAAACCGCCAAATTCCTCTTTTGTAGAAGGAACAACGCCCCCGTATTGTTCATGGACTTCTTTGACCGCGCTTTGCAGATTCCGGACCCTTGAATAGTATCCCAATCCTTCCCAGGCTTTCAGGACTTTTTCTTCGTCAGCTTCAGCAAGCGCCGCAACGTTCGGAAATTGTTCAATGAAGTTGTTGAAATACGGGATGACCGTATCCACCCTTGTCTGCTGAAGCATCACTTCAGAAACCCAGACTTTATAAGGATCGCTGTCTGAACGCCAGGGCAGATCGCGCTTTTCTCTTTCATACCAGGAAATTAAATCTTCTTGAAATTGTTTAATGTTCTTTTGCTCTAACTTTTTTTCCAGATCCATGATGAAACTTCTCCTTGCCGGTCCTCGTCACATTAGCATACTTCACTTTTGTTGCATCGGCTTTTTGTTGTAAACTATATGCATATACGATAACATGTTACATTAAAAGTGAAGAAAGCAAAAGCGTTAAATATTTCAGGCAAGATCCATATTTATGCTCTCTTGGTTTTCGTTTTTGGAATTTGTTGATTCTAGCACCATTAGGGGAGGTCACCAATGGATACTGGCACACACGTTGTCATGGGGGTTGCCCTCGGCGGCATTGCGACATTGGATCCCGCCGTCGGTATGGATCCTTCCATGACCGAGGCCGTGATGATTGCGACAATCGTCGGATCACAGGCTCCGGATATTGATACGATTTTAAAATTAAAAAATAACGCTGTTTATATAAGACATCACAGGGGATTTACGCATTCCATCCCCGCTGTCCTCGCTTGGTCATTGATGATACCGGGCGTCCTGCTTTTGCTTTATCCAGAAGCCAATCTGCTGCATCTGTGGCTGTGGACGCTGGCCGCGGTTGCGCTCCATGTGTTCGTCGATATTTTTAACGCCTATGGCACACAGGCTGTCAGACCTTTTTCAAAAAAATGGGTGGCGCTCGGATTGATTAATACATTCGATCCGTTTATTTTCGTCAGCCACCTAGTGGCGATAGCCTTTTGGCTCGCGGGCGCCCATCAAGGTTATACGTTTTTAGCCCTTTACATCATCCTGGCGGGGTACTACCTGCTGAGATACATGATGCAAAGGCGAATCAAACAATCACTCCATGAAAAAATCGATGATATTGAAGAAATTATCATTTCGCCGACGATGAAGTTCAGACAGTGGCGGGTCGCCGTCAAGGCAAAGTCCGCCTTCCATGTCGGAAGAAGCATTGACGGAAACGTCGTCATCATTGACACATTCAACAGGGTGCCGGTGCCTGAATCGGCTGTCATGAAAGCGGCGAAGCAGGATAAAAACATTTCCGCTTTCCTGTCTTTTTCACCTGTTTACAAATGGGAAATTGACACGTATAAAGACCACTACGAAGTCCGTTTTATCGATTTGCGCTACCGAAGCAAAGGACACTATCCATTTGTCGCCATCGCCCATATCGACAGGGACTCTTTGGAATTAATCACATCCTATACCGGATGGATCTTCAGCGAAGAAAAGCTTCAGAAAAAATTAAAGCTTGGCTCTGTTTAAGAGCCAAGCTTTTTCCGTCTTCTCCTGCTGTACCATATTCCAGCGGCGAGGGCGATGATGGTCACCGCCAATGATTCTTTAAAGTACGGCGGATAATAAACGAGCTGAATATCGTTGTCCCCTTTGTCGATGGAAAAGCCGATAAAGGAATAATTCGCTTTTTGAACGGGTTGTTTTTTCCCGTTCACCGTAAGCTCCCAGCCTTTTTCAAACGGGATCGGCAGCATCATATAGCGGTCGCCGTTTTGGTTGTTGTAGCTGATGGTCAGCTTATTTTGCTGCCAGGTCATTTCAGCGTCCGGCGCTTTTTTCGCCGCCTCTTTTTTTAATGTTTGGTAATCTTCCTCATACAATGTCAAATGCTCCAGTTGATAGGTTCCTTTCGGGAGCCTGATCGCAATCTTTTTCGCCTTCTTCACCCTGATCGTCAAGTCGTAGACGCCTGTTTTATAAATCGACTGATTGGATTTCCTTGATGTGACATAATCATTGACCTGCAAATTGAAAAACTGGTCCTTTGCTAAGCTTTTCAAATAAAATCCGACATAATAGTCGCCTTCATCCGCAAGACTGCTTTGAGGCGGGATCAGATCGATTCCGCCCTTTTTTTCTGTTACTTTGAGCACACCGTTTTCATAAGAGGCGCCTTTCGTTTTCAGCTTCGCCTCCTTGATGATATTCCTCTCTTGTGGCGGCTCTGTGTTTCCTTTTCCGTTATCCAGCACGATCCCTTCAAGCATCGCATGCTCTCTCGCCAATACGGAGGAATCGGCTAAATCCTTTTCGGAAAAAACGGTGTCGGCCGTACGGATAAACGGCAGTGTGTACTTGTTTTTGTATACGTCATAATGCTCGGACTCGTCCATTTTTTCAAATCCGTAAGGGACGTCAGGGGCATTTTCTTTTTCCGTCATATAATATTTGCCGTACAACAAGCTGTACAGGTTGGCGCGGTCCCCCATCGTCGCATAGCGGCTGACGCTTTCCCGCCCCATATCGATTTGAAGGTCTTTCCAATAAAACAGGAGAAGATCCTTGTTCAGGATGCTGGAATAGGCGCTGAAACCGTTAAAGCGCTGGAGCATCGGCGTATTGTTGCGAACGCCGTTCATCCAGTCGATCCTTGTGTACGGATCGCCGCCATCATCTTTTTTGATGTTTTCCAAAAGTTCGCGCTGCTCTTTGCCGTTATACTCGTTGCTAGTCAAATAGCTTTTCGTCACGGATTGAATGTCGCTTCCTTCTGACAGGACATATTTCTCATACGTATTGGCGATCACCACACTAGATGCCAAAATACAGCCGTGGAAAAGCAGATGCCACCTTTTGTATTTGAGGCCGGCCGCCGCAAAGACGGCGATCGTCAGCATCAAAAGAGCAAGAATGCTCCAATTTTTCAGCAAAGACAAATCCAGATCTTTCTTCCACACCGTTGCGATATAAATGCAGAGGACGATCACGCTTGAACAGAAGATCTCTTTCAGCCTGATGCGTTTCAGCTCGGTGATTCCTACCGCAACGGCGCCGCCGATCGTAAAAGCAAGCAAGTATTCAAAACGGTTCTGCGGTGCGGAAAATCCGTTGAACGCACTTGCCGCAAGCGGACTGTAATGGAGAATGATCAGCACCATGCTGATCGCGGCAAACACCCTGAACGTCTTGTTTCGATAAAAGGAAAGCACGAATAAAAACAGCAAAAAGACTGCGGGCAGAAGTATGATGCGGCTGGAAAATAGAATGTTGTCCGTGAGATCGTACAAAGGAACCGCCTGATCATACGGAGGCCGCAGATTGTTCAAAAAGCCGTAAACAGCAGGCACAAAAGAAACGGCGCTGATCCCAAAGGAAATCAGGCAGGATACGGCAAACATCCTGAACTGCTTCCACCTTGCCTCTTCATGTTCATCAAGCTGAACCAACCAGCGAAAGATCACATAAATGGCGATGAAAATCAAATTGATATACGCAAAATAGAAATTGTTAAACAGCGTCACAGAACAGGCGGTGATAAACAGTCCCGGCCGCCTGTCCCTGATGATTTTCTCCGCCCCCGCCACAAGCAAAGGAAGCCACAGCATGGCATCGCTGAAAAATTCCCAAAACACCGTATGACGGAAATAGATGACAGATGTTCCGTATAAAACGGCCCCTGTAAAAGCGGCCAGTTTTTGCTTCACCAACATATGAAACGCGTATGAGGCGATAAAAATAACCAAGGTCAGTTTGATCACACTGATAAACACGGCGGCCTGCGCCCAGAACAAAGCATCCGTATTGTTCGTCATATGTAAAAGCTCCATGACAAAAACGGCGGCAAAAGAAGCGATGAATACAAAAGAAGTCGTAAAATAATAGCCAAGCTGACTGTAGATGCCGCCGCCAAGACCGAAGGAGTAGGCATAAAAAAAGTTGCCGTTTTTATATTGATCATAAAGAAATGATTTAAAAATAACCATTTGTGCGAGCCCGTCGCCGTTTCCGGTCATATAGCGGCCATGCGCCCATTCGATCAAGAAAAAGAAATGGGCGATTACAGAAATAACAAAACTTGAAATGAAAAATAGACATATTGTTTTCTTCATACTCTTCCCCTGTCTCTTTTCAAAATCTTCCCTGTCACTAAAAACGTCAGAGGAACCGTTAAAAACATGGAAGCCAGCGGAGCCGCCGAACTGTTCATCTTCAAAAAGTTTACAAAAATATACACAAACAAAGTAGACGCGGCCAAATTAAACAGCTGTGTCAACGGAAATTGCAAAAATTTAGAAAGTGTCGGCTTGATTTTAAAGGTAAAATAGCAATTCAAGAAAAAGGAAATGACAAGGCTGACGGCAAATGCGGCAATATGTGATGCCATATAATTCATCGCCAGCAAAAGATGCAGAAGCAAATAAACCGCGTAGTAATTCAAGGTATTCACAACGCCTACAGCGGCAAAGCGGATAAATTCAAGATTCATTTTTTTCATGAGTTTCTCCATTGCTGATGTTTGCCTCCTGTATCAAATAATGAGGCCGCTTTTTCGTCTCATAATAGATTCGTCCGATGTATTCACCGATGATTCCGAGACTGAGAAGCTGAACGCCGCCAAGAAAGAGAACCGCAGAAATAATGGTAAAATACCCCGGAACAATGACACCGTGTTTCAAAATTTGAATGAATGTCGCCACAATGTAGATCAGCGAAAGAAAAAGGATAAAAATTCCGGCGTAAAAACATATTCTCAAAGGTCTGTTGTTGAAGGAAACGACCCCGTCGATTCCATAGTTAAGCAAGTGGCGAAACGACCACTTGGACTTTCCGTTTTTCCTTTCGACATTCTCATAATAGATGATTTTCTGATCAAAGCCGATCCAGCAGAACAGCCCTTTAGAAAAGCGGTTTCCTTCGCTCAGCTTCAACAGCGCGTCAACCGCTTTTCTGCTTAACAGGCGAAAATCGCCGACACCGTCCCTTAAATCAACTTCAACCGCATTGTTGATAAAACGGTAATACAGTGACGACAAATAGGATCGTATCGGGTTGTCCCCTTTTCTGTTGCGTTGTGCGACCACTTGGTCATAGCCTTCCTCATATCCTTTGATGAAATCATGCAATAAGTATGTCGGATGCTGCAAATCGGCATCCATGACGACGACGGCATCGCCGCGGGCATGCTGAAACCCTGCAAGAATGGCAGCCTCCTTACCGAAATTTCTTGAGAATGAAATGTATTTGACACGTTCACTTTTTTGCGCCAGATCTTTAATTTCTTCAAGGGTTTCATCTGTGCTTCCGTCGTTTATGTAATAAATTTCATAATCATAATCAATGGTTTGAAATTCGTTCCTTAAATGTGAATAAATCAATTTAATGTTGCTTGCTTCATTATAAGAAGGAATAATAATTGAAACGAATCCTTTCTTCACTTAAAGGCACCTCTTTTGGACATAATAAAATTGCATCCGGCATACTAAAACGGCAGGATACTCAGACATTTTTCAGGAGCACCCCATCAAAAGGGATTCGTGGGCATGCTGCACTATTTTTTACAAGATTATTTTGTCATTATATCAGACATCTATGAACAAGTGGTAAAAAAATGATATTACAGAAAAAGAACAAGGGTTTGTTTCCCATTTTATAAGATTTGCCTTAATGGGCTGTATTTTTCCACAGCAAATTGCGGGTCTTCACCGCATGCTAAGGCAGCGGCCAATAACCCCGCATAAGGGCCAAATGTCAAACCTGACGGCCCAAAGCCAGTCGCTGCCACCAGACCTGTGTCCTGAATGTTCCCGAGCAAGGGAAGCAAATCCTTGGTCAGGGGCCGAAAACCGACCCTGACTTCGCTGACTTCCGCGCTGTGCAGCCCAGGCGCAACAGATAAGGCTTCCTGAAGCACCTCCTGCAATCCTCCTGCCGTCATCCTGTAATCAAATCCCGAACCGGTTTCTCTTGTGGCTCCGGCGACAACGCGGGATCCGGCGAATGTCACGATGTAATGGTCTGTATCCGGCAAAATAACCGGCCACTTGTCAGTGTCTTGATCAGGTATCTTTAAATGAACAATCTGTCCGCGCTGCGGCTCCAGATGAAGGTGTATCCCCAAAGGTTCCAGCAATCGATTCGTCCAGGCGCCGGCAGCCAGCACGACCGTATCGGCGGAAATCAACCGTCCGCCAGCCCTGACCCCTTTTATGCGCCCCTGTTCAAATGACAGCGCCGCTTTTTCGCTTAACATGACGGCTCCATGCTTCCTTGCCGCCTGCAGAAGGGCATTTCGCAGCAGATGCCCGTCAACGCGCGCGGCACCTGTTATAAGAATCGCTTCCATCCCGTCGGCAAGCGGAGGAAAAAGCTGTTTCGCTTCATCATTCGATAAGCGGGTGATTTCGCCGATTGCGGCCTTATCATCTGTTTGTTCTCTCAATTTTCTTTCAATTTGATCGAGTGCTTCGGCATCTCGAGTGACCCGCAGGGCGCCCGTTTTTTCATATCCCAAGTCACCCGCTCCGTCTTCTTTAAGTTGTGCAACAAGTGAGGGATAATATTCGGCCCCGGCTTTCGCCAAACGTTCCCAATCTTCACTTCTGGATGAAAACCACGGACAGATAATGCCCGCTCCCGCCTTCGTCGATTGGCCTTTATGCCCTTCATCCAGAACCGTCACGTCCGCTCCTTTTTTCACAAGATGATATGCTGCGCTTGCACCGGCAATCCCCGAACCAATGACGATCGCTTTCATCTCATCATTCCTTTCTAAAAGAAACGTTTTAATGGAGAAGTCCATGGTCTCCTGAGAACAAATTTTCAACTTCTGTTTCAAATAAGTGCAGATGGCTGCCGTAGTGATCAATCCAGTCCAAAACAACGCGCTCTGTCAATTCATTTCCTCCGGGCCGGCCGCTTTTGGCAAATGCCGCCTCGAAGTCATCCAACAGACATTCAATCCATGTTCTGGCTTGCGCATAGCTCAGCATATGATTCTTTTCCAGAAGCGCATTTGTCAGCCTTTCAACTTGTGCTTCCACCTTGAACTTTCCCCCCTTTCCTTAGGAAAAAACTTTCTTTTTGAAAACACCGTCCATTTCATATACTAACCTTACGTCTTCTGAAGAGAAGACGCAAACATTTTGGATTTATGGGAGGAGCCTATAAAGATGCGGAATAAATCGAGAGGCTTTCCGAATATGAACAACAACAAGTTTGAAGGCGAGCCCCGGGCCAAAGACGATTTTGCTTCAAAGCGCCCTGACGGAAGCACGAATACTCATCCGCAGGAACGAATGAGAGCTTCCGGCAAACGCTAAAATTTTCTCGGATGGAGTGATGTTCTTTGTGTGCCAACCGCAAACCGTATACAAACGATTTTGATCAGATGAAAAAGCAAAACTATCCGCAGCCATGGGCTAATACGAAACATGCGCGGTCACAGGTAAACGGTGAGACACAGCAGACACAGGACCTCATCATACTCGAGCGCAATACGAATATTCGCACAAGATAACAAAACGGGAAAAGGGTTAAGCCGTGTCTTAATCCTTTTCTTTTAACAAAGAAATCGGCAGAGCCTCTTCATGATCTGGTGTGCCCAGCCGGTGCCCCCAGGCGAAAACACCGTTTAAATAGCGGATGAAGAAGTCTTCGCCCGCATCTATAATGTCGTAAACGCGGCCCGGTTTAAAATCGGCCGGATCGAGAAGATAGGCTTTCGCCATCGCAATTTTACGCTCGTGAACGGCAAGCTCGTTTACAATGCCCATTTGCTCAGCCTTTCTCGCCTTTTCCGTTAAAATCCCGATCTCTCTCCGCAATTCCTGCTCCGTCATTTCGCTGTATCTTTTCTCCATGTTCTCATCCCTTTTCATCTAGAAATTGATCAATCATGTCTATGGAAAAGCCTTTTCTAAACAAATACTGCTTGACCTTCATTTTCGTTTCATATGAACCGTCATAACCGCAGCGTTTCATGGCTTTTTCCCCTTGTTTGTCAAGCGCTTCTCTTTCCGCATCGTCATTGTTTTCATAATCCGTCTCCAACAGAGCGGCCGAAATGACGTCGATGGAGAACCCCTTTCGCATAAGATGTTGTTCGATGGCCTGTTTCGTTTCTTTAGAGGAAAGTTTTTTTCCTTTTTTCAGCATCTTTTCAGCGTGCTTAACCGCGGTTGCAACCTGTTCGGAAAACGTAAACGAGCTTAACGCTTCCTGGATGTGTTCTTCATCAACCCCTTTTAATTTCAGCTCTCTGTATAGAACATCCGGCCCTTTGCCGCTCGTTTTCCGGTGGGTGCTCACGAAAGCTTGGGCAAATTCCCGGTCGTCCAAATATTTGTAGTCATTCAGCATATGAATGATTTCTGTGATCGCAGAATCCGCGACTCCCTTTTTCTTCAAGTGGTCTTTGACTTCTTTTGTCGAGCGCATTCTGTAGGACAAAAAATCAAGCGCTTTATGAAAGCCTTTTTTAATTTCGTCGCCATACTGGATTTCGATGATGTCCAGCTCATCAAGCTCTTTTCCTTTTCGCAGATCAAACTTGACGAGAACATCAAGGTCAACGCTGAAGGCGTATTTTTCATCAAGAAAAATATTGACCCGCTCTTCATTGTTTTTCTGGGCAGAAATTTTTGTTATATACGGCATAAAAGCTCCCTTCTTTCGTTTTCTTCTTTTAGAATAAGGTAAAGGATCTCCAAAAGGGAGTGATCATGGTGAACATTGTGATTGCCGGCGGGACTGGCTTGATCGGAAAGCATCTGACAAAGGCTTTGACCGCCGCGGGACATCACGTTTATATTCTATCAAGAAATCCGGAGGAAACCGAACAAAAAAACCTCTCTTATGCAGTTTGGCAAACTCGCGGCGCCAGACCCGAAACAGAACTGCCCGGCATCGATGTCTGGATCAATCTGGCGGGAAAATCGCTTATTGGCCGCTGGACTGAAACCATAAAAGCGGAGATTGCCAACAGCCGCATCCGTTCTGTACAGGAATCGGCCCGGATCATTCAAAAGTTGAGTGTGAAGCCAAAAGTCTTTATCCAGGCAAGCGCCGTCGGCATCTATGGGACGAGCCTTTTTGACACATTTACAGAAAAAGCGCCCGCTTCAGATCAGGACTTTCTCAGCCGGACGACAGCCGCCTGGGAAAGCGAGGCAAAACAAATCGAAGCGCTTGGCATTCGCACCGTCTATGTACGTTTTGGCATGGTGCTCGCCAAAAGCGGCGGAGCACTCTCTAAAATGACGCTTCCCTATTCGCTTTTTGCAGGCGGGCGCATCGGTTCAGGCCGCCAGTGGATCCCCTGGATCCATATTGATGACGCCGTCGGGATCATTAAAACGGCGATCAACGATTCGGAGCTGTCGGGTCCGCTTAATGCCACGGCGCCGAACCCCGTCCGGATGGAGAGGTTCGGCAAAACAATCGGCAAAGTCAAAAAGCGGCCCCATTGGCTCGCGGTACCCGCATTCGCCATCAAAGCCGTTCTTGGTGAAATGAGTCTGCTTGTGTTAAAAGGACAGCGCGTCGTACCGGAAAAGTGCCTTTTAAATGAATACCGTTTCCTGTACCCCGATTTGGAAGACGCGTTGCGTGATCTTCTTCTATAGGGCTCAGGTTTTTCAGCAAAAGCCTTGTGGCTTTTTGTTTCCCCTCTGCGTAAAATGTAGAAATCGCCAGCATTGCTGTGAATAGGGAAGGCAAATGGTGCGCCGCCAGTTTTCTGGTTTAGTGGGTTCGATTCCCACCCCGAATTTTTTAATGTAAGCAAGAAACAGCGGATGTGATCCGCAATTAAAAAATTTCGAGGGTGGGTACCGCCCTCACGTTAAGGAGGGGCTGCCATGCTGAAAAAACGGGACTTGTCCGACTGTGCTGCGCTTTTTGAATTGATGATCCACCAGGAGGTCTTCCCTTTTGTAAAACATAAAGCAAAAACCGTTGAAGAATATATGTTTCACGTCAAAAATGTGATCGAAGAAGAGGAAACGGGAAAGCTGATCTCCAGAACGATTGTCGATGAGTGGGATAATCCGATCGGCTGTATCAGCTTGTATGAAATCGAAGAAAATGAAGGGTTTCTGGCTACTTGGCTCGGCAGGCCCTTTCATGGAAAAGGCTATAATCAACAGGCGAAAAACTTATTCCTCTGCGAGCTTTTTTATGAAAAACACATTGAAACGGTATTGATGAAAATCAGAAAAACAAACACGCGCTCCCTCAAAGCGGCACAAAAGCTTCCATACGCGATTCAAGCGGATGCCGGAAGGCTGAACAGCGCACATCAAGACACATTTCATCTGTTTAAAATCCCCAAAGATTTGTACACGTTATACAGTATGCGAACCTTTGAAGACGAAAGCCGCAGCCTAAAAGAAGCTTAAACTGTATAAATGCCGCGGAAACGGACAGCCTGTGAATAGTCTATATGTGTTAGGAGGCAATAAACATGGCTGACAAGAAAAAACGGGAGCGCTTCAAAACCTCACTGAACAAAACGCAGGAAGTCAGATATTCGCGGGAATTCAAAAGAGCCGAACGCGCCGCCAGGGAAAAATCATAATGCATAGCGGCGGTCTGATCAGCGAACAATAATATCGACCGGCTGATTTTTGATTGAGGAGTGATCACTTTGGGCAGAAATGCAATCCACAAAAACCGGGATAAAAATAAACAAAAGCTTCCTCAAGTTCCTGATCAGTATAAAAAAGAAACAGACGGTGTTTATGAGGAATATTCAGCTGAGCTCGCTGATCAGGATGACCGCGAAGCGCGGGCCCGTATGGAGGCCGCTGACAAACGCGCAAAACAGAGGCAGTCAAAATAAAAATAAGGCCTGGGAACACCGGGCCTTATCTTTATGCTAATTCGGTCAGAAGCTGCTTTGCGGGTGTCCTTGTTTGCAATTTAGGAATTTCCGCCGGATAGCCGATCTGCAAAATCGCGGCAAACCGTTCATTGCTGTCAAGACCCATTAATTGCTGAAGCGTTCGATTATAAAGCACCTGTCCGCTTTTCCACACCATCCCGATCCCTTTTTCCCAGGCGAGAAGCTGGAGGTTTTGAATCAAACAGCTGACAGCTGCAAAATCATCATTTCTGACCCGTTCATTTTCATCTTCCTTCAAAATGACAAAGAGAAAAGCCGGAACACTCATAATATGGTCCCTGAATTTTTTGATTTGTTCTTCAGACCTATCGGGCTTAATCTCTTGGAATGCCTTATCTAAATTGTGGGCATGCTTCTGTTTTCCGCTTTCGGTCCCGACATAAATAAACCGCCACGGCTCTGTCAGCTTATGGTTTGGCGCATAAACCGCGTCTTCCAGCAGCTCGAGAACCAGTTCCTTCGACACCGGGTCTTCTTTGAATTTCCGAATCGTTCTTCTATTTCTGACGCAATCGCGAACACTATTTTTTTCCGTCTGCAGAGTGTCGTTCATTTTGCCGCCCCCTTAAGTGAAAATGATTATCATTGTTGATTATAAAGTTTTATATTCCTGTTTGCAACTCATTGAAAATGGCGGCGATCATACTTCAAACATTTTCTTTTCCGCAAAAACGGCTGTTCCGCTCATTTGCACCTTCATATGTCCGTTCTTTTCAAAAACCGCAATTTTAACCTTTCCGTCTTTGCCGATTTCCCGGCCTTGTTCGATTAAAAATTCCGTTTGCCCGTCCCGGCAGTATGCGCCTCCGTATGTCCTCATGTAAGCGCCCATCACTCCGGAAGCGGTTCCTGTAACAGGGTCTTCCGTGGTGCCGGAGTAAGGCGATGAAAAATGCCGGCCGTGAAGGTGACAGTCCTCGTGCATCGTTTCCAAGCAGAACGGATGGACTGACGCGCGCGGCATATCCGTTAAGATGGCGGGAAATTCAGCTTGATCCGGTTTCATCTTCCGGCAGGCCGCTAAATCTTTAACAGGCACTAGCAATGTCCAAATTCCCGTGCTTCCATATACGATGGGCAATGCTTCATGAAAGTCTGCTTCTGTGATTCCGAGGGCTTCCGCCAATTTGGCCCGGTTTCCCGTAAATGGCCGAAATTCCGGCTCAGCCTGCTCTAATGTGACAAAAAAGCGCTTCTCTCCGTCATCATCTCCCGTTTTGATGAAAAGATTGCCCGCTTTTGTTTCTATTCTCAGCTCCATTCCGGGTTTGACCCCGCCTTTTTCATAGAGCGCATAAAGCGATGCTACAGTCGCATGACCGCACAGATTCATTTCATGTCCGGGCGTAAAATAGCGGATCCGGATGTCGGCCGTCTCGCTCGGCAGTAAAAAAGACGTTTCGCTATATCCGGTTCTTTCGGCGATCTCCTGCATCTCACTTTCTATCAGATGCTCCGCGTCAAGAACCACCCCGGCCGGATTTCCTTTATTCACCAGCTTTGAGAATGCATCATATCTGAGTACCTCGACAAGTTTCATTTTCATCCCCCATTTGTCCTGTCCTGGCCTTTCCAATCATTTGCAGTATACCTGCTTTGGCAGATTCCAACAACTTTTATGTACAAAAAAGAGCCGCTGCAAACGGCTCTCAGATTGTTGACAAAATCCCAAAACGGCTTTTAGTTTTGGGATTTTGTCATCCTTCTTTCAGCGTGACCCTCAACCCTTGCAGTCTAGGAAGGCCGAGCATCGGCACAGCACAGGATGTGATGACGGCGGCGTTCAGGCAGGACGCCTGCGCAATTATCCGCCGGTCCTCGTTATCTTTCGTGAGCACCGACGCGCAGAATGCGAGGGTTTGTCGACAAGCTGAGAGCCGCTGCAAACGGCTCTTATTTCTTTCTCCTCCCAATCAGCCTTGTCACGAGAATCATCGTCACAGGAAGGGATCTGTTTTTTCGGTAAGCCAAATATTTTCCACGCCAAACCGGTTTATATTTTTCCTTAAAGGATCTCAGCCCGCTGAAGCTGTACATATAGCTGACATTGTTGAA
Source organism: Bacillus sp. NSP9.1 (assembly GCF_000465465.2). Lineage (NCBI taxonomy): Bacteria > Bacillati > Bacillota > Bacilli > Caryophanales > Bacillaceae > Bacillus > Bacillus sp. NSP9.1. The sequence continues at coordinate 3,666,824 of NZ_CP048273.1, forward strand.
AATGACGGCGGCGAGCCGCTCCGTCCAAAACGATTGAAAGGATGTGCCCACATTTGAAAGCGGGGCCATCCCCATATTAAATGTCGTATAGTCCTCTTCTTTTGCCCATTGAAACAAATAGATGAACAGTGCGTCCATGATGCCTTTCGGCGCTTTTTCAGAGTAGCGCATCAGATCGATGGAGATTTCGCCTTCGCGGTACATCGGCATGATATTCATAAATGCGACGATTTCACCCGCTTCATTTTTTAAGACGGCGATTGACGCTTTTTGCAAATATTCTTCTTTAAAAAACCCTAATGAAAACCCTTTTTCCTTTTTTCGTCCGAGCCATTCATCAGAGATCTTTCTCAGTTCATCAAGGAATTCTTGCGAAAACGGCGGCTGTTCGACATGGAATGTATAGCCTTCCCTTTCAAAGCGGTTGTATATCGCTCTTAAGCCCGCCCGTTTTTTCCCGCTGATTGTAAATGTGTTGAGATCGATGATCGCCTCTTCACCAAGCTTGAAAAAACGGTAGCCAAAATCGTGGTAGAGCGCCATGTGCTCCCGTTCAATCTGATAGAACGTAACAAGATAACCTTTTTGATCGGCCAAATGGAGAAACTCTTTTAAAATAAGCGGAAAGGATTCCTTCCGGCCGGAAGGATCGCCGAGAACAACGAAGCGCTGGCCGATCTTCGCAAATTGAATCAGGGCGTTTCCGTCGCTGGAATAAAAAAAGCGCTTATCCCCCAAAAAACCTAAATGGCTCAAAGCATTTCCGCCTTTTTCCTGCAAAAATGCCTCCAGCTTCCGAGGATCGGGTTCTTCGCCGACCTCTTTTGTTTTCCGATTGTACATCGTGATAAATACGGTGAAAAACAACGGAACAAAGAATAAGGCAAACCATGTCGCAAAGTTGACATGGCGGTCGCTGTGAATGAAATATTCTTTCACAAGGCTAGGACCGAGACCCTCCCAAATATTTGAGGCGATAATATTGTAATTCAACAAGGTAAAGAGAAAGATGAACGCTCCCCATGCAATCTGTCCAAATGTGTAAACGGTCCGCTCCCTCGTAAATTGTCCCCTCAATAAAATAAACAGCATAAAAACGAGAGGAATCAGAAAAACCGCGCTGATGTTAAAACCTTTAAACAGACTGAAAATAAATCCAAACGCCAAAGCGGTCAGCGTCATATAATAGGAACGCTTTGTCCTCCTGTAAAGTTCCAGCGGAAGAATAAGCATGATCAAGGCAAAGCTGAGAGACAGACCATTGAAAAACGTCAGCATGTGTTTGGATATATATGGTATCAGCGTGATCCTGTCGATCGGCAGTGCCACCGAAGCAAGAACAATCACTCCGCAGCAAAATGTGATGACGGCAAGCGAACCATTCAGAAGCCTGAAAAGCAACGCTCTATGTAAAATCAGCAGAATGTTGGTCGTTTCAATTGCCGGGGCAATAATCGGTTTTTCCTCGAGTTTTTTCATTGTATTTCCCGTCAAATCGGCCGCGGCAAAAATAAGGCCGAGGACAAATGGAATAAATGAATATGCGATCCGATAAAGGACAACAGCGGTTAGCGTGATTTCCTGATCCACTCCCAATTGATTCATGCCAATTAAAAAGAGCAGGTCGAACGAACCGAATCCGCCGGGTACGAGACTGATCATTCCGCCGACAGAAGCGATCGCAAAAACGCCGAGCACCGTTCTGGCGTCCAAATCAATCCCCATTGTCACAAGGGCATAATACACGACCGTCCCGGCTGCGAGCCACTCGATAACCGATGCGCCTAAATACGAAAAAAAGACGGGCAGCTTCAAGCCTTTTTCAACGCCGCCGCTTCTTTTCTTTTTGATGATTAAAAAAACGGCTGCAGCCGGCGCAATCACAGCCATTCCGGCAACCGTCAGAAATATCCACGCCTTCTCAAAAAGCATCCCTCCTGAGGGAAGCAGCCTGACAAGGACGAATATACAAAGGATGGACAGCCCGAGGAGGAAGGATGATGCAAGCCAGGCGATTCCCTTGATCAGCTTCTTGACATCACTGACATGCTCTTTATAGAGAATCGTCCGCAAACCGGCTCCTGACAGCCCGCCGAAGCCAAGCACATTATTGAATGAGTTGGCAATCCATGAAACCTTGATTGTTTTCCATTTGGAAATCCGCATCCCGAGGGAGCGCACCAACACAAAATCGTATAAGGACATTGCCGCAATCGCGGCAAAGCCGAGCAAAACCAATATAAAAAGGTCGATTCTTTCCACATTGTTGATAATCAGAAATGTTTCTTTAAATGATAAACCAGCCAGTTCTTTTCTTGCCTGATAGATGACAAACAAAAGAACAGCCGCCGGAAATACAATTCTTAAAACGGATAGTGCATTTTTTTTCATGAAAACCTCTTCTCTCCATGGCAATCAACTCTTACCGAACATCGGGATTAGGACATAATACCCCTATTATCTTACTGCAAATCATCCGCAAAAAAAAGCGGCTCCACCTTAAAGCCGCTTTTCCTCATCTTTTGACCACCTGTTTAAAATCAAACGAAAATACGCGAGAGAAGGCGTGCGTTTTTATCTCCATCCCATTCTGTCCCGAAGCGACGTGATATGGGCGATATGATGCTTCGAGTGCCATACATAGAGGGCCAGTGCATGATCAAGGCTGATCTTCTCATTGCTGTCAGGGTGAAGATACGCGTTTTCGAAATCGGCGTCTGTCATCGACTCAAAGAGGGCAGCCCAGCGATGATGCAGCGCATCTAAAAGCGCAATGGACAAATTGGGGTGCAATGTCCGGGCATCTGAAAGCTCAGCCCATTGTTGTTCATCAAACGTGCGGATCAGCGGCGCCTTCTCCGTCAGTGCCAGCTTGTAGCGGAGATAACCGTTCAAATGGCTGTCAGCGATGTGATGGACGACTTGCCTGACTGTCCAGCCTCCATCGCGGTACGGTGTGTCAAGCTGTGTTTCACTGAGGCCTGCCACCGCTTCCTTCAGCAATGAGGGCGCCTGCCTCAGCCTGTTAATGAATTCGGCCCGCCCGCTTTTGTTTGGCTGGAGAGGTGCGGTAAACGTTCCGATTGGATATTTGCGCCGTTCCATGTTCATTCCCCCTTAATCACAGTACACCTGATGTGAATCGTTTTTTGTCTGAAACAAAAATTCAATCTGTTCATATGTATTTCTCGCTTCTGATAACTCAGGCAAATGCTCCAGCGGGAAAAAGCCGATGTTGTTCGTTTCCATTCCGGGTTCTGCCTTTCCTCCAACAATATCACAGGCGATAAACATTTTATAGACGTGGAATGCGGAAGGCGGATGATTGTGGCACTTTTTGTCCATAACGGCCAAAAGCTTTTGCGCTTTCACCTTCAGACCGGTTTCTTCAAACGCTTCCTTGACGGCGATTTCTTTCGGGCTCAGGCCAATATCGGCCCATCCGCCCGGGAGCGCCCATTTCCCATCCGCTTTTTCCTGAACGAAGAGCAGACGGTCATCTTTAAAAATAACGGCTCTCACATCAACTTTCGGCGTTGGATAGCCTGACTCTCCGGCAAAAACGTCTTGAACTTTTAAAAAATCGGCATCTGAATATTCGGCGATGATTTCGCAGCTAATCTGACGAAGCCGCTCAAAACGCTCTTGATCAAATTCATCCTTTGTATAAGCAAGACCCGCCTGGGCGATCGCCTGCAATTCCTTTGCCCAGTCCAGCCAGTTCAGATTCTTCCTCATGAACCGTCACCTCATCCTTTCAAGATAGACTGATATACACGGTCAAGCCATCTTTTGCGTTTGGCCTCTGAGTTGTATTTTACACTTGGAAACAGCATGCGCCTGACCTGGCGAACACCGCAAAACTTCAATATGACATCTTTTACGGTCACCCAGTCCGCATTCCGCCGCCAAAACTTCAAATACCAGCCGGGAGCATCAGCCGTATAGTAAACCGAAGCGGTGCGGGCCTTGAGCAATCCCTTCGGCAGGCTTCCTTCGTATGTATAAGCCTCTCCGGCTGCAAACACGCGGTCGATGAAGCCTTTTAAGATCGCCGGCATTCCGCCCCGCCACAGCGGATAAATGAAGATGAGGTGATCGGCGTTTTTGATGATCTTCCGGTATTCGGCTGTCTCAGGATCGTTTTTCATTTCAGAGCGCCTTTTCTTTTCATTAAATATCAGCACGGGATCAAACCCCTCTTTGTACAAATCGATGACGGTGTAAGAACGCCCTCCATCCTCAAGCGCTTTGACGACTTGATCTAAGATCGCTCCACCTGAAACTGTTTGGACTGGGATGCGCAAAAATGACCGCTGTCTGCACCATGTTTTCCTCCTTTGTGATTCCTTGATGGAATTATATTGCTTTTTCGCCGGGATTTAAAGAATTTTCACTTGATTTTTCAAAAGCTGTCTTTCATTTAGAAAGACGAGTTATTGAAGTCCTTCCACTCAAAAGCTGATAAAATACAAAAAACCCTCTCCTTTCATACAGTCGTCGGGAGAGAGGTTGTCTATATTTCATTCTTTGCTCTGCCGATCTTGATTCAGCTCCTTGATGATCTCTGCGCCGCCTCGCTCTTCCCATTTATCGACTGCTTGCTGAAAGCCGTTTTCATCGATTTCTCCGAGGATAAATTGAAATGTCGCATCATCAATGATCTTTTTCAACTCTGTGCCTCGTTCCGTCTGTGTCGCAGAGTAGAGCGGTTCCGCCGGATTTAAAACGGCGATTTTCCGGTTGTCTTCTTCAAGCTTTTCATTTTTGGCGCGCAGCGGATCTTCGGCGCTTTTTAAGGCTTGGCGATTGACGCCGATGAGTTGCTGAAGCGGCTGAATGTCCGCTTCCCATAAATGATAGTTTTCTTGTTTTCTGTGATATTGACGTGTCCCTTTCTTTTCATAGTGGACGCCTTCTATTCCATACAGCATGAGGTTATTAATATCTTCTTCAGCAATCCGGTCGAAAAACGCCAGTATGTTTCTGACCTCCTCTTCTGTTTTGACGCTTGATTTTGAAATGGCGGACATGCCTCCATGGCCGCCGAGCGCCCATGTATGTTCTTTTCCGTCAGGACCCTGGATTCGATTGACGATATCAAGCTGAAAATCAGGATTTAAGCTAAGCCCCTGATCGCGCAGATTCATCGCATCGCTCATGGCTCCGATATAGATCCCCGCTTTTCCCTGGATCACGAGTTCCTGCTGCTGCGTTTTGCTTGTGACTGCAAAATCACGATTCATCAGTCCTTCGTCATAAAGCCTTTTCATATATTTCATCGCCTCTTGGTAGGCACGGCTTTTAAAATCGGGAAACAAGCTTCCATCTTGCCCTGTTCCCCACTCATTGGGCGCTCCTAAATAGGATGCCAATGTTTTGAAAGCCCCAAACGCCAGGTCATTGCGGTCGGCGAGGCCAATCGTGTCATCCTTTCCATTTTGGTCAGGGTCCTGCTCTGTGAAGGCTTTTGCGATTTGATAAATATCGTTGACTGTCTCAGGCATATCCAGTCCGAGATTGTCCAGCCAGTCTTTTCGGATTAAGACGCCCTGTCTCGCCAAAGGCCGTTCTCTATAAATCCCGTAAACTTTGCCATCAATCGAGATATTTTTTACAATGGTTTTATCAAGATTTTTTAAATTCGGGTAGTCTTTTAAATACGGACCGATTTCCCAAAACATCCCTGAGCGAAGCGCGCTTACAACCGCGGAGTCTTCAAGATTCGGCAATGTGATGATTTTAGGCATGCTGCCGCCGGCAAGCGCCGCATTGATTCTTTCTTCTTTTGTCGCATCCGGAACCCAAATCAGACGCAGCTTTGTATCTGTTTTTTCTTCAATGATTTTAAGCGCTTTATCTGAAGGCGGCTGCGGCGTATGAAGCGGAACAAGCCAGTCAAGCTCAAGGCGGGCGCCCTCTTCAGTTGCCGCCTTTTCTTGATTTGCACAGCCGGCTGATAAAGCGAAGAACAACATCAGACAAATCAGCTTTCTCATACCATCCCCTCCAATCCCGATTAGAAATCGCTTTCAAAAGGAGGAATGCCCGATATGCGTCATCCAAAATATTTTATAGACGAGCATTCTTTTTCGATTCAATATATGCATAGAAAAGGATTTACCGAGATGAACGCACCTCACGTCCATGAAAGCTATGAACTTTATTATTTGCTGAACGGAGAACGGACTTATTTTATCAATCAAAGTGTGTATACCGCTGAAAAAGGCAGCATGATCATCATCAATCCCCATGACCTGCATAGAACCTCCAGTACGGAAGTTGAGGAGTTCGAACGCATCCTCGTTAACTTTTCCCACGATTTCATCGAGCCTTTTCTTGACTCAAGCACTTATCCGCTCCTTCCGTTTCCCGAGCATACAAATTTCATCTCCTTCACGCTAAGGGAACAGACGTCTGTTGAGCAGTTGCTGATGGAGATGAAAAAGGAATGCAGACTGAAACAAGAAGGGTTTGAAGATGTCGTCAGAGCTTTGCTGCTTCAATTGCTGTTTACCATATACCGCACCTTGGCGAGCGGCAGACAAAGTGAAACCCGGCCGCTCCACCCAATGGATGAAAAAATCTCGGAAATCGCTTCATACATTCAGGCAAACTTCAAGGAAACGCTCACATTAACCAGCCTTGCCGACCTTTTTTATATCAGTCCGTCCTATTTAAGCAGGGTCTTTAAGAAAGTGACGGGCTTTCACCTTCACGAATATATCCGGCACATCCGCATCCGTGAAGCCAAAAAGTATCTGCGGGACACCGATGAAAAAATCTTGAATATTGCTGAAGAAACCGGGTTTAAGCACATCAGCCATTTCAATAAAACCTTTAAAGACATCGTCGGCATCCCCCCGCTGCAATACCGAAAAAAAAGCGGGGACGGTTAAAACGGCGTATAACGGAACCAGTCAAAATCAGCGGAAATCCTTCTTCCGCTGCCGCCATTGTTTGCATACATCCCGACCATCGTTCCGGTATGACCTTTTGCATCGCGGGAGCCCTCATCGCTTAGAAAGCTCGCGTTTTCTTGCGATCCCGCGTGATGCCAATGCTTTTCTTCATAGCTGTAATAAAAGTCTCGCTTCTGTTTATTGACGGCAGCTTTTAAGACTATCGGACCTTCTTTTGCATGTTTTTCGCCAAGCGTCTTTCGGACGCCGTGTCGGTTTTCAATCACCTTGATTTTCAGGCCGTCATCATAGATCAGACAGCATTGCAGATAATTGTTCGTGCTGTAATAGCAGGTGAGGCCTGCCTGCTCGCCGTTTTCCGATGGCGCAAAATCCAGTTTCACCGCCGCGCTGTATTGGTGATGCTTTTCTCTTCTGACGATTGTATTTTTCGCACGTATCTCGTGTAAATCGGCATCATCCGTCCACAATCTGAGAAACCCCGGCCTTTCTGTCAACGACCAGCTGGAATGGTCGGGATTTCTGACAAACTGCCACTCAGGAGCGAGCGAAGAACCTTCGAAATCATCTAGATTCTTTTCAGCCCATTTGGCTTCCGGAAGGTTCGGGGCTGATTGGATGACGCTCGGGCCGTGAAGATCGTTGATGACAAACCAGCCGTCTTTTGTCCAGCGAACAGGATCGAGTGCCGTTTCCCTGCCGAGGGTTGTGAACTTTCCTTCATTGGGCCGGCCGCAAAGGTAGACCGCCCACCATTCGCCGTTTTGCGTTTTGACAAGCTTTCCATGGCCCGCTCTTTGAAGCGGAGCATCGGGATCAGGCTGGGTTAAAATCGGATTGTACGGGCATGGCTCATATGGGCCGTACAAATGCTTGGAGCGCGCCGTCGTGATCGAGTGGCCATAACCGGTGCCTCCTTCTGCCAAAATGGCGTAATAATATCCATTCGTTCTGAGGAGGTGCGGGCCTTCCGGAGCCCTTTTCCCTGTTCCTTCCCAAATCTGCACAGGTTCGCCGATGATGTCTGTGCATTCGTCATTTAAAGGAAAAAGCGTGCAGGCCGGGCTGAGCAGCATGTAATGCTTCCCGTCATCATCGACGAAATGCGACGGATCGATGCCGCTTTCTTCATCAATGAATACAGGCTTTGAATACGGCCCTTCCGGACGGTTTGACTTGATCATGATCTGCCTGCGGATCAGCTTTTTGCCATTGATCACCGTCGGGCCGTTCAGTCTGTGCGTCGCAAAAATGTAGTACGTTCCGTCATGATACGATATGTCAGGCGCCCAAATGCCGTGTGAATCATAGATTCCGGAAAGATCCAACCCGTCGTTTTCGGTAATGCCGTGGCCGATGATCCTCCAATTGACCAAATCCTTTGAGTGGGAAATGACAATCGCCGGGAAATACTGAAAGGTGGAGTTCACCATGTAATAATCATCCCCGACTCCGATGATGGAAGGGTCGGGGTGAAAACCGGTTAAAACGGGATTTGTATATGTTTTGCTATGATTCAGGTTACCTCACCGCCTTTCCGGCGCTGACGGTGAACCAATCGATGTCACAGCAGCTTCCATCCGCTCCATCTGTACCGATATCGGTGCAAAATACGCCGACTTTGGCTCCCGTCCACACACCGGGAACGGCCTGAAATGAGCCGCCAATTTGTGTGAAATGGTGCTGATCAACGCTGTAGCTGAAGCGGCATAGTGCTTTTTCATCTGCGGTCACGCGAAGATAAACCGTCTCTTCAGTCACCGGGTGCTCCGCTGTTTTCGCGTCTTCTTGAACATCACTGATCCCGCCTTGATAAACCGCAAGTTTGTACATACCGTTTTCTTCTTTTGAAAAGCTGAGGGCTGCATATTGCTTCCCTGTGACGGCCAGTCCGGCCCTGATCGTTTCCGACAAGGCGTACAATGACAGTTTTACTGTAGCGGTAAAGCTCGGTCCCGGAAACTTCTGTGTCAGAAGATTGGGAACACTCCCAAACTTAAAGCCGTTCGACAAAGGGCGGCTGTAAAGGCGAAGGTGGTCGGGTCGAGCGTCAAGGGAATACCAATCGTCTTGCGGATTTGCTTCCCATTGCCACCAAAGCGCAAGATGTTCGGACACAAAATCATCGCTTGTTTGTTGAAAGGGCTCTTTTACATCGTCGCTGTCCGTTCCCGGCTTTTCCCATTCCAAAACCGGCTCGCCGATTCCGTCTTGATTGATATCCTCGCCCATCAAAGGCCAGCCGTCTTCCCAGCGGACAGGCTGAAGATGAACGACTCTCCCGAATGCGCCGCGGTCTTGAAAATGGATGAACCATGATTCCCCTGATTCGAGTTCCACCCAGCCTCCTTGATGCGGTCCGTTAATCGACGAGCTTCCTTGATGAAGAACAACCTTATCTTCATACGGGCCGTAAATATGCCTGCTTCGCAAAACCGTCTGCCAGCCTTTCTTCACACCGCCCGCCGGGGCAAAAATATAATAATAGCCGCCTTTCTTATACAGCTTTGGCCCTTCAATCGTCGGGTGGTTCAGCGTCCCGTCAAAGATCGTCACCCCATCGTCCTCCAAAGCCGTCCCGTCGCTTTTCATCCTGCACAAGTTCAATTTGCTTTTGATGCCGATCCTGCTGTTGGCATACGCATGTATCAAATAAGCATTTCCATCATCATCCCAAAATGGGCACGGATCGATCCAGCCTCTCGTTTCTTTCACATGTACAAGGGGTTCCCAACCTTGAAACGGATCATTTGTTTTGCTCATGAAAATTCCTTCATCAGGGGCGGCGAAAAAGACCCAAAATTCGCCGCCGTGAAAACGGATGCTCGGCGCCCATGCCCCTTTTCCGTGGGCAGGCGTCTCATACTCTCTAAAAGGAAGCTTGTCAAACACATGGCTGATCAATGTCCAATTGACCAAATCTCTCGAATGTAAAATCGGGATGCCGGGAAAACACGAAAAACTTGAAGCCGCCATGAAATAATCGCTGCCTTTCCGAACGACATCAGGGTCCGAGTAGTCCATAAACAGAACGGGATTGCGATAGCGTCCATTCCCAATGTTTGGATTCCAAACGGGCTGATGTTTTGCCACAAGTTCTCCCCCTTCGTTTTTCCAAATAAGTGAAATTCACAATTTATGTTAGCACAGGTGCTGACGCCGAATCTTTGTTATTGATGTCTGTTTTTCTCATTCTTTGCTTTTTTTGTCCTCTGTTTTTACCCACTAAAAAAGGTGAAACAGCATTGTTTCACCTTTTTTGAATCGCTAATCTGATATCAACGCCTGAAGACGGGTCTTTGACAAACCATGCGTCCGCTTTTCTCTCAGCCATATGACCGGAGCTTTCCAGCTTTTTTAATGTCCTGGCAAGCTCGGCTTCATCAGGCAGAAGGATGGTGTAGTAAGCCATTCCGGCAGCCTCGGCGGGAGCAAATGGAGCATATCGTCCGGCCCAGAGATTCAAACCGATATGATGGTGATAGCCGCCAGCAGAGACAAAAAGCGCTGACATGTTTTGATAATCCCCTGCGATACCGAACCCCAGCACAGAGTGGTAGAAATCCTTTGCCTGTTGCAGATCCCTGACATGAAAATGGACATGGCCGATTTTGGTTTCCGGGGGAAGACCTTTCCACTCCTGACTCCCGGCTTCCTCAAGAATCCCTCTCACATCAACAGGTTCGGTTCCCATCACATAATTTCCTTGTTCATCACGTTTCCATCCTTCCCGCGGACGGTCCCGATAGATTTCGATTCCGTTTTGATCCGGATCTGACAGATAAAACGCCTCACTGACAAGGTGGTCTCCCTGGCCAATGTCCATACCAATACGGAGCAGATGCTTTACCGCAAGTCCAAGCTCTTTGCGGTTTGGCAGCAAAATAGCAAAATGATAAAGGCCTGCCGCCGATCTTTCAGGCAGTACGACGGCATTCGGAATTTCTTCCAGCACCACGAGCGGATGCGCGCCGTCTGCCGTGAGTTCTGCCGTTTTGAGATCACGTTTTAGGATTTGAAATCCGATCATGTCTCGGTAAAAAGAGATCGATTTTTCAAGGCTTTTCACCTTCAGTTTGACATATCCTAGCTCTGTTTCTGGATGGATTTGCTGGGTCATCGGTTTTTTCCTTCTTTCTCGCTGTTTTATTCCACAGACAATCCTTCTTGACGGTTTGCGCGGAACAAGCGGTCCAAAGCCAGCATGCCGCTTCCGTTTAAAGCAAGGTAAACAGACATGGCAAGCAGCGCTACATCAAATTCATAGCCTGCTCCTCCGTCAGATCCCATAAATCCGGCAGACAGCTTCACTGTGAAAATCGCACCGAGCATCACAAGCGCAAATAAGATTCCGATGACCCGTGTACCAAGACCGAGAATCATCAAAGCTCCTCCCAGAAGCTCAATAATGGCCACGACATAAGCAAGAAACCCCGGAATCCCGACGCTCGTGAAAAATCCTGCAGTGTTTTCAATACCGCCTTGAAACTTGGAAATACCATGAAGCAAAAATGTAAGACCTGTTACCAATCGTAAAATGAATGCGCCAATTTCGTATTTGTTGTTCATTATAATCTCCTTTTTTTCATGTTTTATGAAGAAAACAATACCTCCCGACAAGCATCGACTTATCAATCTAGCAACACATCATCACCATGTGATCCTCCTTTTTTCGTTCGTTACTTACTTTGTGTAAGTTAGTATATATAAATAACAAACTTACGTCAAGTCATTTTATGACCTTTGCTCAATTATTGATCTACGTTATAATAGACCTAGAGAGGTGAGGAATAGTGAGCCTATCATCTTTATGTCCCAAATTTGAAAAAGGAATGAAAATGATAAGTCAGCGCTGGAACGGATTGATCATTTACCAGCTTCTAAACGGCCCGCAGCGGTTTTGCCATATAGAATCGTCCCTTCCCATCAGCGGAAGGCTGTTGTCAGAAAGATTAAAAGAACTGGAACATGAAGGCATTATCCACCGCCATGTATATCCTGAAACCCCGGTGCGGATTGAGTATTCTTTAACTGAAAAAGGACAGGCTCTTGAATCGGTCCTTAAAGGAATGGAAACGTGGTCACATGAATGGGTCAAGCTTGATGACCCGAAAGAAAAAGAATCATAGCGCAAAAAAGGCAAGCATTTTCATGCATTGCCTTTTTTTTGTCCGTTTTTAATTTTTCCTTAAGTCAATTATACGCTTTCAAACCGCAAAAATACCGTTTCCCCTTTTCTGCGGTTTTTCAATTCATGGTATATTGAAAGAGCAAAAAGGGAGGTGAAAAAGATGAGCGCGGCGCTCGAACAAACCATCCGAACCATATTCAAAGAAGAGCTCCATCCCTTTAAAAAAGAGCTGGTATTGATTAAAGATGAGGTTTCTATGATCAAAAAGGACATGACTTCCCTCAAAAGCGAGGTCAGCGGGCTGAAAAAAGAGGTTTCTTCTCTTAAAAGCGAAGTCGGGGTGATCAAAAATGACCTCGCTTCTGTTAAAGAAGAGGTCAGCGGACTGAAAAAAGAGGTTTCCTCTCTTAAAAACGAAGTTGGACAACAGAAAAAAGAGCTATCCTCTCTTAAAAATGAAGTTGGACAACAGAAAAAAGAGCTTTCTTCCTTCAAACAGGAATTTAACTCTTTTAGAGACGAGACCTTATCACATCAAGAACGTGTTAAGTCTTTTCAAGCCGAAACTTTATCACATCAGGAACGTGTTAAGTCTTTTCAAGCCGAAACTTTATCACATCAAAAGAACTTTCAATCTTTTAAATCCGAAATCGTCTCAATGTTTCATTCGATTAAAGAGGCTCAGGAGAAGACCCATTCGGAGCTGACTGCATTCAAAAAAGATACGGAAAAAAAATTCAAAGAATTATTTAAAAGAACCGGCTTTTTTGATCAAAACCTGGCGGAAATGACCAAAGAATTGGCGGTATGCAAACGCGATATAGCGAAATTAAAATTTGAAGCTTAAATATATAAAATAAGCTGCCTTTTATCACCCGGCTTTTCTTTTCAGGCAAAAGGCAGCTTTTTTCACTGAAACGTCAGACTCTCAGCAGTTTCTCAACCCTTTCACGGACCTGCGGAACCGAAAGGCCGATGATGATTTGCAAAGCTTTTCCGTTTCTGACGACACCATGGGCGCCAAAGGACTTAAACACGCTGTCCGGCTCCACTTTTGACTCGTCATAGACGCTGACCCTCAGCCTTGTGGCACAATTTGTCACTTCGGCAATATTATCTTTCCCGCCAAGCGCCTGAATGCAAAGGAACGCCTGATCCTGATTTACGTCGACTTCCTTTGTAGCAGAGACCTCTTTTTCAGAATGCTTTTTTGCCTTGTAGTCTTGTTTCGAATAAAACTTTGTTTCCTGCTGCTGATCTATTTCCCGTCCCGGTGTGGCGATATTCATTTTTAAAATCAGAAACCTGAAAACAAAGAAGTAAATGGCTGTGAATGAAAGGCCGATTAAAATTTGAAAAAGATAAGTGCTGCCATGCGAATGAAAAAGAGGGATCCAGTTGAGCGTGAGAATTTCAATCAAGCCTCCGCCCATATTTCCGACCACCCCTGAAGCATACATGAGCGTCGCCATTGTCGCGGCCAACAGACTGTGAACAAAAAACAGGAGAGGAGAAATGAATAAAAAGGTAAATTCAATCGGCTCGGTGATGCCCGCTACCATAGCCGTCAAGGTAATCGGAATAAGCAGACCCGCTACGATTTTTTTCTTCTCCTTTTTGGCCGTCACATAGATGGCGAGCGCAATCCCCAAAATGCCGAAAATCTTTGAGTTGCCATGAAGCGCAAACCCGCCTTGCGGGAACATCTCCTTCAGGGACTGTGTGCTTGCAGCGTATTCACCGAGGTGCTGGGCCCAATGGGTGACGATCCCGCCCTCGACAACGGCCGGACCGAAAAGAAAAGGCGTATAGATAAAATGGTGCAGCCCCGTCGGAATCAAAATCCTTTCAAGAAATGTATAGACCCATACGCCAAATGCCCCCGATCCGACAAGGAAGGTTTGCAGAGAGGCGATGCCGCCTTGTACCATCGGCCAAAAGTATGCTGTCGCAAGTGCAACCGGCAGCATGACGAAAAAAGATATGATGACAACGAATGAAGAGCCTTGAAAAATCCCCAAAAAGTCAGGCAGTTTTTTATCAAAATATCGATTGTGAATATAGACGACGATCGAGGAAATGATAATGGCGCCTATAATGTTTGTATCGAGTGTTTTGATGCCGGCAATTTCCGCGAGTCCGCTTGTTCCCCCAGCTTCCTGGCTCATGTCCACTCCGAAAAAATCTCCCCATACCGTCAGGATGGCGCTGACAAAGTAGTTAAAGGTCAAATACGTAGTAAGCGCTTCCAAACAAGCGCGCGCTTCAGCTTTTTTAGCCAGCGCGATCGGGATGCCCACTGCGAACAACAGCGGCATTTGCCTGAAAACCGTCCAGCCTCCTTCCTCAAGGATATACCAGAATTGATACCAGAAGGTGTCCGGCTTGGCGATGGCCCCCATCAGCTGTTCATTTTTAAATAAAGTGCTCAAGCCTACGACGATTCCCGCAAAAGCAAATAATAAAACCGGTACAAACATAGCGCTTCCGAACCGCTGTACTTTTTGCATCAATGTGAATCCCCCCTGTGTTTACTGAATTTTCTTTTCTTCAGCATAGTCGACATAACTGCGAAACAGCGCTTCCCCGACGAGAAAAAAGGGTGCAAAAGCGGTCAGCTCTGTTTTCGGATAAACCGTGACTGGCTGGCTTGTCGCATAGAGATTATAAGGTGTCAATTGGGCGAGCAGGTTGTTTTTCAAATTGGTCAAAGAGATAAATGGAATCCCTTTTGCAGACAGCGTCTGTGCCTGCGGGATCAGCGCCGGGGTTTCACCTGAAAGCGAAATGATGATGATCAGATCGTCCGTATTTAAATCCGGAAGTATCAAATCAAATTCAATCTGATCCCTGATGATCGTCAAATAGCGGTGCTGGGAAATAAACATCCGCCGCAGTTCACAGGCGACCGACGTTTGTGCAGTTCCGGAGCCGTAGACAAAAATGCGGTCCGCTTCATCAATGAGCCTGCACATATTTCTCATATCCGTATTTTTCAAATATTTCATGCAAGCCTCTATATCTCTCATCAAGCTTTCAAAGGATCGGCAATCTTCAGGGTCCTCCTGCTGCCTTTCCGCCTCCCATTTCAGAAACACCCTAAATTCGCTGTACCCGCTGAAATCAAGCTTTTGGGAAAGCCTCAATATAGATGTGCGGGATACATTGCACTTTTTAGCCAGCTCATTAATCCCCAGCTTGTAGCAGGTATCTTGATGATTCAAAATATATTTCAAAATATGAAAGTCATTGTCATTCAACTTTTTATAATGCTTGTTCATCAGTTCTTCCAATTGCATATCTTCACCCCATTCGTTCTCTATCTCTATTATATAAAATACGAGAACAAATGGGTGGATATGCCTAGGTTTACCGCCGCCTTCCGTTTGGAACAGGCGGCGGCATTCTGAAATCGTTACAATGACGGCTGAAGTTTTTCCGGCTTAAGCTCCGGCCAATAATCTTTGTTCGCTTCAATCAGGTCATCCAAAATCAGCCTGGCGGTTCTGGCATTCGGAACCGTCCGCGATAAGATCAGCGCCTGCCACAGCTTTTGATATGACTTTTCGATCCATGCTTCAACGACAAGCTTTTCAACAGATACTTGCTGTTCCATCAGTCCCTTTTGGAATTGCGGAATCCTGCCTATTGTGATCGGTTCCGGGCCATTCTTTCCGACAAGACAAGGCACTTCCACCATCGCCGTAGGATCAAAGTTTTCGATCGCTCCATTGTTCTCGACAATTAAAAGCATCCGCTCCCCGGTATTATATGCGAGCGCCCTTGCAAGGTCGACGATATATGAAGCATGATCATCGATTTTTATTTGGCTGTCTGCGCTTGATTGCGCTTTGACAATTTTTTCGCATTCCCTGAAAATGAATTTTTCCCGTCCCTCCATGACCTCATTGGCTCTGGTATATTCAGGATTGGATTTTTTGACCATGTCATCCGGATAAAAATAATACTGCAGATAAGTGTTTGGAAGTGTTTCCGGGTCAAGCTCGTAGACTTCACGCGCTTTTTTGAACGTATCATTCCAGCTTGCTTCAGCCTGTTCATGCTCATCTTTCGGAATGTAGCCGTACTCCCGGACATGCTCCCGAATCGCCGGCATCAGGTCGTTTCCGTCCTTATCGTAAATCGACGTCCACCAGCCGAAATGATTGAGACCGTAATAACGGACTATCATGTCTTTCCGTGAAGACAGACCGAGAATCTGAGCCATTCTGTCTTCGATTCCGATCGGCATATCACAAATATTCAACACTTTTGAATCAGGACGGAGCCTTCTGGTCGCCTCTGCGACAATCGCAGCCGGGTTTGAATAGTTCAGCATCCATGCATCAGGTGAATAAGTTTCCATATAATCAATGAGTTCAAGCACGCCCCCGATTGATCTCATTCCATAGGCGATACCGCCGGGTCCGCATGTTTCCTGGCCGACGACACCGTATTTAAGAGGGATTTTTTCATCAAGCTCGCGCATTGCGTATTTTCCGACTCTGATATGGGCCATAACAAAATCAACGTCTGAAAACGCCTCTTCTGGATCAGTTGTCGCCAAAAATTGAACATGCGGCGCCCTTTCTTTCATGAATATTTCACAGGCATCCGCTATTTTCCTTTGACGCTCTCCGTCATTGTCATAAAGCTTCAGCTGACGGATGGGAAAATCGTCGAGATTGTCCAAAAGCATCAACACAATTCCCGGGGTAAATGTGCTTCCTCCGCCTGCGATGACAATTGAATACGTTTTCTTCATTTTTAAAGCCCCCTTATTAGTGTTTACAATTTACTTATATCACGCTTACATACGCCATCCAACAGGTTCAGAGAAGACAGTTCCATAACCCGTGTTCTGTTTATTTTCCCAGAATGCGGGAACTTTCCCGGCCTTTTCGTGTCATGTACAATAAATAGCATGATATCGGAATTGGAGTGTTGTGCATGATGATCACCATCGTTTTATTTTTGCTGGCGGGGTTGGCTGAAATCGGCGGAGGCTATTTGATTTGGCTGTGGTTGAGGGAATCGAAACCGTTTTGGTACGGGGCTTTGGGAGGCCTGATTTTAATTGTGTACGGCGTGATTCCGACATTGCAAAAGTTTCCGTCATTCGGGCGCGTTTATGCAGCTTACGGAGGGATTTTTATCATTCTTGCGGTACTCTGGGGCTGGTGGGTCGATAAAAAAACCCCCGACCTCTATAACTGGGTCGGGGCTGTGATCTGTCTGGCAGGCGTCAGCATCATGCTCTGGGCGCCGCGCGGCTAATTAAAGGTTATACTTCCGCAGCCTTTTGTAAAATGTGCTCCGCGGAATTCCCGCAAGCTTTGCCGCCTCAGAGACATTGCCTTTTGTTTTTTGCAGTGCATCCATCATGATGTGTTTTTGTATATGCTCCCGGAATGTCAATCCGCTTGCAGATGGCTGGCCATCATCCTCAGGCGGCCTCCCGCCTGCCGGCTCAAGGGCGTTTATGACAGGAGCGTATTGTGAAGGACTTATCATTCCGCCGTCCGGAAACAACACCCGTAATCGCTCAAAAATATTGAAGAGCTCGCGAATGTTCCCAGGCCAATGGTATTCGCGAAGACTCCGAAAAAACGCCTGGGGAAAATCGGCCTTCCAATCATGCTTCTTTTTGTAATAGCGGAATAACTCGGGTATGTCTTCCTTTCTTTCACGAAGCGGCGGAATCTTTACCGGATAAACATGAAGGCGGTAATAAAGGTCTTCGCGTATCTTCCCTTGCTGCAACAGGTCATTCATATCCCGGTGGGTGGCGGAAATGATTCTGATGTCCAAAGGGACTTCACGGTTCCCGCCGATCGGAGTGACCTTTCGCTCTTCGATGATTCTAAGCAGCGCCACTTGCATCGCAAAAGGGATTTCACCGATTTCATCCAAAAAGATCGTTCCTTTATGTGCCTGTTCAAACTTTCCTTTTGAACCGCGGCGTTTCGCCCCTGTAAACGCGCCTTCGGCATAGCCGAACAGCTCGCTTTCCATTAATCCTTCGGGGATCGCACCGCAGTTGACGGCAATAAAGGGTCCGTTTCTTCTCGCGCTGGCCTCATGGATCGCTCTTGCAGCAAGTTCTTTTCCTGATCCAGTTTCCCCCCATATGTAAACATTTGCATCCGTTTGGGAGGCGAGCTTCATTTCATGAATTGCCTTTTGAAACGCTTTGCTTGTGCCCTGTTCTCCCGGAAAGCTGAAATGGGAGATCAATATTTGCGCTGGATTTTTGCGGGGGGCTTCCGCCAATGAGATCGACGTCCCGAGCGGATGGCCATCTGTTTCTGAAAGGATGGTCTGCTCGTGCAGCACGTTAAACCCCCCTTCTGTCAGCTCATCGATCTTCATGCCGCGCCAGTCGGAAAACCGCTCTCGAACAGGCCTGCTCGCCGATACAATCCGCTTTTTTTCATTACAGACGACAAACGGTTCATCTGCTTCGATTTTCTCAAGGTAGCGGCTGACAAGCTCCATTTCTTTTCTTTTGGCGGAGACTTGCACATCCCGTTCGATGGCGTGTGCGGCTGTTGCCGCCATTCCCAGCATGAAAGGGTGCCTCCTGTCAGTCAGACAGGAAATGTCGATCACACCGAGGGTCATGCCGTCTTCATCCTTGATCGGCGCAGCTGAACAGCTCCAATGGTGGGAAGCGACCGAAAAGTGTTCAGAGCCGTTAATCGTAACCGCCTCGCCGATTTCAAGCGCTGTTCCGATTGCATTCGTCCCAACCTCCGCCTCCGTCCAGCGCACACCTTCGACAAAATTGATTTTTCCCGCTTCAGCAAGCGTCCTTTGACTTCCGGCCAAGCTTAAGACATAGCCGTCCGCATCGATCAGGAGGGCCATCATTTCCGATTCCTTTAATTCCTGGCTGATGTTTTTTAAAAAGGGAAGAGCCGCCTCAAAAAATAATGAATGCTTTTTCTTCTGCGCGTTTAATAATTCCTTTTTTAAAATCGACTGTCCTTTATCTAAATACGGATCCACATTTTCTTTTTTGCAGCGATACCATGACTCCATCACTCTTTTGTTCAGGCGGGCCTGATCGAGAAGCCCCTCCTTGACAAAGCGTTTCCACGTATTTAAATAGCAGGGCGTCGGATTCATTCCATCCTCTCCTAAGGGCTTTTTTCTCATTATAGATAATTATAAAAGCGCTTTCAACATGGTTGATTACCCTTAGGAAAAAACTTCGCATCATGACATGCGAAGTTTTTCGGAACTGTTTTTAACAATGGACTGCTTGGCCTGTTGTGTTCAGCAATGCTTCGTGAATGGCTTCTGATAGAGTCGGATGTGCGGCAATAAAGTGCTCCATCGAATCTGCGGTCAGCTCGGCATGCATCATGACGGACGCCTGCCCGATCAGTTCGGTGGCGCCCGGACCGACGATCGACACCCCTGCGATTTCTTGATATTCCGGGTCCGCAATGATTTTCACTTTACCGGCAGGCTGGTTCAAAATAAGCGCTTTTCCATTGGCGGAAAACGAAAACTCCCCAATCCGAACATCCCCGTACTGTTCCCGTGCTTGTTGTTCGTTTAAGCCAACGCTGGCGATTTCCGGAGACGTATAAATGCAGCGCGGAATAACCTGATGATTGACCTGCACGTTTCGGCCTGATGCATGTGAAGCGGCAATCGTTCCCTCATGAAATGCCGCATGGGCAAGCTGGACACCTCCGGCGATATCCCCGCACGCATAAATATGGGGCAGGTTCGTCTGCATGTGCTCATTGACATGTATGCCTTTGCTGCTGTATTTGATTCCGATCTGGTCAAGGTTTAAACCGGTCAGTCTCGGCTTCCGGCCGATCGCTGTTAAACAAAGATCCGCACGGATGTCAAAACGTTCATTCCCATTTTTCAAGAAAACTTTTTTTGCTGCCTGATCAAGCTGCTCTACGGCAACTGATGTCATGATGTTTACTCCCGATTCTTCAAGCCGGCTGCGCAAGTATTCTGCAATATCCGGGTCCTCACCGGGCAGTATCTGTTCCGCCTGTTCGGCCATGACCACCTTTGTGCCCAATCTGCCGAAAATGCTGGCAAATTCGCAGCCGATGATGCCTCCGCCGATGATGAAAAGCGAGTCGGGAATAGACGGAAGCGACATCGCGTCACCGCTGTGGATGATCCATTTCCCGTCAAAAGGTGCAAATGGCAGCCCGGCCGGTTCTGATCCTGCCGCGATAATCATTTGCTCGGCCTTGATCACCTCGGACTTTCCGCTGTCCTCAATTAAGACATCGTGTTCGGTAAGAAAGGACGCTTTTCCTTTCTTCAGTTTGATTCTGTTTTTATCCATCAAATACCGGATTCCGTCTGCAAGCTGTCTGATGATTTTATTTTTACGGTTTTGAACAGCCTGCCATTGAATCACCGGGTTTTCCTCTGTGAGGTCGATTCCGAACTCACCGGCCGACTTGATCTTTTCGTACATATCCGCGCTTTCCAAAAGCGCTTTGGTCGGGATGCAGCCTTCATTTAAACATGTTCCTCCTAAAGGACCTTGATCAATCAAAATGACTTCCCTGCCGGAGCGAGCGGCTGTAATCGCCGCCACATACCCCGCTGGCCCTCCTCCGATAACGGCGAGTGTCACGGTTTATTCACCTTCTTTCTATAAAAGAATCGATGCCGGATCTTCTAAATAGCTCTTGACTTCAGCAAGAAACGCCGCCGCCGGCGCTCCGTCCAAAGCGCGATGGTCAAAGGTCAGGCTGAGCGGAAGAATGACGCCTCTAGCCAATTCCCCTTCTTGATAAACAGGTGTTTCATACATCTTGCCGACGCCGAGAATACCTGTTTCCGGCGGATTCAAAATCGGGGTGAAGTGCTCTACACCGTATGAGCCGAGATTTGTGATGGTAAAAGTTGAGCCTTCGATTTCATCGGAAAGCAGTTTGCCTTCACGCGCTTTTTTGGCGTACCATTTGATTTTCTTCGCCAGTTCAAGCAACGGCAGCCGTTCGGCATGCCTGACAACCGGAACAGCCAAGCCGTGATCCAGCGCAGCCGCTATTCCTAGATGAACATGCTTCAAAACGGTCAGTCTTCCGTCTTGATAGACGCTGTTCATGTCCTGATGCTCCAACAGCGCAAGCGTCGCTGCCTTGGCGACAAAGTCCGTCAGCGTCAGCTTCGTATCATATTTTGTTATAGCTGTTTCATTGAGCTGCTGCTGCAAGTCGGTTAGCTTTGTGACATCCGCTTTCATGGTGATCGTCAGCTGGGCGCTCTGCTGGAGGCTTTCCGTCATCCTTTGAGCGATCGTTTTCCGCATCATGCTTACAGGCTGTCTATCCGCCTCGTTCGTTTGTTGCTTCGGCTCTTCCGGAAGCGCCTTCAGTACATCCGCTTTCGTGATTCTTCCCCCCGGTCCGGTGCCTTTAAGCGTCTTGATGTCCAGACCGGATCCTTCGGCGATTTTGCGGGCTGCGGGAGATATTTTAATCCTTTCTCCCGTCTTTTTTTGCCGAGCCTCTTTTTCATCGGTTTTTTCAGCTTGTTCGTTTGCTTCACCGATATAGCAGATGACGGTTCCGGGCGGCACCCCCTCTCCTTCAGGCACTTTAATATCCAAAATGGTTCCTTCAGCAGGAGACTCGATTTCCATTTCGATTTTTTCAGAATTGATGCTTGCAATGCTTTCGCCTTGCCCAACGGTTTCTCCGACTTTTTTGTTCCAGACGGAAACCGTGCCTTCCTTCATCGACATTCCCAATTTCGGCATGACAACCTCGACAGCCATGTTTCTCTCTCTCCTTTCGTTAGTTAAACACCTTGAGGCGATGTTTCCCCGAGCATCTCCAATACGGTGTTGATGACTTTTTCCGGAGTCGGCAAATAAATATCTTCAAGCGGCGGGGAGAACGGAACAGGCGTATGCGGCGCTGTCACCTTTTTAATCGGCGCATCGAGCAAGTCAAAGCCCTTATCAGCGACCAATGAGGCGATGTCTGCGGCAATGCCGCATCTTGGATTCGCTTCATCAACAATGACAAGCCTGTTCGTTTTCTCCACCGAAGCCAAAATCGCTTCTTCATCAAGCGGCGACAGGCTGCGCGGGTCTATGACTTCGGCTTCGATTCCCCTTGATGCAAGCTGTTTTGCCGCTTCCAGGGCTGTATAGATCTGTTTGCCGACCGCAAAAACCGTGACATCAGCGCCTTCCCGCTTCACGTCCGCTTTGCCGATCGGCAGTGTGTAATATCCTTCCGGCACATCACCGGTAATGTTGTACAATGTTTTATCTTCAAAAAAGATGACGGGATCCTGGTCTTCAATCGCAGCCAAGAACAGCCCCTTGGCATCATACGGAGATGAAGGCACGATGACCTTCAGGCCGGGAATGCTTGTAAAAAGGGCATACAAGCTTTGCGAATGCTGGGCAGCCGCTCTGAAGCCCGCTCCGTGCGTCGTTCTGATCGTAATCGGGACCTCCGCCTTTCCGCCGAACATGTAGCGGAACTTTGCCCCTTGATTGAGCACCTGGTCAAGACAGCTGCCGATAAAATCGTTAAACATCAATTCCGCAATCGGCCTGAGCCCCGTTGAAGCTGCCGCCATCGCTGCGCCGATATAGCCCGCTTCACTAATCGGCGTATCAAGGACGCGCTCGCGTCCGAACTCCTGAACAAGCCCTTTCGTAACGCCGAGCACACCGCCCCATGCTTCATCATCCTGCAAATGATCGACAGCTGCTCCGCCGGCAACATCTTCACCCATTAAAATGACATGGTCGTCTTTTCTCATCGCCAGTTTGATCGCTTCATTCAGGGCAGCTGATATACTTAATTCTCTCGCCATTTTTTCTTCCCCCTTCTATTGAATTAATAAGAGACATAAACATCTGTCATGAGCTCACTTTGATCCGGATAAGCGCTTTTCTCGCTGAATTCAACCGCTTCC
The DNA here is from genome assembly GCF_000465465.2 of Bacillus sp. NSP9.1. NCBI lineage: Bacteria > Bacillati > Bacillota > Bacilli > Caryophanales > Bacillaceae > Bacillus > Bacillus sp. NSP9.1. The sequence continues at coordinate 3,689,816 of NZ_CP048273.1, forward strand.
TCTATCGCTTCCGCCACAGCCGCTTCAATATCGGTCAGCTCTGCTTCAGTTAAAACCTGCTTTGTCAGCAGTTCATTTCTGAAAGCGGTGATTGCGTCTTTTTCTTCCTGATGCTCTGTTTTTTCCTCATTGGTTTTATAGCGCTGGGCATCTCCTTCAAAATGTCCGTAATTCCGGTATGTCATACACTCGATTAATGTCGGCCCCTCACCGTTTTTCGCCCGTTCTAGCGCTTGTTGGGCGGCCTGATAGACGGCCGTCACATCTTTGCCGTCGACCTGGATGCCCGGTATGCCGTAGCCGGCTGCCCGGTCGGCGATCGATTTGCAGCTTGACGCATAGGAAAACGGAGTCGCCTCTCCATATCCGTTGTTTTCGGCGACGAAGATGACAGGGAGCTTCCAAATGGCGGCGAGGTTGATTCCCTCGTGAAATGTGCCTTGATTGTTGGCCCCGTCACCAAAAAAGCAAACGCTTACATTTTTTGTATTTTTATATTTTGCTGTCAAAGCTGCGCCGCATGCCAGCGGAAAGCCGCCGCCGACGATTCCGTTGGCGCCGAGCATGCCTTTGTCAAAATCGGCGATATGCATTGATCCGCCTTTTCCTTTGCAAAGGCCTGTGGCCTTTCCGTAGATTTCCGCCATCATTCCCTTTAGGTCACAGCCTTTTGCGATACAGTGTCCATGTCCGCGGTGTGTGCTTGTGATGCTGTCTTTGTCATTCAAATGGGCGCAGACGCCGACCGCGACGGCTTCTTCTCCCGCATAAAGGTGGACAAATCCCGGCAGAATCCCCTGGGCAAACAGCTCATGCACCCGGTCTTCGAACCGGCGAATCTCCAGCATTTTTCTGTACATCCAAACCGCTTTTTCTTTTGTCAATGCCGCTTCCATGTTGCAAAACCTCCTGTCTTTTTTTCGTCACGCCCTTATTTCTTGCAAAAATCGTGCCAACGGAAAAAATGAATACGGCAGCGTTTTTTTGTTGATGGCAGTCTCTAAAAAAGAGACAAAATGAGACAGTGTCTCACTTTGTCTCCGAATGAGTTGCGGGAATCTCTGAATCATCGGTAAAATGAACATACAAGGAGGGTATACGATGAAAAAAGCGTTCGTCTTTTTAATCGATGGATTTGAAGAAATTGAAGCCATTACAACGATTGATATTTTAAGAAGGGCTGAAGTGGATGTCGTCACTGTCTCACTTGACGGGACGCGGCGCGTGAAAGGCGGGCACGAAATTGTCGTGGAAGCCGACCAACTGTATGAGGACTCAGACTTTCGTGAGGCGGCCATGCTGATCCTCCCCGGCGGAAACGTCGGAAGCAAGAAAATGCTGGAGCATCAAGCTCTGCACAAGACATTACAAGAAGCCGCCGCTGCGGAAAAATATGTCGCCGCTATTTGCGCCGCAACAATGACCCTCGGTAAAGCCGGCCTTGTCAGCGACAAAAAGGCAACCTGCTATCCTGGAGTTGAAAAAGAATTGACGGGTGCGGATATCATCACAAATGAGCCGGTCGTCACAGACGGAAAGATCATCACCTCCCGCGGACCGGCGACAACGATTCCGTTCGCCCTTAAACTTGCAGAACTTTTAGGCGGAAAAGAAAAAGCCGATGAGGTGGCAAAAGCAATGCTCGTCTGCTAAGGCGGGCATTGCTCTTTTTCATCCAATAACAATACGGTATTGACATGAGAAATCTTAAAAGCTATGATATAAAAAAGTCATTCCGTAAAGTCAATAATCGTAATCTCATGCAAAAGAGCTTTAGCATTCGGCTATAACGGCATTATGGCCGCGTGAAAAAGTCATCTTTACCGTGCATGACATTAACATTTTGATAGGACGGTATATTTCATTTTCCCTATATTTGTGTATATGGAAAAGAAATATACCGTTTTTTTTAGGAGGATATAACATTGGAAAAACAGAAATTGACGAAGGGGTCTTTGGAGGCTGAAATCAGCAAAGCCTTAACCCAATGGGAAAAAGACTATTTGGGACGGGGATCCGTATCTGTCAAAACAGACATTCTCAGAAATATGGTCATCGTGTCCTTAAACGGCATTTTGACGCCCGCCGAGTACGAACTTTGCAGTACAAAAGAAGGGCTGTTGTCAATCAAAAGAACCCGCTCCGGCTTGGTGGAATCGGGACGGGAACAATTGAGCCGCATCATGAAGGAGCTAACCGGTGAAGATACGGTCAGCTTCCATACGGATATCAGCACGCACACAGGCGAGCGGATCATGGTGTTTAAATTGGCAAACGACCTGCAAAAGAAATTATCATAGAAAAACGGAAGATCTTTAAAGCATGAACATGAGTTAAAGATAAGCCGGTATCATTCAGAAAGATTGGCTGAAAATGGGCCAAGCCTGAATATACCGGCTTTTTTACGTTTTAGAAAGGAAGGCCAGACATGAAACAGTATGTTTTTTTCCATCATGCCGACGGAGGGATGCCGGGTGTTTGATCTGCTAGATTCTTTATTTTGGCTGAAAATATTTTTCGCGTCGCTTGCGCTTTGTTTATTCAGCGCACTGCTCGTGATGCATCCAAAGGTTCCATTGCCCTTTGTACGGGTCCACGCCAAGATCATTGCTCTGCCTCCGCTCGCCGCGCTAGCCGGGGTGATGACGGCAAGTACCGGTCATACTGCAGCTCCTTGGCGCTTGGATTCGCTGGCCTGGCTGATCGCCTTGTTTGTCTTGACCATCGGCTTTATCGTTCAGCGCTACTCCGTCCGGTATTTGTTCGGGGACCGCTCCTATCGTAAATTCTTTTTGCTGCTGACGCTTACGACGGGAGGCGCTTCATCCGCCTGGCTGAACGATGATCTTCGCTGGCTCCTCATTTGCTGGGGAATCACTCTGCTCGGCTTGACTGCGCTTATCGGTTTAAACAGCGCTTGGCAGGCCGCGAAAAATGCCGCTTTGTATGCGGGCCGGATCTTTGCGCTCAGCTGGCTGGCTATAGCGGCGGCGGCTCTTTGGCTCTCTCTCTCGACAGGGCACTGGCAGCTCTCATCCGCCATCGCGGAAGAGAGCCTGGCACAGCTCAGCTCATGGGAGAAAATCGGAATCGGTCTCCTTGTCATTTTAACGGTGATGATTCCTGCGGCGCAGTGGCCGTTCCATCGCTGGCTGCTCGATTCGGCGATTGCGCCGACTCCCGTTTCCGCGGTCATGCACGCCGGACTCGTAAATGTCGGCGGGGTTATGCTGACCCGTTTCGCACCGATGTTCAGCGGTGACGGGCTGCAGCTTATTCTGCTTGTTCCCGCCGTTCTTTCAGTCTTACTCGGAACGGGCATGATGATCGTCCAAACGGACTACAAGCGGCAGCTCGCAGCTTCAACGGTCGCGCAGATGGGCTTTATGCTTGTCCAATGCGCATTAGGCGCCTATATCGCCGCTATTATTCATCTCGTCTTGCACGGCCTGTTCAAAGCCGCCCTTTTCCTGCAAGCCGGATCAGCGGTGCGCCGTTATGAATCGTTCGCATCTAAACCGGGCAGGCCGGCTCTTTTTTGGAACATCATAGGCGGCGTCTTCGCTCTTACTCTCGTAACCGGAATCTGGGTCACAGCTGCGGATGATGGCTATCAATTGATCAGCGCCCTTGTATTAGGCTGGTCACTGTTTGTTGCTTGGCGACAGCTTGTCACAGGCGGGCACGGACTCATCACACGAATGGCCGGACTTTTCATTTTAACGGGGGCTTCTCTCGCGTTTGCCGTCATTCATTCCGTTTTACACGGGCTCTTGAAGGAAGCCGTTGTACAGGGGGCGCAGTCGTCCGCTCTGGCGGCTGTTTTAACAGCGGCCGTGTTGTTATTCGGCACTGCGGTCGGCGCTTTGATCATTCGGCAACGCTTTGCATGGGCCGGCGCACTTTATCTGCTTCTTGTGAAAACGGGTGAGCCCCATTCCGATTCGGTCGAAGAACGGCCGAACTATCTAGACCAATATCTTACAGAAGGAGGTCGTCAATGATGAAAGCAGCATCCACATTGTCTAAACAATTGATCTTCAAATCCGAACATCAGGCCGATGACCTTAATATCGACGAATTGGTGCAAGCGGCAGCACGGGTCATTGCGCCGCTTTGGCCTATCGAAACCTTTGCCGCGCGCCATCCGTGGATGGGTCTTGAAGAACAAACATTTGAACAGACAGCGCGGCGGCTTAAACAACAGCTTCATGTTGACATCTACCCAAAGCCCTCGATTTTCCGCTCTGCAAAACAACGGGGGGAAATTGATGAGGCGATTCTTGAAAAAAAGCTGCTGCATTGGCTTGATTCGCACCCGCCCGGTATGCAGAGGGAAACAGCAGAAGCGTTTTGCAAAGCCGCGCTCAAGCTGGACGAAATACCTGAAAAGCTTATGTCATCCCCCCATGTAAAGAAGCTTGCCAAACAAGGCTCCAGCGGGGTAAATGCTGACTGGGAAACGAGCTTTATTAAACCGCTAAGTGTTTTTGCCGGACAAAAAACCGCTCACCTCCTTGACCATCAGGTGATTAAATGGTCTAAGCTGTACCTTGATGAGTCACAATCGGCATGGCGGCTTCCGCATCGTGAAAAAGGGTTTTACAGTGCATGGCGGCAGCTTGTCGAGCACGACCCCGCCCTGTCGCGCGCGGAACGCCAACGGCTGAATGGGTGGCCGGAAGAACCGAAAGACGCATTAAAAAGATCGCTCGCAGCACTTGATATTTCTAATGGAGACATGCAGGACTATCTCGAAGCTCATTTGCTTTCTTTGCCGGGATGGGCCGGGATGATGCTCTGGCGCTCCCAGCATTCGCGGGAAGAAGAAGGGCTGTTGCTCGAGTATCTGGCTATCCGGCTTTCAATGGAATGGATGCTAGTTGAGCCTTATTTGCCGCTGTCTAAGCCAGAACCTGAAAAAGAGATGCAGCTCGTTCCTTTGATTGCGGCCTGGCTGCATTGGGGCGGCCTCACTCCTGACGCATGGCTCAAACTTTCTCCGGCAGAGCAAAAAGCGCGCTTAACACTCGCTCACCGCTTTGATGGCATGACGTGCAGGCGCCTCTGGCTGGAAGCGTGGGAGGAAACATATGCCGCCGAGATCAAGAAGCTCACGGCTGACAAACCGGCAGCTGCCGAAACAAGTGAACCGGTGCTCGCCCAGCTTGCATTTTGTATCGATGTCCGTTCAGAGCCGTTCCGCCGTGCATTAGAGAAATCAGGACCTTTTGAAACGTATGGGACAGCCGGCTTTTTCAACCTGGCAATCGAAACGTGTGAACTTGGCAGCCAACATAGCCACAGCTCTCTGCCGGTCATTCTCAAACCGCAGCATCGAGTAAAAGAAACGGCTGAAGAATCGAGTTTTAAAACATTTCAAGAACATAAAAAAGCGGCAGCTTCGCTAAGCTCAGCCTTTAAAAAAATGAAACAGAATCTTTTGGCGGGTTTACTGCTTCCCGAAGTAAGCGGTCCTTGGCTGAGCCTGCAAATGACCGCGCGCAGCCTGGCTCCCCGCAAAGCAGGAGAAGCTTTCCGGAAAGCGCGGAAGGCATGGCTGAAGAAGCCTCAGGCAAAGCTCTCGCTTGATCGCATAGAAACACCTGAAGCCGACATTCCGGTCGGATTTACGGAAGAAGAAAAAGCCGCCTATGCCAGACAAGCATTACAGATGATGGGGATCACAGACCGGTTCGCTCCGTTGGTTGTCATTTGCGGACACGGCAGCAGAAGCACGAATAACCCTTATGCCTCGGCATTGGACTGCGGCGCCTGCGGAGGCGCATCGGGTGCTTTCAACGCACGCGTCCTTGCCGCTATATGCAACCTTCCCAGCGTCAGACGAAGGCTCCGCTCCGACGGCATCTTCATACCGGATGATACGGTGTTTACCGCCGCAGAGCACATTACAACATTGGATGAATTGCATTGGCTCTATGTACCTGAGCTGTCGGAAAAAGCTCAAAAGGCGTTTGACCGCATTCAGTCAGCGCTCCCCGATGTCAGCCGCACTGTCGGAGGAGAACGCTTAGCCGAATTGCCTCAGTTCGGATATAAAAATCCGCGCAATGAGATTGAGCGCTTTGCCGAAGATTGGAGTGAAATCCGTCCCGAATGGGGCCTGGCCCGAAACGCTTCATTCATTATTGGCACACGCCGGCTTACACGGGGAGCCAACCTTGAAGGAAGGGCTTTTCTGCACAGCTATGACTGGCGGAATGACATAGACGGTTCCATCCTTAGCGGCATCATTTCAGGGCCTGGGACGGTGGCCCAATGGATCAATCTGCAGTATTACGCATCAACCGTTGCACCGCATTATTACGGAAGCGGAAATAAAGCGACTCAAACCGTCACTTCCGGCCTCGGCGTTATGCAGGGAAATGCAAGTGATTTGCTGACAGGTCTCCCTTGGCAGTCTGTCATGCTGTCAGATCAAGAGATTTATCATGCGCCTCTCCGGCTGCTTATTGTCATTGAGGCGCCCCGGGAACATATCGAACGGCTGCTTGAACAGGATCAATCTTTTCGGCAAAAAGTGGAAAACGACTGGATTCTCCTTGCTTCAATCGATCCGCACGGAAACTGGGAGAACTGGACAAAAACAAAATGAATGAGGTGAATGGAATGGAAGGAACGAAAAATAAAAATGTGTTGTTGATTACCGGGATGGAGGATCAGCTTGAACAATCAATCTGCCATGCGGCATCTATTCAGCCGGAAAACACGGTTATTTTAAAAAGCGTATTCCCTCATATTTCACAGCCATACAGCGATTTAATGAGGGACATCATCACGCTTGTCATCCAGAACAAAACGGAGGAAATATTGATTGTCCGCTCCAAAAATGAAGATCCGGCTGATATCGATCTGGACAATTACATGCTTAACAACCCGCATGTAAGCGATAGATTAAAGACCATCGATTATCTTTTTCAGCATGGCAATCCAGAGTTTCCCTTCAGCAATCTGAATGAATGGCTGAACGGGGGAAAACCCGTTGATTTAGGGATAAAACAAAGTGTCGACATGATTCGGCAGCACCCATTCATCCCCTCACATGTCAAAGTCCGCGGCTTTTTAATAGATACGGAACATGAGGTATTAACAGAAATTAATGCTGAATAGAAAAATGGAGCCGAAGACTACTCGGCTCCATTTTTCATTCAATGTTAAACAAGCGCAGAGCGCTGATAAAATCTCTGGATATGCATGGTGATATAGCAAAGCTCTTTTTCCGGAAATTCAAACCCGTACTCATTCTTGACGAATTCTCCGATTTCCCGCGCACACAAATATGCTTCTTTAAACTTCTTTTTGATCAGGCTGATCATGTCTGCATCCAGTTCGTAAAACGATTCCCCCGTTTCGATATGCTGAATCGCAAAACGGAGATGGGTGACGAGCCGCTCATATGAAATGGTTTCATCTTTAATGGTGATGTTCAATTTGTTTTCGATGACCCTGATGATATCGCTGATCATCGTTGTCAAATCAAGCGTCTTTGTCATGTCACCGGCGTTTGTTTTGGCTGTGTGAATATGTAAGGCGATGTTTGCGACTTCATCTTCGGGGATCTCGATTTTCAGTTTTTCTTTAATAAGGGCTTGTGCCCAGCGGCCGATTTGGAATTCTTTCGTGTAAAGGACTTTGACTTCATCAAGCAATGGATTTTTAATCACCATTCCCTTGCTCAAGCGTTCAATCGCAAATGAGAGGTGATCGGAAAAGGCGACATGAATCCGTTCATTGATTTTAATCCCCAGCTCTTTTTCCGCGTGAGAAATAATATCCTCTGCAACCTGGATGTGGTCTTCCGGCAGTGTTTTTAAGATTTTCTCAAATTGGCGGTATTCTGATGAGTCTTTCATGACAAATATTTTCTCGATTTTCGACCTGTCGACAACATCATTTTTCTTCTTCTGAAATGCGACCCCAGACCCTAATACTATTTTTTCTTCATCCTCATCTTTTACAACTAGCGCATTGTTATTTAAGATTTTCTTTATTTTCATAGCTGCCTTCCTTTCATCCTGTTTTGACGAATGAAAACGGAATTATTCTTTTTCTTCTTGGAACCCGAGACATAGAGCTGCAATGAACGCGGAAACCGCTGCAATCGCAAATCCGATTAAGTAATGAATCAGATTAGCCGGCCCGAGAGGAAGAACAATCGAAATCATCGGTATGCCGGAAAGTCCGTATGAATTTGCCGCTACATTCATGACGACGACATATGCGCCGCCAAGCGCGCCTCCGATCGATGCCCCGATAAACGGACGAATCAGTTTCAGATTCACACCAAACATGACGGGCTCGACAATTCCCAAAAAAGCAGTGAGTGATGCAGGGATGGCGATCTTTTTTACTTCCGCGTTTTTTGTCATAAGAAAAACGGCCAGACCCGCACCCCCTTGAGCGACATTGGCCATCGACCAAATCGGAAGCAAAAAGTTGACACCGTATTCGGGATCTGCGAGCAGGGACGCTTCAATCGCATAAAAGCCGTGATGGAGGCCGGTCAAAACAAGCAGTGAATAAAGCCCGCCAAATAAAAATCCGGAAGCCGCCCCTGCATTTTGATAAATAAACCCCAAACAATCGCTCATCAAGTGGCCGATGAAAAGAGAAGCCGGCCCCATGATAAACAGTGCGGCAAATCCGGAAGCCATCACCGTCAGAAATGGAATGGCGATCAAATCCAATGACCGGGGAACGATTCTTTGCAAAAACCGCTCAATTTTGCTCATGATATAGACAGACAAAAGAATCGGGATAACCGTCCCCTGATAGCCGATGAGAGGCACTTGAAATCCAAGGATCTCTGCAAAGGACGGTGTTTGGCTGCCAAGCATTTCCGGATCGAGCAAATCCGGGTGAGTCAGGATTCCGCCGATGACGGCCCCTAAAAACGGATTCGAGCCGAACCGTTTAGCCGCGCTGAACCCGAGCAGCACAGGCAGAATGACAAATGCAGCGCTTGAAAAAATATCGAGCATTTTCATGACGGGACCGTCGTAGGCGGCCAGGCGGAATTCCTTTATGACACCGATAACCCCCATGAGCAACCCGCTTGCAACGATCGCCGGGATGATCGGAACAAAAATATCAGACAATGTTTTTGCAAATCTCGTCAATAGATTGATTCCAGACTGCGCTTCCGGCGTGTTCTCTTGATCCATAGGAGCGGGATCGCTGTACTGAGCCATTTCTCTATAAATTTTATTGACGATGCCCGCACCGAAAATAATCTGAAATAAACCATATCTAAAAAAAGTCCCCTGTACAGCCGCCATCCTTTCAATGGCCTCTATATCTATTTTTTCCTCATCTCTGACAGTGAAGCGCAGCCTTGTCGTGCAATGGCTGATGCTGATGATATTATCCGCGCCTCCAATGAGGGGCAACAGTTCTCTTGCAATCTCTTGATGCTGCACAACGGTGACCTCCTCTAATTTTTCTATCCTATCAAATCACTAAAAAACGATCAAAATGAAAATCGGACCATATTCTTAAAGAAAAATAGCTTGGTCATCTCTTTTGGCCTGCAACAACAAAAGACCTAAAATGTGCGAAAGGACATCAACCGATAGGCGCAAAAAAGCACACTAAAGGCGCGGTTCCATTTAGCACATTCTAGGTCTTGCCTGCTTCACCAGTAACAATCCCGACATTATTCGTTCTTAATATGATTCTATTCCCTTCACACCTTGACATCAATAGTACAAATCACCCATATGTTTTCAAGTAAAAAAGAGAAGGGATTCACTCCTTCTCTCATTTCTCATGATTTGCTAAAACTTGAACTTCTTGAAGCGCTGTATCCTTACCGTTTTCAATCCATACACTGTATTTGACATATCCCGGCCGGCCTTCCCCGTCCAAGCCCATACCTGTTATATCCAGTTTGTCATATCGATAGCCCATTAAGCGTTCTCTGACGGCCTTCGCTTGTTGATAAAACTCTTCTTTGCCGCCCCGTCCGGAATTTAAAGTGACGGAGACCGCAACCGTTTGCTCCTGTTTCATCGCCTTGTTCCATTTGCTGTTCTTTTTGAAAGGCTTGTTTCCGGAGAGGTCAACCTGAACGCGCATGACATTTTCCAATGCTTCATCAAGGTGTTTCTTCATTTCCTCGGCCGCTTCCCCGCTTATCCGGGCTGCCGTTTTTTGATGCTCAGCTTCGATGATGCCGTCTTCGGTGACTTCTGGATGGATAAACCCTTTGACGGTGAAAATCAACTCATCCGTCCGTTTGTCTGTTGGATTTGATATATGAAAAACGTATTCTGCATATTTAAAATTGTAAAAGCTGTTTTTGATTTGCAAATGTCGCTCAGGATATGTTTCCTCTAAATATGAGAGCAGCTTTTTTTCAGCCAGCGCGCGGCTGAGCGGATTCCCGTTGAAACCGTTATAAATAGAGCCGCCGATGACGAGCAGCAAAAACAGGATACCGATCCAAATTGCTTTTTTTCTCATTTATATCAGCTCTTTCCAGACTCTCGTTTCCTTCCATTATGAAACAGAGCCCTCAACCTATACAAGCTCTTTTTGCTTCGTCTCCGATCCCAAAAAGAAAATGGCGGCGACCGCAGCTAAAACCGCAATGCAGAAGATGAAGAAAATCATGGAAAGCGCTGTGCCTTGACTGACAAGATAACCGACAAGAAGCGGTCCCAAAATACCGCCGATCCTGCCGAATCCCGCTGCCATACCCGCACCGGTTCCCCTGATCGCTGTCGGATACTGTTCGGGTGTATAAGCATAAAGCGCTCCCCAGGCTCCGAGGTTGAAAAACGATAACAGCATCCCGGACGCCAAAAGAAGAGCCAGTGATTCGGCGTTTCCGAAAAAGTAGGCGCTGACAGCAGTGCCCAATAAATAGATCATCAGCACCATTTTCCGTCCGGCTTTTTCAATCAGCCAGGCCGCTGAAAAATAGCCGGGCAGCTGCGCCAACGTCATGATCAATACATATTCAAAGCTTTTAATCATGCTGAATCCCTTCATCACCATCACGCTCGGCAGCCATAAAAACATGCCGTAATAGGAAAAGACCACGCAAAACCAGACGATCCACAGCATGGCCGTAGGGCGGGCGTAGCGGCGGGACCATACGCTTTTCACATTTTCCAGCACAGTCGTTTTTTGTTGTTGGTCGAGATTTTCGTATTTTGGCGAATCCGGCAATGCCAGACGCAAATACAGCGCATAGAAAGCCGGAACGGCGGTGATGAGAAGGGCAACCTGCCAGCCGTAGGCCGGGATAATAAAATATGAAATAAGTGCTGCCGCCAGCCAGCCAAACGCCCAGAAGCTTTCCAATAAGACAACAATTCTTCCCCGCCGCTCAGGTGCGACCGTTTCCGAAACAAGCGTCGAAGCGACGGGAAGCTCTCCTCCCAATCCCATGCCGACAAAAAACCGCAAAATCAAAAATGCCGTTAATGTCGTTGTGAAAGCGGATAAACCGCTGCCGACCGAGAAAAACAGCAGCGTGATCATAAACACATGCTTCCTTCCGACGCGGTCAGCCAGCAGCCCAAACACAAAAGCCCCGACGGCCATCCCGATGGAATTGACACTGCCGATCCAGCTCATTTCCTCAGGCGACAAATTCCATTCCGCGTGCAAAGCCGCGATGATAAACGATAATATGCCGACGTCCATTGCATCAAACAGCCAGCCCAGACCGGCGATGCCAAGCAGCTTCCGCTCTGAGATCGGACGATTCTTCTTCATACTCACAACACCTCTTTATCTCTTAGCTGATTTACATGAGTATTAGTTTACACCTGTCTTTACACTTTTGTCACGAAGAAATTGGGCTGCAGTGTAAGAAACGGGGTTAATAATGGATGCGATGATGAAACTTTTTTTGATGATGCCCCCATTTCGGCATGAATCCTTCTTTTTTCTCTTTTTCATACCGCTGTTCCATATGTTTTTTGATGTCGCTTCCTTTTTTTTCATCCATCATTCCATATTCCACATATCTGTCGATCAGCTGTTTTTTCTTTTCCATAATGTCTTTTTGCAAGGTTGACAGCTCATTCTTTTGCTCTTCCGTTAAATCTTGATATTCCTGCGTCTTCCCATGTACGGAAGGAATGCCCGCGGCAAAAGCCATTGGAATGATCAGCACAAGGCAAAGCGATAATTTTTTCATCACACAACATCCTTTCTTATGATAGATCAATTGCTATTTTTTTCTTATTTGTGTGATTTTATGCAAAAAATAAACCGCTCTTTTTTTAAAAAAGGAACGGCAGGGTTTAGCAACCCCGCCGTCATTTTCATATCTCTTTTTCCACATCCTTCAGTTTGATCTCCGTGTCTTTTTCAAAAAATGCGCTATATTTTACATATCCGTCTTTGACGTTGTCTCCGTCAAATATGTTGGCATTGATATTGACCGTTTCATAGTCATATCCTTCTGTGTTTAACACGTGCTGGATCTTTTTGGCCGCGCTGAAAACGGATTGTTGATCGGCATTTTCGGCATCAAGTACAATATCAATTTGCATCGGCTGATCCAGCTTAATGTCTTTGCCCCATTTTGCATCTTCCGGCAGCCGGCCTTTTAAAACTTCGACGTAAACATCGACAGCCGCCACGTTTTTCACTTGTTTGGATAAAACAGTCTTGAGTTCGTTTGCGGCTTCTTCGCCGAGCCGCTCCATCAACGGTTTATTGAGATTCGCCTCGCGGATGCCGTCAAAGGTGATTTCAGGATGGAGCCAACCTGCTACTGTAAAGTCATAGGCGAAGGATTTTGTTTCATCACCTGCTTCAATGACATCAAACGAGTAGTCGGCGAACTTAAAGTTATAAAAGCCATCCCCTAACCGCAAGTTTTTCTCTGGGTAGCGGTCCGTCAAATAGCGCTCCAGCGATTTCTTAGCAAGCATTTCGCTAATCGGGTTTCCATTAAAAGCATTGTATATGGAAAGGATGCATACCGCCACCGCCAAGAGCAGTGCACCATGGCCGACTTTCTTTTTCAACACATCCCTGCTTTCATTCAGCTTTAAGCAGAGCCAGCCAAGCAAACAGCCGGCCATAGCGAATAAACCGTGAAACACAGCGAGCAGCACGGCTCCAAACACGGAGCTTGCGAATCCCTCATCCCAGCCTGTGATGGCATCGGCAAGCCCCCAAATCAACATCGGAACAAAGGAAAGAAGGAGAACGACTTTCACCTTCCGATAGAACAGATAAGCCAGGATGCCAAGCACTGTATACCATAAAATAAAGCCGAAGCTTCCGTTTAAAAGCGATGTTTTGATCGCGAGGAAAAGCGAAATCGCAGTCAATATCAATTGATAAATGGAGAGCTTGCGATTCATGCGTTTATGTATTGTTTCAGGAGGTGTCTCACACACCATAAGCTTTCGATATTCTTCATTGTTTGCGGCCTGTTCTTCAAGCCATTCAGCCGTCTCTTTACTTAACTTCCCCTCATGATATAAAGGCAGCAAATCTGTGATAACAGAGCGGTTCTTATCCTCCATCATTCCCCTCCCAGGTTGAGCGCTCCCGCATGTAGCAGTTCACTGATTTTCCATTCATATATTAGTAGTGAAAACACAGAATTTGTTACAAAAAAAGAGACAAAATGAAAATCATTTTGTCTCCAGTTCACGGCCGCAAGCGACGGCTTTTTGCAGCGCCTGAAGCATATAGCCGATTCCCCGGTATCCACCGAGCGGATAGGTGATAAGCTGAGGATCGCCAAACACGCTTCTTAAAACCGGGCGATATTTTTTCCCGCCGAGCATGACAACCTCGTCAAACCCAAGCAGTTTTTTCTCTGCGGCCTGTTTTTTAAGCGCCTCTGCTGTCATGATCTCAGGGTGACCCGTCCCAAAGGTGACATCATAGTTTTCAGGAACGATATCGCAAGCGCTCAGAAAGCCGTGTTTGGCTGAAAGGATCACCCAGTCGTCAAAAAAGTTCTGCGCATATGTACGACAGGCTTGGTGAAACGGACTCATATAAACATCCTTCGCGGGAGACGGCCCTCTTTCCGGATCGACATCCCAGATTTTTTTCGCGCCGCACGGGATGATGCAGAGTCTTTTCATGGGCGGTTCCTCCTTTGAGATTTTTTACGCCTTGATGATAGCGGGGATGATGCATTCCCTGAAGATGAGCTGGCCTTGAATGATAAAGACAGTGTTTAAAGCGGCCAATCAACGGCCGCTTTTTTGATAATGATTTCTCTTAGGGAAAAAACTCAATTTTCACAGGTTCAATGATTTTTTAAAACCAACTGTACAACGCACTCCACATGCGCCGTCTGCGGAAACATATCGACAGGCTGGATGTATTCGGCACGATAGTCCTTCGCCAAGTACTGCAAGTCTTTGGCAAGTGTCGACGGGTTGCAGGAGACATATACGAACCGCTTCGGCTTGACCTTTCGGATCGTGTCCAAGAACATGCGGTCACAGCCTGTTCGCGGCGGGTCGACGATGACGACGTCGGGGCGGAAGCCTTCGTTCGTCCATTTTGGCAGCCAATGTTCGGCCGTGCCTGTGACATATTGGGCATTTTTGATTCCGTGCTTTTTAGCGTTTTTGTTAGCGTCAGCGATCGATTCTTTGATCACGTCCATACCGCGGATTTCGCCTGCGCCGTCGGCGATCCACATGCCGATCGTGCCGACCCCGCAGTAGGCGTCAACGACTTTTTCGCGCCCTGTCAGCTTAGCCGCTTTTTTGACTTCGTCATAGAGCTTGACCGTCTGGATCGGATTGAGCTGAAAAAAAGCCCGGGAACTCAGCTCAAATGAGACGTCGCCGAGAAATTCCTGGATGACCATATTTCCCGCTAACAGCCTTGTATCTTCGCCGAAAATGACGGATGTTTTCGCTTTGTTGACGTTTTGGATGACCGATGTTACTTCTGGCAGGCGTTTTTTGATTTCTTCTGCGATCAGCTCCTTGCGGGGGAGTTCGTTTTTTGCCGTGACAAGCACGACCTGCACTTCGCCCGTTTCAAAGCCGACTCTTGTGACGATCGTGCGGACATCGCCGGTCCGCTTCCGTTCGTCATAGACGGTAATCCCGAAGTCTTCGAGAATCTGTTTAACGGTCTGCGTCGTTTTGTTCGTCGCCGGGTGCTGGACGATGCATTCCGTGATCGGAACGAGCCGGTGGGAATCAAGTCCGTACAAGCCGGCCACCATTTTCCCGTTTTTTGTGCGTCCGAGCTGGAATGAGCTTTTATTCCGGTAATGCCACGGATTTTCCATTCCGATTGTCGGCCGGATATCCATTTTGCCGATATCGAAACGGGTGTGGCGTTCAAGCGATTGAATGACGATATCGCGCTTTTCTTTCAGCTGCTGGTCGTAAGCCAAATGCTGCAGCTGGCAGCCGCCGCACTGTTCATAGATGATGCAGGGCGGTTTTACGCGGTGCTCGGAGCGTTTGCGAACCTTTTTGACCCGCCCTTCGGAAAACTTCGGATGCACCTTTGTCGCCTCGACGACGACTTCCTCTCCGGGCAGGGCCCCGGGAACAAACACGACCTTTTTCTTAAAATAGCCGACGCCTTCGCCATTGATGCCGAGGCGTTTGATCGTCAGCGGAAATTGCTGCCCCACTTTTAATTCTGCTGATGATCGTTTTCTTTCCTGTTTCAATCACGTTCTCTCCATTCTATTCAATGCTTCTCCATAAATATAAGGAAGCATAGCTTAAATAAGGCTCCCACGCCTTGCTCATATCAAGCATTTCTTCTTTTGCCGGTTTATCTTTCAAGCCAAAATGGCGTTTGATGGCATTTTGCAGGCCGATATCGGCGATCGGAAAAAGGTTGGGACGGCCGAGCCCGAACAGCAGAACATTTTGCACTGTCCACGGTCCGATGCCTCTGATTTTCACCAGCTTTTTCATGACATCTTCATCTGATAATAGTGTAAGTTCATCAAGGTTTAAGTCTCCACCGGCAATCATTCTTGATGTATCGATCACATATTCGGACTTCCTCATGCTGAACTGGAGCTCGCGCAAATCGCTGTAGTCAAGCTGTGCAATCGTTTCGGGAAGCGGATAAAACCAGACGCCGTCTATTTGTTCGCCGAATGTGTGCACGAATCGCTCGGTCAGCGTATATGCGAACGAGAGATTGAGCTGCTGGTGGATGATGCACTTCATCAGGCAATGATACAAATGAAAATCAAGCACTAAAGGCGTCCCCGCGTGCTCTTCAAACAGCTTTGACAAGCTCGTATTTGAAAAATGATCAAGCACCGGCTGGAGGCTTTCTTCCCACCTGAAGATCCGTTTGACTTCTTTCATCATGCCGGCTTGATCTTCTGTTCCGCTGACGATAAATTCCGGAGCTTCCGCAGTGCCTGTTGCCTGAACCGTGACGACGGACGGCTTTTTTTCGCGGCTGCGAAGCGGGAGCCTGACTTCCCTTTTCTCAAGGTCGACGGCGTTGAGCGGATCAAGCGATAGCCTGTCCAACACCCGGTCAAAATGATATGGCGGTGATATGCTTACTTTTTCCTTCCACATGGCTTCCCATCCCTTTTCTTCTTTGTCCACAGTATACCATGTTTGCTTTTTTAGTGAAAAAAGAGCGAAAATGAGTAAAAAGCCGAATGATTCAAGTTCCAAGGCAGCATGCTATGATGAAGGTGGAGGGTTGCCAATGCTCAAAACTATGGCGGTTACAAAAGACGGAAAGCTTTTATCGGATGTCCCGGCAGAACGGCTGAAAGATCAGGATATCGAATGGTATTGGACCGATTTTGACCGGCCGACAGACGAAGAAGCAACTCTACTGCAAAATCATTTTCACTTTCACCCTTTGTCAATCGAGGACTGCTTCCATTATTTGCAGCGTCCTAAGCTTGATCAATATGAACAATACGTGTTTTACGTCATACATGCCTTAAACCAAAAGACATTGGCGTCTGAAGAAGTGGATTTATTCGCCGGAAAAGACTTTATCGTCACATTTCATCTCCATCAATCGGACGGCATTGAAAAAGTGCGAAAACGGTTTTTAGAAAACAAGGACATGTGGAAGAAAGGGCCGAACCATATCGCTTATATGGTCATGGACCAGCTTGTTGATGAATACTTTCCGATCCTTTATCAAATTGAAGACAGGCTCAATGAAATCGCTGAAAGCGACAGCAGGAAAACGTTTGGCACACTGATGAATGAAGTGTTTGATATCAGGGGGGATCTGTTGAAGCTCAGAAGAACGATCATCCCGATGCGCGATTTGCTCTACCGAATTTTAAACATCGAACATACAAAGGAAAACCGCGAAAGAAAAGCTTATTACAACGATATTTATGACCACCTGCTGAAGCTGACTGAAATTGTGGAAAACAACCGGGACATGACCGCTGATTTAAGGGACAGCTACCAGACGCTGAACTCCAATCGAATGAACGCCATCATGATGACGCTGACGATCGTCTCCACGATTTTCATCCCGCTGACCTTCATTGTCGGCGTATACGGCATGAATTTTGACAACATGCCTGAACTTCATTGGCGCTACGGCTATTTTTTCGTCCTCGGAATGATGGCTGCCGTTGTCATCGGAATGATCATCTGGTTCCGTCATAAAGGATGGTTTGACATTTTCAAGTAAACAAGGAAACATTTTGTGATTCCCTTCGACTATTTCTATAGATAAGGAGGGAATCATATGAAGCTGCACAAAGGCTCGGCCGGCATCTGCCTGATGGTTTTCGGTTTGCTGCTTTGCGCCAAAACCCATCGGCAAGTATCGGCAGGTGAAGCGGTTTTACATTTTTGGGGCGGCCCCGTCCAAAGTTCGGCCGGACTGCATTACGTTTCTTTGGCCGGGCTTTTGCTCATGATCACAGGATTTGCGCTGACCTCGCTCTATTACAGAGAGGTGGCTTGGATTCGCTTGAAGCTATTCCTGCTCATTATCGGATTTACAGCGGTCTACCCGCTTTTAACAGAGCAATTGATGTTCTTGCTGAAATGGAACGCGTCAGGAAGAGACACGGTGGAATATATTCAACAAGCAAGTTCATGTGAATATGATGGAGATGAAGAAGGCGGAAACATGGACTGCACGGTCAAGCTGAACAATGATGGAAAAGAGACTGAGCTTGTCATGCTCACGCCTCGAATTGTCGATGGATTTGCCTTTAAAGCGGAAACAGTCGACTTCGCAAAAGACATACAGCATCCAGGTTTATTAGAAGAACCCGGCATAAGGGTTAAGGTCTGCAAATAGACCGAGAAGGAAATCATCACCGATTCAAATAAAAAAGCCGCATCCATGGAGGAAGCGGCTTTTTTCATGATCAATCATGATAAGATTCTGCAATCGCATTGGCGGCAATAATGGCGCTGTATACGTCGTCAGGTGTGACAGGGAATGGCATGTTGCCCATTGTGTCTCCTTCCGCACAGGCGCTTTGAGCGACTTGACGCCATTCTTCCTCGACAAATTCGTCGACACCCAAATCTTTCAGTGTTAATGGGAGGCCGACGCCTTTGATGAAGTTGATGACGGTTTCGAGCTCTTCGGCCGGGGCGTTTTCAAGGACGAGCTGTGCCAGAAGGCCGAACGTCACTTTTTCCCCGTGCTGGGCGTTATGAAGAGCGGGAACTGCCGTCATGCCGTTGTGGATCGCATGGGCTGCGGCGAGCCCGCCCGATTCGGCGCCGACTCCGCTTAAATAAATCGTCGCTTCGATCGTGTCTTCAACGGCTCGGGTTGAGACATTGCGCTGAACGGCCTGCATCGCTTTCACGCCGTTTTCCAGGAGCGTGTTATAGCAGAGGCGCGCAAGGCCCAAGCCTGTTGTTGAAGGCTTCATCAGCACGAGGTTATCACCGTTTGCACGATAGCATGCCCGCGCTTCAAAATACGTCGCCAACGCGTCGCCGATACCGGCTGCGAAAAAGCGCGCCGGCGCACCTGATAGAATTTCTGAATCCGCCAGAACGACATCCGGGTTCGTCGGCAAAAACAGATAGCGGTCAAACGACCCGTCGTGTTTATAAATCACGGCAAGCGCCGTACATGGAGCATCTGTGGAAGCGATCGTCGGGAAAATCACAACAGGCAGCTTTTCATAATAAGCGGTCGCTTTCGCGGTATCAAGCGTTTTTCCGCCGCCGATGCCAACGATGATATTGGCGCCTGCCTCGCGCGCCAGCCCGCGGTTGCGGTCGATTTCTTCCTGTGTGCATTCATAATTGAACTTTTCAAAAACGGCTTGATTACCGGCTTTTTGAATCGAATCTCCGGCTTCTTTCTGAGCCCGCTCTAAAATAAATTCGTCGCAAATGATGTAAGCCTTGTCGCCAAAATCTTTAATGTAGTCGTTTAAATGTTCTAGCAATCGTTTTCCTGCTATAAATTTTTTGGGTGATGTGACTGACTTTACTGTATTTGACATGGTTTACTCCCCCTTCATTTCTATCATATACCTATTACGTCTGCAAATCTAGTAATATATGTATATAAAATGGTTTTTTATTCTATGGAATTGACTAGGGGAAATATAAAAGATGAAATAAACAAAAAACCCCCTCAGGTAATTTCAGGAGGTTTTTCCTTTTAAAGGGTCTTTAGCATCATATATTTTTCAAACATCAAATCATCAAGGCTTTTAAATGTGTACCCTTCTTTTTTTAAGTCTGTGATGGCTTGATCAAGCGCTTCCGCATTGTCTTTTGATACCGTATGAAGCAGATAGATGGCACCGGGATGAGCCTGCTTCATCATATTGTCGTAAGCGTATTTCCATCCTCTTTGCGCGTCGATTTTCCAATCGACAAAAGCAACTGACCAAAAAACGGTTTGATAGCCGAGTTTTTTTGTTTCTTTAAGCACACGCTCGCTGAAGACACCGCGCGGCGGCCGCAGGTAGAGATTGTCCTTTTTGCCGGTGATCTTCTCCACTTCTTCTGTGACGGATTCCAATTCTTCCTGAATGACGCGGCTTGTTTTTGTCGTTAAATCAGGGTGGTGATATGAATGGTTGCCGATAATATGGCCCTCTTCAGCCATGCGTTTAATCAGCTCCGGTTTGTCTTTGACAAAATGCCCCGTTACAAAAAAGGCCGCTTTGACGTTTTGTTTTTTCAAGACATCAAGCACCTTGGGCGTGTAGCCGTTTTCATAGCCGTTGTCAAAGGTTAAGTAGATCGTTTTTTCTTTTGTGTTGCCCAAATAAAAAGCATCATACTGCTTTAACAGGCTGTTCAGCTCTTTTCCCGCATCTGCCGGCTGATGGTTTTTGCTTTTGGAAAAACCCCAATGAATCGCCTTGTTGGATATCGCCTCGGCATCGGCCGCAAAGGTCAGCATCAGCAGGAATCCGCAGCATGCTGCACAGATTCGTTTCATGATTTTCGCTCCCAACCTCATTTTTTCTTATTGTGCAAAACCGGTCATCTTTTCATACCAAGCAACACTTGGAAAACAAAAAAACCGCGGCGGGATGCGCGGTTTTATTTCCAGTCTTTTTTAAAGCGTTCATATTTGGCTTCCAAATCGTCAAGCATACTGATCAGTCTGTCAATATCTTCAATGTCCGTCGATTCAGGGTCTAACGAATCGATGACAGACATAAACATATCCAATCTGTTTTTCAAATAATTGACTTGCTGTTCTTTGTCATGTACTGCGTTACCCATGCTTCTCCTCCTTTTGTTCCTTTATGGTAGCCTATAAACAGCCTTTTTTCAATGATCCGTCACTTGCAGAGCTTGAAGATGAGGTCTAAAATGAATAGTTGGGCTATATTAGTATGTCCTATCAATAAAGGAGTTAGATATGCGATGACAGAAAAAACGCAGGTTCGTCCGATTACCCCGGAATATGATCCGTGGGAAGCATATATGGACGTTGACCAATATGGAGATATACAGCTGACAAATGTTGAATTTACAACGACGACTCTTTGCAATATGCGCTGTGAGCACTGTGCCGTCGGATATACGCTCAGGCCGAAGGATCCGAATGCACTGCCGCTCAGCCTTCTTCTCAAGCGGCTCGATGAGATTCCGCGGCTCCGTTCATTAAGCATTACCGGCGGCGAGCCGATGCTTTCATTAAAATCGGTCAAGGAATATGTTGTTCCTTTATTAAAATATGCGCACGAGCGCGGCGTACGGACGCAGATCAATTCAAACCTGACGCTCGATATCGGCCGCTATGAGCTGATCATCCCTTACTTGGATGTGCTTCACATCTCACACAACTGGGGAACCGTCGAAGACTTTGCCGAAATCGGCTTTGCGATGATGGATAAAAAGCCGACGTTTGCCCAGCGAGCCCGCTATTTTGAGAAAATGATCGAAAACAGCCGGATTCTTGTTGACGAAGGGGTGATGGTCTCCGCTGAGACGATGCTCAATAAGCGAACACTGCCTCATATTGAACATATCCACCGTCAAATCGTCGACGAAATGAAATGTCAGCGGCATGAGGTGCATCCGATGTACCCGAGCGATTTTGCAAGTGCCCTTGAATCCTTGAGCTTGAAGGAGATGAGAAAAGCGATCCATCACCTTCTCGACATCCGCGATGAGCAGACGTGGATGCTGTTCGGCACTTTGCCATTTTACGCCTGCAGTCCTGATCCGGAAGATCAGCTTCTTTTAAAAAGGCTGCGCGATGCGAAAAACGTCACGGTCAGAAACGACCCTGACGGCAGATCACGCCTGAATGTCAATATTTTTGACGGCGATATCATCGTGACCGATTTCGGCGACACTCCGCCGCTCGGCAACATTCAAACAGACAGTCTGCAAAGCGCCTATGCGAAGTGGAGAAATACAGAGCTGGCCCAAGAGCTGAACTGCCATTGTCCGAATGTCAAATGCCTCGGCCCTAATGTGCTCGTCAAAAACAGCTATTATCAAGATGTTGATTTTTCTTCCCGGAAAGCGAGAGTATAAAGAAAAAGCAAGCCTGATGAACCGGCTTGCTTTTTCTTTATCTCGGCTGGTGGCTCAGCTGAAAACCGAATGTCAGGTGATCCTGTACAGGAATCCACGCTCCGATCCCTTGAGATGTGATGTTTTTGACGACAAGCTTTCTTTTATTGCCTTTTAAAACGAGATAGACCTCGCCATATGTGACCTTTCCTTTTTCATTCACTGCCGGTGCATACGCGTTTAGAAGGCCGAGTTTTTTCGGCGGCACCTTGTAGACCTGATCGCGCTTTGTACCGGCTCCGACCACCGTTTCAAAAGCGAGCGGCAGCTTCGTTTTTTCCATGGCTTTGAGCATCATCATGTTTTTGACATCTTCTGCTTTCGGCACTTTTGCCGTTAAGCCGCCTTTGATTTTGCTTGTCTGTTCTTGTGCATAAGTGATTTCGGCCGGCGCTTTTCCGCCTCTGTTGTCAAAGCGGTTTGTGTTAATTTTGCGGTATTCCCAATTCGCAACGGTTTCATTCGATGTATATCCCAGCGCCCATTTTCCCAAATAGATCGTCGCTCTGTACCCGATCGCCAGCGGTGTACCGGATATGCTTGACTCATTCAGCATCTTAATCAGATGAGGGTTCTCAATCGCGATATCGGTTGTTTTCAGCAGCTCTTCGGCTAGCTCGCTCGGCTGCAGCCGCGGCTGGTCCTGTGAAGCGTTCGGGTATGTGTTCTCTTTGGAAATGTTTGTGACAGAGCTTGGAATTTTGATCGGCTTGGCTGCATCAGCTTCCTGTACAGCGAAAAAACTAAAGGATAAAAACGCAGTCAGCGCAAAATACAAAAGCTTTTTCATACTATCACTCTTTCTGTTTCTTTTCCCTTATTGTTTTCCGGATAGGACGCCTTTATCCCAATTTTTTTAAAGAAGAAAAAACCCGATCCCCATGATGATATAGGCCGCCAGCAATGTCGCTCCTTCAAACCAGTTGGTATCCCCGTCATTGGAAATCACAACCATTAACAGAACGGCAGACGCCATCGCGACGAGTTCAGGCAAAGTAAAGACAAGCGGCATGCTCGTTTCAAAAAACAAAGAAGCGATCACGAGCACTGGTGCGACAAACATCGCAATTTGCAGCGTTGACCCGATCGCGATTTCGACCGCGACATCCATTTTGTTTTTATAAGCCATAATGACGGCGGAAGCGTGTTCCGCTGCATTGCCGACAATCGCAACGATGATGACACCGATAAACAGCTCGGTCCAGCCGAATTGTTCAGCCACCGTATGAAAGGTGTGGACGAGATTTTCGGAAATGTAGGCGACGGCAATTGTGGCCAAAAGCAAAATCAATGTCGCGCGCTTTCCATTCCATTCCGGGTCTTCGTGCTCTTCTTGAGCCTCGGTTGCGTTCGTCTGGTAGACGCCGCGATGGCTGACAAGCTTGAAATAAAGCGCCGCTACATAAAGCAGAATCATAATGACGCTGATACCGACGCTCATCGACAGCTTCCGCGGCTCCGTCATGTTCGCCGCGAACACTTCAGGGATGACGAAGGCGACGATGATCGCAAACATCAACAGTCCCGAATTATGTCTGGCATCATACACGTTAAATTCCTGGCGTTTATATTTCAAACCGCCGATGAAAAACGACAGGCCGGCGACAAGCAGCAGGTTGCCCAGAACAGAACCTGTCAAAGATGCAAGCACAATGCCGACCAGCCCTTCCCTTAAAGCAAAAATCGAAATGATCAGTTCAACGGCATTGCCGAATGTGGCATTGAGCAGTCCGCCGATTCTGGGGCCGGCAATAATCGCAAGGCTCTCGGTCGCCCTGCCCATATAGCTTGCCAGCGCGATGATGGTCAGACAATAAATGATAAACAGCAAAGTTGACGGCCAATGCAACAGGCTCCCCGCAATGGAAAGGGGAACACCGGCAGCCATCATCAAAAAGAAGATACGGCCCATTTTCAATTCCTCTTTTCTTTACTTTTTTCGTTGTAGGTTATTGTTGTACGAACCTTTCGGATTATATGCAGACATACTTATTGATTCCGCATTGCAGAGTGCTCTAAACATTCACTCAATCTCAAACGTTTCCTTGATGTCGATACAGTTTTCAACAGACCTGGCCATCGAACAGTTTTTCAAGGCGATCCTGAGCGCTTTTTTCATGTGCTCAGCCTTCAGATTTTTCCCTTTTACAATAAAGTGAAGATGAATGCTTTTGATGCGGCCCGCTTCTTCGGGAACCCGCTCTTCCTTTGTCTGGATGGTCATCTCCTCAAGCTGTATCCGTTTCTTTTCCAAAATGTTCTGAAGAACGGTTCCGCTGCATGCGGCGATGGAAGCCAGCATAAGCTGATAGGGTCTGAAGCCTGCTTCTTCATTGCTTGATATATCGAGGCCGCCAAATGCCAAGTCCGCGTGAAAACCGTTTTGATTCCATTTGATGTTCATGTTTTCCACCTCTTGTTAAAAACCATCTTGCCTAAAAACTTCCTAAAGTTTACGATCAAAGGAGGATGAAGGAATAAGGAGAATAGGCGATGAGACGATTTCATTTTTTTATACTCGTATTGATAGTCAGTATATCAGGTTTTTCCCAGGGGATGCTTTTGCCGGTTATCTCTGTCATTTTCGAGCAGGAGGGCCATTCGGCGGCAATGAACGGCCTGCATGCGACAGGGCTTTATATCGGCGTTTTGCTCGCTTCCCCGTTCATGGAGGCGCCGCTTCGGAAGCTCGGCTTTAAACCGCTGATCATGATCGGCGGTGTGACGGTTGTCGCCAGTCTCTTCAGCTTTGTTTTTTTTCAGTCTTATATCGTGTGGTTTTTTTTAAGGCTCTTGATCGGCATCGGCGATCATATGCTTCACTTTTCAACACAGACATGGGTGACCACATTATCTTCCGGGCAAAACCGCGGACGGAACATTTCGCTGTACGGGCTTTCGTTTGGATTGGGGTTTGCCGCCGGACCTTTTTTAACGCCGCTTGTTGAGATTTCGCCGTCACTTCCGTTTATCATCTCCGCCTCTTTCAGCCTTTTGGCTTGGATGTTTGTTTTTTGCCTCAGCAATGAATTCCCTGAAAAAAGCGCTTCTGACACGCGTTCCGATAATAGTCTGAAGCGTTTTCTCCAAGCATTTTTGCTGGGCTGGGTCGCCTTTTTGCCGACGTTCGGCTACGGTTTTTTGGAAACGGCGCTGAACGGGAATTTTCCGGTCTATGCGCTCAGATCGGGGATTACGGTTGAAGGCGTCTCACTGATTTTGCCAGCTTTTGCGATCGGCAGCATCATCTTTCAGTATCCGCTTGGGATTTTGAGTGATACATACGGCAGAAGAAACGTTCTTCTCGTCATTTTGGCTGTCGGGGCAAGCTGTTTTTTCGCGTCCGGTTTTTCTGATTCCGTGCTCTTTTTGTCCATCTGTTTTTTTGTGGCGGGAATGGCTGTGGGGTCGACATTTTCTCTCGGCATCAGCTTCATGGCCGATTTGCTGCCTAAGCACCTTCTTCCCGCCGGTAACTTGATGTGCGGGATGACCTTCAGCTTCGGCAGCATTTTCGGTCCTGTCGCGGGCGGCTGGTATATGCAGACCTTTGAAAACGGAAACCTGTTTTTTTTGATCACCATTGTCATGATCTGTATATGGACCGGAGTGCTGTTAGGCAAACCGAAAACCGCGAAAAACTTCGCCGGCCAGTCGGAAGCGGACGCTCACAGGATGTGACGGCTTTGCCTGCGCCCAAAAAATGAGCCGTCTCAAAGAGACGGCCCTTTTTGATGAAGCGCCTTAATGATATCCGTTTTGCCCGTTGGCGCTTCCGCTCGTTTTATGCTTCGAGCTTTGCTTTGAATTTTGTTTATTATGGCTTCCGCCTTTTTTCGTATGCTTTGTCATGATCATCCCTCCGCTCCTTGAACGATTCACTCGTTCTTTTTTAGATTGCTCAATTCTCGCGGATTTTCATCAGGAATGATTTTACGTTTATGTAAAAGGGCGTTGATTTCCCCTCCTACTATAATCATCATACCGCTTAAGTAGAACCAGATCATTAAAGCGATGATGCCGCCGAGGCTCCCGTATGTGGCACTGTAGTTGGCGAATTCGTTGACATAGTAAGAAAACACGACACTGACGAGAATCCAGCCGACGGTTGCCGCCGCGGCCCCGGGAAACACATATTTGAACGAAAGCCGTTTATTCGGGGCAAAATAGTATAAAGCCGTAAAGACAATCAGCAATATCAGCGGACTGATCCCCCAGCGAAGCGCCGACCAGGCTGTCAAAAACATCTCAGGCGTTCCGTCGAGATTGGCGATAAAATGGCCGATCGCCCTGCCGAATACCGGAAGAAGCAGCGCGATTAAAATCGTGAAGACCATCGCGGCGGTCAGAAGAATAGACGTCAGCCGGACCATAATAAATGAGCGGTTTTCCTCGACTTCATATGCATGGTTGAAGGCCCTGACAATCGCGTTCAATCCGTTTGATGCAGACCAGAGCGCGGCGATAATCCCGAAAGAAAGCAGCCCCCTGTTGCCTGTATGTAACGTTTCTTTGATGACAGACATCGTATTCTCAGGTGCATACTGCTCGATCAGCCCGATGACATCCCCCGTTTTGATTGGCAGATAGCCGATCAATGTCAATAAAAAAATCATAAACGGGAACAGGGACAGGAGAAAAAAGTAGGCAAGTTCCGCCGATTTGCTCGGCCCTTCATGGAGATAGTAGCGCCACACAAGCTCTTTTAAAAAGCCGAACATTTTTCTCACTCCAGACGATTGGTGGACCCTGCCGAGAAGTGGTCCTTTGTTTCCTCGATCAGTTCCATCACTTTCGGGGTCGTTTCCTTCAATTCTTTAATCTGTTTATTCAAAAAGGTCAAATCGTCCGAAATAGACGCCGTCAGCCTTTTCGTCTTTTCGATTTTCTCTTTTACACATTCGGTCAGCATACCGGGATTCTCGCGGTAAAGGCTGATTTTGTTTTGGCATGCCGAGAGTTTCTCACAGCATGCTTTTCTCGTCGGTTTGTGCAGCAAAGACAAGACAGCCCCGACCGATGCGCCGAGGAGGATGTTTCTGATGAAAACGCGTTCGCCTTTCATAAAAATCTCTCCCTCCATTTTTATAAATTGTGTGTCTTTTGAATGTCTTTCAGCAATTGGCGGCAGCCTTCTGCCACGAGTTCGTACACCTCTTCAAAATTCCCCGTATAGTATGGATCAGGGACATCATCCGTCGGACAGTCATCAACATAATCAAGCAGACGCCGGATGACGGCCTTTTGCTGATATCCCGCCAGGCTTCTGACATTCCCGGCATTTTCCGCATCCATGGCGATGATGTAGTCGAATTCTTTCAGATCCTTCGCAGTGACCTGCCTTGCGTACAATCCTTCACAGCTGATCTTTTTTTCGGCCAGCAATGTCCTTGTGCCTTCATGTGGCGGTTTGCCGACATGCCAATTTCCGGTGCCGGCTGAATCAGCTTCAATCTTGCCATCCAGCCCGTTTTTCCTGAGCATGTCATGAAATACCGCTTCCGCCATCGGCGAACGGCAAATGTTGCCGAGGCAGACAAATAAAACTTTGATCATGGTGCAGCCTCCTCTATTCTTTCCCCTCTTTTCAGAAAGAAAAACGTACTTGATTTTATACTAAAGATTTTTTTCGTTTTTTCAACTTCGGGAAGAAAATCTAACTAGGCTATTGACAAATCTAACAAACTTTCAGAATATTCTAGTTAGACACAAAACGAAGGGGGATTGAAATTGCTCTCAAATATAGTCGATCAAATGAATGGTTTTTTATGGGGGCCGCCGCTGTTGATTCTCATCGTCGGCACAGGTGTTTACTTGACATTCAGGCTCAGCTTTTTGCAAATCAGACTTTTGCCTTATTCTTTAAAGCTGGCCTTTAGCAAAAATCAGGATAAATCTTCAGAAGGAGACATCTCTCATTTTCAGGCGTTGATGACCGCACTGGCCGCCACTGTCGGCACGGGAAATATCGTCGGGGTCGCTTCAGCTGTTATCGCCGGGGGCCCGGGCGCCGTGTTTTGGATGTGGCTGGCCGCTTTTTTTGGAATGGCGACGAAATATGCCGAAGCCGTGCTCGCCGTCAGATTCCGCGTAAAAGACAAAAACGGCGAAATGTCAGGGGGCCCGATGTACTATCTGGAACACGGGCTTAAGCAAAAATGGCTCGGTGTTTTATTTGCTATTTTCGGGGCCTTGGCTGCCTTCGGAATAGGCAATATGGTTCAGGCGAACTCTGTATCGGGAGTCATGAAATCAACGTTTTCCGTTCCTGTCTGGATCACGGGTATCATTGTCACCGTTTTTACAGCGCTTGTCATTCTCGGAGGGATCAAGAGCATCGGAAAAGTCACCTCCGTATTTGTTCCGATTATGGCCTTATTTTATGTGATCGCCGGGCTGATCATTCTTGTGACAAACTTTGAGCTTGTCCCCGGCGCCATCGGCTTAATTTTTTCCGACGCCTTTACCGGTCAGGCCGTGGCCGGAGGAGCCATCGGAACCGTCATCCGCTGGGGCGTTGCCAGAGGAGTGTTCTCAAACGAAGCTGGGCTCGGTTCAGCGCCGATCGCTGCCGCGGCTGCGAAAACCGATATGCCGGCACGGCAGGCGCTCGTTTCGATGACTCAGGTTTTCATTGATACACTGGTCGTCTGTTCTATTACGGGTATTTCGATCGTCATGGGTAAAATGTATTTGTCAGAGCAGAATGATGCGCTGACATCGATGACATTTGAACATTTTCTCGGTCCCGCCGGCTCCACGATTGTCGCCATCGGCCTGCTTCTGTTCGCCTATTCGACCATTTTGGGCTGGTCCTACTACGGAGAAAAATGCTTCACTTACCTGCTCAATGAAAAGTATGCGATTTACTACCGCATCATCTTTGTCATCGCCGTCTTTTTCGGAGCGATCTTTAAGGATAATTTCGTGTGGGCGCTCGCGGATATGCTGAACGGCCTGATGGCGATTCCAAACTTAATCGGCCTCCTCGGCTTAACAGGCGTCGTCATCTATGAGTCAAAACAGATTCTTGGAAAAATCAAAGCGGAAAAACAAGAAAAAGAAAAGTCCCTTTCCGTTTGATGCCGCTCGCTTTGGCGATAACGGTTCTTTTCTTCTCGGACATTTCTGTTACAATAAAGACTACGAAATCGTCAGAGAAAGGAAGTGCCTTATTGTCTGATCAGAAAACAGCCGAGCTGAACAAAATGATCGAAGAGATCTCCCAAAAATTAAACATGCTGAACATCGGCGTGATCAAAGCGGAAGACTTTAGCAACGAAAAGCTTGAAGATCTTGAATATCTCCATCAAATGGTGATGAAAAAGAAATCTTTCAGCCCGAGTGAAATGCAGGCGATCGCAGAGGAACTCGCTGCACTCCGAAAATAAACATAAAAAAGACCGGAAATCTGTTCCGGTCTTTTTTCATCAGCCGAGCAGCTTCAAAGATTCGCGTGTAAAAGCAGGGATGTCGTCAGGCGTCCGGCTTGTGACAAGCTGATTTTGGCAGACGACAACTTCCTCGTCTTTAAATTTAACCCCGGCGTTTTCCAAATCGACTTGAATCGATGTGTAGCCTGTCGCACTGCGCCCGTCCAGAGCCTTGGCGGTGATTAAAAGCTGAGGCCCGTGACAGATCGCAAACACCGGTTTTTTGTCATCCATAAAGGCTTTCGCAAACGATACGAAACGCTGGTCGGCTCTGAGAATATCCGGCGAAAATCCGCCCGGAATCAACAATGCGTCAAAATCAGCAGGGCTGACTTCATCAATGGACACATCTGTTTCCACTTGCGCCTCGCCTTGCTTGCCTTTCAGCGTTTTGCCTGTCTCTTTTTCAATAACCGTAAGCTGGTGTCCGGCGTCTTTGAACGCTTTCGCAGGCTCGGTATACTCCGAATCCTCAAAGTAATCTGTCAGAACAACTGCAATTTTTTTGCTCATATTGATCACCCTCCCGGAAGCTTCTGTCTACATAAATCCATTTACCCTTGCCACACTAAATAAAACATCCCCACATCCTCGCGACAAAGTACCTAAGTCATCCAGCAGACAGAGACAGACTTTGGAATCATTTTCTGAGTGTTTACAATATTCGCAACGAAAGTTCTACAAAACTTTACAAAAAGTTCTTACAATAGAAATTGTTACTCTAATCTGAAAGGTGGAGAAATGGTGGGAATACAGAAAAGACGGTTTTCAAGGAAAAACATTCTCCGTATTCTGCTAACCTCAGTGATGATACTCAGTTTACTCATGCCAAACACCCAGACATATGCAGAAGAACAAAATGAACACCCGCTGATCAACCTCAGCATCTTGGGTACGACAGATATCCACGCCCATATGATGGATTATGACTACTATGCCGACAAAGAAACGGCTGAATTCGGACTGGCACGAACGGCTCAGCTGATCGAAAAGTACCGGAGCCGAAATCCGAACACGATTCTTGTCGACAACGGCGACTTAATTCAAGGAAACCCTCTAGGGGAATACATCTTCAAACATGAACGTGAATCGATTATCTCCGGAACGAAAACACACCCGATCATTGATGTCATGAACAAACTGCATTATGACGCCGGCACGCTCGGAAACCACGAATTCAACTACGGCCTTGAATTCCTTGACGGCACGATAAAAGGGGCCGAATTTCCCATCGTCAATGCCAATATTAAAACACCGGACGGAAAGAACAAATATACCCCATATCATATTGAAGACCGGACGGTGACGGATGAAAGCGGCCAAAAGCACCAGCTTAAAGTCGGCTACATCGGCTTCGTTCCGCCTCAGATTTTAACATGGGATAAAAAGCACCTGGACGGCAAAATCACAGTGCAGGACATCACCGAATCAGCGAAAGAAACGATTCCAAAAATGAAACAGGAAGGCGCCGACGTGATCATCGCGATCGCCCACTCCGGAATTGAAAATGGCGAACAGGCGGCGGGAGCCGAAAACGCCGTTTATGACCTGGCTCTCAAGACGGAAGGAATAGATGCGATCATCTCCGGACATCAGCACGGTCTGTTCCCCGGCACCGACTATCCCGGTAACGGCGTGATCGACAACCAAAAAGGAACGATCAACGGCATTCCTGTCGTCATGCCGAAGAACTGGGGCAGCCATTTAGGAATTATCGATATGCAGCTTGAACAGGACGGCGGCAAATGGACAGTGAACAATGCCAGCGCAAAAACGGAAGCGATTGCCGGAAATGTGACGTCGCGAAACGAAACCGTCGTTTCCGCGATTAAAGACACGCACGAAAAAACGCTTGAATATGTCCGCGCGCCGGTTGGCCAAACGGAAGCTGATATTAACAGCTTTTTCGCACAGGTAAAAGACGATCCTTCAATCCAGATTGTCACAGACGCACAAAAATGGTATGCGGAAGATGTCATGAAGGGAACGGAATACGAAAACCTGCCGATTTTATCAGCGGGCGCGCCGTTCAAAGCAGGAGGACGCAACGGTGCTGATTATTATACAAATATTAAAGCAGGAAACCTTGCGATCAAAAACATCGGCGATTTGTATTTGTACGACAATACGCTCTATATCGTCAAACTGACGGGAAGCGAGGTGAAGGACTGGATCGAAATGTCGGCCGGGCAGTTCAATCAGATCGATCCTTCAAAATCGGGTGAACAGGCGCTCCTCAACCCCGATTTCAGGTCGTATAATTTCGATGTCATTGACGGTGTGACCTACCAGATCGATGTCACACAACCGGCAAAATACAATGCCTCAGGCGGGGTGAAAAATCCGCAGGCGAACCGCGTCAAACTGTTGTCTTACAACGGAAAACCCGTCCGCGACGACCAGGAATTCCTTGTCGTCACAAATAATTACCGCGCCTCCGGGGGCGGCGGATTCCCGCATCTGACTCAGGACAAAGTCGTTTATGCGGCGGCAGATGAAAACAGGCAGGTACTCATGAACTACATTATGGAAAAGAAAACGGTCAATCCCGCCGCAGACAACAACTGGTCGATCGCTCCGATTAAAGGAGCCGACGTGACATTCGAGTCTTCCCTCCTCGCCAAACCGTTTGCTGAAAAAGCGCAGGACATCGATTTTGTCAGGGAATCCGAAAACAAAGGATATGGCGTCTATAAGCTGAACTTTGACGGTTCAGAGCCTCCAGTTGATGATGAAAACTGGACATTAACAGTCATGCACACGAACGACACGCATGCCCACCTTGATGGAGCGGCAAGGCGCGCTGCCAAAGTGAAAGAAATCCGCAGTGAAACAGAAAACAATGTGCTGCTCGATGCCGGCGACGTCTTTTCCGGCGATCTGTATTTTACAAAATGGAACGGGCTCGCCGATTTGAAACTGATGAACATGATGGGCTATGACGCCATGACTTTTGGCAACCATGAATTTGATAAAGGACCGAAAGTGCTCGCAGACTTTCTCAGCGGAAACGGAACCGCGGTTGACCCGGAAAACACATACCGGTTTGAAAAGCCGGATTTTCCGATCGTCAGCTCTAATGTCGATGTTTCAAAAGAACCTGAACTGAACAAATTTCGAAAAGAGCCGTCTGTCTTAAAGGCGGGCGAAAAGAAAGAAAGCGGAATCTACCCATATATTCTGCTAGATGTAAACGGGGAACAAGTCGGCGTCTTCGGGCTGACGACGGAAGATACGTCATATACGTCAAGCCCGGGGCCGAACATTGTGTTTCATGACGCTTATCAGTCAGCGGAGAAAACGGTCAAGGAACTGAAAGAAAAAGAAAAGGTCAACAAGATCATCGCCCTCACCCATCTCGGCCACAACCGCGACCTTGAGCTCGCCAAAAAAGTGAAGGGGATCGATCTGATCATCGGCGGGCATACACACACACTCGTCGATCATTTGGAAGTCGTGGAAAATGAGGAGCCGACGATCGTCGCACAAGCAAAAGACTATGGGCAGTTTTTAGGGAGAGTCGATGTTACATTCGATAACAACGGTGTCATCCAAACGGACAAGTCAAGCTCTCATTTGATCGCGATTGATGAAAATACCGCGGAAGACAGCGCCGCCAAAGAGGATCTCGACCGTTTTAAAGAAGCCATTGAAGACTTAAAGACAAAGGTCGTCGGCTATGCCGATGTCCCGCTTGACGGAAAGCGCGAGCATGTCCGCTCAAAAGAAACCAACCTCGGGAACTTCATCGCTGACGGTATGCTGAGGAAAGCGAAACAAGCCGGCGGCGCTGATATCGCGATCACAAATGGCGGCGGAATCAGAGCAAGCATTGACAAAGGAGAGATTACACTCGGCGAAGTGCTCACCGTCATGCCGTTCGGCAACACGCTTTATGCCGCTGATTTGACGGGAGCGCAAATTAAAGAAGCGCTCGAGCACGGCGTCAGTCAGGTCGAAGAAGGCGGAGGCGCTTTTCCTCATGTAGCGGGTTTAACCTTTACATTCACATTGAGCAAGCCTGAAGGAGAGCGTATCCTTGATGTCAAGCTTGTCAATGAAAAAGGAGAATCTGAGCCGCTCGATCCGAAGAAAACGTACCGTGTCGCAACCAACAATTTCATGGGCGGCGGCGGTGACGGCTACTCCGTCTTTAAAGAAGCGAAAAACGGTGTAGACCTCGGGTTTACAGATTACGAGATTTTCACCGAGCAGCTAGATTCGTACGATGCGGTTTCGCCGAACATCGAAAACAGAATCACTGAAGTATTCCTGCCTGAAAAGCAGGCGGACGGCATCTGGACACTTGCTGAAAAGCCGTTTCAAACATACGCGGCAAACGCCAACCAGGCGATCGTCTATTTCCCTGACACAGAAAAAGAAAACATCAAGCTGAGCATGACAAAAGCACAGACTGATCTAGTAAAGAAAAGAACAAATGATCCAAACATTACATTGAAAAACGATAAAATCGCCATGCATCTCCCGGCCGTCAATCTGGCCAGCGAAGAAGCAAAGATCGCAATCAAGATCACAAAAGACATCAAACAGGCTGTCACAAACGTCTACGACTTCAGCATTCGGCAAAAAGGAAAAGCCGTCAGCACGTTTAAAGAGCCGGTCGGACTGTTTTTCCAAGTCGATCAGCCTGACAAAAAAAACAGCGTTTATTTTGTCGACCGGAAAAACAACCGCTTCACAAAGGTGAAAAACGGCTATAGCAAAGGGCATACGGTTGCCGGATATGTGAATCATTTCAGCGAGTATACCGTGTTGAATGCCAAACATGCCGGAACGCCTCCCGCAGCCCCGGGCGACGGCGGAGATGGCGGCGAAAAGCCTGCAGGACCTGACGGCAGCAATGGCGGGTCCGGCACTGATGGAGACGGCCATGATGACGGTCAAGCCCCACCGGATTCGTTCAACGGACAATTGCCTGATACGGCGACGAATATCTATAACTGGCTGATGCTCGGTTTTCTGCTGGTCGCATTCGGGGGCGTCCTTTACCTTTATCAGCGGAAAAAACGCAGCCTCAAGCAAATGTGAACATAAAAAAAGCGATTCCGCCCGAGGCGGAATCGCTTTTTTCTTTAGTTTACCCATTTAACGACTTGATCAAGCTCCTGTCTTGTTTTCGGACGCGGCTCTTTGACGCGGTATCCGAAGGCGACCATGACGGAAACGTCAAATTTTCCATCTTCAAGCAGCCCTTCTTTTTCCAAGATGTCGTGGACTTGGTCATAATCGAAGCCTTCGATCGGGCAGGAGTCGATGCCGATCATCGCTGCCGCCGTCATCATATTGCCGAGCGCGATATAAGTTTGCTTAGAGACCCAGTCAAACATCGCCCGATCGCTTTCAAGCAAATGAAAATCGGATTCTTGAAATTTACTCAATACACCGCCCTTTTTAATCATGTTTTCCTTAATTTCAGGCGGCATTTTTTTGACATTGTCCAGATGCTCTTCAATATAGTCGGAATCATACTTCATTTCCTGAGCGGTACGGCCGAGCAGCAATACGAAATGGCTCGCTGTCGGAAGCTGCCCCTGTGCTCCCCATGAGACTGCACGCAGCTTTTCGCGCAATTCTTCGTTTTGAATGACAAGAAATTTCCACGGCTCAAGACCGAATGAACTCGGTGACAATCTGCCCGTTTCTAAAATAAAATGAAAATCTTCGTCTGAAATCTTTTGATTCGGGTCAAATTCTTTCGCGGCATGTCTAAATTGATATGCAGCAAGTATATCTTGTTTTTTGGATTGATCTGCCATGATGGTTTCTCTCCTTTTGCTCTTTAGTGTATTTTCCTTTTTCAATTCCATTCTAATGATTATAATGAGAATAAGAAAGTACGCACATTTTTGTGGTATAGTATCATTTTTTATACTAAGGAGAGAGAAAAATGAAAAAATATCCGGGAGCATGCGAAACAGCGGGAGGCTATTCGTGTCCGGTGGAAGCGACGATTGATATTATCGGCGGCAAATGGAAAAGCGTGATTTTATTTCATTTGATCGATGAAAAAAAGCGATTTAATGAACTGCGGCGTTTGATGCCCGGTATAACGCAGCGGATGCTGACCCTGCAGCTTCGCGAACTGGAGCGCGACGGAATCGTTCATCGCGAAGTGTATAAACAGGTTCCGCCGAAAGTCGAGTATCGTTTAACAGAATTCGGCAAGACCCTGATCCCGATCATTCATCAAATGATGAACTGGGGATTGTCATATGCCGCTAAGATCGATGAGGCGCGCACTAGATCGGCGGCGGCTGAAAAGCTTTAAACAGAGTGGACCGGCTCAACTTTCAGCAAAAAGTCTCTTATGTTGTTAAAATACGCCTCCGGATTTTGGCTGAACCCGCCGACATGTCCGGCTCCTTCAATGACATAGAGCTTTTTGATTCCTTTTTTGCGTTCATACAGGCTTTTAGCCATTTGCAGCGGGACAAGCTGATCATTTGTCCCGTGAATAATAAAAAGCGGCGTCTCTGTCTCTTCAAGGTTTTTGACAGGTGAAATATCAGAAAGGCTCCAGCCGTAGCGCTGTTTGATCAGACGGCTTGTCAATGGAATCAGAAACGGAACAGCCCATTTGACAGCCGCTTTCAGCTGGAACCGGCATAGTTCGGTTAAATCGCTGAAACAAGAATCGGCAATACAGAACTTGATTCTCCTGTCTTGTTTCATCAATTCAACGGCAGCCGCCGCTCCCAGCGATTCGCCGAGGACGCCGATATAAAGGTCTTTGCCGAACTTTTGTTCAAGCTCATCCGCCCACATTGCCAAATCGTGTTTCTCAAAAAATCCGTAGGAAACGTGCGATCCTCCGCTTAAGCCGTGGGCTCTGCTGTCGCACAGGAGAACGTGGTAGCCGAGCGACTGAAACAGTTCGACATATTTGTAGCCGCCAAACAGCGACCATTTGATGCCATGGGCGATCATGACGGCTTTCCTGCTTTTTGGAACAGGAAAAAGCATCGCATGCAGCTGACAGCCGTCCTTAGACGTCAAAAACAGCTCCTCTTTTTGATGTGAATCGAAGACATCATCAATGATTTCCCCATTTTTGACACCGCTAAAGAAAGTTTCTTCATAACTGCTCCTGTGCGGCAGTACAAACAAATAACTGACAATCAAACTGGCGGCGAAAATGCTGAGCCCCAGCCCCAACATGATCAACAGAATTCCCATCCACACGGTCCTCACCCTTTTCGTCCTGTTTAATCACATTGTATTCTCAGGTTGATTTGGGCGTGAGTGTGAAGAAGTTTACATATGTTTGATTTCGGTATACAATACCATTGGTACCAAAATGTTTCCCTAAGTACCAAAAAGGAGGAAGCAGGATTGAAAGAACGGATGATTCAAGAAACAATTCAACTGATTCAGCAAAAAGGGTTTACCTTTACGATGAGCGATTTAGCGAAACAATTATCCGTCAGTAAACGCACGATTTATGAATGTTTCTCTTCAAAAGACAACCTTGTTGAGCAAGTGATCGATCATGTAATCCAGCAAATTAAAGAAAAGGAGAAAGCCATCACGGCTAATGAACAGCTCGGGGTAATCGAAAAAATCGAACAAATCTTGATTTCCGTACCGGCTGATTTTGAGTTAATGGATATTCGCTTATTGACGGAATTGAAAAAATTCCATTATGAACAATGGCTGAAACTTGATGTGTTTTTAAAGGAGGATTGGTCTGTTGTTGAAGATCTGTTCAAACAAGGGATCTCGCAAGGAATGATTAAAGAGATCCATTTGCCGCTATTCATTCAAATGTACACAGGGAGTCTGAGTCAGATTTATGATCCCTCTTCTTCTCTGAAAAACCGGTTTACAATGGGAGAAATTTTGACATCAGCCGTCGATATTCTGATCCACGGCATCAGTGCGAAACAAAAATAGGGGGAAACAGCTATGCATTGGCTTTACTTATGTTTGGCAATCCTTTTTGAAACGGCGGGTACAATCAGCATGAAGCTTTCAAACGGTTTTTCAAAGATTATTCCGAGCATTCTGCTGCTTGTTTTTTATGCTGCGAGCCTGGTGTTTTTAACGCTTACCTTGAAAACAATGGACATCGCGGTCGCCTATGCGGTTTGGTCCGGATTGGGAATCGTCTTCATTTCCGTTATGGGGTTTCTTTATTTTGGTGAGAGTATCAGTCTCCTCAAAGTGATTTCGATCATTCTGATTATCACAGGAGTCGTCGCTTTAAATGTTGCAGAGCATCGGCCAATTAATTGAAGCTGGAGGAAAAACTGTGAAATATGTAAAACCACTAATGCTTATTACAGATATCGGCTTTATTTTATACTGGTTTGTTACACTTTTTCACCTCATTCCGGAAGAGGCGGCCTTCAAGGATTATCACAATCCGGTCATCGTCGCTTGGAATTGGTCGTTTTTGCCGCTTGATATTTTGATTTCAATCAGCGGCCTGATCAGCTTATATTTGCATAAAAAAAAGCGGCCGCTATGGAAAAACGCCGCTCTCATTTCTCTTGTGTTAACGTTCTGTTCCGGACTGCAAGCCATCGCTTTTTGGGCGTTCAGAGGGGATTTCGATCCGGTCTGGTGGTCTTTCAATCTGTTCTTAATGATTTACCCTCTATGTTTCATCCGCATTGTGATGACCGATAACACAGCTACGAAAGACCATTTCCAAGCTGGACGACTTTAGCTTTCCCAGAGTCGTCTCTTAAAACGCCCCTCGTATCAAAGACGACTTTTGCATGTTCTAAGAACAAATCTTTCGGAAGTTCGGCATGGTCTGTTAACACGACGACACAGTCATATTGTTTCAAAGTCTCGGAATTGATCGGTTTGCTGGAAAGCTTTTGACCGTGAAGATCAAGCTCCGGCACGTACGGATCGTGATAGGAAACAGCGGCCCCCATGCCGATCAGCTTCTCGATGATATCGAGCGATTTCGATTCGCGCATATCGGCCACATTCCGTTTATATGTCACACCGTAGATGAATATATTCGCCTCCGTCGCTTTATCCTTGCCCGCCAATTGCAATGAGCGCTCGGCAATATAGCGGACGATTCGATCGTTCGTCGCCTCCGACAGCTGGATAAATTCGCTTGAGAGGCCGATTTTTTTAATCATAAACTGCAAATATAAAGGGTCAACTGGTATGCAGTGGCCGCCGATGCCCGGTCCGGGATAAAATGCGGAAAATCCGTAAGGCTTCGTGCTTGCCGCTTCGATGACTTCCCAGACATTGACGCCGAGTTTGTCGCAAATCATCGCGAACTCGTTAATAAATGAAATATTAATAAATCGATACGTATTTTCCAGCAGTTTTGTCAGCTCGGCAGTTTCCGGAGATGTCACCGGCACGACCTCTTGGTAAATCCCGCTGTATAATCGATAGATGCGGTCAAGACATTGAGCCGTCGTTCCTCCGACCACTTTCGGAACGACTTCGATCGGGAATTGATTGCCTGGATCGACCCGCTCAGGCGAATAGGCCAAATAAAAGTCTCTTCCGCAAGTCAGACCGCTCCGCTCTAAAATCGGTTTGACGATGTCTCTTGTCGTGCCGGGATATGTCGAGCTTTCCAAGACGACGAGCTGGCCTTTTTGCAAGTGTTCTGCGATCGATTGCGCCGCTTTTTCCACATAAGCCAAGTCGGGTCCGGACTGATCATCGAGCGGTGTCGGCACGCAAATGATGACCGCGCCGGCTTCTTTGATCATCCGATAATCCGCAACAGGGCGAAATAAGCCGGACTCTATGCCGCTTTGCACCGTTTCGCCTTTAATATCGGATATATAGCTTTTTCCCCTTTTTAAACAATCGATTTTTTCTTCGTCCAAATCAACGCCGATGACCGGCATTCCTTTTGCGATTAACAACATCGCCAAGGGCAGGCCGACAAACCCTAGGCCTATGACTGCTATCGTTTTGTTTTGACTTTCCTGATCCTTCATTTATAAAACCGCCCCTTCTATACATACCTTTAATAAAATATGATTCATATCTTTTTTTGAAAGGGACGATTTACTATTTCACAAACCTATTTCTTGTTCATGTCAGCCGTTTGAAATGATGGAAGCGGCAGTTCGACGACTCTTTTGGACAGTGCAGATTGATAGATGCCAAAAATGGTTTGCAACGCTTTTTTTCCTTCATATCCGTCAATCAAAAGCGGTTCATCTGATTGCACGGCGCTGATGAAATTTTGGTACATGGCGGTTTGCTCGCCCTCTTGATCAATCAGCTTTTCCGCTTCTTTCCTATCCTTCTCTTTCCCGGCGATAAACCAGCGGTTGATCTTGTTTAAAGATGGTCCCTCCAATGAAATCGCTCCGTTTTCCGCAAAGATCGAAAGCGAACTCCCCAGATTGTTTGGCTGTGTGACAATATTGGCTTCGATAACCCCCTTTGCCTGATTGCCAAAAGTCAGGACGCCAAGGGCCACATCTTCCGTTTCCTTTGCGGGTGAAACGGTCAGCATATCACCGTATACGCTTTTTACATCGCCTAAAAACCATTGCAAAAGATCGATCAAATGTATGCCCTGGTTGACGAGCATACCGCCGTCCTTTTCCCAGCTTCCCCGCCATGCGGCCGCCTCATAATACGCAGGAGAGCGGTTCAAGCGAAGCGAAACGGCGCCTAAGTATGGCTTTCCCAATTTGCCTTGTTCGATCGTGTCTTTTATTTTTCTCATGATCGGCCGATGGCGCATTTGATGGCAGACCATAAGCTTCAGACTTTTCCGCTCCGCCAGCTCAATGATGTCGTCGGCATCTTTCAAAGACAGTGTCATTGGTTTTTCCAAGACGACATGCTTTCCCGCCAGCAAAGACTTTTTCGCCATTTCCGCATGAAGTCCGGAAACGGCGGCAATGATCACGGCTTCGACGTTCTCATCAGCAAGCAAATCGTGATATTGTTCATAGCGCGCGATGTTTCGTTTCGTGCTGCCCATCGCTGCATAGTATTCAGCCGCTTCCGCCATTCTTTCGTTTTGTACATCACTGACTGCCGATAGTTCCGCCCCGTCGCACAGATTGAGGGCGCGCAGATGTTTTCTGGACATGTAGCCGCAGCCGATCAGGCCGAAATGAAGCGTCACTTTTGCCCGCCTCCTGTGCCAAGCAGGACGGAGATGACCTGTTCTTGTTCTTCGTTTGTCAGGAAAGGATCCATCGGGACGGCGAACAAAGTTTCCGATAAAGACTCTGCGACAGGAAAATCTCCTTTTTTGTATTTCAGAGAAGCGTAAACATCCTGCAGATGAAGACAGCACGGATAGTAAACACCTGAGTGAATGTCCTCGTCCTTCAGCAATTGCATGATCTCCTGGCGGTTTTTCGCGCCGATACAATAGAGATGATAGATATGTGTGCGGTCCTCCTTTTCCGCCGGCAGTGTAAATGAAGCTTCTCGCAATGATTCATTGTACTTTGCAGCGATTTTCCTTCTTTGTTCATTCCAGCCGTCGATCTTTT
Organism: Bacillus sp. NSP9.1; assembly: GCF_000465465.2. Taxonomy (NCBI): domain Bacteria; kingdom Bacillati; phylum Bacillota; class Bacilli; order Caryophanales; family Bacillaceae; genus Bacillus; species Bacillus sp. NSP9.1. Next base: position 3,730,706 of record NZ_CP048273.1, read on the forward strand.
CAAGAAGAATCAGCAAAATGGCCGCGTGCAATTCATCGAGCCGGCTGTTATAGCCGATTTTGTCGTGAAAGTATTTTTTGCTCGTGCCATGCGTTCTGAGCGTTTTGACCCGTTGGGCCGCCTCAGAGTCCGAGATGGTCACCATGCCTCCGTCACCCAAGGTTCCCAAATTTTTCGTCGGAAAAAATGAAAAGCAGGCTGCATCCCCAAGACTGCCGACAGGGCGGCCTTTATATGTGGCGCCGAACGCCTGGCAGGCATCCTCGATCACAATCAGTTCATGCCGTTTGGCCACCGCCGTGATTTCAGCCATATCAGCCGGCTGGCCGAAAAGATGAACGGGAATGATCGCCTTTGTCGCCGGTGTGATTTTTTCCTCTATTTTAGCCGGATCAAGATTGTAGGTTTCCCGATCGACATCGGCAAACACTGGAGTCGCACCGACTCTTGAGACGGCTTCGGCGCTGGCGAAAAACGTAAACGGCGTTGTGATGACTTCATCTCCCTTGCCGATGCCGAATGCTTCGAGCGTCAGCACTAACGCGTCCGTACCGTTCGCAACCGCTACGGCTTCTCCCGCGCCGAGCTTTGCGGCTATTTTTTTCTCCAGCTCCGCGACTTTCGGCCCCAATATATATTGGCCGCTGTCTAATACAAGTTCGACTTCATGTAAAATGTCGGCTTTCACCTTTTGAAACTGCTTTTTTAAATTGATTAGCGGAATCATCTATTTTCCTCCTTGTTCGGCAAAAATCCCAAGATAATGTATGATCCCAGATGACAACTTGCCACGGCTGATGTTTTTTAAATGTCAATTTCGGCTTATAGCAGTAAACAGACAGCCTATAGCAATCAAAAAAGAAATTCATAACATATTAAGACAAATAGAATAAGGATTTACAGCGTTTTTCATCATGAAAACGAGATGAAGCCGGCATTCAATCCATCCTGCATTTTCAACCATAAAATGAAAAGAAAGGAAGGTTGCTATCATGCAAAGCAAAATCATTTCCAGAAAGAGAATTTTGATAATATGACATTCTATTTCTTTTTCTCCAATCCGCAAAGGCATATCGTACTAGATTGGATGAAATATCAATGAGTCAGCTCCCTAAAATATTAATCACCGGAGCGGGCGGATTTACCGGCCGGCACGCATGCCGGCACTTTTCGCAGGCGGGATTTGATGTTACGGCCATAACAAGGGTCAAGGCACCTGAAGGGAATATTAAAATTGAACGCTGCAACCTGACAGACAAAGACGCGGTAGCAAACTTAATCAAAAAAACAAAACCTCAGTATCTCCTTCATTTAGCCGGACAAAACCATGTCGGGCAGTCTTGGCTTGATCCTGTTTCAACACTGGAAAACAATCTTTTATCCACTTTGTATTTAATAGACGCTCTTCGTCAGGAAAGTCCCGAATGTAAAATCTGTGTTGCCGGTTCCATTTTGCAGTTTGATTTAAAAGATCTGTCTACTCTTCAACATCCATACAGCCTCAGCAAAACACTGCAAGTCTTGGTTGCTCAAACATGGGAACATCTTTACAACATGCAGATCATCATTGCCAAGCCGTCGAATTTAATAGGACCTGGATTTTCCAAAGGCGTTTGTTCGGTTTTCGCTCGCAACATTGTCGACATGGAAAAAAATAATGGAGAAAAGGTCCTTGAAGTTGACAATTTAAACGTTCAGCTCGATTTTTTGGATGTACGGGATGTGGTCCGTGCTTATGAAATCCTTTTAACAAACGGCGAACCAGGAGAAGTTTATGTAATTGCCACAGGCAGGAGCCATTCTCTTAACGAAGTGGTCCATATTTACAAAAAACTGACAGCAATCGAATTTGAGATCAAGTCGCGAAACAATGAAAAAACATCAGCAAAACCGGATCTGGACCCTGCCAAAATAATGAAATTAGGATGGAAACCGGTTATTTCGCTGGAATCATCACTAGCTGATATTTTGAAATTTTATCGTTCAAACATGTGATTGAAAAATCATACATTTGAAAGGTGGATGGAAATGAGAGATGTAGGGATAGTGATGCCCGTTTATAAGCAAACTCCTGAATATTTGACATTAGCCCTGCAGTCGATTCTGCTGCAAAGCTATCAGAACTTTTATTTTGTCATCGTTTCAGACGGCGCTCCCCCTGAAACTGTAGCTGTCATCAAAGATATAACAAAACAAGACGACAGGGTTCACATTATTCTTAAAGAAAAAAATGAAGGAGTAGCAAAAACCTTAAACATCGGGTTTGATTATTTGATGAAAATAGAAGAAGTTAAATATTTCACATGGGTTTCAAGTGATAATATTTATTATCCTGATTTCATTGAAAAGCTTCGGCATGCATTGGAAACAGCCCCGGCCAATGTCGGGCTGTCTTTCAGCAGCTTTCGGCATATTGACCATAAAGGGGATTATTTAAAAGAGCCAAGCTTAGAAGAATTTTACAAGTATCAAAATCAACCGAAAGAAAACCTTCTTGATGTTTGTTTTATCGGTGTATCTTTTATGTACAAGAAACAATTTGCAGCTATGATAGACGGATATCACCTCGAACCTGTTGAGGATTATGAGTACTGGCTGCGCCTGACAGAGCATTGTGATATTGTTTTTATCGAAGAAGTGCTGATGGAATATCGAACCAATTCCCCGCTGAGTGTATCTGCTAAACTAAGAAACTCAAAAGAAGAGCACCGCAGATGGAGATATGCTTTTAACCTCGCTAGACATCAAGCAAGAAATCGAAGAAACATTCCTTATCTTTTAACCATTATTTATCCTGTTCAAGACGGGTCTGAAAAAACAATCGAAAAATTAGAGCAATTGTTAGAGCAATCATTTAGCAATTATAAGCTGATCATTATCGATCGAACATTGGATCAGTCTGCTATCCAAACAATGAAAAATATTGAAGATCCGAGGGTTGTCCTGATTGAATTACCGGGCGCCACTGAAAAAGACGCTATACGTAAAGGTATGCTTGGTGCAGATACGCCTTTCTCTTTAATTTATGGCAAAGGTGCATTTCCGTCTTCAATCCTCGCATTGTACGATATGATTATTAAAGGCTGTGACACGAAAGAAGAATCAGAACAAGCTCCGGTTGCCATTATCGATAATGGATATCGTCTTGTGAGCACCCGTTCTGTCATATTGGGAGAAGATTACGAGTTCGGGGAACTTTATGACACAACAATTTTGAAAATCAACTTATTTCAAAACAAGCAGCAGATTCGTTTACCGAAAGTATTAGTCAATTCCGTACCAAAAAGCGGAACTCATTTACTGCTGCAAATTATCCTCGGAATTCCGGGAATGAGACGGACCGATTTCTGGGTTTTCGAAGAAAAGCATTTAAAAGATCTTAAACCAGGATACGTAGCCACAGGCCACTTTGCACACTCTGCAGATCGGGAAAAAATATTAAATGAAACAGATATCAAAACAATATTTATCTATAGAGATTTAAGAGATATAGCCGTTTCACTCGTCCATTTTGTCATGATCAACAAATATAATCATCCATGGAATCCATATATGAAACATCATTTGAAAAATCACGAAGAACGGCTGATGGCGATCATAAAAGGTGCTTCACTAAATCAAGAAGAACAAGCTGAATATGGAATTGGCTTGCTGCCAAATATACTTGACTTCACAAAAAACTTTTTACAATGGGCGCAAGCTTCCGGAATCTGCATCGTGACGTTTGAAGACCTTATGCGCGATGAAGCTTCGCAAAATAAAACGATCATGCACATCATCGATTTCTTATGGGAAGATCTTCAGTCATTACAATTATCAAAGCAGCAATTGCTTCAAAAAATGAAACAAAATATTCATTCCAGCGCTTCAGATACATTTAGAAAAGGAAAAATAGGAGATTGGCAAGAGGAATTTAATGAAAGCCACAAGCAAGCGTTTAAAGAAATAGCGGGAGAAGCACTGATCCAATTAGGGTACGAAAAAGATAACAACTGGTAAAAAGAAAGCAAAAAATCGCCGGGAATCGTTCAGATCAGGTTCCCGGTTTTTATAAAACTAAAAAATCCCTTTCAAAGGGATTTTTTAAATGACATGTTTTAACTCATGAATCATATTCAAGAAGCGTTCCGCGTATTTTTCCGGCGCGAAATGGTCTTCAATGTGTTTCAGAGCATTCCGTCTAATCTCTTCTCTTAAAACACCATTTGCAATGAGTTCTTTCCCTTCTTGTACCGCTTGATGGATGTCTCCAAGTTCAAAAAACTTCCCTGTTACATTATGGGTAATAAAACTGCGCACTCCGTCGGAATCGGTTGTCAGAACGGGACACCTGCAAACCATCGCTTCAAGTACGGCATATCCGAACCCTTCTACTTTAGAGGTGGAGCATAAAAATCCCCCCGAATCGCCGATGATGGAAAAGTATTCGGCCATTTTTTGATGCGGCTGGTTTGCATAAACGGTCAGATGCTCTTTCAGATTCAGCTCGTTTATTCTTTCTGCAAATGCGCTCCTTTCTTCTTCTTCCGCCAATGTACTGTCTTCAAACATCCAAAGTTGAATGGAATCATTTTTCTGGATCAGCTTTGCTCCGATAGAGAGAAAATCCCTCCAATTTTTATTTTCTTCCAGCCTTCCCACCCAGCCGATAATCGGGTTGTTTTGTTTCGGAAGCGTCTGATAGTGGAACTCCTTCGTGTTAAAGCAATTATGAAAACAAAATTTCTTTTTTGCAGGAAAATACTTTTCAAACGCTTGCTGGAGATGCGGTGTTTGCGGATATAAAATCGCATCACTGCATTCATTGACGATAGAATAAGCATGGATCTCCAAAAACTCATCTACATACTCTTTATTGTTGCCCAGCCCTTGCACTTCATAAATCAACAGCCCTTGATATCCAAATTCTCTTATGGTTTTCAGCAAAAGAAGGTCTGAACCGACTACAATGGCATCATAATTTTCTCTAAAGATGATCTCTTTAATTTCGTCTTCATAATTTGTTATAAAAATAGAGGTATTCACCTTGTTTTGCAGCCCTGTTCCTTCTTGTAAATATAAAAAATCACATTTTACACCGAATTGGTGAAGAGCATACAAACGCTGTCTGTTTAATGTTTCCACACCTCCGCTCGGCACAAAAAAAGTAAAGAGAATCTTTAGGTTTGTTTTTTTCACTGCGGGACCTTTAATTGTTCCATCAGCAGCCTGGACCATCTTTTTGCCGCCTTCACTCCATTTCCAGCAGCCAAACAGACCGGGTTCGTTTTGAGCCGGTTTTCTGTTCATATGTTCCAAAATTTCAGATTGTGTTTTTGCTTTACTCCAAATTCTGATTTCATCAAGTTTTCCGTTAAAGTCACGGGTGCCAGATCCCTTGAAAACTCCCGATGGAACAACCGTTTTGAAGGTGCTGACATTCCCCTTTTTAACAAATTGCCCGTTAATATATAGAAAGGGCGTTTTATCATGGTATACCAGTGCAATATGTGTCAAGTCGTTTAAAGGCGAGGGAAAGGTAAAAGCCAAAGCCTCTGTTAGAACCGCTTCATGTTCGTATACTGTAATACCGTTTGCTCCAAGTGAAATCCCAACACCGGCCAGAAAAGATCCACCGCCTTCTCCATTTACGCCGGAAACTGGTATCACAGCATACCGTTCCTCCTTTACTTCCGGAACTGGCTTGGCCCAAAACTCTATTGTGAATGTATCTTGAATGTTCTCGAATAAATGTTTTGTTATGCTTTTATGCTGATCATGAAATGTATGGTATAACATCGCTAAGATCCCTCCAACATTCTTTTTATCATCATATGCTCATTCCGGTTTCCGGAGTAGACCTCTGTCCTTTCGCCCATTAAAACCGCCGAATCTCTCAGACAGCTTCATTATTTAACAGAGTACCTCCGGTGTTTAACCACACCGCGAAGCGATCGAAGCATAGAATAACTTAGATATCATATATTTAGTCCTCACCTATTTTTCACAAGGGGTATGGCTATGAGAAAACTGATGATCTTTGCAATGATAGGCTTTTTCGCTCAGCTCATTGATGGTGCGCTCGGAATGGCTTACGGCGTTACTTCGGCATCGCTTTTACTGACGTTCGGAATCGCCCCGGCAGCAGCTTCGGCATCGATTCACTTTGCAGAAGTCGTGACCACCGCCGCTTCAGGTGTTTCCCATATGAAATTTGGAAATGTCGACCGATCGGCTTTATATAAATTGATCATCCCCGGTTCTGTTGGTGCATTTACGGGGGCATGCTTTTTGAGCAGCCTGTCCGGCGATGTTGTTAAACCTTTTATTTCTTTGTTTCTATTCATATTAGGGATATATATCCTGTTTCGTTTTCTATTTAAATTTCATCCAAGCAGTCAGAAAAAATCGATTGATTTGACAAGAAAACAGTCAATCGCTTTAGGGTTAGCCGCGGGTTTTGCCGATGCAACCGGAGGCGGCGGATGGGGACCGATTGCAACCCCTGTATTGTTATCGAAAAAGGGAGCTTCCGTTAGAAAAACCGTCGGTACAGTGGATACAAGCGAGTTTGCAATTGCGGTTTCCGCTACTGCAGGTTTTTTGATCTCATTAGGCTGGGAGGAAGTGAATTGGACATGGACGATTGCCCTGATGTTAGGCGGAATTGTTGCAGCTCCTATTGCAGCCTGGCTTGTGCGGATTTTGCCGGCATATTTGCTGGGAGTCCTTGTAGGAGGCTTTATTATCGTCACCAATGTCCGGACCCTGATTCTCTTCTGCTCTATCACCGCTTTATGGAGTGCCGCTATTTATGCCACCTTATTGATCGGATGGGGGGTTTCCATTTTTTATGCGGTGCGCCGTCATCGTAAAAATAAAAACAAAAGCCTACTTGACAAGTAAGCTTTTGTTTTTTTATTTGTTTATTCCTAATTTTCCTTCTAACAATTGTTTATTATGAAGAACTGACTTATCATTTGGACGATATTTCCGTGCCGCTTCGTTATGCTGGTACGATTTTTCAAAATCTCCTAAATTATAATAGCAGACACACATTTGCAGATGAGGATACCAGGTGTAGTAGGCCGGATAGCTGAAACTCCATTTATTGGAGTCCGGAACGAGTTTTGTCGCCTGATCATACCAATAGATGGCCGCATGGAATTCCCGTCTGCGCTGAAAATTGTAGCCGATTCGGCTGCACGTCTCAGCACGCGGCGTTTTCGAGAATTCAAAAGACTGGAACAGCGATCTGAGCTCGTTTTCCATATCTCCGAGAAAGCGGTAGCAGTCCGCTTTATTAATGCAGGCGTACACTTTATCTTCAATCCAGCCTTCTTTCATGGCAATGTTTTGATCATAGCTTTCGATTGCTTTTTCGTAATGGCGGTTTTCTCTCAATTCATTTCCATAGTAAAAGTAGTCTCGCGCTGAAAACTCGTCGCCCCGATCAATTTTCTGCTGGTAAATATTCAAGTTGCGTCCGACGGAATGGCGGATTTTTTTATGTGTGACAGAGATATCGGCATTGATGATATTCCCGTAGACTTCAAGATACTGGTGACAGTCGCCTCTCCATTTAAAGTTTCTCTCCCTTTTCACTAAACGGTTGCGGCGGTATCTCAGCGTCACATTTCCGTATTCGTCTGTACCGGCGTCATAGTACATTGAAACCGAATCAACCGATGGGTCCAGCGTTTCCTTCAATTCTTTTAATTTCTTTTGATCTTCTTCAAGCAAAACATCATCCGCATCCAAATAAAGAATGTAATCTTTTGTGGCATGCTTAAATGATTCATTTCTGGCCGCCGCAAAATTGCCGATCCATTCAAAGAAAAAGACGCGGTCTGTGTACTCTTTCGCGATTTCGACCGTTTTGTCAGTCGACCCTGTATCGACAATATTGATCTCATCTACGATGTCTTTCACGGTATCAAGACATCTTGCCAATACTTCTTCTTCATTTTTGACTATCATACATAGGCTGATCGTGACCAAATATGTTCACTCCTTATCATGATATCTTCACTTCAATAGATTATGAGTGAAGCAGGTTTCTTGTTTGTACCATTGCCATAGTTCAAAAAGAGTGGGGATGAATATCACGGCAACTTCGCATTCTTCGGTGAATATAGATAGTACTAGAGAAAATTTCGTTCATATAGGAGGATGCTTGAGGTGGCTCAAAATCATGAACTCGATGTACTGTTGCGTTCACTGGATCTCGCCGGTGAACATGAAATGACCCGGGTGACGGCTGAAGAAAACTGGGAGGAAGCCGAACAAATCATCAAAGATAGACTGAAAGCAGATCCATTTAATCCTGTCATACTCGTCAGTTTAGGTTTGATTTATGAAAAGAAAGGACGGATTCAACAAGCTTGTGAACTGTATGATGATGCTGCTTTTTTTATGAATCACACACAGAAAAAGAAATTGTATATGGAGAAAAGCAGTCTTTTCCAGAGCATTGAAAAAGTTCGGCCGAAAATCGTTTTCTTTGTCAAACCGAATTTGGATACGTTTATCAACCCTGTAATCGACCATCTTTCCGATTCATACAGAACAGTAAAAGCGGTGGTTACAGATCTGAAACAAGTCGATAAAGGCATGAAATGGGCGGATATTTGCTGGTTTGAATGGTGTGACAACCTGATCGTTTATGGAAGCAAGCTGCCTTTCGCACAGCAAAAAACATTAATTTGCAGGCTTCACAGCTATGAAGCTTTTACAGCGTATATCCATCAAGTTCGCTGGAATACGGTGGATCAAGTGATTTTTGACGGAAAACACATGGAGCAATTCGTGGTGAATCAAGTGAAAAGTCTGGAAAATACACAGGCCGTCACCATCCCAAATGGGGTAAACTTAGACCAGTATACGTTTACTGAACGTGAAAAAGGGTTTCATATCGCATGTGTCGGCTATATCAATTATAAAAAAGGGCCGATGCTTTTATTGCACGCGTTCAAAGCGATTCATGACAAAGATCCAAGATACAAATTGTTTATCGCCGGTCAGTATCAAGACATCCGCTATCAATTATATTTTAAACAAATGATTGAAGAGCTGGATTTGCAGGACAGCGTCCAGATGGACGGCTGGCAGAGCGATATCAACCGATACTTGGAAGATAAGCATTATCTCATTTCGACAAGCCTTTTGGAAAGCCAGCAAATGTCGGTTATGGAAGCGATGGCAAAAGGAATCAAACCACTTGTTCACAATTTTTACGGTGCAAAAACGATTTACGATGCGGCATTTGTATGGAACACGATTGATGAACTGGTCGAAATGGTCACTGAACATGACTATTCCTCCGTTCAATACCGGGCTTATATTGAAAAGCATTATTCGTTTGACAAACAAATGAAGCAAATCGAAGAAACCATCTCAAAGCTGGCAAAACCGGCAAAAACGAGTGTACACACAGCCATTCTCAATCCGCCTAAAATCACAGTCGGAATCGTCAATTACAATTACGCCCGTTTTTTGGACCAATGCGTTCAGTCTGTCATGAATCAGACGTATCCGAATATGGAAATCATCATTGTGGATGATCATTCCACCGACGGTTCAATTGAAATAATAAATGCTTATAAAGAACAGCATCCAAACATAAAAACGATATGCCATCAAGAAAATTCAGGCATGGCAGATACGGCATTCACAGAGATTTTCGAAGAAGCTACAGGTGAATATGTAATGCCTGTCAGCGCAGATGATTTTTTGGCGCATGACAATGTGCTCTATGATTTGATGGAATGTTTTTATGAACAAGAGAATTTAGATTATGTTTACGGAGACTTTTTATTAGTCGATGCTGATAGCAAAACGATCGGAAGCTGGACTTACCAATCATATACGGATGATGAAGTGATACGTCGTGTGTTTGAAAGAGGCGGGTCCGGTGTGTATCCAATGGTAGGATTGTTCAAATTGTCTTTTTATCGCAAGCATAACTACTCCTGGGTCGCCGATTGTAAGAATCTATATGCCGGTGACACATTGAATAGTATCGTCAATATTAAACGCGGCTGGAAATACCATTATTTAAATAAACCTGTTTATTGCTATCGGAGACACCAAAAAAATTTCACTTATCATATAGACAAACGAATACCGTCTATCATTCATGTGATGGAATATATTATTGAGCATTTTAGTGAAGATGTATATTTGCCTTATATCAATTGGAACGAACTTGAGGAAACCCACAGAAAGGAATTGAAATATTTTACCATCGGAAAAGTCTATGCAGCTATTGCAAAGGAGTATCAAAAGAACGGATTTACACGGCACCTTGACGAAGAAGCGAAGAAAAAGTGTGTCCGGCCATTGCTAGAAAAAATGCTTAGTTATTTTCATTTGAGTTTGGTTTCCGGAAAAGAAATGTATAGGGAAGATATTGATCACCTAAAAGAGGAGATGGATCATTTGCTGATATAAATCTAACTAAACTGCATTTGAATGTCATATGAATTAGAGGGCTGTCTGATAAGACATATACTTATCGGCCAGTCCTCTTATTTTTGAATTCCTTTTTTCATAAAAAAGAGGCGCATGAAAGCCGACGGCTTTCATGCACCCCTCCTAAAACACTGTAGGTCTTAGATGCTATAGTTATAGCTGCTGCCACAATAATAATGGAGTCCCAGAAACAAAGTGAAGTTAACTCAGTCTTGACTGATTAAGGAACTTTCGGGATTGTTGCAATGCTGCACCGCCAGTTGGGCCGGTTGGGCCAGTTGGGCCGGTTGGGCCGGTTGGGCCGGTTGGGCCGGTTGGGCCAGTTGGGCCAGTTGGGCCGGTTGGGCCAGTTGGGCCGGTTGCTCCCGTTGCTCCCGTCGGACCTGTCGGGCCGGTCGCTCCCGTTGCTCCTGTTGGACCTGTCGGACCTGTCGGACCTGTCGCTCCTGTTGGACCTGTCGGACCGGTCGCTCCTGTTGGACCTGTTGGACCTGTCGCTCCTGTCGGACCTGTCGGGCCGGTCGCTCCTGTTGGACCTGTCGCTCCTGTCGCTCCTGTTGCTCCTGTCGGACCTGTCGGGCCGGTCGCTCCTGTTGCTCCTGCTGGACCTGTCGGGCCGGTCGCTCCTGTTGGACCGGTCGCTCCTGTCGCTCCTGTTGGACCTGTTGGGCCGGTTGGGCCTGTCGCTCCTGTTGGACCTGTCGGACCTGTCGCTCCTGTTGCTCCTGTCGGACCTGTCGGGCCGGTCGCTCCTGTTGGACCTGTCGGACCGGTCGCTCCTGTTGGACCTGTCGGACCGGTCGCTCCTGTTGGACCTGTCGGACCGGTCGCTCCTGTTGGACCTGTCGGACCGGTCGCTCCTGTTGGACCTGTTGGGCCGGTCGCTCCTGTTGGACCTGTTGGGCCGGTCGCTCCTGTTGGACCTGTTGGGCCGGTCGCTCCTGTCGGGCCTGCTGGGCCTGTTGGACCTGTTGGGCCGGTCGGACCTTGTGGACCTGTTGGGCCTACTCCTCCGCCTTCTACATCTAATAGAGCTACATCATCTACTATTACATCAGCTGTTCCTGCCTGCGGCAAAGTATTAATTAAAATAAAAGCCATAGTAGCACCAGCTGGAGCCGGGGTCGTTGTTTGATAGACTTCAAGCCATGTATTGTTTTCGACAACTGGTAATCTATTGAAAGGAATATTAACAAAGAGTCCTTGGCCTAGAAAGTTAAATGAACTATCAAAATAAGAGACTTGAATCTGAACTTGAGGAGATGGGGCAAAACCAACCTTTGCCAGGGAAACAAGAAATTCTAAACCTTCTCCTGCGTCGACTGGAGCAAATTGAGCGATATATGAAACTACATTCCCTCCCAGCAACCTCGCCGACCAAAAACCAGAGTGAGAAAATTGAGTTGTGACTGTAGCATTTTGCCCAACCCAAGGTGCAAGTGTCCCGTTTTCAAAACTTCCATTAATGACCACATTTTGAATCGACATCTAGGATTTAAACCTCCCTTTTTCTATATTTGCTTTAACTCTTTTTCAAGGTTAAAGCTAACATATACTATGTTTTCTACAATAATGCGGTCACGTTATTTAACTCATTGCTTCAACACATTTACCGTCAATTTTGAATCTCATTACCGAACTCTACTCTCTCCAAACCTGAGCTTTGAGAATATCAATTGATAAAATCTCTTATTCTGCTCGAAAAATTATTTAATCAACCGTATATTACAGCGGTTAATGACCTGGTGTTGGCTGAAGCCGTTAAAATGTTATTACCGGTAACCGTTATTCTAAGCTCATAAGTTTGCGTCCCGGATCCCGGATTATCAACCCAAGTTAGATTAGGAATATCACTATACAGACGAATCAATCCTGTTGATTTTTCACCTTGATTATCTTCAGTAACTTGTGCAATAACTTCCCCATTTCTATAAAAACTAAAGACAATACTATATTGGAATAACCCAGCTGGGCCTACTATTATATCTACTTCAGCCATTGAATCGAGCTTTACACTTTGCCCATCTGAAGTGGAAACTGTTGTTGCTAAAACCGACAACTCTGTATCAATTGTTAATGCTAGAGGCATGTTTGATTGTGTTGGTGAAGCCAATATACTGCCTGGACCAGTTGCTCCCGTCGGACCGGTCGCTCCCGTTGGGCCGGTTGCTCCCGTTGGGCCGGTCACTCCCGTTGGACCGGCTGCTCCCGTTGGGCCGGTTGCTCCCGTTGGGCCGGTTGCTCCCGTTGGACCGGTCGCTCCCGTTGGGCCGGCTGCTCCCGTTGGGCCGGTCACTCCCGTTGGGCCGGTTGCTCCTCTTGGGCCGGTTGCTCCTCTTGGGCCGGTCACTCCCGTTGGGCCGGTTGCTCCCGTTGGGCCGGTTGCTCCTCTTGGGCCGGTCACTCCCGTTGGGCCGGTTGCTCCCGTTGGGCCGGTTGCTCCTCTTGGGCCGGTCACTCCCGTTGGACCGGCTGCTCCCGTTGGGCCGGTCACTCCCGTTGGACCGGCTGCTCCCGTTGGGCCGGTTGCTCCCGTTGGGCCGGTTGCCCCCGTCGGGCCTACACCCCCATCTACATCTAGCAATGCAACATCATCAATTAAAACATCTGTTGTTCCCAATTGCTGCAAGTCAATGATTAAAATAAACGCTTGTGTGGTGCCTTGTGGCGCCGCTTCGATTGTTTTGTAAATCTCAAGCCATGTCCCATTTTCTGCAGCAGGTATCCTGCTTGATGGAATAGTTGCGAATAAGCCAAATCCAAGAAAATTAAACGCATCGTCAAAATAAGTGATCTGTATTGCCACAGAAGGAGCAGGAAGTAACTCGGGCTTCGCTAAAGAAACAAAAAACTCCCCGCTTTCTCCCTGCTCAATCGGAACAAACTGAGCGATGAACGAAGTTGAAGTCCCACCCAACATCCTGGCAGAGAAAAAACCCGAATGTGAAAATTGGCCGTTCACAGACGAATTGCTTCCGCTCCAAGGAGACAGGGTTCCGGACTCAAAGCCTCCGTTCACCACTAAATTTTGAATTGACATAATATTTTTCACCTTCGATCATATTATGTGTGCTCCACTGCTTATCTTGTGAAGCTTAAATATAATATGACCGCCATCATCAGTAAGCCACGTTATTTAACTTGTGAAAAACACCTCTTTTTATTAAGAATGGACCCTGACGATATGATTTTCTGTATGCCTCATAACATCTATTAAACTTCCGTAATTACAAATAAAAATCTTATTTCACAACCCGCCCCGGATTGCCCACAGCCGTTTTGCCGGCAGGAATATCTTTCGTGATGACGGCGCCGGCCCCGATGACCGCTTGCTCGCCGATGACAACCGCCGGCAGCAACGTCGCATTATTGCCGATTTTCGCGCCCCTTTTAATCACCGGACCTTGATATGGATAATTGCCCATCCCCATATATTTGTCATTTGATGTTGAACAGCGCGGACCGATAAACACTTCATCTTCAATCTCCATATCCGCGGTGATATAGCATCCCGTTTGAATCGTCACCCGGCTGCCGATCGTCGTGTTGTTCTCAACCATGGCGTTTCGCCCGATGATGCTTTCTTTGCCAACCGTTACATTTTCGCGGATGCTTGCCATATCTCCGACGAACACCCCTTGATCCAAAAGCACGGCCCGATAAATCACAACATTTGAACCGATAACCGCATCGGCTTCAATCTTTAAAGGTGCTCCTTTCTTTTTCGGCTTTCGCGCCATTTTTTTGTTTGATGAAGCCGCTTTGCCTAAGACGGCCAAATCGCCGATCTTCACTCTGTCTCCAATCTGTGTATTCTTTTTAATGACGGCATGGTGGCCAATTTCCACATCATCTCCGATCATCACGTTTTCCTCAATCACGACATGTTCTCCGAACACGACATTCTTTCCGATTTTCGCTGTTTCATGAATCATTCCTACAGCCTCCCTTTTTACGTTACACGTATCACATCATATTCAATCGGCACGGGAGCAGAAACGGCTGCACAAAAAAACACGGCCGCCGACAGGCGGACCGTGCTATTTCTCTCTTCTGGCAAAATCGACAAACCGAAATTTATCAAGGCGGTGTCTGCTTTCCGTGTATTGGAACAAAGTCGTATCATCGAGAAAAACGAAATTTTTCACCACGACGATATGGTCATATCCGTTGAGATCCAAATACTTTTGATCCGCTTCCGTACACGGCTCCACGACGATTTCTTTATGGGCGTAGCTGATAACAAGCCCGAGCTCGCCTTCGAGGTATTGATAGATCGAATCCTCGCATATCTCTTTTGTTAACAGCGGTACGTTTTGGCGGATAAAATAATCCTTGTCCAGAATGACACGCTCGCCGTTGATGTTTCTCGACCGGACGACACGCCATATGTCTTCATCAGCGGAGATCCGAAGCTGTTTTTGTATATATGCGTTCGGGAGCGTCAAGCCGAATTCATGCACCGTCGTCTTTGTTTCTTTGCCGAGCGTTTCGGAAAGCTCTTTAAAACTGACGAGGCCGGAAACCGGGAACTGCATTTTTTCCCTGTTCAGCACAACCGAGCCTTTTCCCTTAATTTTTTGAATGTATCCGTTTTGCGCAAGCACATTCAGCGCTTTCCGGACGGTTTCTCTTGACGTCTCATAGTGCTCGGCCAGGTCATTTTCCGATGACAAAATATCACCGGCGTTTAACACGCCTTGATCGATTTGGTCTGCGATTTCTTTGTAAATCATCATATATTTGTTGACTTTCATTTTTTTACCACCAAGCTTAGTTTAGCATGGTTTGCGAAGATGATAAACAATCGATTGATAAGGTTTCACCTTAAAGCTTGTCAAACGCTCCGGAATGTCGGGGTCGTTGGAAATGAGAACATTGGCTGTATATCCTTCAACATCAAGATCATCCGGCAGGCGGAATTCGCTTTCTCTGCCGTAAAAATTATTGATGACCAAAAGCTTTTCATTTTCCCCGTTTCTCACATATGCGTAAAGATCCGGATCGTCTTCAAGAATGAGCTGATAATCGCCTGTCGTGATGATATCGTATTGTTTGCGCAGCTCATTTAACTTTTTATAATGGTAGAAAATCGAATCAGGATCGCGGAGCGCTTCTTCGACATTGATGTGTTTGTAATTGTCAGGCACCGGAATCCACGGTGTTCCCGTTGTAAATCCGGCATTTTCCCCATCATTCCATTGCACAGGCGTCCGCGAATTATCGCGTGACTTTGCCTGCAAAATCTTGAGGATCTCCGCTTCGGATTTTCCCTCTTCTTTCATCAGGCGGTACATATTTAAAGACTCTACATCCCGATAAAGTGAAATATCGTCAAACTTCGGGTCTGTCATACCGATTTCTTCCCCTTGGTAAATGTATGGGGTGCCTTGCAGCATATGAATCGCGGTTGCCAGCATTTTCGCCGATTTTTTGCGGTATTGTCCGTCATCACCGTAGCGCGAGACGATGCGCGGCTGATCATGGTTGCACCAGAACAGCGCATTCCAGCCGCCCCCTTGATTCATTTCAATCTGCCATTCAGACAGAATCTTTTTCAGCTTGAGAAAATCGAAATCAGCAAGCGCCCATTTTTCGCCGTTTGGATAGTCCGCTTTTAAATGATGAAAGTTAAAGACCATATCGAGCTCCCGGCTTTCCGGGTTTGTGTAGCGGATGCAATCGGCAATCGTCGTCGATGACATTTCCCCGACCGTCATGCTGTCATATTGAGAAAAAACCTCTCTGTTCATTTCGTGCAAAAATTCGTGCACCCTTGGCCCATCCGTATAAAACCTTCGTCCGTCTCCCTTGTCGTCATCGGGAAAACGCTGATCTTTTGAAATGACGTTGATGACGTCAAGCCTGAAGCCGTCAATTCCTTTTTCAAACCAAAAATGCATCATCTCATACACTTTTTTTCTGACCTCTTCGTTTTCCCAATTTAAATCAGCCTGTGTGACATCGTAAAGGTGCAAATAATACTGCCCCGTCTTTTCATCAAACTGCCAGGCGGAACCGCCGAATTTTGACTCCCAGTTTGTCGGCGGCAAACCATCCGGCTTCATATCTTTCCAAATGTAAAAATCGCGGTAAGGATGATCTTTCGAAGACGATGCTTCTTTAAACCATTTATGCTCTGTCGATGTATGGTTGACGACAAGGTCCATAATCACCTTGATTCCGCGTTGATGGGCTTCCTCGAGAAGCTCCTCAAAGTCGGCCATAGTTCCGTATTCTTCATGAATCCGGTAATAATCGCTGATGTCATACCCGTTATCATGCTGCGGGGATGCATAAATCGGCGTCAGCCAAATCACATCACACGCCAGCTCTTTGATATAATCGAGCTTTTCGATGATTCCCTGAATGTCGCCGACACCGCTTCCTGTCGTATCGTTAAAGCTTTTCGGATAAATTTGATAGACTGTCGCTTTTTTCCACCATTGGTTTTGTTTCGTTCTCATCATTTTGCACCACCGTTTTCTTCTATATAAAATGGGAAAAGGGAGCGGCAAAACACGCTCCTTCCCCTGCTGTTATTTTTGTTTTAATTTAGCATAAGCGTATGTTCCGGCGAACGGCACCACAAGCACGATCGCCATCCCAATCGCGAATGCGCCCCAATACTGGGCCATGATAGAGAAAATGCCGGGCACACCGCCGACTCCGACAGAGCTTGCCAGAACCCCTTGTGAGGAAATATACATTCCGGCCAGCCCTGAACTGATCATCGCGATCACAAACGGGAAACGATATCTGAGATTCACACCGAACAGCGCGGGTTCGGTAATGCCGAGATATGCCGAGATGCCCGAGGTTAAAGAGAGACCTTTCTGCTTCTCATCCTTGACGATAAACATCATGGCAAGCGCTGCTGATCCTTGTGCGATATTGGAAAGCGCCAGCATCGGCCATAAAAATGTACCGCCGAGCTTGGAACCGATCAGCTGAAGATCGACTGCAAGGAATGTATGGTGCATACCTGTGATCACGAGCGCCGCGTATAAGCCGCCATACAACAGTCCGCCCAGTATGGCAAATTTGCCGAAGACAGCAATCAGGCCTGATGTCAGCAAATTGCCGATCGCAAATGTAATCGGGCCGATCACGATAAATGAAGCAAATCCTGTGACAAGGAGCGTGATCGGTGCAACAACCAAGAGCTGTATGCCCTCAGGTGTCCGCTTTGTTAAAAACAGTTCAATTTTGGCCAGCATATAAGAAGCAAGCAAAATCGGCAGCACCTGTCCCTGGTAGCCGACTTTCTGAACCTCCAGACCGAAGAGATTCCAGACCGGGATCTTTCCGCTTTGCTCTGCTGCGCCATATCCCCACGCATTTAACAAGTCGGGATGAACGAGCATCACACCAAGCACAATACCGAGCAGCGGATTGCCGCCAAAGCGTTTGACAGCTGACCACCCGATTAATGCAGGCAGAAAAGTAAAAGCCGTGCCCGCAATCAAATTAATCATATTGGCGAGATCCGCCCACTGCGGATAGACTTCGACAATCGATTTGCTGAAGAAAATGCCCTGCGCCGTTAAAATATTATTGATCCCCATCAGCAATCCCGCTGTCACAATCGCAGGCAAAATCGGAATAAATATATCCGCAAGCGTTTTCACAGCACGCTGTAAAGGATTCATATTTTTTTCAGAGGCCTTTTTCACCTCATCTTTACTCGACTCGCCAATACCGGTTTCTTCGACCAGCTCCGCATATACTTTATTGACTGTTCCTTGGCCGATCACCACTTGAAACTGTCCATTTGTTGAAAATGAACCTTTGACTACATCAATTTGATCAAGCAACTCTTGATCAACCTTGCTTTCATCTATCAATGCAAACCGCAGGCGCGTCACACAGTGGGTTGCTGCTGCAATATTATCCACACCGCCGACTGCATCGACGATTTGACGCACTGGTTGTTTGAAATCCCCCATTCCAAACCCTCCTTCTCTCGTTTAACCTGTATATACATGTTATGCTTATATTGTAATCCTGTATATACAAGTAGTCAACATATTTTTTGTAGCGCTTTCATAAATAAAAAAACCGACCGCTCCATGTAAAAAACAAAAAAGCAGGAGCGCTTCTCTCGAGAAGGCCTGCTTTCAAACTGCTTGTCATATACGTGCAAAAAAGCCGCACCGCACTCTGTACGATGGGAATTCTAACAAAAGCGGATCAAGGTCAATGGTTTTGCCTTCTAAATTTTGATACTCCCAATACGAATATCGGAATGACAAACCCCATCGTTCCAAAATAAAAAAACATCCATTTAATAAACTCACTGGTATACACGATGTTCGGGTAAACGATGATGGAGAGAACGACCAATATCATACCTAAAGGGAATGTCAAAACCCTGTAATTCTTGAGCTTTAAGGTATGAGCAAGGGACAAAGCGGACGCATAGAAACAAACGGCTAATTTAAAGAAGATAGAAACAAACCAGATGCCCGCCATGACGGGCTCAAGACGCTGCAGAAAATCGCCGATATTAATTTTTTTTGACAGCGCATAAGTCGGATAAAAATGCCTTGCTGTCATATCTACACCAAGAACGACTATGGAAATGACTGTAATCAGAATTAATAGTATTCCTGCTTTACACGTTCCTAAAAAGAAATTCTTTTCGACTTCTTTCCTCTTTTGAACATAAGGAATGATCATAAGAAACGCAGAAAATTGAAAAAAGGGGACTGCAATAAACGGAAAACTCGCGCGAACGGTGGCTTTTATTCCGCTCTCAAAAAAAGGCTGTATATTGGAAAGTTGAAACTGAGGCGTTAGTGCAATCAAAAGTAACAACAGCAAAAGGATTAACCACGGATAAAATATTTCCGCCGCCCTGGCCAATGTCTCAAGCCCTAAACGAATACCTATAATCACAACGATAATAAACATGATTAAAATGGATGGCAGAGGCGTTTCCGGGAGAATGAGCGTTAATAGAAAGTCACCAACATCCCGAAGAACAAAGGCGGAAATCAAATAAAAATTAAAGAAAAAGCCCAAATTAATCAACGTTCCCAGCCATTTTCCGAAAATCACTTCCGTATATTGAGCAAAATTCAAATCAGGGTAAGGTTTTGCAACTGAAGTGATAAGTTTCACAATCAACAGCCCAATCCCCACTCCAAATACGGATGAAATCCAGGCATCTTGTTTGGCTTCGGCAGCAAGTGACGCAGGGATATACAAGACAGAGCTGCCTATGGTAAATAAAAAAACCAATACCTGAAATTGTCTTGCTGAAATCACACCATTTTCAAGCATATTTATACCTCTTCCAGCAATTTTCTTTCCAATAGTATGATCGCGAACAGACATTTCTATCCTGCAATGATAAATGTATGATATATGATCAAACATTACATATTACAGAAATGATTTTTGCTTTCAGTGCAAGTTTATGCTGGACTCACCTCTTGTTGGAGCAAGATAAAAAACGGCGGGGCACCGCTTAAACGCCCCAGCCGTTTTTTATCTTTACAAAAAGCGGACACGGGCTTGGAAACCGAGCCTGCCGAGCTAAGCTCACGCCCGCGCTGTTTTCATCCGCACATTCTGTTCAGCGCCCCTTCGACTCCTGCCATGCCAACGTTATTCATGATTCTCTATGCTTAAACTCGTAAAATCCATGGCTAAATCCCTTTTTCATTTTCCGTCTCGCCGATCGCTAAGAATTGTTTACCTTTTGCTGCGTTTCGTAAACGCTCTCTTGCTTTCCGATATCTTTCAAATAGTACTTTTCTGATGTGAAAAACTCATCGTATAAAGATCTGACTTTCCTGCTTAAGAGCAGCACCGCTATGATATTCGGAAACAAAATGAACGCAAGCGCAAGGTCAAGAAAGCCCCAAATCGCCTTCGCTCCGCCTGCCGCGCCGATGATAATGGCCGCCAGATAGACCAGCTTAAGCACATGTCCCGCGATCTTGCCAAACAAAAACTCGGCTTGCTTAACCCCGTAAAAAATAATCACCGTAATCGTTGATAAAACGAAGAAGACGAGCGAAATCGACACGAAATATTCCCCGCCGCTGCCAAAATAGCTGCGAAAAGCATCCGCGGTCAGCGCCGCCGGGTTTTGCAGGGCGTTTTCCCCTGTCCATACCCCTGATGAGAGAACGACAAAAGCTGTCGTTGTGCAAATCAGCAGGGTGTCAACGACAATGCCGATGACAGACCAGAAGCCCTGCCTCACCGGGTGGTCGGTCATTGCCGCTGCATGGGCGATCGGCGCTGTGCCCATTCCGGCTTCATTTGAATAAAGGCCACGGGCAAACCCCCAGCGGACGGTTTCGGCAATGGCTGCTCCTGCAAATCCCCCCAATGCCGATGAAGAGGTAAACGCATTCGAAAAGATGAGAGAGAAAAAAGCGGGCACTGCTGACACATTCGTGAGGACAATGAGGAGACCCGCCCCCACATATGCCCCTGCCATAAGCGGCACCACCAGCTCTGTCACTTTTCCAATCCGTTTGATCCCCCCGATGACAACCAGGCCGATCAAAAAGGCAATTCCGATTCCGGCGGAGATTCTATTGAGAGAAAAGGTTTGCGCCAATGAAACAGAGGCCGAATTTCCTTGCACCATGATGCTTGGAACCAGCTCAATGATCAGTGCGACGGAAAAAAAGACGCCAAGCCATTTCATCCGCAAGCCTTTTGTGATGTAGTACATCGGTCCGCCGACAAACTCGCCGTCTTCATTCTTTTCTCTGTAATGAACAGCAAGCACGCTTTCCGAGAACTTAATCGCCATGGCAAACAGCGCGATCAGCCACATCCAAAAAACCGCTCCCGGACCGCCGAACATAATGGCCGCCGGCACACCGACAATGTTTGAGGCGCCGACCGTCGAACTGAGAGCGGATGTCAAGGCCTGCAGCGGTGTGACCGTCCCTTCTCCCTTCGGCTTTTTCCCTACGCTTGCGATCGTCTGTTTGAAAATGTATAAAGGATAACGAAACTGAAAAAATTTCAGCAGGACCGTCAAATACAATCCTGTCCCCGTCAGCAACACAATTAAAGGCGGCCCCCAAAGCCAATCAGATATACGCTGTACCCATGTTAACAGTATGTCCATCCTATCACCCTTTGTTCGTTTATGTGTCATTACCACAAATGAAGAAACATAAACCTTTTTTGCAGCAATCACATATGAATAGGGTTCGTCATCATACCTATCGATTCCTTCGACTTCCAGATCGAAAGAGGTGGAGCAGACATAAAAAAACGGCGGGTCTCCGCCTTATGAACGCCCCAGCCGTCCGTATATTTTATCTTTATAAAAAGCGGACGCCGGCTTGGAAAACATTCCTTTTTTGTCGGCGAGCCTGTCGAGCTTGAGCTGGTTTTCCGTTTTTCTCTTCATTAAACGCTCGCGCTCGTTTTCATCCGTGCACTTGGCTATCAGCTCGTCAATCGTCATCATCTCTTTTTTCAGCGCCCCTTCGTCTCCTGCCATACCGGCGCTTTTCATGATCCGGTATGCCATGCGAAGATGCTCGGGCACATGCTGGGCCTCATCTTTTCTGAGCGGCTTGCCCATTCCGGGAAGATTGTCAAATTCCCCGTCCTTCATCGCCTGCTTAATTTTGTCCTCCGATATGATGCTCGCAAAATCCATGGTCTAATCCCCCTTTGTCGTTCATATACTATGATCAGTCTGCCACAAAAACACCCTTCCGCCAATATATGTGAAGCACAAAATATTTCCAGATCACCTTTCCGGACGTGAAAAATGCAATATTGCCGGGCGTTTTGCTGATATTTAGGCCGCTTGAGTTTCCGCTTTTCTAAATCGGCATTTCATGGTATATTTTATACATTCGTTTTTTTCTTTCGTTCCGATGGTTTTATACTGATCCGGAAAAAAGGAGTGTAACAATTGAAAAGATTTATTAAGGAGAGGGGCCTTGCCTTCTTTCTGATAGCCGCCATATTGCTATGGCTAAAAACTTATGCTGCGTATGTAATTGAATTTAATTTAGGAATAACCAACACAGTTCAACAGATTTTGCTTTTTGTGAATCCGATTAGCTCAAGCTTGTTCTTTCTTGGATTGGGACTCTTGTTCAAGAAAAAAATACAGCAGACAGCGATTATAGTGATTCATTTTTTAATGTCTTTTTTGCTTTATGCAAACATCGTATACTACAGATTTTTCAGCGACTTTATCACATTGCCTACGATCATGCAGGCAAGAACAAACGGGGGGCAGCTCGGAGACAGCATATTCTCGCTGATGCACCCGCTTGATGTGTTTTATTTCATCGATACTATCATTTTAATCGGTTTGGCCGTATTTTATAACAGGCCTTCTGAAACAAGCACGAAAAGACCGTTTAAAATTGTCATGGGTGCAAGCGTCCTGGTCTTTCTCGCCAATCTCGCGGTTGCGGAGATGGACCGTCCCGAGCTCCTCACCCGTTCTTTTGACCGCAACTATCTTGTGAAATACTTGGGAACTTATAACTTCACGATTTATGATGCGGTGCAAAACATTAAGTCAAACAGCCAGCGCGCCCTGGCCAGCTCCAGCGACGTGACGGAAGTTGAGAACTATATTAAAGCCAACCAGGACAAACCGAATGCCGAATACTTCGGCAAAGCGAAAGGCATGAACGTCGTATACATTTCCATGGAATCGCTGCAGACGTTCCTGATTGACTATAAGCTTGACGGCAAAGAAGTGACGCCGTTTTTAAACTCGCTGGCTCATGATGATGAAACATTTTATTTTGACAACTTTTTCCACCAGACTGGACAAGGTAAAACATCAGATGCCGAATTTATGATGGACAACTCGCTGTATCCTTTAGCACAAGGGTCTGTCTTCATCAATAAAGCGCAAAACACGCTGCAGTCGGCACCGGCCATTTTAAAATCCCAAGGCTATACATCAGCGGCGTTCCATGGCAACTACAAAACGTTCTGGAACCGCAATGAAATGTATAAAGCCATCGGATATGACAAGTTCTTTGACGCTACGTACTACGATATGAGCGAAGATAAAACGAAAAACTACGGCATGAAGGATAAGCCGTTCTTTAAAGAATCAATGCCGCTGTTAAAGAGCCTGAAACAGCCTTTCTATACGAAGTTCATTTCGCTGTCAAACCATTTCCCATTCGAAATGGATGAAGGCGATACAGACTTCCCGGCCGGTGACACCGGAGACAGTGTCGTCGACCACTATTTCCAATCGGCCCACTATATGGATCAGGCGCTTGAACAATTCTTCAACGACCTGAAAAAAGCCGGATTATACGACAATACGATTGTTGTCATGTACGGGGACCATTACGGCATTTCGGAAAACCACAACAAAGCGATGTCCAAAGTATTGGGCAAAGAGATCACGCCATATGAAAACGCGCAATTACAGCGGGTTCCGCTGTTCATCCATGCGCCTGGGGTCAAGGGAATCAAATCCCATAAATACGGAGGCGAAGTCGATGTAGCCCCTACTCTGCTTCATTTAATGGGCGTGAACACGAAAGATTACTTGATGAGCGGTTCAGACCTTCTGTCGCCTGAACACCGCGAAGTGATTCCGTTCAGAAACGGCGACTTCGTTTCTCCGGAGTACACGAAAACGAACGGACACTACTATGATACGAAGACAGGAGAGCTTCTGAACGAGAAAGACATCGATCCGAACATCGAAGAATCGGTGAAAAAAGAGCTCGAAATGTCCGATAAAATCGTCGACGGAGATTTGCTGCGCTTCTACAAACCGAAAGGCTTCAAAGCAATCGATCCGAGCGACTACGACTATACAAACCATAACCCGAAAACATCGGAATCTGATGCATCGAAAACGACAAATTCAGATTCAGGACAGTAATCGTCAAGCGCCCGCTTTCCTCATGGAAGGCGGGCGTTTTTTTGTCTTGAAGCCGGAGCTGTTCCTTTTTCGTGAACAGATATGGTAAGCTTGATTTGGAATATAAAAAAGAAAGCGGGAATGAATCGTGATTGTAACGAATGACCAAGAGCTTGAAGGGCTCAAAAAAATCGGCAGAATCGTCGCTTTGGCACGGGAGGAAATGAAGGAAAAAGCAGCTCCCGGCATGAGCACAAAAGAGCTTGACCTCATTGGAAAACAAGTGCTTGAAGCCCACGGAGCAGCTTCAGCTCCGGAAAAGGAATACGATTTCCCGGGAACGACATGCATCAGTGTAAATGATGAAGTAGCCCACGGCATCCCGAGCAAATCGACCATTTTACAAGAAGGCGATTTGATCAATATCGACATTTCGGCAGAATTCGGCGGCTACTACTCAGATACCGGCATTTCTTTTGTTCTGGGAAAAGGGGATGAAACGCTGCACAAGCTGTGCGAATGTGCTGAGAGCGCATTTCAAAAAGGCCTATTGCAGGCGCGGGCCGGCAAAAAGCAAAACCAAATTGGCAGAGCCGTATACAATGAAGCGAAAGCAAACGGATTTACCGTCATTAAAAATCTGACGGGACACGGCATTGGCAAAAGCCTCCACGAAGCGCCGAACCATATTTTAAATTATTTCGATCCGTTTGATAATGCATTGTTTAAAAACGGAACCGTCATCGCCCTGGAGCCGTTTGTTTCAACAAAAGCCGAACATACTATAGAAGCCGGTGACGGTTGGACGTTCAAAACGCCCGACGGAAGCTTCGTCGCGCAGATCGAGCATACGATCGTCATCACAAAAGACGAACCGATCATTTTAACACAGCTTGATTGATTTTCTCATACTGTCAGTATGATTCCTTGCAGGCCTCGCAACGAATGCGAGGGTTTGCCGAGACGCTTAAGGCCCGGACCCGGAGAGGTCCGGGCTTTTATGTTAAAATAAAAAACAGAATGTGCGAAAGGAGCCCTTTTGTTATGCTGTTTGCCATCATCGGGCTGATCTTTTTGATCGAGAGCGTGTTCTTAACGGTATACGCCCACAAAAAAAAGAACGGCTATTTAAAATACATCGGAATCGTTCTCAGCATTTCGATTGCTGTGATGATCATCGTCAGCCTGACACACCAATGACACCATGCGCAGACAAACTCCCGAATTAGGACGAAAGACTCAGTTTTAGAAAATTGTCGCCCACCCCTTTTCAACGTTTTTCTATAGATGTTAGAATGCCAATTGCATCGAATCATAGAAGGGAGTTTTCTGCCATGCATTACGGAAGCAAAGGCTGGTATGTAGAAGAACTGAAAAAGCTAGGGATGACGAAGTATGAAGGAAGAAAGCTTCAAAGCTATAAAGCACACTTTTTAGCCAATCTGCTCGACAGCATGAAAAAATAAACGTTTCGTTTGAAATAGCCGTGCCACTGGGCACGGCATTTTTTAAGCTGTGAGCTGCTTTAAAAAGGAAGCTCTCCAGCTGTCTGACAAAGCTTCGACCTCCAAAATCCTCTGGATGGCGGGCTTGTTATTCCTGTCATGATACATCAGATGGTTGGCGTATGAGACGGTCATCTCGTGTGGATCGCGGGAGACGAGCTCCAGCTGCGCTCGGGGCGCGACGATCCCTTCTTGCAATACCCTGAAATAAAATCCGCTGTAACCTGTTTCTCTCACTCTCAATACCATATCTTTTTCATTCAGTTTTTTGGCAAGCTTAAAGCACGGCTGCCGCGGCTGGCTGATCTGCACAAGAGCTTCTCCAAGCTTAAAAGTATCGCCGATGCACACATCTTTTTCTGTTAAGCCTTGTACGGTCACATTTTCTCCAAACGCCGCCTGAGGAAGCTTCTTGTTCAGAACCTCCTCCCAGTATGCATAATGAACCGCCGGATAGACGCAAACCGCTTTATCGGCTCCGCCATGGTGGACGAGATCGGCCTGCCTGTCTCCGTCAAAGTTCGTGCGGCCCAAAAACACGGGCTTGTCGACGGCCTGTTTCACAATCGCCGTCTCTACCTTTTTTCCGGCAAATTCGTATGTATCCGGCTGTCCAACGTAAATCGACAGAATCTCATATTTCTGATTTTCCAAAACCTCACGCCCTTCCTTTATTTTCATATTGTAACGATTCAATTCGATCATGTCTATGCCGTGATCTGAAATTGGGAAATATGATAGCATAGAAGAAAAGGGGTGTTCCTATGCTTCAATATCGAATCATCGTCGATGGAAGGGTCCAAGGCGTCGGCTTTCGCTATTTCGTGCAAATGGAAGCAGACAAACACAAACTAACCGGCTGGGTGCGGAATCTTGACGACGGTGCTGTGGAAATCCGTGCCGAAGGGCCTGAGGAAAGCCTGAAACATTTCTTAAATGCCGTACAAAAAGGAAGTCCATTCTCAAAAGTAACGAACGTGAAAGTGGAAGAAACAAAACACATCGATGGCTATCAAAAATTTAATATCAGCTATTAACCCCCATACAACATCCGCCGCCAATGGCGGATTTTTTATTGATGTATTGACTTCATCGCCTTTTTATTTTAGTATTTAGTTAATTAACTAAATATCGAATTAAGGAATGCTTGACATGAATCAAACTTTTAAAGCTTTAGCTGATCCGACGAGAAGACAAATATTGAATCTTTTAAAAGACCGGGATTTGACCGCCGGTGAAATTTCCGGGCATTTTCAAATGTCAAAGCCGAGTATTTCTCAGCATTTGAAAATCTTAAAACAGGCCGAATTAATCCAGGATGAAAAAAAAGGCCAGTTCATCATTTACTCATTGAATACCACCATGTTTCAAGACATCATCAGCTGGGCATTCAGTTTTACTGAACAAACAGATCAGAACGAAGGGGATACAAAATGAAGAAGCACTTATTTCCACTGTCTATGATTTTAGCTAACCTTTTGATGTGGGCGATCACTTATCCGCGCATGTCCAATCAAGTTCCCATCCATTGGTCATTCTCGGGCGAGGTTGACAGATACGCTTCAAAAACGGAAGCGATGCTCACCATGATGGCCTTGCTTGTTTTTATGTATATCTTAATGATCCTGACGCCAAAGATCGACCCGCGCCGAAAAAACTATCAGCTTTTTGCAAAAACGTATCATCTCATCATCAACGCCATGCTGCTGATCTTTTCCCTGATCAACCTGCTGCTCGTGATGACCGGGCTCGGCTATGACCTGCCGACGGGAAGCATCGTGCCGGTACTGGTGGGCGCTCTTCTCATCGTCATCGGCAATTACCTTCCGAGAGTCCGCTCCAATTTCTTCTTTGGAATCAAAAACCCGTGGACATTGAGCAGTGATGCGATTTGGAAAAAAACCCACAGATTTGCGGCGAAGGTATTTACCGCAGCAGGGCTTCTAATCGCGGCAAACGGCTTGTTTTCTTTAAGCGAAAATCTGATACTGCCCATCATTTTGCTTACCGTTTTTGCACCTTATCTCTATTCCTATATGCTGTTCCGGAAAGAAAACGGCATGAATGGATAAAGGCTGGATGATGGACATCCGGCTGTTTTAAAAATTCATGCCGAATAGTTAAAAGCAAAACATCAGGCTGTCCGTACTCCCGGACAGCCTCTTTTATTTGCTTCCCTGATCTTCAGCGAATATGCATAAGCTGACAACGTCCTTATTCTTCCCATTTCATTGTTTCATAGGGCTTTTCCTGATAGAAATAATTTGGTTTGACTTCTCTATCCTCATAATAGCTGTGAAAAATATGGGTCGATGCCGGCGATAGCGGCGGAATCAGCCATGTCCAGCTTGCAGCAAGCTCCCTTCCCTCTGCGGCTTCCTGTTCTTCAAACCGTTTAAACTGGCTGGCCGCGGTATGGTGGTCAACGATGCTGACACCTGCTTTTTTATAAGAATGGAGGACTGCCCTGTTCAGTTCAACAAGCGCTGTGTCTTTCCACAGCGAAGCATTCCGCACTGTATCAAGCCCCATAACGGCCGCGACTTTTTCGAGCACATTGTAGCGATCCGTATCCGCGAGATTGCGCGCGCCGATTTCCGTTCCCATATACCAGCCGTTAAAGGGGGCGGCATTATAATGAATCCCCCCGATTTCCAGCTTCATGTCCGCAACGATCGGGACGGCATACCATTTCAGGCCCAGCTCTCGGAAAGCGGCAATCTCAGGGTGTGTGAGCGCCACCTCTTTCACAATCGCCCTTGGCAGTTCATACCAGACTGGCGGACGGTCTTCGACTTGAAACACGAGCGGAAGCGGATCAAAAGGCGTTCCCTCGCCTTTCCAGCCAAGCGCCTGACAGACTTTTGTCAGCTTCAAGGAAGCCGGGTCGCCGATCACGCCGTCTTCCGTCTCATATCCCGCATACCTGATCAGCTGATGGTTCCAAATGGTCACTTTTTTCTTCCCGTCTTGCTCAGGCGGAAAAATGGTAATAAACGGTTTGATTTTCCCGCTGTTTGTCGCCAATTGAATGTGTTGAAAGAGCGCATCCCTTACCTCTTCCTCTGTTCGGACGTCCCTGTGATCAAGGACGTTTAGAGAATGCCAAAACAGCCTGCCGATGCAGCGGCTGCTGTTTCTCCAGGCCATTCGAGCGCCGTGTTCGATTTCTTCCCGCGTGTGTGTGTAGCTTCCCGTTTTCTTGATTTCCTCTTGTATGTTATGTAAACGGAGCTTTTTTTCCTCTTCGGATTTTGCCAGCTCTCCGTAACATTGCTCAATGAAGGCCTTTGCTTCATTCCATCGTTCTTCATGTGCCTCCAACCGGATTCTCTCCTTCCTGATCTAAAGAACTGATACTTATTGTATAGGTTTCCGGCAATGTTTAAAACCTTTCTGTATGAAATGACAAAAAACCGCTAAAAAGCATCCGTCAAATGACGGATGCCGCTTTTTATTCTTGAATATGAAGCGTCTTTTGCTCGGACATAAAGCGAAAGATCGGGAGCTCTTTGCCTATTTCAGACGAAATATAGCCTGTGCTGACAAAGCTGTCCACCGATTCAGGCTCAAGCGCGATCGATAAAAGGTTGGTTTGCGGCTGAGCGGTGAAATAGATTTTTGTTCCCTTTGGAAACTCTTTTGTCTTCAGTTTAAGTTTTGTGTCCACTTTTACGACAGGCCGGCCTTCGGATTCCCCCGCCGTTTCCTTGGAGACAACCTGATAAGCTTCGGCGGTGAGCTTTTGCTTAAACTTCAGCGTCACGCCTTTAAGCCCCTGATCTTGCAGTTTCTGATCGATTTCCTCATGCCCCGGCAGAACGAGATAGGCCGTCGGCCGTGTACGCGACAGCGTTGGAACAGATTGGCTGGCGCTGTAATATTGAACTGGCACATCGATGGCTTGTCCTGAGGCGATATCAGCCATTTTGAGCGTATCTGCAAATGGTCCGGCAAATTCGCTTTTGATGACGACCTGATCCTCGTCATTTGCCTTTATCGCTTTTTGGATGAGCCTTCGTTTTTCTGCGGCGACGAGATGCTTGACTTCAGCCGCATGCTTGACCGTCGTATCAATGATGGTCTCATGCGCGGCCACTTGGGCGGCGACTCTGCGTGCGAAATTTTCGCGGCCAATGTCGATTCCCCTGCTTTCAACCAGGAAGGAAAGAGCTGGCTGAAGGGCAAACGCGTTCCGCCCGATTCTCGCCTCTGTACCGCCTTCATAAATCTCTATTTTCCCGGCTTTGCTTTTGCCGGTCGTATAATAGGAATCATTTGAGAACCCTTTTTCATCAAGCTTTTCCTTGACTCCATCCACATAGAGGCTGTCAGCTGCATCCCTCAGCGGTTCCGGGATATTCAGATTTTTCCCTGATAAAATCAAAATATCGTGGTATTTTAACGCCCCTTTGTCACCGATTTGTTGGAATTCGTTTTGTCCGACGCCGTATTCATGAGCGTCAATCGCGACCTCAGGCGAGAATTTCGCGAATTCCTTATGGATGGCGCGCACTTCGGGAGACTCAAGCTTTACATGGTCTCTGTTTCCGTCGATTCCGCTCGACAGCCTCCTGTTAAAGTGATAGGAACCGTCAGGATTCACTCGCGGCACGATGATGACATTGACCTTCTCAAGGACTTGCTCACCGTATGGCCCGGCTAATTTCTCGGCCATTGCCAAAGCCGCTTCTCCGGCGGCTGGTTCATTTCCGTGAATCTGCCCCTGAAGCCAAACGGTCGGCTTTTTGGATATCGTGCGAATGCGCTCGTCTTTCGTAAAATAAAGCACCGGAATCTTTCTTTTTTCAATTGAAGAACCGAGATTTTTCATTTTGACATACGGGCTTTTTTTTGTCAGTCTGTGTATAAACTTCATCATTTCTTCCTGTGTCGTAAAGGCTTCCCCTTTTTTCACAAAAGCAGGTGTTTGAAAGGTTTCTTCAGGCTCTGGATACAGTGAAGACAATTGATCTGGCTGAGTGTAGTTTTTTCCGTAGTAAGGGGTTTCGGCGGCATGAACCGCATCGGAGAGCAGCAGTCCGGCAAACAAAATCGTCATCCCCAGAAAAGCTTGCAGACGTTTTGGCATGTTCATCTTTCCTCAGCTCCTTTCCTGAATACCTGCATTATAAATGAAATGTGCGCATTTTTTGTCTAAAATTTCAGAAAATGAATCATTTGGTACACATATACAGACGGGACCTTGATGAATTGCGATAAATGAAATGGTCCATTTTTCACTAAAAAACATTCGGCAGAACCGAATGTTTTAGCCTTTACGACTGTGAAGCAGGCAGGTGGTCGGACAGGCTGAACAGCTCCCGGGAAAAGTCGTCTCCCTTCATCGGTACGCCGTGTCCGGTCAACAGAGACGCCGGTCCGAGATCAGCCAGCTTGCGTATCGAATCGGCCGCTTGCGGCCAATCCATCGTAAAATATGCGGGCGGTCCGTTTAGCTCCTGCTTTTGGATCGCCACCTCAAAAAGGGATTCTTGCTCAACGGTTGTAATGGCATCACCTGCGATCAATGTTCTGTCTGACTGCCGGAAAAGCGAAACATGTCCAGGTGTATGACCTGGTGTCTCCACCCATTTCCATCCGGAAAGGAATGGGACGGAGCCGTCTTCGTCAAGCGGCTTGACATGGGATGAAATATTGATGGAATGCCGTGGAAACAATGGTGAAAGCTTGGCGACCAGCCCGCTTTTTACTTCCGGCTTGGCGGGCGGATAATCCGCTTTTCCCGTTAAATACGGCATTTCTTTCGGATGGGCGTATACGGGAACCGGCCATTTGTCCAACAGCTCTTCCAATGCGCCGACATGATCGAAATGCCCGTGTGTCAGAATGATCGCTTTCAGGCGAAAATCACTCCCAAATCGCTCCTCCGCCTCCTTTAAGATGGACGAAGCAGATTGAGGCATTCCCGCATCGATCAAAATGGCTTCACGCGTATCAGGATCAAAAATAAAATAGACGTTTACAATCTGAACGGTTAACCCGTAAACTCCTTCAGCATACTCCTCTAAAACACCGCTTTTAATCGAAGTCAGCGGCATATAAGGATCACTCATGATTTCACCACGCTTACTGTTCATATAACCATTAGTGTGCGCCTTTTACACCTTAATATGTGCTTTTTCTTTTAGATACCCCATGATACATTTAAAAAAACGATATCCAAAAGGAGGAAAAACGGTGATTGATGATTCATGGTTTACCGTGACAGATCTGGGCGGGGATACATTTGCGATCAGCGAGGACGGCCATTGGGAGCATGTCCATTCCTACTTGCTTCTGGGAGCGGATGAAGCGTATTTAATCGATACAGGCCTTGGCATTTCCAGCATTAAAAAGATAACGGACAAGCTGACAAGCCTGCCCGTCAAAGTAATTACAACCCATGTGCATTGGGACCACATCGGAAGCCACGGGGAATATGACTGCATTTATGTTCATGAAGCCGAGAAGGAATGGCTCACAGACGGAATCAAAGGGCTTCCCATTGAACAGATCCGCCGCGA
The DNA here is from genome assembly GCF_000465465.2 of Bacillus sp. NSP9.1. Taxonomy (NCBI): domain Bacteria; kingdom Bacillati; phylum Bacillota; class Bacilli; order Caryophanales; family Bacillaceae; genus Bacillus; species Bacillus sp. NSP9.1. Next base: position 3,763,039 of record NZ_CP048273.1, read on the forward strand.
TGTCTCACGTGACATTACAAAACCGGTGCCTGAGACCTTTTCCCCTGAAAGCTATACTCCGTATCAAGGAGAGCCGACAGCCGTTCTAAAAGACGGCGATGTGCTCGGCAGGAGCTCAAGGCCGCTGATCATTTATCATACACCAGGGCATTCTCCAGGGCACATCTCTGTCTTCGATGAAACGACGGGCTTTTTATTCACCGGCGACCTTCTATATTCGGGAGCCCCCGTCTACGCTTTCTATCCAACGACTGATCCCTGCCAGTTGGTTTGCTCTCTTGAAAAAATATCCACCCTCAGGCAGGTCAAGAAAGTATTTGGCGGACACCATCAGCTTGGACTTGCCCCCGATATTTTAAAGGAAGCCGGGCGCGCCGCACATCATCTAAAAAAACACCGTTTGGCCAGGCATGGAACAGGCATTCATGAATTTAAAAGCTTCAGCGTTCAGTTTTAGCTCAAACTAAATATAGAGATTTTTCGCAGGAAGCCTTTTCCCGATGACGCGAAGCATATATGTACAGAGGCAAAAACCGATGACACCGCCAAGCGTGTTCAGGATTAAATCATCAACATTAAACGTTCTCACCGCGATCATTCCCGCCGCTGACAGGACTAGCTGCAGACATTCGATGAAAAAGCTCGTCAAAAACAGCAGGATGGCCGCGCTTTTAATAGATAGATGTCTCCATAAAAGCGAAAGATAAACACCTAAAGGTGCGAGGAGCAATACATTGTAAAACGTGAGGCGGGCGGCATGCCAAAAAAACCAGTCGAATCCGGCCGCCTGATACATTTGAAACAAGTCGCCCACAAAATAAAACGGAATGAGCTGAGCATCGATCGCTGCGAATTCCTGATCAGGAACATGAATTCCGCCCATCGTCAGCTGAAAGACGGCGCACAAGTAAACGAGGAAACTGGCAAAAACGATTTTTCTGAAAAAGCTTGTCCTTTTTCGATTTTTGACAACGTCATACAGAAAGTAGATAAAAGATAAGATGATACCGAGAATCAACAAATCAACAAACAACATACACTACACACCTTTCAAGTTCAAAAACAAAGAAGACAGGATGTCTCCCGTCTTCTTCATTTTACCATATACCCAGCACTTTCCACCATAATCCGCCGACAACGAGCCATGTCACGATATGAACGATCGACAGGATAAAGCCGATGAACCACCATTTTCCTTCCGGTATATAACCGGCTCCGAAAAAAACAGGGGCTGCCCCTGCGCCATAATGCGTCGTACAGCCGAAAAGGTTGCTGAAAAACGCGAGGGTGAGAGCCGATAAGAGCGGCGGCGCACCCGCGGCGACGATGACGGCGAAAAATGCCGAGTACATCGCGCTGATATGGGCTGTAGCGCTGGCAAAGAAATAATGCGAGTAAAAATAGACTAGAATTAAAATCAGGAATGCGCTGATCCAGGAAAAACCGGAAACAAAAGATTTCATCATATCGCTGAACCAGCCGACCATACCCAGCTTGTTCAAAAATGTCGCCAGCATTAACAAAGTCGAAAACCATATGAGCGTATCCCATGCACCCTGCTCTTTTTTAATATCGTCCCAGGTCAAGACCTGGGTCAAAAACAAGACCGACAGCCCGATCAAAGCCGTTGTCGTGGCGTCTATGTGAGCATTGCCTCCAAAGATCCATAAAAAAAGGACAAGGAAAAACACGATGACCATAAACAATTCCGAGCGTTTAAAAGGCCCCATTTCCTTCAGCTTGTCGGTCGCAATCCCAGCCGCATCCGGCGTCTCTTTAATTTCGGGCGGGTACAGTTTGTAGATGACAAGCGGTGTCACGATCAGGCTCACGAGTCCCGGGACAATCGCCGCAACGGCCCAGCTTGTCCAGGTCAAATTGACGCCCGCCACATCGTGAGCAAGCTTGGCGATTAACGGATTCGCCGCCATCGCCGTCAAGAACATCGCTGACGTAATCAAGTTCCCCTGGAAGCCGACATTCAGCAAAAATGCCCCGATTTTACGCTCTGTTCCTTTCCTCGGTGTTGAACCGAACGTCTCGGACAGCGAGTGGATGATCGGAAAAATGATGCCCCCCGCTCTTGCGGTGTTGCTGGGGATCGCGGGAGCGAGAAGCAAATCGCTGAAAAGCAGCGAATACGATAATCCGAGCGTTTTTTTGCCGAAGATCCGCACAAATAAATAGGCGATTCTCGCGCCTAAACCGGTTTTAATAAAGCCCCGTGAAATAAAGAATGCGATCACGATCAGCCATATCGTTTTATTGCCAAACCCGCTGAGCGTGTCTTCAATCGACAGCGTTCCGGTAAGGGCCGTCATCGCCAAAGCGAATATCGCGACTGCCCCCATCGGCAGCGGCTTGGAGATAAAGCCGATAATCGTTGCTACAAAAATAGCGAATAAGTGCCATGCTTTCGGATCCAATCCGCCTGGTGGCGGAATCAGCCAAATGACCGCTCCGGCTAAAATCGTAACGGCAAGAGGAAGGATTTTAACTGCTGGTTTTTGTGCTGTGTCTTTTTCTGTAGCCACAAGTTTCTCCTCCTATTCATATTTTCCGCTTATTATTCTACTCCTTTCACGATACCATTCAAATTTTATTTTATTAAAAAAACTGCCGACTTATGTCGGCAGCCTACGTTACACCCAGGATTTCACTTTGTCATGGTCTGTGACAAACAGGAGCACTTTCCCTTCATCGAGCCGCTTTTCAAACTGCTCGGCCTCCTGCTTTGAAAAGCCGATCTCATGCATTTTATTGCGGAGCTCGTCCCCTTTTTTCTGGAACAGATTGCCGACTGCATTTTTAATCCCCGTCTCCTCTGGTCCGATTGTATTGATCTCCGTGTTGCCTGCGAGTCTTTCCGTCCGGTCGTCGTCATGTGAAAGTACATAAATGTCTTCCCTGGCGACGCCGATCCTTTTGAGCTCCCCAACATCCTTCATAAGCTGTTCATCATTTGTATATTCCCGTACTACCGGTTTCATCCGAATCTCCTCCTTTTTTGATGCTGTATTTGCCAAATACCCGCTGTCATCAGCAGTAAACAAGCCAATGCTCTGCCGTAACAATATTACAATTGTGATACATTTTCAGGATCAGGTTTCGTCGGGCCGCTGTTTCAGGTACATGTTTAAAAAAGGACAAGGCATTCAAGGAGTGATGTTTCGCTTGAATTATTTTTCACAGGAGCAGCAATACAACGCGTGGATCATCAGCGATTTAGCCAAGCAGATTTTTTTAAGCGAAGGGCATCAAGAGACGGATACGCATATCTTTGAAAGCTTTGCGGCCCGCAAGTTCGGCATCAATATTGATTATGTCTTCTCGATCATCATGAATATCGGCGATCCGGAAAACAGAACGGCACACAGTACGGAAGACGTTTTAGCGTCTTATCTTTTTTCACTGCTTCCCTTCATTACAAAAGAAATGATTAAGGCCTCCAGAGAAGATGCCAAGCAATATGTAAAAAACGCCGCGGATTACCACCTTTTTCTTCCGGATTCAGTCCTGCGGCAGTCCTTTTTTTAACCGGGGGATGTTTTGCAATAGCGCAGTTTGGAATGATAAGGTTATGAAGAAAAGGAGGAATCATGATGCTGCAAAAACAAATTGAGCTTGCCAGACGGCCGCAAGGGCTTCCTGTCATCGATGATTTTCGATTTAAAGAAACAGCCATTCCGGAAGCAAAAGACGGGGAAGCGCTTGTCAAAACGCTGTATGTCTCAGTCGATCCCTACATGAGGGGAAGAATGCAGGATGCGAAATCGTATGTAGAGCCCTTTGCCCTTGATGAGGTCATCACCGGAGGCGTGATCGGCGAAGTGATAGCTGCAAAAGGAGACAAGCTGCAAAAGGGAGATGTTGTACTAGGGAATCTGGGCTGGCGGGAATATTCCGCAGTACCGGAAACAAACCTGCGGAAAATCGATCCTTCCCTCGCCCCTGTCACAGCCTATCTTGGCATCCTCGGCATGACAGGTTTGACGGCTTACTTCGGGCTTCTTGACATCGGCCGGCCGCAAGCAGGAGAAACAGTTGTCGTCTCAGGAGCAGCCGGAGCGGTCGGCTCAGCCGTCGGACAAATCGCCAAAATCAAAGGCGCACGGGTCATCGGTATCGCCGGTTCTGATGAAAAGACCGCATATTTGAAAAAACAGCTCGGATTTGATGAAGCGATCAATTATAACACGGCGGAAAACATCGCGTCAGCACTTGAAGAAGCATGCCCGAACGGTGTTGACGTCTACTTTGACAATGTCGGCGGCCGCATTTCAGATGCCGTGCTTACCCTAATCAACAAATTTGCGCGGATCCCGGTCTGCGGAGCGATATCTTCCTACAATGCCGAAAGTGCAAAGGATGACATGGGCCCGCGCGTTCAAACGGCTTTAATTAAAGCAAGCGCCCTGATGAAGGGATTTGTCGTCAATGATTACCGCGAACGTTTTCCGGAAGGCGCCAAACAGTTAGCCGAGTGGCTGAAAAGCGGACAGCTTCAATATGAAGAAACGATTACCGAAGGCTTTGAGCGCATACCAGAAGCATTTTTGGGCTTGTTTAAAGGACATAACCTCGGCAAACAGCTCATTAAAGTCGCCGAACCTGAAATGGCTCAGCTTCAATAAAAAAAGGAGGCTTTTCAAAGCCTCCTTCTGCTATTTTTCAATAATTCGTCCTCTTTCATAGACAATCCGCTGAAGATCGATCCCCAGCTTCTTCGCGAGTTTTTTCAGCCTTTCTTCCTCCACTCGGTTGACGAGGCTGATCACCGTTCCTTCATTTCCGGCCCTGCCCGTTCTCCCCGAACGATGGATATAGCCATCTTCATTGGGCAAATCGGCGTGGATCACAAATGGCAAATCTTGAATATCAATGCCGCGCGCTGCGATGTCCGTCGCCAAAAGCAGCGGAAACTCGCCTGCTTCAAACGCTTCTAGGATCTTGGCCCGTTCGATTTTTTTCGCTTCACTGTGCAGGACGCCGACATCAACATGGTGAAACTTCAATTTTTCGGCGTAAACGTTTAAATTGCCGATGTCCTTCACAAAAACGAGCGCCTGAAAACCGCTGAACCTTGAGAACTTCTGCAACATCTTAATTTTATCCCGCTGATCGCAGACGAGAAATTGGTGTTTGACTTTTGCGGATTCCTCGCTTGTTCTTTTGATTCTGAAAAGCTCCGCATCCTTTGTCATATCACGGAGCTCCCGTTCAGCGTCTTGTTTTAAAGTCGCGGAAAAACAGAGGATTTGCCGGTCGCGGAGCGTCGACTTGATGATGTTTGCAATCGTGCCGCGATGCTCCGGGGTGAGCAGGTGGTCTGTTTCATCAAGGACGATCGTTTTCACCTCATGCATTTTCAGCTTCTTCATTTTAATGAGCTCAAACACCCGTCCCGGTGTGCCCGCAATAATGTGCGGATGTTTTTTCAGCTTTTCCTGCTGTTTTTTGATGTTGGCTCCCCCGATAAGAGAAGCAGCTCTGATATCCGAGCCCTTCTTCCATTCTGTGATCACATCAAAAATCTGCATGACAAGCTCGCGGGAAGGGGCGAGGATCACAGCCTGGACGTGTTTTTGATCCGCCTCAAGCTTTTCTAAAAGCGGCAGGACGTAAGCGAGTGTTTTTCCCGTTCCCGTCGGTGATTCGGCGATCACGTCACGCCCCTCTAAAATCGGTGCGGCGGTGGTTTTTTGCACATTCGTCGGTTCGTGAAAACCTGCCGCCTTCCAATTTTCTTGAATAAACGGTTTTGCTTTATTTAAAAATGGCCATCTTTCCGTCATGTTTATCTCCTTTGTCCTCAGGTTGTTTCTGCTCTTAGTATCTCAAAACAGAGACGGCAGCGCAATTTTTCTTTTATTGTCCCCCAATGGTTCGATATAATCTTATAGAATACAGATTACAACTTGAGGTGCAAAACATGAGTTTACTTACAGTCACAAAGCTGAGCCACGGTTTTGGCGACCGGGCGATCTTTCAAGATATCTCCTTTCGCCTGCTCAAGGGCGAACACGTCGGTCTCATCGGGGCAAACGGTGAAGGAAAATCGACCTTCATGAATATCATTACTGGAAAGCTTGAACCTGATGAAGGCAAAGTCGAATGGTCAAAAAAAGTCCGGGTCGGCTACCTTGACCAGCATACGGTGCTGGAGCGCGGACAAACGATCCGCGATGTGCTGAGAAACGCCTTTCACTATTTATTCGAGATGGAAGAAGAAATGAACGCCATCTACGGGAAAATGGGAGAGGCTGATCCCGATGAGCTTGAGAAGCTGCTTGAAGAAGTCGGCACGATCCAGGACGCGCTCGACAACAACGATTTTTACGCGATAGATGCTAAAGTCGAAGAAATCGCCCGCGGTCTCGGGCTTCAAGACCTCGGTCTTGACAGGGATGTCACAGATTTAAGCGGAGGACAGCGGACAAAGGTGCTGCTTGCCAAACTGCTGCTTGAAAAGCCCGACATCCTTCTCTTGGACGAACCGACAAACTACCTGGATGAGCAGCACATCGAATGGCTCAAGCGGTATTTGCAGGAATACGATAACGCGTTTATTCTGATTTCGCACGACATCCCGTTCTTAAACAGCGTTATCAATCTCATCTATCATGTGGAAAATCAACAGCTGACACGCTACGCCGGCGACTACAATCAATTCCGTGAAGTGTATGAGGTCAAAAAGCAGCAGCTTGAAGCCGCCTACAAAAAACAACAGCAGGAAATCTCCGAGCTGAAAGACTTCGTCGCCCGCAATAAAGCGCGCGTCAGCACGCGCAATATGGCGATGTCCAGACAAAAAAAGCTCGACAAAATGGACATGATCGAGCTCCCTTCAGAAAAGCCGAAGCCGGAATTTCACTTTAAACAGGCGCGGACATCCGGAAAGCTGATTTTCGAAACGAAAGATCTCGTCATCGGCTATGACGAACCGCTATCCAGACCGTTAAACTTGAGAATGGAGCGCGGGCAAAAAATCGCTTTGTACGGGGCGAACGGCATCGGAAAAACGACGCTCCTGAAGAGCCTGCTCGGCGAAATTTCGCCGCTGTCGGGTGAAGTCGAACGCGGGGAATACCTTCATATCGGCTATTTCGAACAGGAAGTCAAAGAAAAAAACAACAACACATGTATTGAAGAGGTGTGGAACGACTTTCCTTCCTTCACACAATATGAAATCCGGGCAGCGCTTGCGAAATGCGGACTGACGACAAAGCATATTGAAAGCAAGGTGTCCGTGTTAAGCGGCGGCGAAAAGGCGAAAGTCAGACTGTGCAAGCTCATCAATTCGGAAACGAATCTGCTCGTTCTCGATGAGCCGACAAACCATCTCGATGTGGAGGCAAAAGAAGAGCTGAAAAGGGCCTTGAAAGAATACAAAGGCTCAGTCCTTCTCATCTCCCACGAACCGGAATTTTACACCGAGATCGCAACAGAAACATGGAACTGTGAATCTTGGACCACGAAGGTATTATAAACAAAAAACTTGTTTCCTTTGCAGGGAAACAAGTTTTTTTAGTAAGCCGATCATCGGGGTGAACGTTCACAGGATGTATAGACGGCGACCGCCGGCCCGTCAGCAAATGCAAGGATGATTTTCTTTTAATGACCTGCTCTAATCCCGGCCAAATGACGGCGGCCGAAGGCTAAGACGGCTACCCCGGCAAGAACTGCGATACATCCGGCAACATACGGTGTATGCGCGCTGAAATGATCGGCGAGAACTCCCGCGATCCATGGCGCGATCGCTCCGCCGATAAAACGGATTGAGCTGTAAGCACTTGAAGCGACTGACCGTTCGACAGGCGCCGCATTCATGACCGCGGTGGTCAAAATCGTGTTGATCATGCCCAAAATGCCGCCGGCAATGACAATCGCTGTGATGACAAAAGTCTTGTGCTCCGTCCAAATGCCGAGCGCCAATAAATCAGCGGCAAACAGCACAAACAGCAGGATCAAAGAACGGACGGTTCCAAGGACGCGCTGCACAGCCGGAGCGGTGAAAACGGATGTGACCGCAAGAAACAGTCCCCAGCCGAAAAAGACATAGCCGAGGCCCCTTTCATTCAAATCAAGTACGAATGGAGAATAGGCAAGCAAAGTAAAAAAGCCGAAGTTATACAAAAAGGCAGCCGCAGACAGCGTGAATAACCCTTTATAACGCAGCGCCCTGATCGGAGCGCTGACAGAAACTTTCTTTTGCGGCTTTGCAATCGGCGGCAGCAAAATGAAGATGGCCAGCAGCGCGACCGCCATTAAAACAGATACGCCGAAAAACGGCGCTCTCCATGAGATGCTTCCAAGCTCACCGCCGGCCAGAGGACCGACGGAAATCCCCAGTCCTAAAGCCGCTTCATATAAAATGATCGCTTTTGCGCTTCCGCCTGACGCCACACTCACGATGACGGCAAGAGCGGTTGAGATAAACAAAGCGTTTCCAAGTCCCCAGCCGCCCCGAAAGCCGACAAGCTGGGCGATGGATTGAGAAAATCCGCCGAGCCCTGCGAAAATAATAATCAGAATAAGACCGCAAATGAGTGTCTGCTTAGCGCCAATCCGGCTTGAGATAGCCCCTGACAAAAGCATCGCAAAACCTGTGACAAGCAGATAGCTTGTAAATAACAGCGATACCTGACTGGGGGACGCATCCAGCTGCCGGGCAATCGCCGGCAGGATCGGGTCGACCAGACCGATCCCCATAAATGAGATCACACATGCAAATGCTACGGCCCAAACTGCTTTCGGCTGCTTCAACATGCTTGATTTCTTCGATGGTTGTTCATTCATAACAGATCAGACCTTTCTTTTTTGCAAATAAACAAACGCTATAAAAATAGCGTTTTAATCAATGTTATCCAGCGCTTTCCGGGCTTTCTCGTTCATGCCCTCAAGGCGCTTCTTGAATGATTGGAATTTTTCAATCTTTTCATCTATCATCCGGAGCTGTTCATTCAGCATCGCTTGAATGTCTTCAAGCTTTTCCTTTCGCTCCTTTTGGTCCAATGATAAAAGATACCCTTCTTTATGCATTTCAAGATGCTTGCTCGTTTCCATAAACTGCTGAAGTTCATGGAGAGAAAACCCCAACACTTCCTTGGCGCTGATGACCTTTTCCAGCTCTTCCAAGTCGTCTTCGGAATAGAGCCGGACACCGCCTTCCGTCCGCTTTGGAGAAGAAAGCAAACCGATTTCTTCATAAAAGCGGATCGTTCTTTTGGTCAAGCCGCTTCGTTTTGCCATTTGATCAATCTTCATCCAGTTCACGTCCACAGCCTCCTGCCTTCTTACTGATTGTTATATGATATCACTCTTAAACTTTAACGTAAACGTTAAGTGTTGATCAACAAAAAAGAACTGACTTGACATTCGCCAGTCCATGTAACGTATCATAGAAATGGAAAACAAAACGGGAGGACAAAAAAACAAGGTGAATACTCATCAACATTCATTTAAAACAAAAGTTTCCACATTCGTCGAAAGCCGGATGTTTCAGTATTTTATTACGGCCGTTATTATTCTGAATGCCATTTCCATAGGTTTGGAAACCTATGCTTTTTTTAAGCCGTATCAACACATATTTTTTATATTAGACTGCCTGTTTTTAGCGATTTTCGCGGTGGAGCTGTCTCTTAAACTATCGGTGCAAAAACACCATTTCTTTAAAAACAATTGGAACATATTTGATTTTATTATCATCGCCGGCAGTTTCATTCTCTACAACACGAATTTCGTCAGCGTCCTTCGGATTTTCCGCGTGCTCCGGGTGCTTAGGACGATCACATCCATCCCGTCTTTAAGGCGGATCGTCAATGCGCTGTTTATGGCGATTCCGACCATCAGCAGCGTCCTGATTTTGATGATGATCATTTTCTATGTCTATGCCGTCATCGGGACGATGTTCTTTTCAACGATTGCGCCGGAATATTTCGGAAACCTGCAGCTCAGTTTTCTGACGCTGTTCCAAACGTTCACGCTCGAATCATGGGCGAGCGGAATCTTCAGGCCGATCTTCGCCGAAAGCGCCTGGTCCTGGCTGTATTTCGTCTCATTTATCGTCATTACGACCTTTATCATGATCAACCTGATCGTCGGTGAAATCGTCAATAACGCGCAAAAAATTTCTCAGGAAATTGAAGAAGAAACAGGAGATTTAAAGGAAGATACGAAAGAAATAAAAGAATTGCGGGCGGAAGTCAAAGAATTAAAGACGCTTTTATCAACCTATATCAAACAAAATGAAACGAAAGAATAAAAGAGCCGGTGTCTAAAAACCGGCCCTTTTTTGATCGGCTCACCTAAAGGCGACAGGCAGCTCGGCCAACGCTCTAAAACCGAATAACTTGCGGTAGCAAACATCTGATGCAGCCAGACGGAGTCCTGGCGCCCGCTCTAAAAGCGCAAGGATGGCCATTTGCGCTTCAAGCCGCGCCAATGAAGACCCTAAGCAAACATGAGGACCATGGCCAAATGCAAGGTGCGGATTCGGCTTTCTCGTGATGTCGAAAACATGAGGCTCCTTGAAAATGTCCGGATCGCGGTTGGCAGCACCTAAAAGGACGTATACCTGTTCATTCTTTTTGATCATCTTGCCGCTGATTTCACAATCCTCGGAAGCTGTGCGCGCCGTCATCTGTGTCGGACTTTCATAGCGCAAACACTCTTCAACTGCAGACTCAATAAGCAGCGGATTTTCCTTCAATACGGCAAGCTGTTCCGGATGCTTCATGAATGCAAGCAATCCATTGCTGACAAGGTTGACTGTCGTCTCATGTCCGGCAATGATAAGCAATATACATGTCGCAAGCATTTCATCTTCTGAGAGCTTTTCCTCACTGATGAATTTGCTGATCAAGTCGTTTTGCGGATGAGCTTTTCGCTTTTGCAGCAAATCTCTAAAATATGATATTAATTTCCCCGCCGTATCGCTTCCTTTGACCAGCGCCTGGCGCGAACGGGTCAAATCAATCGTCTGTATGACATTTGCCGTCCACTGTCTAAATTGATGCCTTTCATCTTCCGGGACACCAAGTATTTTGGCAATGACAAGACTAGCCAAAGGAAAGGCAAACTCGGAAACAATATCCGCGCTTTTCCTGCCATCGAGCTGATCCAGCAGACCAGCAGCTGCTGCTTTTATATCAGGCCGTAAGGATTCAACGATTTTCGGTGTGAACTCTTTTCCAATGAGCGCCCGCATTCGCTTATGGCCGGATTGGTTTTGATACAGCAGCATATTCCCCTGTAAGTTTTTCAGATATTCATATTTTGCTGTCGTTTCCGGAAGAGGAACGCGGTTTTGAAATCTGGCGTCCTTCAAAATCGCTGCTGCTGCTTCATATCCGGTCACATACCAGCCCGGATATTTGAATACCGTTCCTTGATAAACAGGATGAACAGACCGCAGCTTCTCATAAAAAGGATAAGGATCTCTCCAAAATTCAGCATCTGAAAGCAAACTAGGCTTTGCCGGATGTAATTCTAACGCCATGTCAATCCTCCGTATCGTTTTATTGTTGAAGGCTGGCTTTCATTTCTTCAACCGTTTCGACTTCAAATCCCAAATCACGCAGCATCTGATGGTCTTCTGTTTCAAGCTGTCCTGCCGTTGTTAAGTAATCTCCGACGAAAATCGAGTTGGCGGCATACAGCCCGAGCGGCTGCAATGAGCGGAGATTGACTTCGCGCCCGCCGGAAATGCGGATTTCCTTTGACGGATTGATAAAGCGGAACAAAGCCAGCACTTTTAAACAGTACAGCGGGTTCAATTCATTGACCCCTTCCAACGGTGTGCCGTCAATCGCATGCAAGAAATTGACCGGGATCGAATCGGCATCAAGCGCTTTTAAGCTTCTTGCCATATCGATGACATCTTGCTTCGTCTCCTTCATGCCGACAATGACACCCGAACACGGCGACATCCCGGATTGTTTGGCCGTCTCCACTGTTTGGACTCTGTCATCATACGTATGTGAAGTCGTAATATTGGAATGGTTGCTCTTTGATGTATTGATGTTGTGATTGTACCTGTCAACACCCGCCTCTTTCAGCCGATGAGCCTGCTCCGGTTTTAACAGGCCGAGGCATGCGCAGATTTTCAGCCCGTACGTATCTTTGATTTCTTTTACAGCATCGACAACTTGATCGACTTCCCGGTTTGACGGGCCTCTGCCGCTGGCCACGATGCAGTAAGTGCCGATATTTAAATCGCGGGCGCGCTTGGCGCCTTCAAGCAATGTCCTTTTGTCCACCATCCGGTACGAATCGATCGGCGCCTTCGATATGGCGGACTGAGAACAGTAGCCGCAGTTTTCCGGGCAAAGGCCGGACTTTGCATTCATAATCATGTTGAGCTTTACTTTTTTCCCGTAGTAATGCTTTCTAATTTGAAAGGCAGCATGCATCAAAAGCAGAACTTCATCATCCGGACACTCCAAAACGGCAAGCGCCTCTTCGTCTGTGACTTCCGCTCCCCCCAACACACTCTCTGCCAGGTCCATCCATTGATTCATCTTTTTTGCCCCCATTTACATTTGATTCATGATATAGGAAACATCGACATGGTCCTTTATCATGTTTTGCATGTTTTCCGCTGTTAGATGTTCAAGCTTCGGTGTCACGCCTAACACCGGCACTTCACATAATGTTTCAATCATCTCCGGGTTGGTTTGTTCATCACGGCCCGGCCGCACGCTGATGCCATTGATCACGATGCCGATCAAACGAATGCCGATGCTTTTGGCGTATTGTACGGTCAAATACGTGTGATTAATCGTTCCGAGGTCAGGCCTTGCGACAATGACAGCCGGCAGCTGCAAAGCCTTTATCAAATGGCTGACCAAATAATCCTTTCCAAGCGGCACCGCGATTCCGCCTGCTCCCTCGACAATGAAGCAGTCATGCCGATCCTTGATCTTTTTCCAATGGTTCATGACCTCCTCCATCCCGGCCGTCTTTCCTTCAAGCTTTGACGCAACATATGGAGCTAGCGGTTCTTGATATGCAAAAGGAGAAATGTCCTCATGAGAAAGAGCGGTTTGCGACATTTTCTTCAACAGCGATGTATCGCTATCCGGGTGTGTGCGCGAAATTCCGCTTAAAAAAGGCTTAAACACGCCGACATCGATGTTTTGTTCTTTTAATACAGCGGCAAGGCCGCAGGAGATGACGGTTTTCCCGATTTCCGTATCCGTTCCTGTTACAAAAAAACCTTTCATTTCACCATGTTCAACTCTCTTCCGATTAGATTAAACGCAACTAACAGATCGTCGATTTCTTTTAAGCTGATACCGGCGGAGACGGTCAGCCTGATCCGGCTTTCTCCTTCCCGTACCGTCGGCGGACGGATGGCCGGTGCATAAATGCCCTTTTTCTGAAGACCTTGTGCAAATCGCACGGCTTGCTGCGTGTCCCCGATGATCACAGGGATGATCGGTGTCTCTCCCCCCTTGACGGTAAAGCCGATTTTCTCAAGACCTTCCTTAACGGCTTTGACCGATGACTGTAATGACAGGCGTTGTTCTTGGCTTTCTTCGATGATCGCAAAGGCCTCGCACGCAGCGGCACAGCTCGCCGGCGGTATGGCCGTCTGGAAGATAAATGTTCTGGTATGATTCCGCAAAAAATCGATCAACGCGTGCGAACCTGCGGCAAAGCCGCCTTCTATGCCGACAGCTTTGCTTAAGGTGCCGATCACAACATCAGGACGGACGCCGAAGTATTCGCTTGTTCCCCTGCCATTCGCACCCAAAATGCCTGTTGCGTGCGCATCATCAACAATGACGAAGGCCTGGTAGCGTTTGGCAAGCGGGATAATCTGATCAAGCGGCGCGATCGTTCCATCCATGCTAAAAACGCCGTCTGTGACAATAAAGCGCCGCTTACCGCCAAATGTTGCAGAAAGCTTATCTTCAAGATCATTCATATCCATATGGCGGTAAATGACGGTGTCGGCTTTTGAAAGGCGGCATCCGTCAATAATACTGGCATGATTCAATTGATCGCTGAAGATGATATCCCCTTTTTCAGGCAGCGAAGACAGCACACCGATATTGGCTAAATACCCGCTTGAAAACAAAAGAGCCGCTTCCGTCTCCTTAAAATCCGCGATCTTCCGCTCAAGCCTTTCATGCCAGCAGGTATTGCCTGTCGTCAGCCGTGAACCGCTGCTGCCTGCCCCGGCTTGATCCAGCGCCATTTTGGCCGCCGCGATCAAACGGTGATCATTGCCCAGTCGCAAATAATCATTTGAAGCCCAGACCTTGTCGGCATCAGGCGTCCGCAATCTTCGGTAAAGACCGGCCGCTTTCGTTTTCTCAAGGCGTTCGTACAGCCAGTCGTCAAACGACACGGCTTGTCACCTCATGAATCGCTTCCTTCATAATGGCAACCATTGCTGCAAGCTCATCCGTTGTGCTGGCGAGCGGCGGCAGAAATGCGACAACATCCCCGAGCGGTCTCGTCAGCATGCCAAGCTCCCGCATTTTTAAAGAGACTTGGTACCCAACGCGCTGTTCAGGCGGATAAGCTTGTTTCGTTTCCTTTGACTGGACAAGCTCTATTCCGCACATCAATCCGAGCTGCCGGATGTCTCCGACATGAGGAAGGGATTTCAGGTCTTGAAGAAGAGCATGCACGACTTTCGATTTGGCGGCGACCTGTTCTACGATTCTTTCAGTTTCAAACAGACGCAGGTTTTCGATCGCAACCGCACACCCAAGCTGATTCCCTGTATAGGAGTGGCCGTGGAAAAACGTTTTCAGATTTTCATAATCGTCATAGAATGCGTCGTAAATCTCTTCTGTGGCAAATGTGACGGCAATCGGCAAATAGCCTCCGGTAATTCCTTTTCCCGCCGCCATTAGGTCAGGCTGCACAGCTTCGTGTTCACAAGCAAACATTTTTCCGGTCCGCCCAAACCCTGTCGCCACTTCATCAACGATCATGAACACATCGTATTTCGTGCAAAGCGCTCGAACGCCCGCTAAATATCCTTCTGGCATGACAATCATGCCTGATGCGCCTTGAACCATCGACTCAATCGAAAGGGCGGCGATCTCTTCGTGATGCTCCATCAAAAGCTTTTCCAGTTCTTCCAGGCATTCATCGCGGCACTGGTCCGGGTCGCCGCTCGTGGACCGGTATACATAAGGAACCCTTGCTTTGAAGCTGTCAAACATGAGCGGACCGTATACATGGTGGAAAAGCTCGATGGAACCGACGCTGACGGCGCCGATCGTATCGCCGTGATAGCCGTTTCGCATCGTGACGAATTTTTGCTTCTCGGGCTTCCCTTTATTCTTCCAATACTGAAAGGCCATTTTCAGCGCGATCTCCATCGCTTCAGCTCCGCTGTCGGAATAAAAAACGCGGGTCAGATTGTCAGGTGTGATCTTGATTAATATTTCGGCAAGCTCTGTCGCTGGAACATTTGTCATCCCCAGCAATGTGGAGTGAGCGATTTTTTCCAGTTGTTTTTTAATCGCCTCATCCAATTCCTTTTTGCGATGGCCGTGTACATTGAGCCACACTGAAGAAAAGCCGTCGTAATATTCTTTGCCATTTATGTCCTTTAGCTTAATTCCGTCTCCGCTTTCAATGATTAATGGATCTTGATCATAATCCTTCATTTGTGTAAAAGGCAGCCAAAGATGTTTTTTGCTTTTTTCAATTAACGATTGCCCCATTTTTCTCCCCCCGTCTGAATCAATACCGGCTGGTTTTCCAAGTAATCGATACAATTCTCTGCATTGATGAATCCGCGAACAAAAAATATTCGGCAGCCGCTTTCGTCTCCGTATTCTTTCATTTTCGTCATCCGCCGATAGCCCAGTTTTCGTGAAGCGACATAGCCGGTTATGTAATCGGGATCATCAGACCAGCATAATTCTGCGATGATATCCGGGTGTGCGCATACTTTTGCCGCTATCGCGAGCGCCTCCTTCAAGCGCGGATTCAGCGGCATGTCGCGCTCTCTGGCCCACTTTTGAAAGTCGTCTTCAGGCCAGTCGATCCGGGAAACCCGGACACCTTTTTCATGCCTCCCATCGATTCGCTCCCCTGCATCGATGTCAAACAAGACCGCTCCCCTCAGAGCGATGTCCTGAAGCGCTTTTTCAAACATGCTTGCTGGAACGCCCGCTTTTTGAAGAAGCGCCCGCGCGAGGGCCCGGCCGTTTTCTGCTGCATCAACTTCATGTGTTTCAACCGGCAAAGGCTGAATCAAGCTTACCGGTTCGTCAACACATTCAAACTGGATTTGCATAAAATCCGGTTCCCCTCTTGAATGGGATAAGGCTTTATCCAATAAGGTGTGGACGGCTCCCTTCAAACCGCTGAAGGATGTCAGGCGCTCTCCCCCGGATATATGCTTTCCGCCCTGTTCATGAGGTCCGTTTTTGGATGCTCTCATTCTGACGCTGTAATATTTGTCCCCCTGCATTGTTTCATCCCCCCTTTGAAACCGGACGCGAATATGTTAACTTAAATTAATTTTAAGTTAACATTACAAGTAGAATATTAGTATTCCTTACCTGATATGTCAACACGATGTGAAATTGCTCATACACAAAAAAAGACAAAAGGGAGCTTAAAAGGCTCCTCTTTTGCCTTATTGAAAGACGATTTGCTGTTGTTATGCCTGCCCTGCAGTTTCAATCTGCCAATCAAACGGGTCGGGCAGAAGCGACCAATCATCCGCCATTTCGGAATCTGTGAGCAGGCATCGATCCGCTTCGGCTGAAATCTCGTCAGGCGAAAGGTTGAGTCCGATAAAGACGAGCCTTGTATGGCGGTCGCCGAACTCGGGATCCCATTCCTCTAAAACCTCAGGCTCATCCCGCAATATTTGTTCCTGCTTATGCTTCGGCAAGGCTGCGACCCAATATGAGATCGGCTCAAGACTTGCGGAAGGACCCGCCTGGGACATCAATAAGGCAAGACTGTTCCTTGTCGCACACCAGACGATTCCTTTCGCCCTGACAATGTTTTCCGGAAGGGTATGAATCCAATTATAGAACCGCTCTGTATGAAAAGGACGGCGCGCTTCATACACAAAGGACGATATCCCGTATTCTTCAGTTTCAGGCGTATGCTGCTCCGGCCCCTGATTTAACTCCCTCAGCCAGCCCGCCGAATTGCTTGCCTTTTCAAAGTCGAACAATCCTGTATTCAAAATCTCTCCAGGATCTACTTCACCCTTTACCGCGCGGATGATTTTCGCAGCCGGCTGCAAGGTTCTCAGCACTTTTTCAAGCTTAGCCAGCTCCTCTTGGGAAACAAGGTCGCATTTATTCAAAATCAGGACATCGCAAAATTCGATTTGGTCAATAAGCAGATCGGCAATCTCGCGTTCATCCTCTTCCCCGACGGCTTCTTTTCGATCGAGCAGGCTGTCTCCGGACTGAAAGTCATGCCAAAAACGATTCGCGTCAACAACCGTCACCATCGTATCCAGACGGCAAAAACGGGTCAAATCGATGCCAAGCTCTTCATCAATGTAGGAAAAGGTTTGCGCAACCGGAACCGGTTCGCTGATCCCTGTTGACTCGATCACGATGTAATCGACGTTCCCCTGCCGGGCGAGCTTTTCAACCTCTATCAGCAAATCCTCCCTCAATGTGCAGCAAATGCAGCCGTTTGACATTTCGACCAGTTTTTCATCCGTCCTTGAAAGCCCGCCGCCCTGTTTGACGAGTCCGGCGTCGATGTTCACTTCACTCATGTCATTGACGATCACGGCGACTTTCAGCCCGTGGCGGTTTTGCAGTATGTAATTCAGCAAAGTCGTTTTGCCCGCCCCTAAATAGCCGCTCAACACTGTTACAGGAATTTTTTTACTCATTTTCATTCTCCTTTTTATCACTTTGTTAAATCGTAATAATTACGATTTGTATTTTATTTCATCACAAATCAGTTAAAAATGCAAAGGCACCAGTTTTAAAACAGCCCAAAACAATGCGGCCGACGCGGCAGAGGTGATCATTTGCCTTCCGATGAGACCGGCCGCCGTTCTCATCCCCAATTCTTTCGCGATCGTCCACACCGTCACCATGCAGGAAGAAAAAGTGGACGCCAGGTACACCAATAAAAAAAGCGTCCCTCCGGATAAAGCTTGCAAAAGAGCACCGTTTCCTTCATTAAAAAGGAGAATGCCGTCTTTCCTGATGATTGAAAAAACCAGTCCAGATGCGGCTTCACCAGGAGCGCCGAACGCGTGTAAAACAGGTGATGCAAGCAGTGTTAACAAGTGAATCACACCAAGCTCATGTAACATCGACGCGGCAAGGCAAATGATGAGAAAGATCGGCATTGCCTGCAGAATAAATTGATTCACCACCGATTTCACTCGAAATGCGGTTCCTTTCCACGATGGACGCTGCAAATAAGTTTTCCGGCTTTGAAAATAGGAAGACCATTTCTCATCCGCCGGATACCAAATCCGATTATGAACGGCCCCGACAATGACCAGCGCCGCAAGATACGGAATAAACAGCCATTCCCTGCCGGCGGCATGAAAAATAGAAATCGTCGCCCCGATTTGATAACTGCAGGCCGATCCAAATGATATCAATGAGACGCATTGCTTCCGCGTACACATGCTGCATGAGCGGGTCTGATGAACAGCCACGACATTGCAGCCAAACCCGGTTAAAAACGGCACTAAATCCCGGCCATTCAGTCCGATTTTTCTCATATACGGATCAAGTGAATCAACAATCCGATCCTTAACACCCGAATCATCTGTCAGCGCATTTGCAAAAGACATAAACAGCACGACCGGAAACGCCCAAACGAACGAATAGATTCCAAGGGAAAAAAGCCCGTAATTCCCGGCCAAAACCGCCCGAATCCATGACGGCTTTCCCTGCATCATGTGTTGAAGCGGTTCGACGACCCATTGATCCGCGTATGGCTGCATCCATTCGGAAACATGGTAAGCGAGCATCACCGGCAAGATAAACAACAGCCCCAGCACAGAAGCCGAAAGAATCGGACCCCATATCGGCCGGTCAAACAGCAGCTTTTGATCAGCAGTACGGCCAAGCTCGATCTGTTCGATCTGCTTCCGTTTCCCATGATGGAAGACAGCGCCTTTTTTTAAAAAAGCGAAGATTTTCTCTTTTTTATCTTCAGTCAGACGTCGCGAGTCGATAAGAAAGACAGGCAGATCATGTTTTTTCACTTGCTCAGAAAGCTTGTGCCGCATGTCCGCCGTCATCTTATCTTGAAATGTCACGATAAAACAGACATGTTGACAAACGGGCGGAATCAGCTCAAGGATCAGGCGAAGCTCTTCAGAAAAATGTGTCCCCCGCAAAACGGCCACCACCTTATCGGCCGTTTCAATTTCGTTCTTGACCGTCTTTTTCGCGATGTTGTCTTCCTCGCGAATGCCCGGCATATCAACAACCGTCCAGCCTGGAAGGCGCTTTCCCTCCCGTTCTGCCGCAAAAATCGTCGACCCCCTTACATTCGTTTCCTCTCCATACCCTTGACCTGTGATCGCGGAACATAATGTCGTTTTCCCGACCGACTCCAATCCAATCAATAATAGACGCTTGTGCTGCTTCGGTTTGATTAGCATTCACACTCAACCTCACAGCAGCTCAAATCATCGAGAAACATTTGATTGTTCCTGTATTCGGCCAACACGTTCTCATCAAGGGCAAAATCCCATTTTTTCAGTAAGTGCTCAGCAATAACGGCAAACCTTTGCCGGAATTTATAAATAAAACAAAAGACGGCGTTTTGATGCCTGACACTAGGTCCGATCAAATAAAGATGTTCCGTTTTTGTCGACATATCCTCTTTTGTTAAAAGCGGCTTGCCGTCTTCCCCCCACGCAAACAAACGGCTGATCTGCTCTGCTCCCGAATGAAAGCCGGTCGCCACAATCGGCCGTGTTTCAGAGCGGATTCTCCTTCCATCTGACAAGTGCAGATCATAGGCTGCTCCATTTGTCGTCAGTTTTCTGACACTGACATGTTCTAAAAATTGGACGTTTCCTTTTTCATACGCCTGTTCAAGACGTTCCCGGGTGTATGGCGAAAGCGACCGGCTCGGATCGGCCTCAGCGTTTTCCTGAAGGGCATTCGGCATGACGACCGTTACATCGCTTCCATATGACGCCAGCTGCTCCGCCGCATCCATCGCGCTTTCATAGCCGCCGATCACATAATAATGGCCTTTTTTCAATTGCCGCCATGCAGCCACTTTGCTGTTATGCAGCCCCAGCTCAGCTCCAGTGAAAGGGAGCTTTGGAAACTGGAATTCTCCGGTTCCCCAGATGACGGCCTTTGACTTGATGATGCCGTGATTCGTTTCTATTGAAAAACCGTCGTCATGTTTATGCAGCTTATGTACAGCCGTACCTTCTGCCAGAGGCAGCTCGAAATGCTCGGCTAAAAGCGCCAAATATTCCCCATACTCCTGCCCGCTCAAATGCTCTCGCTGAAATGTAAAAGCGGGAGATGTTCCCGGGGCTACAGCATTCAGATCTAAAGCGCCGAAACCTTGGCCTGTGAAGGATGGTGTGATCAGCTTCATTTCTTCAGGCCATTGCCAAAATGATGCTCCTACACGTCCTTTATCTAAAATCACGAACGATTCAAAACCGAGTTTTTTCAGAAGGATTCCCATTCCAATACCAGCGGGTCCTGCCCCGACAATGACGATTTCGTTATTTTCCATGACAATCACTCCTTAAACGAAATCATTACGATTTAAAAGATATGTTTCACAACGTGAACCACTTGATTTTATCACATCATTCCTGCAAAATAAATAGGAATTATTTCGATTTATGCTCAGAAAGGAGTTTCAGCAATGGAAAGAAAACTTCAATTCCCCGCAAAACCGGAGCGCCACCGCCGCTTCGGATCGGTTGAACCGATAAAAGGAATAAAGCCGACTGATAAAGAACACATGAAGGATCTGCAAAATATGCCGAACGACTATTTTTTCGATATTGACTCGGTCGGCATCGCAAATGTTTCACATCCGATCCAGGTTCAATCTGCTCTAAATCCGAGGACGCAGACGACAATCGGCACTTTTTCGTTAACGACCCATCTGCAAAAGAGCCGCAAAGGCATCAATATGAGCCGTCTGACAGAGCAATTGCAGCGCTACCATGAAACAGGCTGGACCGTTGACCTTCACACGCTGAAAGATTTCACAAAGGAATTGGCGGACAACATGGAGCAGCAAAGCGCAGCCGTTTCCGTTTCGTTTCCATGGTATTTCGAGCGGCGCAGTCCTGACACCGAATTGCCCGGACTGATGCACGCAGATGTTCAGATGAGTGTCTCCTTTGAAAAAAACAAAGGCTGGTCGCAAACCGTTGGAATCACGTCAAAAGTGACGACCCTTTGTCCTTGCTCTAAAGAAATCAGCGAGTACAGCGCCCACAATCAGCGCGGGATCATCAGTATCACGGCGCACATCCATGAACAGGCGGAAATGCCGGACGATTTTAAAACAGCACTCCTCGCCGCGGCGGAAACGAATGCAAGCGCCAAGCTCCATCCCGTCTTAAAAAGACCTGACGAAAAGAAAGTGACAGAACAAGCCTACGAGAATCCGAGGTTTGTAGAAGATGTCATCCGCCTGACTGCGGCCGACTTGTATGAAATGGAGTGGGTTTCGGCGTTTGAGATCGAATGCCGGAATGAAGAATCGATACATATGCATGATGCCGTGGCGCGGCTCTCATTTTCTAAATAAGGACGGGCTGCCGGGAATAAACCGGCAGCTTCGACTATTTGATTTTCCGCGCGTATTCAATATCATCCCGATACTGGCTGTACCCCTCTTTATACTCCATAATCCGAGCCGTTTCTTCAATGAATGTTTCATCATAGCCCGCTCTTCTCAATAAGTGAAAGCCCATTTCCATGCCTGAAGCGATTCCCCCGGCAGTGATGATCCGGCCGCTGTCGACGATTCTCGCCCGGCTGATGCGGCAGGCCGGCGCGATGTCAGCCAAGCGGTCGATCGGAACTTGCCCCATCTCTGACGCCTCAAGCCGATCCGGTTCTTTTCGGCTGGTGGCACAGAGCCCGTCTAAGAGCCCCATGCGACCGTAAATCCATGATCCCGTGCATACGCTGACCAAAAGCGTCGTCTCTGGCAAAGAGCGGATAAACTGATGCAGTCGTTTGTTGTTGGTTTCCTGGCGTGTGCCGAATCCGCCCGGAATGAAGAAAGCATCCATATCAGGCTGATCATTGAAACTGTAATTCGGTTGAACGGTTAAACCGGCTTGCGTCTGAACCGGTTTCATCGCATCCGCCACAAGAAAGGCGTCCAGTTCAGGATCGAGCCTCCTCGCCACGGAAAATACTCCGTATGGGGCGGCATAGTCGATGATTTCAGCATCCTTGAAAATATACACGCCAAGCCTAAATCCTCTCGTTCTGCTCATTGTTTTCCTCCTTCATTTTTCTTTTATTCTTGCAAAACCTACGATATCATGGAGAGAACCATTTTACTTATGAATGATTACGATAGAAGTCATTTTAATTTTCGATAGCGAGGAGATGCCAAGCTATGATTGAGCTTTTAGAGGGGAAATTTTTTAAAACCTTCATCGCCGTCATGGAAGAAAAAAACTTCAGCCGCGCCGCTGATCGGCTGGGGTATGTACAGTCGACGGTCACCAGCCATATTCAGCTTTTGGAACAGGCTTGCGGACAGCGTTTGTTTCACCGGCTGTCAAGGGGAGTGAAGCCGACACCGGCCGGTTTGAAGCTTAGCAAATATGCTTATCAATTTATTCAATTAGGGATGTCTTTAGGAGAAGCGATGAATGAACTGGATCAGCCTCAAGGTACCGTCCGGATTCGCATGCAGGAATCGTTTTTTCTGACGCGCATGTCTTTTTTGATCGAAGATTTTCTAAAAGATTATCCAAAAATCAGATTGCAATTGGAAAGCGGATTCCAGCACGATATCGTTCAGCAGGTGCTGAACCATGCCGCCGATTTCGGCATCGTGCCGCAAAATCCGAACCGGCCCGATCTCCTTTTCTATCCTTTGTTTGCAGAAAAACTGGTGTTTATCGCTCCCCATGTGCTCGCTGAGAAAGTTGAATCCGAGGGCTTTGGCGTCCTGAGCCGGGAAACATTCATCAGCTTCGGCACAAGCTGTGTGTACCATACAGAAGCGGGCCGGCTGCTCCAAGAAGCCGGCGTTGAAGGAAACAGCGCCTTGGAATACCCAAGCATCGACATGATCAAACAAGCTGTCAGATGCGGAATCGGCTTTGCCTTCATTCCGGAAGTCGCTGTCAAACAAGAGCTTGAAGCCAAGCAATTCAAACTGCTGCCTGTGACTGCCCCGATTGTCTCCACGCACGGGCTCATCGTTCATCAAGACAGGGAGCTGAGTCTGGCAGCGTCTTTATTAAAGGAAAAAGTAACCGGCTATTTTTGTAACGAAGCGGAAAAAAGCCCGGCAAATTAAAAACTGCCGGGGTTACCCGGCAGCATCCATTACGATTGTTCCAGCTCCTCGATCATCAGCGACAGCTCGGTCCAGCGCTCCATCGCTTCTTCAAGCTCGTCGGCTGTTTTGCTTTGCTCTTCCATCAGCGTCTGGATTTTGGCGAAGTCGCTTCCCGCTGCGGCGATTTCCTCTTCAAGCTGTTTATGCTTTTCTTCAAGGGCCGCGATTTTGTCTTCGATGCCTTCCCATTCGAGCTGATCTTTATAAGACAGCTTTTTCCTTTTCTTTTTCTCAGGCTTCACAGATTCGGCTGTTTCTTGAGAAACCTTCTCTCGGCTGATTTCCTTTTGTTTTTCCATGTATTCGCTGTATGACCCGTGAAAGCGCGAGACGGCTCCGTTTCCTTCAAAAACAAGCAGACGGTCGATGACACGGTCGAGGAAATAACGGTCATGGGATACCGTTACGACAACGCCGGGAAACTGTTCTAAGTAATCCTCCAGCACCCCGAGCGTCTCCGTGTCCAGATCGTTTGTCGGTTCATCGAGAAACAGGACGTTCGGCTCCTCCATCAGCACCTTCAACAAGTACAACCGCCGTTTTTCACCGCCGGAGAGCTTGTGGATAAAGTTGCGCTGCACACGGCGCGGAAAGAGGAACCGTTCCAGCATCTGCTCGGCGGTGATCACTTGACCGTCGGCCGTTTTAACGATTTCAGCCGTCCCTTTGATATATTCGATCACTTGCAGCGAATCATCCATTTCACTGTGGTCCTGCGTATAATAACCGATTCGGACCGTCTGGCCGATCGTGATGCGGCCCGCATCAGGCTCAAGACGACCGGCAAGCGCGTTTAACAGCGTCGTCTTGCCGATTCCGTTCGGCCCGATGATGCCGATTCGATCTCCAGGAATGATCAGCTCATCGAATGATGTGACAAGCTGTTTCCCGCCGCGGCTGATCTCGACCGCTTCAGCTTCGATCACCTGCTTTCCGAGGCGGTGGGAGCCGATCGCAAAATCAAGCGTCGCGCTCGTTTCCAGCGCATCCTGCCCTTTCAATTCCTCCACGCGCTGAATTCGCGCTTTCTGTTTTGTCGAACGGGCCTTTGCTCCCCTCCTGAGCCAAGCAAGCTCCCTTCTCAATAAGTTCTGCCGCTTCGTTTCGTTTTGCTCGGCGAGCGCTTCCCGTTCAGCCCTCTTTTCTAAAAACACTTCATAATTCCCTTTATACGTATACAGATGGCCGCGATCAAGCTCATAAATCCGGTTTGTCACGCGGTTGAGGAAATAGCGGTCATGGGTGACGAGCACGACTGAACCCGAATATCCGCTCAAATAGCCCTCAAGCCACTCGATCGTTTCATTGTCAAGATGGTTTGTCGGCTCATCCAAAATCAAAAGATCAGCCGGCTGAATGAGTGTTTTGGCAATCGCGACACGCTTTTTCTGTCCTCCGGAAAGGTGTCTCACTTCTTTGGTCACATCTGCAACGCCAAGCTTGGTCAAAATCGTTTTCGCCGCCGTGTTCGCGTCCCAGGCGCCGTGCTCATCCATTCTGCCTTGAGCGGCCAAAAGGTTTTCCTGTTTTTTCGGATCAGCGGGAGACGCGTTCAGTTCCTGCAACGCTTTCTCATATGAAGCAATCGTTCGCATCATCACGGAATCGCCTGCATAGATGTGCTCCAGCACCGTTTCAGACCCATCCAAATCAGGATCTTGATCGAGATACTCGATTTGCAGGCTGCCCGGTTTCACAATCTCCCCTTGTTCCGTCGACTCGAAGCCGGCAATCACTTTCAGCAGGCTGCTTTTTCCCGTCCCATTCGGTCCGATCAAGCCGATTCGCTCATTTTCTTCAATATGAAACGATATATGATCAAATAATGTCTTGTCTCCGTATGTTTTATATAAACCTTCAGCTTTAAAAATACTCATCTATTCTACCAATCCTTACGTCATGTCATACTATTATTTTAATGTAGTTGATAAAAGAAAACTAGTGAGAGGTTTACAAGTTTTACTGCAGGACAACCGGGAGCCAAACATAAACGCTGATGACGATGATCAACACACCGGCGATATTCAGCCAAAACCCCGCCTTGATCATATCCTTCATGCTTAAAACATTGGCGCTGAACACTGCGGCGTTCGGCGGGGTGGAAATCGGAAGCATGAAGGCGCAGGATGACGCGAGTGCCGCCGCGGCCATCAGCCCGTACGGCTCGACTTGAAGCGCCGCTCCCAAGCCGACGGTCATCGGAATCACCATATTGGCGACAGCGGTATTGGACATGATTTCCGTCATGAATAAAATCGCCGCCGTTAACACGATCAAAACAAACAGGTATGGATGACCATCCAACAGCTTGAGCTTACCGCTGATCCACGCCGTTAAGTTCGTGGCGGAAAATCCCGATGCAAGCGACAGTCCGCCGCCAAACAAGAGAAGCAGGCCCCAAGGCAGCGTCTGCATATCCTTCCACTCCAAGATCCGCTCACCGCGGGCACTTGGAATGAGAAACAGCAAAACCGCTCCCAAAATCGCGATCGATGTGTCTGACAGCTGAAACGGGAGCAAAAATTTGAACATCCATAAAAAAGCGGTCGCCAAAAACACGGCGAATACCGATTTTTCCTCTTTTGTCATCGCGCCGAGCGCCTTCAGATCATGATCGATAAACCCGGGCTTTTTACCTGAAAAACGGCTGACTTTAAACTGCACCTTCGTTAAATAAAAATAAAGAATGATCAAAAAAAGAACGGAAACCGGAAAACCGAACAAAAACCATTCAAAAAACATAATCTCACGGTTCAGCATCTGTCTGGACATCGCCGCAAACACGGCGTTCGGCACCGATCCGACCAGAGTGGCGAGACCGCCGATCGATGCCGCATAAGCGACGGCCAGCAATATGCTTTTGCTGAATTTCTGCAGGGAACCCCCTTTTAAGATCTCTTTTTCCTGCACTTCTTTGATAATGGCGAGCGCAACCGGCAGCATCATCAGCGCTGTGGCGGCATTGGAAATCCACATCGATAAAAACGCCGTCGAAAGCATCACCCCAAGCACGATCCGATGGCTTTCCGCCCCGATCCGCTTTAAAATATGCAAGGCCATCCGCTTGTGAAGATTCCATTTCTCAATCGCGATGGCAATGATAAAACCACCCATGTACATAAACACGATCGGGTCGCCGTATGCCTTGGCCGTCGTTTCCATATCGAGGCCGCCCAATGTGGGCATCAGAATGATCGGCAACAATGACGCAGCCGGAATCGGCACGGCTTCGGTGATCCACCACACGGCGGTCCAAACCGTCACAGCAAGAACGACCCGCGGTGCATAAGCAAGCTCCGCCTCGGGCATCAGGCCAATGATCAGCAAAAAACCAATCGGCCCCAACAATAATCCGGCCAGCTTCGTCGGTGTATAGACGTTCATATATCCCTTCCTCCCCCTTGAAAGCGGTTTCTGTTATCACTTTCGATTTAGGTTGGAAAAATTCCTCCAAAAAATTTAAAATAAAATTTTAATTATTGGAATGGATTGCAAGAAAGAAATTCGCAAAAAAAGCCGCCGGCATCGGCAGCTTTCGTTTCTTTAGTCTTCAAAATGATGTTCAGCCATTTTCGCGAGGTTTTGCGCATTGCTGCTGATTTCCTGCATCGTTGCGGAAATTTGTTCGACACCCGCAGCCTGGCCGCTTGTATGTTCATTGATGACTTCGATTGACTGTTCAAGGTCTTTTAATAAAGCGTGGATCTTTTTGGTGATTTGATCAATTTGACCGACGTTTTCTTTTGAATGTGTCGCAAGCTTTCTGATCTCATCGGCCACGACGGAGAACCCTTTTCCTGATTCACCCGCTCTCGCCGCTTCGATCGCCGCATTCAGCCCCAAGAGATTGCTTTGATCGGAGATGCCTTTGACGGTGACAGAAATTTTTTCGATTTCGCCGGCGCTTTCGCTTACTTCCTTCGCCTGCTTGGAGATATCGGACATTTGGCCGGAAAATCCGCTCACGGATTCAGCGATATCCTGAATCGCTGATGCCGTCTGTTCGACGATGACGGATAAACTCTCGGCGACGCGGTGAAGCTGGTCCGATTTTTCCAGGCTTGTGCCGAGTCCGACGCCGCCGATGACCCTTCCGTTCTCATCATGCAGGGGAATCGCTCTGGCGGCAAGCGGGAAGCCGAACAGCTCCTTTGGCACCATGCTCGTTTGCTTTTTGTTTTGGCGGATGGCGTTTGTAATAATGTCCCCTTCCTGCAATGGATCGCCTGGTTTAACGTTCAGGGAAAAGGTCTTGCCGGGAATGTTGATGATCAGCTTTTCTGTATCATAAATGCCGACTGTCACATCATCCTGGATCAGCTGATTCAGGAATGGCGCGACTTTGACAAAAGCATCCAGAAGCGGATGGATGTCTGTTTTGACTGCTTCACTCATGTTTCAAACCTCCTACTAGTATGGGAAAACTCGTTTTTGATGCTGGACGGAGATCCACTTTAACGTCGTGAATTCTTCCAGGCTCCATTCGCCGTTCAGCCTGCCGAGCCCTGATTGTTTTTCTCCGCCGAAAGCGACATGCGGCTCATCGTTGATCGTCGTGTCATTGATATGAATCATGCCCGTCTCAATCTGCTGGGCGATGGCCACGCCGCGCTCAACATTTCCTGTATGTACGGCCCCGCTCAGCCCGAATGGCGTATCATTTGCGATCTGAATCGCTTCTTCCTCTGTCTCAAACGGGATGACGCATACAACCGGACCAAACAGCTCCTCTTTCGTAATCGACATGCCGGGCTTCACATCCGTCAAGATCGTCGGTTCGACGAGATTGCCTTTGATGTCGCCTTTGATCAGCGGGACAGCGCCCTCTTCGATTGCGTTTTCAACAGCTTTTCTTAAAAGCTCCGCCTGGCGTTCATGAATGACGGGCCCGATAATCGTTTCAGGGTCCATCGGATCACCTGTCTTAAAAGCGGACACCTTTTGATAAAACGATGTTAAAAACTCGGGATAGACCTCTTTTTGGACGAGAATCCGGTTGGCTGACATGCAGATTTGCCCCTGATGGGTGAACCGGCTGAAGGACGCCGCATTGACCGCATATTCCAAGTCGGCATCCTCAAGAACGATCAGGGCGCTGTTTCCGCCAAGCTCAAGCAGCGGTTTTTTGAAATGTTTAACAGCCAGCTGGCCGATATGGCTGCCGACCTTCGTTGATCCGGTAAACGAGATGATCCTCGGAATCGGATGCTCAACGAAGCTGTCGCCGATTTCTGCGATATCCGTCACAACGACATTCAGCAGGCCTTGCGGAAGTCCGGCTTCCTCAAAAATCTTGGCAATCAATGTGCCCCCGCATATCGGCGTCTCCTCATGCGGCTTTAGCACAACGCCATTGCCCGCGCCAAGCGCCGGGGCCACCGATTTGACGGATAAAAAGAACGGAAAATTAAACGGACTGATGACACCGACCACACCGGCCGGAATCCGGTAAAGCCGATTTTCTTTTCCCTCAACAGGTGAAGGCAGAATCCTCCCCTCCATTTTGAGCGGGAACCCCGCGGCTTCTTTGATCATATTGATGACGAGATCAATTTCAAACGCCGCTTTCAGTCTGGTTCCGCCAAGCTCTTCCATAATCAGATACACGATGGCTTCTTTATGTTCTTCAATATAAGCGGCGGCTTTTTCTAAAATCGCCCTTTTTTCATACGGGCCGACGCGATCCCATTTCTTTTTCGCTTCCAAAGCTGACTTGTAAGCCTCATCGACATCATCCGGGGTCGCCTTGCGAAACGTTGTGATTGTTTTATGGGTAAAAGGATTAAGATCGGCGAGAATGCTTTCACTGCGGCCGTCCTTCCATTCCCCTCCTATGTATTGATGGTTGAGGTCATTTATTCGAAACATTCGGGGCATCTTCCTCTCATACAATTTTGGGAAAAGTTAGACTACAATATATGTATCGGCATTCTTGCAAAAAAATTCAATCTGATAGGACTTCTGGCACAAAAAAGATATGACGGTGCGATATCGGTAAAATTTAGTTGAGGTAAAAATAAGGATGAACCCAAGGAAATTGTTGCGATATCCTTTAACCTTGACACGATCATTCTGCTTAAAAAGCTGATTCCCGTTCCTTGAATGTCATCATTGATTATGCTGATATCCGAGAATTGTCGCTGTCTTAAGCCTGGCCGAAATCTTCCTAATGCCCCATTCACCCATTCGTGGTTATTTCCCAGGTAATTCGGATTGTTCAGCAGTTCTATGTTTTCGTTTCGGGATCAAGGATTTGGATGAATACCGGCGGCCGCGGCTCATTCCGATTGCAGCTTCAACGCCGTGGATACGGCGGCCGCGCGCCACGACAGAATCATAGACGACCGGCATAAAAAAACCCCGCAAATGTAAAACTTACATTTGCGGGGCCTTTCATTTCCGGCGGTTTGCTTTTTCGTTTACGCGCCTAAATCAACATTATGATAGACTTGCTGCACATCCTCCAAATCTTCCAGCGCATCGATCAGTTTTTCAAACTGCGCCTGCGCGTCTTCCGGAAGTGTGACATCGTTTTGCGCGAGCATGGTCAGCTCTGCGACGGTGAATTCTTCAATACCGGCGTTTTTCAGCGCTTCCTGCACGGCATGGAACTGATCAGGCTCGGCATAGACGATCACCGCCTCGTCTTCTTCTAAAATATCGCGGACATCGATATCCGCTTCCATCAGCAATTCGAGCGTTTCATCAGCCGTTTTTCCTTCAAAGCCGATGACGGCTGTCGGGTCAAACATGTAAGCGACAGAGCCGCTCACACCCATATTGCCGCCGTTTTTGCCAAACGTTGAGCGCACATCCGCCGCCGTCCGGTTGACATTGTTCGTCAAGGCGTCAACGATCACCATCGCTCCGTTCGGTCCGAATCCTTCATAGCGAAGCTCGTCATAGTTTTCTTCAGAACCGCCCTTCGCCTTTTCAATCGCCCGCTCGATAATCGCTTTCGGGACATTGTATGTTTTGGCGCGCTCAAGCACGAACTTCAGCGCCTGGTTTGCCTCAGGATCGGGCTCTCCCTGCTTTGCCGCCACATAGATTTCCCGGCCAAACTTGGCGTAAATCCGGCTTGTATTGGCATCCTTCGACGCTTTCTTTTCTTTTATATTGTTCCACTTACGGCCCATGATACTACCACTCTCTTTCAACATTGAATTCACAAAATCTATTATACCGCAGCCTTTGGCGAATTCATTATATTGATGCATCAAATTTGCGACATTTTATTGGAAATCCTGCTAGGATGCGAGATGTTGGCTATCCTTTGCCGTTTCTTTCTTCAAAACCGTGACAAAAATGCCGCCAATCACAAACGCCACACCGAGCATATGGATGAAGGTGAACTGCTCCTTGAGGATGATCCCTGACAGCGCAACAGCCGAAACAGGCAGCACCGAGGTGAAAATCCCGGAAATCCCTGCCGGCACCTTTGTCACCCCGCTGTACCACAAGTAGAAAGCAAGCACCGTGACGATCAGCGCATAATACAGCACATATGACCAATCAACGATCCCAGGCGCGCTAAAGTCGAACGACAGCGCTTCGTAAGCCGCAAACGGCAGGAAAAACAAAAACCCGAAAAGCGAGACAAACGTCGAAATCGCCAATGCGGAAATGTGAGGCGACAGCATTTTCGCCAGCAGTGTAAACAGTGCTTCCCCAACGACAGCGGCAGCGACCAGGAGGTTTCCTAGCAAAGCGTGCGGATTGCCTCCGTCTCCGCCCGCTCCAAACAGATTGATCGTCATCACGCCCATAACAGCGAGCACGATCCCGAGCGCCATCCGCTTTTCTATTTTCTCTTTCAACAAAAAGAAAGCCAAAATCCCGACCGCCATCGGCGTGGTGCTTGTGATGATCCCGCTTTCCATCCCCGTCGTCATGCCGACGCCGTAAAGCAGGCAGATGCTGAACAAAAAAACGCCTGTAAAAGACTGTATCAGCAACACAAAAACGTCTTTTTTCGTTAGCGCGGGAAAGCCTTTTTCAAAGCAAAATAAAAGGATCACCAAGACAATGGCAGCGATCAAAAACCTGAGGCCTGACGATAGAAACACCGGAATCGTTTCCACCATCAGCTTGCCGACGACGACCGAGCTGCCGACGATCGCCATCGCGAGAGCGAGCGATATGTAAGCCGTCAATTGCTTCCGCATGTCCTTCTTCTCCTGTCTTTATGGATTTCATTCATGTTTACATATTGATTTAGTTTATCAAATATCAGGTGATTGTTTTTGTTATTCCAGCTTAATTTTTCATAAAATTTGCAAGCCGACATGGAAAATAATGCATAAACATGAGCAGCTGAGAAATACTAAGGTTGTACACATCATGGAAAGGAGCTTGTTCACCATGAATAAAAACGACCTGCAGGAATGCATCACCGAATGCGAAAGCGCATTGACCCATTTGCATCACGCATTAAACAAGGTTCATGACGAAGCAAAGCCAAAGATGGAACATGCGGTAAAAGACTTGGAAGAATGTGTGGCGGAATGCCGGAGTCATTTGTAAAGAAAGACCTGATTCAGGAAATTGCCCTTCCCGAATCAGGTCTTTTTTGATGGGAAGCCTTTTTCGGCGTCCCTTGATGAAAACACATGCGCCACCTGCCATCAACCCGCTTCCAGATTGAACTGCGCAGCGTTTCCTGCTTTCTCGTCTGATCCTTTAAACGGTATGTGGCAAGCACAACACCATCATCCGCCAAAGGACGCACCGCAAAATCAGCGATCCCCATCTTTCTCACACCGATCCCCCCGGCTCCGAGACAATCCTGTTTGAAGCAGATGTCTCCCGAGCTGCCAAACTCGAAAAAGCCGTCTGTCTATAATGCCGCCAGCTGTTCCGGCGAGGAGTGGGTTTAATCATTGCTTTTCAAGTTGTATATTTCATTCAATGTTCTTCCTCTTTTGCTCTTTCTTTTTTTCTGCTAAAAAAAGAAGCCCTAAAAAGGACCTCAACCTCCAACAGGCAATTCCGCTACTTGAACACTGTCTGACGCCATAATGTGGCTTTGGGATAGAGCAGCTCCGCCTAAGACCACGGCTGTTAACGCTAAGCAAAGAATGATTTTTTTCATGACAATACCTCACTCCCTAATGATCTCATTTTGTTTTCGGCTGTCATTGCTATTTTAGCAAATTCCAGCGCTTCCTTGTAGTCTCCTTTCCTTTCGTAATGGCTTGAGATAAGCAATGAAAGGTCGCAGACGCCGTCTAAATCATTCATCTCTTCCAAGGCATGGATGTCATCTTTGATGGTCTTTGCGTTTTCATGACGATACAATTCATAAATAATGTTTATTTTCTTTTCATAAATCTTATTCCCGTTTTTCTCTAATTCCTTCTGTCCTTTTTGATAGTAGTACAGAGCCGCTTCTGTTTCTCCTATTTTGAAAAACTCCCTCACCAGCATGTACAGAGAGTTGATATAATAACTGGACGCACACCATTCGGAATTGCTCAACGCGTGCTGCACGGCGAGAATACAGTCCTGGGACCGGCCTGAATTCGAATAAAGAATGCTGATATTATGATGGAGCATCGCCTCTAAAAACGAATCGTCTATCTCTTTTGAAATTTCGATCGACTTTTGGAAATATCCTTCCGCATCTTGAAAACGCTGCATCTGCATATAATTTGTCCCCATGACAACCATGGAAATCGCCAGCTTCTTTTCGTACCCGTCATGCATGCTGTAAATATTCATCGCGTCTTTCGCGTAGTTCAAGGAAACCGCGTTCTGCCTGAGCGACATATACAGCCAGGACACTTTAAAATAAAACTCGGCCGCTTCGATTTTGTCGGGAATCTTCGCCAATCTTTTCTCGGCAACCTTATAAAGGCTGATCGCCCGCTCAACATTCTTGTTGTATGCCTCATGCATCGCCTCAAAAAAGTAGAAATAGTAATCAATCATATCATCCGTCTGTTCGATTGCGTTCGCTTGCGAATCATTGAAGTAAGACTGATGCGGCCGGCGCTCTCCCCTGGCATCAAAAAGCATCATCCGGTACCGCTCCTCAAGCAGCGAGAAATAGACGAGCACATTCTGATTCTCTTCCATCTCGGCAAACATCGACTTCGCCTCTTCAAAAAGATGCTTCGCCTGCTGAATATCATGCTTTTTAATGGCCAGATGGAATTCGTTCAACACCCCCGCCACCACTTCAGAAGCGACCTTCCCCATGCCGAACCCCTCATTTCATATTAGATTGTTAATCTTCTTTTTTATGATCTTATCATAGGGTTTGCATTTTGTAATGACCTTTTGTCAATTAATGAGAGATTTTTGTCAATCATTCGGTTTAAATGGAACCTGGCGCAACTCGATAGTTGATGCACCTCACCCTTCTCCTGTCTATTTAACCAGTGTTGCTATGTTATTCTGTTACTTAAAAAATGCAAGGGTAATCTATGAAGGGATATCAAGGGGGAGGAAAATTGGATTTTAATGATCGAAGTGTAGTGAGTGATATCTCAAATAATAGGACCAGGCAGCTCATGGAATAAGCAAAAAACTTACCTGTGACAGGGGAAAATTGGAAGTAAAAACCGTGGTTTAAGTTTTTGAGCGAGTATGAAACAATTGTTTTGGCGACATAAAACGCCCGGGACTAGTGAATTACACCCCCGAGCATGTCGCATTGCTTCGCCTGTTTATAGGCTCTGTGGCGCTTTTAGTGCTCGCTGTATTCGCCCGCATCCGCCTCCCATGGTGAAGGATGTTCTGATGATTTTATTGCCCGGGTTTTTAGGATTTTCTGCATCACACTCTGCTTAATATCGGTGAGCGCAGGGGTTGCCAGCTTGCTCGTTTCGACGACGCCTCTAATTTCCGGTGAAAGAGCCGGTTCATTTTTCAGCTTTGAACCATAGGGACTTCAGCATTTATCGGATTTACATTCTTCCGTATTGGTAGCTTCTAATTTCCACGGTCGATCCGCCCTTTTCTAGCCATTTCTCCGGTCAGTCGAATCTGATCACCTTTAGTAATGACAGTTATGCCTGATTATATCCGTTGAATAGTTATAACCAACAGTATAATCACCATAGAACAACTGAAATCTAATTACCATATATTTCATGGTGTAAAGGGCAACAGCAAAGCTTTACACCATATGCTTCTTCAATTGATTTTTTAACTGCTTTGAGGGCTTTTGAATACTCGTAAGCTATATCTTGGTAGGAACTCTTCTCTTTTTCAGAACAAGTATCAAGACATTTTGTTATCTTCAATAGATCAATTTTGATCTGATGGATCTTTCCAATATCCTGTTCAAATATACATCCAGCCATTTAAAACACCTTGATCGATTTTTCCATTGATAATACTTCACTGATTTTCTTGATATCCGCTCCTGAAATCTCATGCCTTCCTTCTGCTGTTTCAATCACAGTGTAAGGAGTGAAATTCACATTAAGACTTCTGAGCTCTCGAGCGGCAGCCTCATCATTTATAGCATCTCTTTCTATAAACTCCACGTTATTTTTCCATAGCCATTGTTTTAGAGCCTTACATGGATTACATGTCGGATTGATAAAAACTGTTATTTTCAAGGTTATTCCCTCCCCTTTTATTATTCAATATATAAAGGTGAAAAAACGGAGCCCAAAATCAAAAAATAAAAAAATTGTTTTCTTTTTGATTTTCTTCTCGCTTACTCCACCTTAATTAGTGCAGGCAATAGAAGGGAGGAAATTTAAATGGCTAAAGACCAAAACAAACAAGAAATGATTCTGCCTCAAAGCGAGTTAATATGTAAACCTGATCGAAGATGTTGTGGTTATGGAAGCGATTGTCCTGGTGAATTCAAAATTACCCCTGTAGGAGATGTGATCTTTAACCGGTGTGGCTGTTTTTAATAAAGATGTATCTTGCTATAAAAAGAGCGGGAACTAACCCTTCCCACTCTTTCTCTTAGGCGGCATAGCCAAGCGGTAAGGCGAAGGACTGCAACTCCTTGATCATCGGTTCGAATCCGATTGTCGCCTCCATAATAAAATTAAAGGAGATCGATAACATGGGGATCATGATTACGCCTTTAAACACTGACAAAAGGAACATCATTGTTGATGAACTCAATAACAGCGCAGACTTTGCTTTACTCGTTGCAGAGATCACTAAATATCAAGATGTGACAGAAACGGAGAAAACAGATTCATTTGAATTCACTTTCCTCTTTCCAGAGCAGGAAAAAGAGGTGAAAAAAGAAGCTCTCTTTGTAACATTAAATGACGAAACAATTGTCGAAGCGGTTAGGGAATCGTGCGGGAAATTACGAATCAAAGCTCACTATTCAGCAATTCTAGAGACTGGTGAGAAAGTTACTCGTCAAGCTGTTGTTTCAGATCGATCTGTTGTTAATGAGCTTGAGATTCCATTTGATGAACGATATTTTCAGTTTGTAGAGCACCTTAAACATCCAACAGGCGCAGAGGAGATTAATGCAGAAGACGTCTCAACACAAGCATGGTATGAAGGTTGTTTAGTCTTTGGTGATCCGGCTACAGGCTTTCATCATTATAAATGGTGTGGTGCTAAGTGTGGGAGCGGGACTCCAATCAACGCCTTAGACCGTTGCTGCCGAGCACATGATTATTGCTGGGCAAACTTCGGCAAGGGCGATGATGAATGTGATATGAACCTTTATCATTGTGCAAGCAAAACATCTGATCCGGGATGGTACATGGTTGCTACATTTGGATATGAGTGTGCAACCAGCGGTTTATTCGGCGTTTGCTAAATTAGATCCAATAAAAGAAGACTCTCCCAAAAAGAGTCTTCTTTTATGATACAAGTGTAAAGAAAAGACTGTAAACACCAAGCGAACTAACGGCAGAAGCTAGAACGCATATGGCAAGAAATAAGGTTGAATTAGAAAGACGTTTGAAGGAAAAAAGAACGGTTATGGATAAGATGATACTTGCTAGAAAAGAAAATAACCAAAAATAACCCACAATATTAAAGGGACTTACATAGCGGAACAAATAATTTGTTATATAGAAGAGGTTAATGATTAGGAATACGACCAGAAGTACCTTCTTCATATTTCCACCCCTTTCTAAATATGGAATGGATTCTCCACTTCATTTTAACAAAAAAAAGAAAAGATCCATAGGCCTTTTCACTTTTTTATGACGGATCTTAGATGATTTATTGCTTCCGTTAAGGATTCAATCTTTTTCTCAAAACGGAGAAGCAAATAAACTGCTAAAACTAACGGAAAGCCAAAGTTGCCAACGACCGTCATAATCTCCTCAAACATTGGATCATCCCCTATACATATTCAGTCAAATTCGATGTGATTCAATAAACCTAAAACGCAATAGTCAAAAGGGTATAGACAAGAATTGTCAAATATTAAATATATTCTCTTTCTAATTAAAGGTGAAATCTCCTCTGAAATACTCAAAAAGTTGTGTGAAGAACATATAGACAGAAAAATTTTCTTTCACGAGAAAAGAACATGAGTTCTGTTTTTTCATTTCTTTTTTTATTTTAACCGCTTTCTCGTCACCTTTTATTGTAAAGGGGGTTTTTATATGAAAAGTGAGTCCAGTGTTTCTGATGACTGCTTCTGTCAAAATTTCAACAAACATATTAATGCCGATGAAGCGCATCGTGACTTGGCGCAATTAAAAAGCCGCTTATCAGAAGTTAAGAAAAATCCGGTGATGAAGGAATTTTTAGAAGATCCAGACAACAATGAGATCTTTTATGTTGCCCTTAAGCATCCTACGAATAAAAACCTAGCCGCTTTAGATGAGAGGTTTAAGTCTTTTTATCGCATCAATCGCATTATTCGTTACCTATCTGGGTTTATTTGAAGATACCCAATCGATTATGACAAAAGGGTAAAAAGAAGAAACAACAGATATCAATTAATACTGAATAAGCCTCTCTCCGATTTTAAAGATGAACCCCAAAATGAAATAAGCGACATGATCTCTAACAACCAAAGTATTGATCCACTAGAACAAATTATATCTACTGAGCAATCCATTTTCCCAATATGCAACGAGCCACTAAATAAGGCAGTAAGTCATCTTACTCCGAAACAAGCAAAGATTCTGCAGCTATATTATGAAAAAGGATTTAGCAATAAAGTAATTGGATGGTTTTTTGGACAGACAGAGCAGAACATATCATACTGGCACAAAAAAACCTTAAAACATTTAAAAGAAGCCCTTGAAGTCCGAGGAGGGAGTATACATGAACCCTGAAAGAAACGAAGAAATCGAGTTCATTTTAAATCAATTGGAGGGCAAAATTAAAAAGCACATAAAGGAGACAGTCCTAGATGAAAGAGAAGATCTTTCACAAGAAATGAAACTAAAAATCATAGAAAAGCTGGATAACATGTTAGATGAAGCGGTACCGAGCTTTTTTGAATACACTAGAAAAATATGCAAGTAAAACAAGATCTCTTTTATGCCAGCAAACGACTAGACGATTGAGATATGACAATGTAAAACAATGTGGTGAGTTTGAGCCAAGATTGTGTAAAAAACAATTTAGGCTCTTCTTTTTAAAACCCCCTATTGATTAACAACACTTTCCCCACAGGATAAAAAAGGATTCTGAGAAAGACAAAACAGACAATTAGGAGATGCTTGCTAATAACAAATCGGCCCCTTTTTCAAAATAATAGTTTTCCTGTAAACGAGGAATATGACCGTTGTGTTCAACCAGCAGCTCTTTACCGTCAAAATCGGGAATATTTTCACCGGTTGTGATTTAGATTTCTTCGGTAGGGTCGAGTTTGCGCAGGTATTGGTCTAACTGGTAGTGGTTCATGAGGGCGGCCTCCTGGTTGGTGAATGGGTGGATTTTGATTTGAGAGGATCGTTAAATTTATGAATTCGATTTCGTACTTTATTATCCTGCCCGCTACTTAATTTTCTGTTTTCAAAACAGAAAAGAGCCTTTTTTATATGTGAAAAGGCTCTTAAACTTTATTTTTCTCATAAACTTGTTTAATCAAACCGATGATATATTCAACATGCTCTTCATCGCTGATTTGCACTTCATAATCGCCGTTTCCCCAGTGGCCGGTCTCAGAAACATCTCTCATTAAACCCGCCGGATCATCCAGCTCGCCCTTTTTGGTGTTGATCCAAATTTTCAAACCCCTTTTTAAGAGAAGAACATCTACCATGTTACGCTTATTAACAGTAAATGCGATATACAGCTTTGTCGCTTTGACTGATATGTTGTCACCTACATTTAAAATGTCTTCTTTGAACTGATGGTATAGGTCAATCACCTCATCAGGCTTGCGGATTAGATGATCTTCTTCAGTAAATACTTTGATTTCCCTGCTCACTTGTTCAATCGCTTCACTTTGATTCGAAATTGTGTTTATCGAACCCGATGTCCTATTTGGTCTGATAGGATTCATTTGTATCAGGTCATTTTCATACCTTTTAATTTCCCACAATTCCATTAGTAAATCTCTAAAATTAATGGATTCCTTTTGGTGTGTAGTAAACTCAGGCGAAATAAAGATAATCCTTGATTGTAACCAATCAATGCTATTCCTTTTCAAATGCCTTCCTTGATTTTCATTATATTCAAGAATGAAGTCTGCTTTGTTATTAAGCATGATGGACAAATAAGCATAGCCTTGGTCAATCACGCTTGAGTGCTTCTTATTTTTATATTCAATAATGACAAACGATTGCGTCTGATCATCAAATGCCAGCGTATCAAAGCCGGCAACTCGAAACTCAGACGCGATGAATTTAAGGCCCAACAATTGCTTTAAATTCTTTTCACAAAGCTGTTGTATGTCTTTTTCTTTCTTAAACGGTTTTTCCCGGATTTCTTTCAGATCTTGATGATGTAATTGAAATAGATACATGTCTAGGCTCCCTTACTTTCATTAGGAATAAACGACGTCATTTTCTACAAGCATCCTCTTTAACAATCCGCTCAGTTTATTCTCGCTGTCTGATAAACAATTCATATACACCGTCGACATGATGAAGGCCTTTCTTTATCCGCCTTGAAAGGTATGAACCCTTCCTCCATCGATAAACGTTTAACATCAGGTGATAACGCACGCTTGATGGCGCCGACTTGCATTTTAAAAGGGGTATGGCGCCAATGAGACTTTTTGCTTCATGATAAGCATTTCGGATGTTGTAGAAATGCTCATTGATCCATGTGGAGATGACCCTAGCCTAATTTCATTATATCGGCTACCCGCTTTTTGCTTGTCTGGTAAGAGTCAACTTGGATATGACCATTCCTTAAGCTAATCATATTAACATTTTTTATCTAGTAGATATCAATACATTCCTTTAAGATAAGAAAAAGTAATTTCAACTCCTATCTTTTTCAAGTGATCCTTCCGCTGATCATACAATTTTTTCAACAGTCTTTGCTTCTCCTCATCTTGACCATAATGAATAAGACGATGACAGTGTGGGCATAGGCTGACCAAGTTTGCCAGTTGATCTAAGTCATATTTGAACTACTCTTGCTTGGCGATAGGGAT
This sequence comes from Bacillus sp. NSP9.1, assembly GCF_000465465.2. Lineage (NCBI taxonomy): Bacteria > Bacillati > Bacillota > Bacilli > Caryophanales > Bacillaceae > Bacillus > Bacillus sp. NSP9.1. The sequence continues at coordinate 3,803,075 of NZ_CP048273.1, forward strand.
AAGATGATGACACTCAACATAAGGCATGTTGGTAGATTTAGAGATAAAAGTTTTGTGGGAATGGTCAATTTCACATGTATAGTTTGAAAGCATCATAGCTTTTGAGGCAAGACTTGCATTTCTTGTCCATTGCTTTTGACCACCTTGATTAATGATAGGTTGTGGACGTTCTCTCTTTTGATTGACTTCATATCCCACACTCGCATTCTCAGATATGATAAATGTTTGGGCTGCTAATTGATATTGCTCTTCGTTATTCCGGTCTTCTAAAAATTGGCCATCTTCCTGCAATAGAATAAAATCATTAAACTGTTCTATTGATCGATATCCGATAAGACCTTCTATTTCTTTGTATGTAACTAATAAAGCTTGTAAATCGCTTATGATGTCTTCTGAACTCGGAAAATTGCTAACATCATAAAAACGACCACATACATGTCTATAAATAGGGGTAATAACCTTTAAATAATTATGAATCTGGTTTCCAGAAAACACACAAAACGTCTAAAGTATTGAAGAATTTTTGTCGATAATTATAAAAGGATATTTAATGGAGGGAAAAATGAAAAGGTTATTGACATTAATGTTTGTAGTTACGGTATTAACCGCTTGTTCAAACCCAAATAAACAGCCAGAGGAAGAAAAAGCAGTTCATCAAACTAAGACAACATCGAATCAAAAAGAGAAGAAAATTAAAACGCATAAGCTGACTGATAAAGATAAACGTTTTATTCGGCTTATAAAAGATGGTGAATACGATAAAGTCATTAAAGAAACAAGCGATTTAAGGAACGTCTTTGAAAAAGATTATTATTTTATTGCATCTGTTTATAAAAAGGAAAAAGAATTAAAAGAAACACATTCAGGTACTTACGATGACTATTCTTATATGAGTGCCATGTTAGATAAAGTTGTTTATGTGGAAAATCATAATGATTTAAAAATAGAACAATTCAAAGAGATGAACGACAAAAGGTTGAAATCCGCGAAAAAAGAACAGGAAATTCTTGATGAAAAAGAAAGAAAAGAAGAAAAGAACGAAAAGCTTGACGCTATGAATGATCGAACAGCCAATCCGAAAGAGGTTTCAATTGGTATGACTACTGAAGAAGTGTTAACTGAAGGATGGGGTCGACCAATTGATATTAACACAACTGTCACAAGTAATGGTAAACGCGAGCAATGGGTCTACAAAGGAAACAAATATCTCTACTTTGAAGACGGTGTATTAACATCAATTCAATATTAACAACAAACACTCCCCTATTACTAAAGGGAGAGTGTTTTTAATTTGTTTAAAACAATCAATCCTGCTTTTACGCAAATGAAAAAACAAAAAATTTGTGAAGAATTTAACGAATTCAAGGAGTCAAACACTCCGAAAAGAATTTTTATAAAAGAAAGGAGTGAATTTCGTATGACGGTTGAAGGCTTGTATGAAACTTCGATAAGATCTATGTAATCACCTATTCATTAAATGAAAATCCGCATTTTGGGCAGGTATGTTGAAAATGATAATCTTCATAATCATCCAAATCTAATTCCTGGCTGTCATTGATTTTTCCTCCGTTGCCTTCATGCTCAGCCAGCTCTCCCAAGATTTCATCTATTTCACTTTCTGAAAAGCCTGTAAGGGATAGATCAAAATTATTGTGCTTCAGGTCTTCCAAAACCTGTTCAAATTTGTAATCATCCCAGTCGCCGCCGATCTTAAAGCCAGGTTGAGCGCTTTTTCCTCAGCCTCATCCAGATTTACAACTGAGTCGAGGAGAGTCTTTGGTTCTTCTTCCATGAGGACTTTAAAGCGTTGGTGGCCGCCCTACAAGGTTGCCAGTCCTTTCATCAGACTAATGGTTCGACTGCTCCAAATCGTTTCATAGATTGTTTCAGTGCTTCGTATTCCAGATACCTGGCTGCAGATCAATGCGCGGATTATATGAGGCAGGGTTAATCTTTTCTATTGGTATAGTTCTAATAACCTGATGTATCGCCTCCAATAAAAAAACACCTTATTTAGTAAGGTGTCTGGTACTTTTTTGTATTCTTCTAGAATGTCTTTTTTCCGGTAATTCATCTAAACACTCTTGTAATAGCCTTTTATAAAGACTCAGCTTTTTAAGGCACCTTGATTCCCAACCCGATACCCCAAACCAAATTAATACGGCAGAATAAAAAACCAAAAGGATAATTGTAGGAGCAGCATCTGCATCTGCATCAGTCACAAGTTTAAGACCATAATTCATTGTGCTTCCCAAAACAAAAGATAGAATTGCGAAAAAAGCAGTAGTAAAGTGATTTAAAGCTTTTTTATTTTCAATCTGATCTTCCAGCCTGCCCAAGAACATTTGAATTTCCTTTTTATCATGATGCTTTTTGATTTCATCTTTAAATGCAATCTGATCAGCTAAGCTTTTTTTATGAAGGTTCTCTTGAAATCGTTGCAAATATATTTCTATGTTTATGATTTTACCATACTCAATTTTTTCAATACTATCACTCATAAAAATCACCCCTCTGTATATATCGGAAGTGTTTTTCTAATATTTAGGTGCATTCGTTACCGAGAAAAGCTTTCTTACTATTGTTTTCAGCGAATGCGCCCGCCTAGTCGTTTGTAAGTGTCTTTCCTGACTCCCATGATCTCTTCCCAATCCCGTCTCGTTAAATGTTCATCTTCCTTCGTTGAAGAGCTTAATACTTTTTTAAGCTGCTGCTTCATGTCAGCTGATAAAGCATCTCTCATCTTCATGTTTCATTCTCTTTACCGAATAAACACCACCTTGCGCTATTCGCTTTTTTGAATTAAAAATGGCTCCGGCTAATCTCCAGGAGGACGCAAAGATTATAGGGAGCCATGTGAAAATGACTTCCTGTGCAAACGGGATCTCACCGCTTGCGTTTCCCGTGACTATCGCGCGCAATCCTGCATAGACTCCAGCCGCTCCTCCTGTGAAGCTGACGACCTTCATCATCATTCGATACATCCGAGTTCACCCTTGATAAGGGAAAGGTGCGTCTCCCATTCTGGCCAATAAAAAAGCGGCCACCAATCAGCTGCACAACATCCATGTGCAAAAGATCAGTGTCCGCAGGCTCTCCGTCTTGGACTCGATATTCACGTTCGTTTTTCTTGTCTCTATCGTATGAAAAGTGGAATAGAAAAAGTCCCCCCATTTTATCCCCCTTTTTGTCGGATTTTTCTCGGATTTGAAACATAAAAAAAGCACTCAACCAAAGTTAAGTGCTTAATAATTTCTACTATCCACAGAAGGCTATATCAACGCAAAAATGGTCCAAAAATTTAAGTTCATCATAAAAAAACTTCTCTTTATTCCTCTTCTTCATACTCTCTTAGACTGTTAATTAATTCAGTGAAATTATCACAGACATAGGTTACCGCTGCTTCTGGATTCTCAAATGCTTCTTCGTGATCCCAAAAAACCACAGTCGGGTTTGTTTCAGAAGCTCTATAATCAAAGCAAATCTCATTACCAAATGCATCATCAGCAATAGGAATTAACCTATCTACCATTCTTCCATCTCTATATCGATTATAGGCATTAATAATAAAAGAGTCGCTATCTTCATGAAAACTATATAAATAACCAAAGACTGCCTCTTTTCTTTCACCAGCATCGAAAACTTCAGGAGTAGGTGTGCCTCCTCCATTTTTCATAACACACTCTTTATAATCTTTTGGAAATTTAATTCCCAATTTAGATTCAACCTGTTGAATTTGCTCCTCATTTACAGGAGATTCTGCAAAGTCCCATTCTACCATTTTAACTCCTCCTTATAACTATCTATTTTGGGAACCTCCGCCCCAAATATTTCGACCGCCAGTGTGACCCGTTTTACCATGTATATCAGAATCAACAAGTTGCATAATTCCATCTTTTTGATGATGGTGCCAAGTATATCCTTCAGGTTTTTTTCCTTTTGATATTTGTTGCAATTGCCTATCGGTAAAGGCCTTTTTTAATTCGGGGTTTTTCTCTAACTTTTCTTTTAATAGTAGTGTTGCCTGTCTAAATTGAACAGCATCAGAGGATTTGTAAAATTTCTTATCAATTTCTACTTCTCCAACATGTTTAAAGATTGGAAATCCATTTTTATCATATGGAACACCAGTGATAGGATGTTTTTTGTTTTTGAGATGTCCCATTTTTAAACTAATTGTTTTTGTTACGCCTGAAGAATCTTTAAATGTGTATGGAGCAGCTTGCACAAGCACACTTTTCTTTTTATCCTCGAGCAACTCCTTCAGTAATGGCGTATTCTTCACATTAATAGAATTCCTTGCATCCTGAAGAATCCCTTCCAATGCAGGAGTATATCGATTATTGGCAGGAAGCTTAACAGACTGTTTTACAGACTTACCGGCTTCCTTCACCTTGCCAACCGCGGTTTTCCCAGCTTTCGCAACATCTTTCGAGCCCGTTGAAGCAGAAGATTTGCCCCGCAAGCCGGCAAGGCTTCCGATCAAATAAGTAAAGTAATGCGCCCTTGAATACGCATCTCCATGTACTACTTTCTCATCCCATTTTTCCGCCAACGTGTCTACCATACTCAAAAGAGCGCCTTTATAATCGTACCCAAGAACGGTGTCTAAAACAACTTTCGGGTCTTTATGTAAATGGTCGATTGTCCATCCGAGATTCCATCCAATCTGTTTTCCGCCCTCGTAAAAATCTTTCGCAAGATCATAAATAGCACCACCCGAACCACTATAAATATCAATAGCCGTCTGATGAAATTCCTTGTCGTCTTCCCCTGGCTTCAGATCCGGTCCAAATGGAGTTTCACTTTTCAAATAGATATCCTGAAAATACTTAGCAGGATCATCTAATTCTGTCTCTGCTGTAGCGACATTCTTTAGCTTTTCTATTGCGTCAGCCTGTTTTTCTGCTTTGCGAATTTCTGTTTCCATTCTGGTTTTATCTAATTTTCCGAGCATCATCTCCATCGGAGTCTCTTCGTTAGGCTGCAATGCATCCATCTCATCAGGTTTTAAAATCGAGCCTTTTTCATAACCGGTGATTTCAATTTTAGGCCCGGTATACATTTTCTCGAGCCGTGTAATGTATTTTTGCATCGTTTCAAGATCTTGTTCAGCAGTTTTCAGGGCGTTTGTTTGCTCTCTGTCAAAAGCATGGAGTTTTTCGAGAGTGCTGTTGATTTCCTTTTTCGCTTTTTGATTCTGTTCATGAAAATCGCTGTCATCCAACTGAGGTAAATCGGCGATATGGCTGACTTTTGAGATCGTGGCGTTGGCTTTGGATACCAAATGTTTCGTTGTTCGATCGGCCGCGTTCAAGCCTTGTTCCAGTTCGTTTTCGAGAAAGGCTTGTGAAATATATCCGTTGTGATTTGCTTCAAAAGAATCCAGCGCGTTTTTGATATTTTTCAATGCCGATTGGTATTCTTCAATAAAAGTTTCATAAAATCGCAGAAACGGGGTGTGGCATTCTTCGTAAAAGGCGCGAATGGCGTCTCCGCCTTTTCCTTTTAAGGCATCATCAAGATATGTAATACCGTCGACGCTTTTTTTGACTTCGGCGATTTCATCTGATTGTTTTTTTAATTGTTCCAACGTGTCATCTATTCCATCGCGTAACGACTGAACATCCAGAGTTTTCATGGCATTCTCCTCTAATACTAAAGTTACAATCAGTATAGAGTTTACCACTATACGGAAAATAATTGGTAAATAAATCCTTTTCATCCATGAAAATGAATCATTTTGATCATGACAAAAAACCCAACAAACTTGACAGACTTTTTTCGAATTCCAAAAAAGGAAAATCGTTGTCAAAAAAAGATCCTTTTTGTAAAATAAAAGATATGCAAAAAAAGGAAATGAATGACCTTAATTTTTTGAATATTTTAAAGACTACACGAAAGGATGTTGGGGGCATTGGAAGCTAAAATTGCATTCGAGAAAGTCGGGAAGATGCTTAATGATTGGTATAGCTCTATTAGACAAAACAATATTCAAAATGCTACTAAGATGAAAGATGAAATTCAAAGTATACTGCCAAACATGAAAGAAAATCAAAATGTATTGCTGTATTTCAATCTCATAGACTCACGTTTTAAACTTATGACAGAGGATTATAATGAATCTGGAAATCTATTAGATGACATCAAATCAAAACATTTAGAATCCTGCACTGATGATATGATTCAGTACTATTTCTATTTCTTCTCTGGGTTGTATGAGTTTTATCAAAAGAGATTTACAAAAGCCATTAATTTTTATCGAATCGCGGAGAGCCGTCTACATAAAATCCCTGATGAAATAGAAAGAGCTGAGTTCAATTATCAAGTGGCTATTGCTTATTATGAAATTCGCCAAAACTATTTTTCATTAAATCATGCTGAAAAAGCATTAGAGAGCTTTCAAGCAGACGGCATGTATTCCAATAGAACGGCAACATGTCAAATGGTTATCGCCTGTAACAAAATGGATTTATTTCAATATAATGAAGCTGAAGACATTTTCAAAAAAGCAATTCAAGAAGCTGCTCAAGCAAATGAAAAGTCCGCTGAAGCTCTAGGATATTTCAATCTCGGTATTTGTTATGAGAGACAGGAGAAATTGGATGAGGCAAGACAATCATTTGAATCAGCATTGGACATTCCAGAGCATCAAAGATCCGTTTACTCTGTCCGAAGTATGTATATGTTAACAAGGGTACTTTGCAAAAAAGGTCTTGTTGAAGAGGCAGAGGAGTGGTACAAAAAAGCAATCTTTGAAGCTGCTAAAGCTGGTGAAACGACATACGAAGCCAAGCTTAATATCATAAAATTTTTATATTTAGAATTAGACGAGACATTATTAGAAAAAGGATTCAACGTACTAAAAGAAAATAGCCTTTGGAGCGATGTTTCGGATTTGTCACAAAACGCAGGGATACACTTCAAAAAGAAGGAACACCCTAGACTTGCGGCGAAGTATTTTGAGGAAGCACTGAATGCTAAAGACCAAATCCAACGATTAACGGAGGGGATTGACAGATGAAAAAAATCATGTTCATCCTAGCTGCAGTATCATTGACAAGCTTTATTTATTTAGGAGCTGTCCATACACCAAGCGAACAGGCAACAACATTTAAAGTTGCTGAGAATGGTGCTTTCGGTTAAAAAACAGTGAAGGAGGAAAACTCGCTGTGAAAAAGATACTTTTAACATTCGTTGTAACAGGTATTGTCACTATCGGAGTATTGAATTTACCTGAGAAAAAAGCTGATTTTGAATTTAAACCTAGTGAAAGTGCAATTTTCGGTGCAGCTCAATTTAAAATTACTGAAAATGGTGCACTTGGATAGGGGCAGACTCACAAGAGTCTGCTTTTTTGTTCTTAACAGCCCTCAGATAATCCCGAGAGCTGTCGCCAAATTATAAATGGCCTGCCGTTTGATCTGATAATATTTGTCCTTTTTCAGCCCCATCTCCATATAAATCTCAATATCCTTGATTTTCTTTGAAGAAAGATACTTGGCCTTTATGATCTTTAATTCATCATCATCAAGGCTTTGTTTGAGTGCCCTGTCCATCTGACAAACTTTCAATTCATTTAAAGAGTGCTGGTCCCTGAGCTGCGGGAAAAGGTTATTCATCCCGGCTGCTTTCCGTTCTTTCCGGTTTTCAATCTGAACCTTCAAGGCCTTATATTTTTTGAGCTCCCTAATAATCGTATTTCTGACTTCCTTTTCATCAATAGCCGGTAAAAAAGACAATTGTTTTGCTAACAAATTCACCCCTCCTAAAATAAAAAAGACACCAAACAAACGCATAAAGCGTTGGTTTAGTGTCCGCAGGCTCTCCGTCTTGGACTCGATATTCACGTTCGTTTTTCTTGTATCTATCGTATGACAAAGTGGAATAGAAAAAGTCCCCCCATTTTATCCCCCTTTTTGTCGGATTTTTCTCGGAAATTGAACATGAAAAAAAGCACTCAACCAGAGATCAAGTGCTTGATATATTCAATTATTCTTCATGGTCCCAATCCTCTTCTTTAACTTTCAAATTGAAATCTTGTTTTTATATGATCCGTTAAAGCTGGAATGTCTTCAATACCTTTTTCACAAAGATATTTATATTCTTCTTCTGAAAAATATTCTTTTTCAGAGAGTATTTTATTTTGTTCAAAAAGCTGTTTTTTCATCTCAAATATTTTTTTGGGAGACATCATATAATTTTTTACTTTCTTTCCGTAAAAACCTTGAAAAACAGTCCACTGTAAATTTCCTTCAAATGATTCGACACACTTTTTTAATTCGTCATAAATTTTCGGGTCTACATCCTCGGTGAACCTAAAAATCAATGTAGGAATTCTACTGTATTTATCCACCTCATTATACATACCACCACGTATTTGTTTAATTGGAAAATTCTCATTAAAATAATTAACCAGTTCCATAGAAGTTGAGTACATATATTTTACTCCTCTCTAATTGTTATTCCATTAGGGTTTCCTTTTTTTATTAAATCAAAATAATCTCCCTCTAGAATAGGGAACTCACTTAGTCTAGGATCGTAAATATATTTACCATCAGAGTAAACTGTATGATATCCAAACACCTTTAACTCTCCGTACTCTTCTACCTTTAACAATCCTTGCTTAGGTTTAATCTCAAATATCTTACCATTCCCATCAGCAGCTTCAAACAGATCATCAGCAATCTCTGAACAGTCTATATTCTCTTCTGCTTTATAGAGTTCCTTATATTTATTAATCGTCTCTAGAACTTCTTTATTAGCATCTTTCGGAATAGACGGAGCTCCATTATCTTTTGGCTCAACCTTTTTAGTTAGCTCATGTGAATGTTTGTTTGGAGTTTTATTGAAGTTGTGCTCACCAGATGTTATTCCAATGTCTTTTGCGCCTGTAGAATGATCAAAAGACTTCTTGATCTGCTGAATCAAATCATGTCCAGACTTTTGTAATTGAAGCACATTAATGGGAATATCACTGGCTAACAGAAGATCCCGAGCAAGCGGATTTGGGATCTCTGAAAAACCTTTTTTTATAAATTCTCCAACTTCTTTGGCGTCTTTTAAGACTTTTTCACCTGCAAGCTTTCCAACTTTTCCAGCGCCTTCTATTCCTTTGAGTCCGGATTTTCCTGCATTGCTTATTCCTTTACCTGCGGTTTTCCCAACTTTCCCAACCTTGGATGCGACAGATCCGCTTTTTGCTGCAGCACCTCCGCCACCAGATATGAATAAACTGGCGACATTTAAAGTAAAGTAAGTTTCATAGTGCGACCGTGAATATGTATCCCCGTGTATAAAGTTTTTATCCCAGCTTTCTTTCACCTCATCCCAGGTAGAAAACAAGGCCTTTTTGTAGTCGAATTCAAAAACGGAATTGATCGTTTCTTGTGGATCTAAAAGAAGATCTGCCCCAAATTTTCCTATTCCCAGCAGCCCTTCACCCGTTTCCTTCAAAAAATGATATTTTGCCATTTCTTGACCTTTAATGTGGTCATATATAGGACCTAAATATGTTTTGCCTACCTCATCTACAGGGGCTAAAAATTCTCCGACTGTCTTCTCTGCATCATCTAGTCCTGTTAATAAATCTTCATAAGCATCGTCAAGCTGTGTTTTTAGCTTATTTACGGTCGCTTGAAGAGGATTATCCCAGAACCCAACGGCTTTCATAAGTTCCATTTGTTCAGGTGTGAGATTATCATAACCGATTTCTTTAGCGATCTTAATAAATTCCTCTGGATCGGATGTCTTTGCGAGCTTTTTTCTCAACTTATAAAGTTTAACATCATGTTCGCTAACTTCGCTAATTTCTTTTTCAATTTCTGATCTTTTATCAAGCTTATCCAGCATGATTTCCATCGCTGTCTCTTGACTCCCGCTCAAGGAATCCATCTCATCCGGCTTTAAAATCGAACCTTTTTGATAGCCGGTGATTTCAATTTTAGGGCCTGTGTACATCTTTTCTAGCCTAGTGATGTATCTTTGCATGGTCTCAAGGTCGTTTTCAGCGGTTTTAAGAGCGTTGGTCTGCTCCCTGTCAAAAGCATGGAGTTTTTCGAGAGTGCTGCTGATTTCCTTTTTCGCTTTTTGATTCTGTTCATGAAAATCGCTGTCATCCAATTTAGGTAAATCGGCAATATGGCTGACTTTCTCGATCGTGGCGTTGGCTTTGGACACCAAATGTTTCGTTGTTCGATCGGCCGCGTTCAAGCCTTGTTCCAGTTCGTGCTCAAGAAAGGCTTGTGAAATATATCCGTTGTGATTCGGTTCCAGGGAATCCAGCGCGTTTTTGATATTTTTCAATGCCGATTGGTTTTCTTCAATAAAAGTTTCATAAAATCGCAGAAACGGGGTGTGGCATTCTTCGTAAAAGGCGCGAATGGCGTCTCCGCCTTTTCCTTTTAAGGCATCATCAAGATATGTAATACTGTCGACGCTTTTTTTGACTTCGGCGATTTCATCTGATTGTTTTTTTAATTGTTCCAACGTGTCATCTATTCCATCGCGTAACGACTGAACATCCAGAGTTTTCATGGCATTCTCCTCTAATACTAAAGTTACAATCAGTATAGAGTTTACCACTATACGGAAAAGAATTGGTGAATAAATCCTGCCAATCCATGAAAATGAATCTTATTGAGTAGGTCTTAACCCCCGACACGTTTGACATAATTTTATTCAGATTCCAAAAAAGGAAAATCATTGTCAAAAAATGATCCTTTATGTAAAATGAATCATATGCAGAAAAAGGAAATGAACACCTTTAATTTTTTGAATATTTTAAAATAATAAATGGAAGGATGACTGAATCATTGGGAGTTAAAATAGCGTCTGAACAGGTTGCAAAAATGATGAACCAATGGTACGGCATGATTAGACAACAGAAAGTTGATCAAGCCATAGCCATGAAAGATGAGATCGAACATGCATTACCAAACATGGAAGAAGACCAGGATTTGCTTTTGTATTTCAACCTCTTAGATTTTCGGCATGGAATTATGTTAGAGAATTTGAAGACTTCAAAGGAAATTTTCAAACAGCTTGAGGAGCAAAAAGAAGGTATCGAAAAAACAGACGCCATGATTCAATACTATTTTTATTTCTTCTCAGGCCAGTATGAATTTCACAATAAGAATTACATAAAAGCTATTAACCTATATCAAATAGCCGAAAACAAACTGAAAGAGATCCCAGATGAAATTGAGAATGCTGAATTTCACTACCGTGTTGCAATTGCATATTATAGAATTAAACAGTACTTTTTTTCACTAAGCCATGCTCAAAAAGCTCTGGACTCTTTTAAGGGGAATGGTAACTACATAGAAAAAGCTATTAATGCTGAAATGGTAATAGCCGCAAATAAAATGGATTTATTTCGCTTAGAAGAGTCTGAAATTCACTATAAACATGCTCTAGATAAATCAAGGAAAGGTGGCTTTCCTTATGCTGAAAGTTTGGCACTTTTTAATTTAGGATTGAACTACGCTCTGAGAAACATGTTATCTGAATCAGCAGAATGCTTCAAAAAAGCCCTTGATATTGAAGAGTGTCAAAAACGAAACTTAGCGATAAAAGCAAAATTTGAATTATCATTGGTACTTTATAAATCAGGTTTAAAGGACGAGGCCAGAAGAAGGTATCAGGAAGGTTACTCAGAGGCACTTAAAATAAATGAGGAAGAATACATTGCAAAATTTAATTTTATATATGCTTTATATGATATTGGAGACTCTGGAAAAATTGAAAAAAGTTTGGAATACTTAAAGGGTAAGAAGTTATGGTTCGACGTTGCTGAATTAATGCTGGATGCTGCTTTCCATTACAAAAAATCAGGGGATATCAAAAAAGCATCTGAGTTTTTTGAGAAAGCGCATTTCGCTAGAAATCAAATCTTTAAAGTAACGGAGGAATTAAAATGAAAAGACTTTTTAAATCAGTTCTATCTGTGGCAGTCCTCGGATTATGTATTATTTCGATTACTCCGGAACAAACAGAAAAATCGACATCAAACACAGCAATTTTTAAAGTTCAAGGCAACGCAGAGTTTGCTTTAAAGTCCAGTGACCAAGTAATCGATGCTTCTCAGTTTAAAGTTGCTGAAAATGCGTTCTTTGGTTAAATTATAACGCGATTAGATTTAGCTTTAAAACCAGAAAAAAGAACACTTTGATAAGGCGGACTCAAGAGAGTCTGCTTTTTTGTTCTTAACAGCCCTCAGATAATCCCGAGAGCTGTCGCCAAATTATAAATGGCCTGCCGTTTGATCTGATAATATTTGTCCTTTTTCAGCCCCATTTCCATATAAATCTCAATATCCTTGATTTTCTTTGAAGAAAGATACTTGGCCTTTATGATCTTCAATTCATCATCATCAAGACTTTGTAAAAGCGCCCTGTCCATCTGACATACTTTCAATTCATTTAAAGAGTGTTGATCCCTTAGCTGCGGAAAAAGGTCTGTCATTCCGGCCGCTTCCCGCTCTTTCCAGTTTTCAAGCTGAACCTTCAAAGCCTTATATCTTTTCAGCTCCCTTATAATCATATTTCTGACTTCTTTTTCATCTATAGGCGGCAAAAAAGTCAATTGTGTAGCTGACACGCTAAATCCCCCCTAAAAACAAAACAGACACCAAATAAACGCTATAAACGTCGATTTGGTGTCCGCAGGCTCTCCGTCTTGGACCAATATAAATTCCTGAATCCATCTATTCTACTATAGACTTAATTGTTATTTCTCTCAAATAATTTCATTTAGATGAAAAATAATGATAAAAACCCTTTTTTTTCTTATAATACAAGTTATAATATATAGGTAACTTTAACAATATAAGGAGAAAATCAATGAAAAAAATTGTTTTGACATTACTAAGTCTTTGTCTGCTTGTTTCTTTATTTTTTATGAATGAGGGTCAAGTAACACAAGCAAAGGAAGCAACAACAACAGCTGTACAGAAATCAAGTATTAAAGGTTTAGACAAAATTGTTGACAGATACGGGAATAAACTTTTAACGGAAGCAGAAATACTAGAATTCTTTAATACAAGTGCTTTTGCTTCTAATTCATCAAACCAGGTGAATTATTTCTACACAAACACTGATGGTACGACTTCTATTTTAAAACTAGAACTGATTGTCCGTAACAACAAATTGACGGAGATATACCTAAAAGATTCTGATGAAAAAAATTCATCTATCGAAACTGCTGTGAAGAACCAAGAAGAAATTGTAAGTGTGGCGAGATTTAGATTACCAAAGCCTAAGCCTAAGCCGAAACCAAAGCCTAAAAAGCCAAAAATTACAAAAGAAGTTCCTTATAAAAAGAATGGGGGAACAATAAAAAAAGACTTTATTAGTGAACACGCTTATAAGAGACATAAGTATGATCCAAGTCGAAAGTCAACTAGCAATAGAACACAGTATGGAAAAAACGTAGACGTCGCTAAATTAAGAAAACTAACAATGTCCCAACCTGACCAAGCTTGGTCACATCGTGATAAAGGTGGTCCTTGGCGAACTTTTTATAAAAAACAATTTAATAAAAATATAAGCACAAAAGATACTCCAACAACACATCATCGTGTTATTATTAATACAGCAGATAGTAGCAAGAATACTCAATTTCCTTTATCATTTAAAAATTAAAATACAATCGATTAGGGAGAACCATATGATTGAAAAATACACAACCGAAGTTAATTTGGATTCTTTTAATGGAGATGATACTGAATTAAAAGAAACAATTGAAGAAATTAGGGCGTACGCTAAAACATATGAAAATGATAAAGTTACAGTCTTAAATGTTACTGAAAGTGTTTCTTCTAGTGGTAAGAAGCATTATAAGATCCTCTTGCAACATGAAAGGGACACCAATAATCTTGGTCGGAAATATGAATATGAAGAAGAGAAATTGTTTGGTTTCTATGAAGATGAAGAATGATCTTAATATAAAAACCCACTTATAGAGTGTTTTTATATATTGTGGGAATATCAAAACAGCCGGACCATAAAGCACACTCTTTTCTTGTTGATGCAAAGAGCCCTCCGATCTTATTCTAACAGTGATGCATGCCATCCTCTCTCTTAACCTTACACTCTCTAATTTAAAAAAGTTCGTAATCATCAAATCTAACCCTGAAAATCTTACCTTTTGTTGTTTCGATAACAGTAGAACCATGTTCCACAGCTTGATATTTTTTGACCTTGCCGCTATGTCCATCGAGCACAAGGAGAGTCACTTTTCCTTTTTCGACTTGCTCTGTAAAAGTTAAATCTGAATTAACGTCTACTTCTTTTCCTCTAGCCAAGCAGGACGCCCCCCTGTATAATAAATTTGTTGGGATTTAAAATACGTGCCGGGGCAATTCGCTTCGGTTTTTTTATTGGTTAATTTCAATGATGTCGCTCTCTGCTTTTTTCTTGGTTCCAAGAACGACATAACCTGATTTCTGCATATAATCTGTGACGTACGTGATCAAAACATCCACCGATTGCCCAGTAAAAACATCGTCTTCCCACTCATGCAGACACAAGCTGTTTCCTTCTCGAAATCCCCTGTCATTTTTTCTAATTTCAAAGTTCTTTCGTCCATCTTCAACAGCTTTAAAATATGGGGGCGAAATTTTAAGATGATGCGTCACACTCATTTTTTAAAACTCCTTCCGCATTTCGGACAAAAAGGTCCATTATATTCTTCCGTGGCTAAGTTATACCAATACCCCCTTTTTACCGACGTAATCGATTTACATTTAAAACAGAAAAAATGCTTGTATGTGAGAATCCGTTTGATTTTCTTCAGCATTTTACTTTCCACCTTTCAAAGCCGGTAGGCTACTGATGTTTAAGATCATAGAGGAGGCGGCTTGTCCCTCCTCTATGCAGCGATTGATCATGCAGCACCGTGTTCCTCATCTTCCTGGTCATCCTGGCTGTCATTTTCAGCTGACGCGTCTTCTTCAGCCGGCGCATCGTTTTCTTGCTTGAACAGTGGCTCCGCTTCTGCGTCCTGGTCTTGCTTCCAGTCCCACCATGTATCTGCAAGCGGCGCAACTTTCGCGAAATATTGATCCATTAGATCAACAATTTTGCCCGAAGATATTTCAAGCTCATACGCTAATTTGCTATAGGATTCACCTTCAATTTTGCGCTTCACGAAATTAGGGAAGTCGCTCGGAAACTCCTCGAAATTGGGCGCCATTCCGCTGGTGATAAACTCCTCTATAATGGCACGTTCGATCTGTCGTTTTTCTTTTTTGGTTGGAATGTTTTCTTTAGGCAGTCCAAGCTCAGCCTCAAGTTGTTCGGGCTGCGGCTCAACTTCTGATACCACTCCATGCTGATCAACCTTATAGCTGGTTGTAGGTTGGTTCGTGTTAGGATTGATTTCAACGTTATAATTGACCAGTGTTGATTCCAGTTGGGATTCCACTTTTTGATCAATCATTTCAGAGAAGTGTTGAATCTTTCCGTCTAAATCCGCACTATTGACCTCCAAGGTAATTTCCGTTAAGCCCTTCGGTTTCATATTCACCTTTTTTACGATTGCTTTGAAATCAATGAAAGACATAATTGTTCCTCCTCCTGGGATAGTGGGGTGACTTTAATTTCAATTCTTGGTTTCTCGCTATAAAATTTACTGACATGCAAATCTACAATTTGGCAGTCATCTTGCCATAACACTTTGTTAAGACCGTCCTTGATACCCTTGATATAGTTATCAACGTCCGGTTTTTTGCTGGGCCGGAGCTCTCCTCTTTCAGCTGCAGCGGCCTTTTTCTTGCTAAAACTCTTAAGAGTCGATTTATAAACCTTTACTTCTAACTCCAACGGCCCTTTGAATAGATTAGGAGGGCGATGATCAGAAGCGGCCAATTTCACATACTGCTTGAAATCTAATAGAAGCTGTTTTTTGGATTTTGGCCCTACCTATCTTTGTACCATACTTCTCCTTGAAATATGTCCATCCCTGATACAAACTAACGTAAACACCGCTGCCATCTGCACTAAATAAGTAAACAATATAGTAGCCCCTTGTCGCCGAAGTCGTTAAATTCTTTATAAAAATTGAAACCCAAGGAATCTCAGCCCAACGGCCTTTTCCAACAGAACCTCCTACATGATATATATTAGGATCTAAGTCAACAACTTTAAAAAGAGTGTCCTTTATTTCATGACAAATAAGGTGTGACAAAGGGTGTCCCTTAAATTCCTCATTTTTTGCTTGTTGATATGCTGATAAAACGCGCTTCATTTGTTCACTAATCGTTAGTTGATTTGAGATTTTATGTTCTATTTTGATACACCTCTTTATTCAGTAGGACTTTATGCAAGAAATGGAACCTTCATATAATATTATAAGCCTCTCCTGGGTTGGAGAGGCTTATTTTTTCAAGCTTTTATTTATCTTTTTTGACGAGTACAGCCACACACTCCACATGACTTGTATGCGGAAACATATCAACAGGCTGCACCTCAAGCGTCACATACCCGCTATCCTCCAGCACACGCAAATCGCGCGCCAAGGTTCCCGGGTTGCACGATACATACACTACACGCTTCGGCTTCATTTCAATAATCGTCTGCAGCAAAGCCTCATCGCACCCTTTGCGCGGTGGGTCAACCACAAGCGTATCAGCCTTAATTCCTTCTTCATACCACTTCGGAATCACGACCTCAGCTTCGCCAACTTCAAACTCAGCGTTCTCAATGCCATTCAGCTCAGCATTCCGTTTCGCATCCTCAATCGCTTCCGGCACAATCTCAACGCCGTACACTTTTTTCGCCTGCTTCGCCAAAAAGAGCGAGATCGTGCCAATGCCGCAGTACGCGTCAATGACGGTTTCTTCGCCGTTCAATTCGGCGTATTCAAGCGCTTTGTCGTAGAGCACTTTCGTTTGCTCGGGGTTGACTTGGTAGAACGATCTGGCGGAGATGGCGAATTTGATGCCGCCGATGGTGTCGTAAATGTATTCTTCTCCCCAGATGACGTGCGTTTCGTCGCCGAAGATGACATTTGTTTTTTTCGGGTTGATGTTTTGGACGATCGATTTGACGTGCGGGAATGCCGCGGTGATCTCCTCGACAATCTTCGCTTTGTGCGGGAAGTCGTTTGTCCTTGTAATGAAGACGACCATCATTTCGCCTGTTACGGCGCCGTATCTGACCATGATGTGTCTGAGCCAGCCTTTGTGGCGTTCTTCGTTGTACGCTTTGATGCCGTATTTGCCGCAGATCTCTTTAAGCGCTTGAACGACGCGGTCGTTTTCCGACTGCTGGATCAGGCATTCGTTCATATCGATGATTTCATGACTGCGCTGCTGGTAGAAGCCTGCGATCAGACCGCCTTCTCTTTCGCCAACAGGGACCTGGGCTTTGTTTCGGTAGTTCCACGGGTCTTCCATGCCGAGGGTCGGGTGGACGGTGATCCGGCTTACATCAAGCTTGCCGATTCGCTCCAGCACGTCTTTGACTTGCTTCTGCTTGTAGAGAAGCTGGCCTTCGTAATTGATGTGCTGCAGCTGGCAGCCGCCGCACTGTTTGTAGATCGGGCACGGGGCATCCGTGCGGAAGCGGCTTTCTTCCTTCAGGTCGATCAAGCGGCCGAAGGCGAAGCCTTTTTTGACCCGGGTCACTTTGATCTGCGCCTTTTCGTCAGGCAGCGCGTTCGGCACGAAAATCGGGAAACCGTCGACTTTGGTGACTCCGGCGCCTTCATGTGTCAAATCTTCAAATACAACATCATAATATTCATTTTTTTGCACGGGGGCTTTTTGTTTCATATTTTTCACCTGCTAAAAGAAAAACTTGGCCAAAGCATGCGACCAAGTTTAATCATCCAATTTTCTCGCTTTTTCTTTTGACATGACGACTTCAATGTGGCGGTAGAGGTTTTCAAATTCGCCCGGCAGTTCGCCGCCGTATTCGCCGTCAAGATTCAAAAGCATTTTATCCTTGAGCGTGACTTTGACGCGGTTCGCTTTTGTGTAAATGATATGCTCGTCGCGAATGTGTTCGCCTCTGAGCGCAAGCGTGACAAGCCTGATAAACTCGGCGAGGTTTGTTCGTTTTAAAATAATCAGATCAAACATGCCGTCATTCAAGCTGGAGTCTGGGGCGAGCTTTTCAAAGCCGCCGACGGAGTTCGTCAGCATCACCAAAAACAGCATCACTTCGCCTTGAAAGAGCTTGCCGTCATATTCGATTTCGACCTCGGTCGGCCTTAATGAAGGCAGCAGCATTTCCATGCCTTTCAAATAATAAGCGAGGTTGCCGAGCATCGTCTTCAATTTGCTTGGAACGTCATATGTCAGTTCGGTCAGGCGTCCGCCTCCGGCGATATTGATGAAGTATTGGCCGTTGACGCGGCCGATATCAATCGGCCGGGCTTCTCCCTCTAGTATTGTGTCAACAGCCTTTAAAATATCCTCCCTCGGGATGCCGAGCGCTCTGGCGAAGTCATTTGTCGTACCGACGGGAATGACTCCGAGCATGGGGCGGTGTTCCAAAGGCGCCAAGCCGTTGATGACTTCATTTAAGGTTCCGTCTCCGCCTGCGGCGACAATTAAATCAAATTGCCGTTCGGCAGCGATTTTTGCCGCCTGAACGGCATCTCCTTCACCTGTTGTCGCATGGCATGATGTCTCATATCCGGCTTGTTCGAATTTTTGCAGGACTTGGGGAAGGTTCCTTTTAAACAGCTCCCGTCCCGAAGTCGGATTGTATATGATTCGTGCACGTTTCATGTTTTCATCATCCTATTAGAGTATCCGTATCATTTCTTTACCAACAACCTTTAATTATACTAGTTGTTTAAAAAATCGCAACAAATCATACCAGCTTTTTGTTTAACTTTAGATAAATTTTCCTAACCAGGAGATGGATTGATGTAGAATAGGAAACATGACGACAGCAAAGGGGATGATGCTTGTGAAGAAACTTGTTTATTTTAATCACGACGGAGGCGTGGATGATCTCGTCTCCTTGTTTCTGCTTTTGCAGATGGAGGATGTCAAATTGGTCGGCGCATCGGTCATTCCCGCGGATTGCTACCTGGAGCCCGCGCTAAGCGCAAGCCGGAAGATCATCGACCGCTTCGGGTCCTATCCGGTCGAAACGGCCGCTTCCGACTCCAGAGGTATTCATCCGTTTCCAAAGGAGTGGCGCATGCATGCCTTTTATGTCGACGCTCTGCCGATTTTAAATGAAAATGGCCCTGCCAAAACGCCGATATCCGACCTTCCCGCCCATCTTCATTTGATTGAGAAGCTCAAAAACAGTAAAGAGCCTGTGATACTGCTTTTCACAGCACCGCTGACAGATTTGGCCCGGGCCTTGGAAAAAGACCCATCCATCACCGAACAGATTGCAAAGCTTGTCTGGATGGGCAGCACCTTCCTTGAGAAAGGGAATGTGGAAGAGCCTGGGCACGACGGGACGGCGGAATGGAACGCGTTTTGGGACCCGTACAGTGTGAAGACGGTATTTCAAGCTGACATTCAGATCGAAATGGTTGCCCTTGAAAGCACGAACCAGGTGCCTTTGACAACTGAGATCCGCTCCCATTGGGCGATCCTCAGGAAGCATGTCGGGATCGACTTTATCGGCCAGTGCTATGCGATGTGCCCGCCGCTTGTCCATACGGAGACGAATTCCACCTACTACCTTTGGGATGTGCTGACAACGCTCACGCTCGGCGCCAAAGATTTCACCCGTTCGCGGACCGTCCATGCGATTGTGCACACGGAAAGCCCGCGCCAAGGGAGAACAGAAGAGCACCCGGACGGAAGACGGGTCGAAGTCGTCGAGCAAGTCGACAGGGACACATTTTTTCTTTACTTTGAAGAGTTGATGAAAAAAGCAGACCGCATTCCAACTTGAAAAGGAGACGAAGCAGATGAAAAAAGGGGAACACGTTTATGTCAGGCCGCTGACAGTACGCGACGCTGAGGCATGCCTCAAATTGCAGATCGACAACCGCGCGTTTTTCGAAAGGTTTTCCATGGAGCGGAGCGATGATTTTTATACACTTGAAGGACAGAAACAAAGGCTGACAACCTTCTATGACAAGATGCAAGAAGATGAAGACTATTATTTCGGCATCTTTCTTCAGGCAAACGACGCGCTGATCGGGACGATCAATCTTTTTCAAGTGCTGCGCGGCGCTCTGCAATGCGCTTTTATCGGCTATTTTTTAGATGAGAAACATAATGGCAAAGGCTATACAACTGAAGCGTGCAGGCTGATGGTCGAATTCGCCTTTGAAGAACTGAAGCTGCACCGCATCGAAGCCGGTGTCATGCCTCATAATCTCGCATCCATTCGGGTGCTGGAGAAAGCGGGTTTTCATAAAGAAGGCATCGCTCGGAAAAACGTTAAGATCAACGGCAAATGGGAAGATCATCAAATGCTCGCTGTCATCAATCCGAATGATTGAAATGCCCCGCGGTTCTCTCCAACGGAACTAAACGAAAAAAGCCTCAGCTTGCCGCTGAGGCTTTCATCTTTATCCTACTCTTCTTCCACTCCCGGCTTTTTCCGGCGGAATTTGGCCAATACTTCATAGACGATCGGCACAATCAGAAGTGTGAGGAGCGTGGAGCTGATTAAACCGCCGATGACGGTAACGCCGAGTCCTTTTGAGATGATCTGGCTGCCGCCTTCGAATCCGAACGCCAATGGAAGCAAGGCGCCGATGGTTGCGATGGCTGTCATCAGGATCGGGCGGAGTCTTGTAGAGCCGGCTTCAAGAAGCGCTTCTCTTGTAGACAGTCCTTCCGCTTCCTTATGGATGACGCGGTCGATTAAGACAATCGCGTTTGTGACGACGATTCCGATCAGCATCAGCATTCCGATCATCGCGTTGAGACTGATCGTTTCTCCTGATACATAAAGTCCGACCAAAGCGCCGATGACGGTAAACGGCAGCGAGAACAGAATCGCAAATGGCGCGAGCGCACCGCCGAATGTAATCACGAGCACGAGGTAGACGATCGCAATCGCGGCCAGCATCGCCAAACCGAGCTGTGTAAATGATTCCGCGATATCTGCGGAGACACCGCCGGTATCGATCGTGACATTGTCAGGAAGGTCAAGCTTGTCGATTTTCTTCTGGACAGCCTGTGATACCGCTGTGACATTGTCTGACGTGACTTTCGCCGTCACGTCGGCATATACTTTTCCGTCGCGTTTTGAAACGGTGTCAGAAGTCGAACCTTTTTTCACCTCGGCAACATCGCCGATTTTTACTTCCTGGCCTGTCGCTGTGGTGATCTTTTTGTTTTCTAAATCTTTGACGCTCTTATACTCGTCTTTTTCTGTTTTAATGTTGACGTCAAGCTCTTTTCCGTCCTTTTTCACGGTTGTCAAAGGAGACTGTGATGTTTGCGTCATGAGCGCCTGGGAAATTTGCGACGCCGTCAGTCCAAGCTTGCTGAGCTTTTCTTGGTCAGCCACAAATGTGTACTCATCATATGTGCTGGAAAGGCCTGTGTCGACGTCTTTCAGATCTTTTTGATCCTTCATGATCTTTTCAATGTCTTTGACAGTGCCTTTAATGTCTTTTTCTGAATCACCGTACACATAATACGCTAATTCATTGTTGCTGCCCGAAGAGCTGAAGTCCTGAACTTTCCATTCGCCGCGGTCGGATTTCTTCTTGATCGCGTTTAGCACATTGTCCTTTTCTTTATCAAAATCAGGCGTATCTTCTTCATATTTGATGTAGAACAGCGCGCTGTTTGAACTTCCTCCCATTCCCATGAGCGGATTTCCTGAACCTAATGAATACTGAACCGTATCGACGTGCTTGCGGTCCAATAACAGCTTTTCAGCTTTTGCGGCTTCATCTTCCGCTTCTTTTTTCGTTTCCCCCGGTTCAGGCGTATAAGTGATCTGCACCGTTTTTTCCTGTTCGGAAGGCAGGTAGCTCGCACCGATCAGCGGTACAAGGAACAAGCTTCCGACAAGCATCAGAATCGCGATGAGCGATGTTATCCATTTATGGCTTAGGGACCAATTCAATACTTTTTTGTAGAAATTCGCAAGCCTTCCCGGCTTATGCTCTTTCCCTTTCACCGGTGCACCCGTCAACGATTTTTTGAACAGGCTGTGCGCAAGCATCGGCACGAGCGTGATCGCAATCAGGAGGGATGCGGCAAGCGCAAATACGATCGTTAAAGCAAACGGGATAAACAATTCGCCGATTTGGCCGCCGACAAGTGCGAGCGGCAGGAATACCGCAATCGTTACGATCGTTGATGACATGATCGGCAAAAACATTTCTTTCGTCGCTTCGCGAACAAGGGCTTTTCCGCGGAGCGGTTCATCTTTGAGCCTCATGCGGCGGTAGATGTTCTCGATGACAACGATGGAGTCGTCGACAACCCTGCCAATCGCGACTGTCATGGCGCCGAGCGTCATGATATTCAACGTGATATCAAGCTGGCTCAGCACAAGCAATCCGATCAGCAATGATAGCGGAATCGAAATGATCGAGATCATTGTTGATTTAATATCTCTTAAGAATAAGAGTATGATCACAACCGCAAAGATCGCTCCGAAAATGGCTTTGCTCAGCATCGTTTCGACCGACTCTGTGATCGGTTCGGCCATATCCAATGTTGCGCTGTATTCAAAGCCTTTATGGTCTTCCTTGTATTGTTTCATTACACCTTTTACACTGTCGGCCACTTCGACCGTGTTGGCGTCGTTTGCTTTGATGATGTTGATGCCGATGCTGTCTTTTCCATTTGTGCGTGAAATCGACTCAGCTTTTTTGACATCTTTAATATTGGCAATCTCGGAAAGCTTGACCGTCGGTATACCTGAGGCGGCGCTTTGCTGCGCCTGTGCGGCCGCCTGCGGATTCTGCGCCGCCTGCGCGCTTTGTGCGGCTTGTGCACCGCTTGCGCCTGAAGCAGACGCGGTCGGGATTCTCATATTTTTCAAATCTTTGATTGTTTCAATATCGCCGCTGACGACGACTGATTTTTCCTTATTGCCGAATGTGTACAATCCGAGCGGAGTTGTCACATCAGAACCTTGAATCACCTGCTTGACCGTGTCTTCGTCAAGGCCGTATTCTTTCATTTTGTCTTCTTTAAAAGAGAATTCAACCTCTTCAACCTGCTGGCCGGAAACTTGGACGGACGCTACCCCTTCGACACCTTCAAGCTTCGGAACAAGGCTGTCTTCCACTTGTTTCGTCAGCTCCTGCAGATTGTCTTGATCACTGGAGACGCTGAGCGTCAAAATCGGGAAGGAATTCATGCTGTAGCGTGAAATTTCCGGATCTTGTGCGTCATCAGGCAGCTTGGCGTTTTCCAGCGCTTCAGCCGCTTCTGTTTTCGCTTTGTCCATATCCTTCTCATAGTCATACTCGATCATAACCGACGATGCGTTTTCATAAGACGTAGAGGTGACAACATTGACACCGTCCAGATTCTGCACCGCTTGTTCAACCGGTTTCGTCACCTCATCAGCCACTTGGCTTGGGGTAGCTCCCGGATAGGTCGTGCTAATTGTCAGGTAAGGCATGTTTACATCAGGAATGGATTCTTGCTTCATATTCAAACCCGCGTAAAGGCCGGCAACCGTAACAATAATCGTCATCAGCCACACAGCGAACTTGTTCTTTAGCACAAAATTAATGATAGAATTCATTGCGACCTCCATTTATATATCTTTCTCTTTATCACACATTGACTGACTGGTCATTCTATATAATAATAAACATGAAAAGTAAACAGCGTCAACTTATACATGTAAAGTTTATTTAATTTTAATGTTTAATTAAAGGGGTACTTTCATGACAGAAAAAGAAGAAAAAATCATAAAAGCCGGCCTCCATCTTTTTGCAAAAAACGGGTTTGCTTCCACGACGATTCAGGAAATCGCCAATGAATGCGAAATCTCTAAAGGGGCTTTCTATCTGCATTTTAAATCGAAAGAAGCGCTGTTGCTTGCAATCATTAAGTATTATATCGATCGCACGATGGAAAATATGAAGAAGATTCAGCAGAAAAACTTCCCTCCGAGAGAGACGTTCAAAGAGCAGATCGCCTATCAATTCAAGGAGAGCAAGGAGCACAGGGATTTTATTCTCGTGATGATCAGCGAACACAGCATACCCGAAAACAGCAAAATCGAGGAGTATTTCACAAAGGTCGGCAGGAAATTTCACGAAATGTATCAGGAGGCGCTTTTGGCAGCCTACGGCGATATTGTGAAGCCTTTTCTGCCTGACTTGTCGGTCATCGTTCAAGGAATTGTGCAATCCTATCAAAACTTATTTATCTTCAATGAAGTCGATATTGATTTTTACAATCTTGCAGACTTTATTATTAGAAGAATTGACGATATGATCAATGGCATGATTCAAAGCGGAGAGCAGCCGGTTCTTGCTGATCAGACCTACAGTTTTTGCAGAAACGCCGATAATCCGCTCGACGAAAACGCCATTTTGCAGGAAATAGAGAGGATCAAAAGCAAAACGGAGCTGCCTGAGGATATCTTGATCACGCTCGATGTAATCGAAGAAGAGCTGAAGAGAGAGGCTCCGCGAAAGCCGGTGATACAAGGTATGCTTTCAAACTTGGCGGAAGAGGAAAACGTCGGTCATCTATTTCAGATGATCTCCCGTTTTTTCGATCGTTGACACTGCGAATAAAAACCAGATTTCTAAAAACATGAAATCTGGTTTTCTTATTTATTCAGCTTGAACAAGGATCTTCACCTGGTCTCTTTCTTTCAATAATCCTTCAAAGCCCTCTTCTATCACCTTATCAAGCGTAATTCGCTTCGTTACCAATTTGTCAGCCGGGAAATACCCTTGAGCCATTAAGCTGATGACCGCTGGAAAAACATCGCGGTAGCCGATGATTCCGGTTAATGTCCGTTCTTTCATGACGATGTCATGAGGGTGAATTGGCGCTTCTTTTTCAAAAATGCTGACGACCATTGTTTCTCCTTCCATTTTCGTCGCATGAATCGCCTGTTTTAAAACCGGCGGCACGCCTGTCACTTCAAAGGCAACATCCACACCGCCGTTTGTCCGTTTTTGAATTTCACTAACCGGATCGCATTGTTTTGGATCAATGGTGATCGCACCAAGCTCAGCTGCTTTTTGGCGGCGGATGTCTGAAATTTCGACAGCGTAGATGTCTGCTGCTCCGGATGCTTTTAATGCTTCAATCACAAGCAAACCGATCGGGCCCGTCCCAAAAACGGCCGCTTTGTCACCGACTTTCAGTTTGCTTTGGCGGGCGGCGTGAAGGGCAACAGCTGCCGGCTCAACAAGAGCGCCTTGTTCAAATGACACCGTTTCCGGCAATTGGTGAATCATGTCCGCAGGTACGGCTGCATACTCGGAAAAACCGCCGCCTCCCCCGGCGAGGCCGAAGAACCCTAATTGTTCGCAAAGGTTATACTTTCCTTTGAGACAAGCCTCACATTCGCCGCAGGCGTAGATCGGTTCGACCGTTACACGGTCTCCGGCTTGAACAGTTGTCACTCCTTCCCCGACCTCGACGACCTCCCCGGAAAATTCATGCCCCAGCACAATCGGGGCTTTATCACCGCTTAGCGGATGTGTTTCTGTCGGAATAAAAATCGGGCCTGCCGTATACTCGTGCAGATCGCTCCCGCAAATTCCGCACCATTTGATTTTCACTTTCACCTTCCCTTTCGTCGCCTTGGGCTCTTCAATCTGTTCCAATCGCAAATCCCCGGCGCCGTGCCATCTAAGCGCTTTCATTTTTCGCCTCCTGAATACAATATTTTGATTCATTTTATTGTGCTTCTATTCCTAATATTCCAACAAACATATCTAAAAACCACGCTTTCGTCTACAGCAGGTCTTTTCTCATATAAGGACAGTGATTTACATATTTCAGAAACAAACAGATCCCGATGGCTCATGTTTATCTATTTTTATTCTAGTAAAATAAGGTGTATTTTGTTAAATTTCATAAAAAACAGGAGGTTTACGATCATGAAAAGACATATCATCAGTTTTGTTATCGCTTCATTATTCATATTGGCTGCATCACCGGCCGCATCCGCTCATACGGTTTCACCGGTGAATCCGAATGCCCAGCCAACAACGAAAGCAACTATGAACTGGCTCGCACATCTGCCGAACAGATCGGAAAACCGGGTGATGTCGGGTGCATTCGGCGGTTACAGTCTTGATACGTTTTCTATGGCTGAAGCCAATCAATTAAAAAATACAACGGGGCAGCTGCCTGCGATTTACGGATGTGATTATGCAAGAGGGTGGCTTGAGCCGGCAGATATCACCGATACCGTTGACCACAGCTGCAACAGCGATTTGATTTCATACTGGAAAAGCGGCGGCATCCCTCAAATCAGCATGCATCTGGCAAACCCGGCGTTTACTTCAGGCCACTACAAAACACAGATTTCCAACAGCCAGTATCAACACATATTAGATTCATCAACGGCCGAAGGAAAGCGTCTTGATGCCATGTTGGAGAAGATCGCAGATGGTCTTGAAGAACTGAAAAATGAAGGTGTGCCCGTCCTTTTCAGACCTCTTCACGAAATGAACGGCGAGTGGTTCTGGTGGGGGCTGACAGAATATAATCAAAAAGACAGTGAGAGGATCGCTTTATACAAACAGCTTTATCAAAAAATCTATCACTATATGACAAATGAAAGAGGATTGGACAACCTTATATGGGTGTATGCGCCTGATGCCAACAGAGATTTTAAAGCTGATTTTTATCCGGGATCTTCCTATGTTGATATTGTTGGATTGGATGCTTACTTTGCCGACGCCGATTCTATTCAGGGATATGAAGAGCTGACATCGCTTGATAAGCCGTTTGCCTTCACAGAAGTCGGACCGCAGGAAACGAACGGCAGCTTTGATTACGCTTCATTTATTAATGCAATCAGACAAAAGTATCCGAAAACCGTTTACTTTTTGGCCTGGAATGACGGCTGGAGCCCTGCCGCAAACAAGGGCGCATCAAGCCTTTACAACAACAGCTGGACGCTGAATAAAGGAGAAGTATGGGACGGCGATTCATTAACGCCTGTCGTTGAATAAAAAAACCGCATGGAGGCGTCTCTCCATGCGGTTTTTTTTATCGTTTGTTGATTTCTTCAAGAAGCAGCTTGTTGACCATCGGCGGGTTCGCCTGGCCTTTTGAGGCTTTCATGATTTGGCCGACTAGGAAGCCGATCGCGCGGTCTTTACCGTTTTTAAAGTCTTCGATCGACTGCGGATTGTTGTCGAGCGCTTCAGTGACGAGTTTCCGAAGTGTCGCTTCGTCAGAGATTTGCACAAGGCCTTTTTCTTTGACGATTTTTTCTGCGTCTCCGCCTTTTTCGATCAATTCTTTGAAGACCTTTTTCGCGATTTTCGATGAAATCGTTCCTTTTTCGATCAGCTTGATCAATCCGGCAAGACCTTCAGGTGTGAGCGCGACATCGGCAAGCTCTTTTTGCTGGGCGTTTAAGTAAGCCGATACTTCACCCATCAGCCAGTTCGACGCCAGCTTCGCGTCTGCTCCTTTTTCGACGGCCGCTTCGAAGAAGTCGGACATTTCCTTTGTCAAAGTCAGCACTTTCGCGTCATAGGCAGGCAGGCCAAGCGCTTCGATGTAGCGCTTGCGGCGCTCGTCCGGAAGCTCAGGAATGCTGTCTTTCACACGCTGCTTCCACTCGTCGTCAATGTAAAGCTCGACAAGATCAGGCTCAGGGAAGTAGCGGTAGTCGTCAGATCCCTCTTTGACCCTCATCAAAATCGTCGTTTTGGACGCTTCATCATAGCGGCGCGTCTCCTGCTGGATGACACCGCCTGGCAACAGAACCTGCGCCTGGCGTTTCTCTTCGTGCTCAAGTCCTTTTTGAACAAAGGCGAATGAGTTCAGGTTTTTCAACTCTGTCTTTGTCCCGAACTCCTCTTGGCCGATCGGACGGAGCGAGATGTTGGCGTCGCAGCGGAGCGATCCTTCCTCCATCTTACAGTCGGAAACACCTGTATACTGAATGATCGATTTCAGCTTTTCAAGATAGGCGTAAGCTTCTTCAGGCGTTCTGATATCGGGCTCGGAGACGATTTCAACGAGCGGTGTTCCCTGGCGGTTATAGTCGACAAGGGAGTAGCCGTCACCTGTATGTGTCAGTTTTCCCGCATCCTCTTCCAAATGAAGGCGGGTGATGCCGATGCGCTTCGTTTTTCCGCCGACTTCGATTTCGATCCAGCCGTTTTCGCCGATCGGTTTATCAAATTGTGAAATTTGATAAGCTTTCGGGTTGTCGGGGTAGAAATAGTTTTTCCGGTCGAATTTCGTTTCTGTCGCAATTTCGCAGTTGAGCGCCATCGCCGCTTTCATCGCGAAATTGACGGCTTCTTTGTTCAACACAGGCAGCACGCCCGGATAGCCCAGATCAATGACGCTTGTCTGCGTGTTGGCCGCTGCGCCGAATGGCGTTGGAGAACTGGAGAAAATTTTCGATTTTGTTTTGAGCTCCACGTGGACTTCAAGTCCGATTACCGTTTCAAAGTTCATGTTTTTTCACCCCTTACAGTTCAGGTTTTGCTTTATGATGGTCTGTCGCCTGTTCGAATGCGTGGGCGACGCGGTATACTGTGCTTTCATCAAAGTGTTTGCCGATGATTTGCAGGCCGAGCGGCAAGCCGTTCGCAAATCCGCACGGTACGCTGATTCCCGGAACGCCCGCAAGGTTGACTGGGATCGTCAGGATGTCGTTGGCGTACATGGTCAGCGGATCGCTCGTTTTTTCGCCGATTTTAAATGCCGGTGTCGGCGTTGTCGGTCCGATGATGACGTCATAGTTCGCAAATACGTCTTCAAAGTCCTTTTTGATCAGTGTTCTGACTTTCTGCGCTTTTTTATAGTACGCGTCGTAATAGCCGGAGCTCAGCGCGAATGTACCGAGCATGATGCGGCGTTTGACTTCGTTTCCAAAGCCTTCGGAACGCGTCTGTTTGTATAGGTCGATCAGGTTGTCGGCATTGTCCGTGCGGTAGCCGTAGCGGATGCCGTCGAAGCGCGCCAGGTTTGCCGAAGCTTCAGATGAAGAAAGCAGGTAATAGGTCGCCAGCGCGTATTTGCTGTGCGGCAACGACACCTCTTCCCATGTCGCGCCAAGGCCTTCGAGCACTTTCAGCGCTTCAAGCACGGAATTTCTCGCTTCTTCACCGACGCCTTCGCCGAGGTATTCTTTCGGTACCGCGATTTTCAGTCCTTTAATATCGCCCGTTAATGCTGACAAATAGTCAGGCACGTCGACATTCGCGCTTGTCGAATCCATTTTGTCGACGCCGGAAATCGCTTGGAGCAAGTAAGCGTTGTCCTCGACATTTCTTGTGATCGGACCGATTTGATCCAATGAAGACGCAAATGCGACAAGACCATATCTGGACACGCGGCCGTATGTTGGCTTTAAGCCGACGACGCCGCAGAAAGAAGCCGGCTGCCGGATCGATCCGCCCGTGTCAGATCCGAGTGAAAACGGGACTTCTCCCGCCGCCACCGCAGCTGCGGAGCCCCCGCTTGATCCGCCTGGAACGGTTTCAAGATTCCACGGGTTTTTCGTTTTTTGGAAGCCTGAATTCTCTGTGGAAGATCCCATGGCAAACTCGTCCATGTTCAGCTTTCCGATGGTAACCGCTTCAGCTTCATGAAGCCGCTCGACAACCGTTGCATCATAGATCGGGTCGAAATTGTCGAGGATTTTGCTGGCACAGGTAGTGCGCAGATCCTTTGTGACGATATTATCCTTGATTCCGATCGGCATCCCGAAAAGAAGGCCGTGCTCGCCCCGTGTCTCAAGCGCTTCGTCCAATTCTTTGGCATAGGCGCGGGCTTTTTCTTCATCAAGCTGCAAAAAGGCCTGTACCTTTCCGTCAACTTCCTGAATCCGTTTGTAAGATTCATCGACTAAATCTGATATGCTGATCTCTTTATTATGTATGAGACGTTTTAATTCAGATATTTTATGGTCAAACAATGACATGTTCTCTCGCTCCCTCCTTTATTTAGTCCAAGATTGACGGCACGCGGATATAGCCGTCTTTATGATCAGGCGCGTTTTTGACGACATCTTCAACCGGAAGGCCTTTATCAGGAACGTCTTCCCTCATGATATTCTTCATTTGCAATACATGCGTTGTTGGTTTAACATTCTCTGTATCGACTTCATTCAGCTCTTCTGCAAATGAAATAATGCTGTCCAGCTGTTCGGTAAACATCGCCGCTTCCTCGTCCGTAATCGCCAGTCTGGCAAGATGGGCGACATGTTTTACTTCTTCTATAGAAATACGTGACATAAAAAACACCTCCATGATGATTCTCGTTTAGTCATATAATACTGATCATATCAAATACCAGCCTGCTAAATCAACAAAACCGCGATTTCAGCCCTTTTTCATTGTATACGAAAATCCCGGACAAGACATCTCGTCCTAATATTCAGAATATTTTTACTTTGAATAATAATTGTAAGCGCTTTCATTAGGATGCTTATCAGGCCCTTTGCTTCCTTTTGTCAAAAAATAATGGGCTTATAACGGTTGATTGATTTCCAATAGTTTGATAGGTTAGTTAACTAAGTACGATCATATTGGCAGCGCCTTAATTATTCCAATACTTGATCCTTAAAAAGAAGGCTCTGCAATCATTCTTCGTACGCATAAAATCAGTATTGTCGAAAATTCTAAAGAGGTGATGCCACATTATTTTTAAAGAGGAGAGATATGAAACGTGAGTGTTGAAATATTTATTTCGTTGGGGATTTATTTTGCCACTATGCTTTTAATCGGTTGGTATTCCTACAGAAAAACATCCAATCTGAACGACTATATGCTTGGCGGCAGAGGTCTCGGGCCCGCTGTTACGGCTTTATCGGCCGGCGCTTCTGACATGAGCGGATGGATGCTGATGGGACTCCCAGGGGCCATGTATGTATCAGGACTATCAAGCGCCTGGCTTGCAGTTGGTTTAACGATAGGAGCTTATGTGAACTATTTAGTCGTTGCTCCCCGTCTGCGCACATATACGGAAGTAGCGAACGACGCGATAACAATTCCGGACTTTTTTGAAAACCGGTTCAATGATACAACAAGAATCTTGCGCCTGGCATCGGCCATTGTCATCATCGTGTTTTTCACACTGTACACGTCAGCCGGTATGGTATCTGGAGGACGGCTGTTTGAAACGGCGTTTGGCCTTGATTACAAAGTCGGTTTATTTGTAACGGCCGCAGTCGTGATCGCTTATACGCTGTTTGGAGGATTTTTGGCTGTCAGTCTGACGGACTTTCTGCAAGGTTTGATTATGTTTATCGCTTTAGTGCTCGTGCCGATCGTTGCCTTTACTCAATTAGGCGGAGTTACGCCGACTTTAAATGTGATAGAAGAAATCGATCCGAGCTTGCTTGATTTCTTCAAAGGAACGACCGTCATTAGCATTATTTCCTTCCTTGCCTGGGGACTCGGCTACTTCGGGCAACCGCATATCATCGTCCGCTTTATGGCGATTTCATCCGTAAAAGAGCTGAAGCCAGCCCGACGCATTGCGATGGGCTGGATGATTATCTCTGTCATCGGCGCATTGCTTGTCGGACTGATCGGAGTGGCGTATATCCATGAGACGGGTGCAAGTCTGAAAGATCCTGAAACGATCTTCATCGTCTTTTCAAAGGTATTGTTCCATCCGTTGATTACAGGATTCCTGCTTTCCGCATTGCTTGCGGCTATCATGAGTACTGTATCGTCCCAGCTGTTGGTGACGTCTAGCGCCATGACGGAAGACTTTTACAGAACGTTCTTCCGCCGCAAAGCTACCGATAAAGAGCTTGTCTTTGTCGGCCGTCTGAGCGTTCTCCTGGTCGCTGTCATCGCCATTCTTCTGTCCATAAGCCCAAATGACACGATCTTGGATCTCGTCGGCTATGCTTGGGCAGGGTTTGGATCCGCCTTTGGACCCGCCATTCTTCTCAGCCTGTACTGGAAACGAATGAACCAGTGGGGCGCATTAGCGGGTATGATTACAGGGGCTGTCACCGTGTTGATTTGTATTATTTTCGGACTTCAAGAGGCAACCGGCGTATATGAAATGATCCCTGGATTCTTCCTGAGTCTGCTTGCCGTTATCGTTGTCAGTCTGACGACGAATAAGCCGGCTAAAGTCGCTTCTGACATGTTTGAGGAAATGGAACAGACGCACGAGGATAATCATTCTTAATCATCAACAAAAAAGCTGCCAGATATATGTCCTGGCAGCTTTTTTATTTTCATCATCGTCCCGGCTTTGCTTCTCTTTTTTTCTTCATGGAATTCTTTTGCGGTTTGTCCGGCAATATAATCAAAAGGGGTATAGTGGTTTTGAATGGTTTTTTTGCGGATCAACATATTGCAGGCAGCAGCCAAGATGATGACGGAAACCGCCAGTGGAAACATGAGTGATAAAAACATCAGCATGCAAAGTCCCGCCTTTCAAAAATGGTTGTCTGTCGGTCATGTCTGTGAGAAAATCATATCAATCAGCTCAGTGAGAAAGGAGGTCCGAAGGCATGGATTGGCATATCGACCTTGATACGGTCCTGAAGCTGGGAACAGCGACATTGATCGGCATGGTCATCGGTCTTGAAAGGGAATTGAAAAACAAGCCGCTCGGCTTGAAAACCTGTATTGTCATTGCGATCAGCTCATGCGTCCTGACATTGGTGAGCATTGATGCAGCCTATCATTTTCCGAAATCAAACAGGATTATGATGGACCCGTTGCGGCTGCCGGCGCAAATTATTTCCGGCATCGGCTTTATCGGGGCCGGCGTCATCTTAAGAAAAAGCAATGATGTCATATCCGGCCTGACCACCTCTGCGATGATCTGGGGTGCGGCAGGTCTCGGCGTTGCGATTGGCGCCGGTTTTTACAAAGAAGCATTTATCAGTCTGATCTTTATATTAGTGAGCGTCGAGTTTTTGCCATGGCTGATCGGGAAAATCGGTCCGGACCGTCTCCAGGAAAAAGAAATCCGCATTCGCATGTCGCTGTCTGATAAGGATAAAATGACCGATATCCTCAAGGAAATGAAAGCGAAAGACATCCGGATTCACTCCGTCCGGATCGATGATATGCGGGAAAAAGACTTCCCGATTATGGAAACGAAAATCATGGTCCATAAGAAGAGGTATGTCACTGATGTTTATTACGACATCAAAGCGATCGACGGTGTCGTCGGGGTGAAATGCGATACGCTTTAAGTGCGAAAAGAAGCAGCCTTATCCAGCTGCTTCTTCTTTTATGAATCATAAATATGAACGGTCGGTTCTTTGTCTCCCGGCTTTTTGAGGATGAGGGCTTCCTGTCCGTCAGATGACGTAATGTTGATTTCCACATTCAGTCCGCTCTTACCGTAGTAATCCATCACTTCACCGGTCAGAAATTGCGTAAAGGCAATGACTTCGCTTTTCCCGTAAAACTGCATCGGGATATTGATTTTCATCTCCTGCATTTCGCCGTCTTTATACAAGGCTGTGCCGACAACACCTGTGTAGTTCGGGAAATACGTATCGACTTTATTTTTAAACCGTTTAAAAAGCTCTGAGTCATCCGGGTGCTTTTCCTTCCCTTCATCTGATGGGAAGAAGGTGTATTCTTCATTGATATTGTCCCAGCCGCTGATTTCGCTTGAACCTGCTTTCACTTCGGTTTTTGCGATAAAGTTTCCAGGCACGATCGATGATTTCGGCGCCTGTTTGTATAGGACGATCGTCATCGGAATATTCTTCAGATCATCCATGTTGCGGATTCGTTTTGCGACTTCCTGCGCGATCTTTTCACCTTCTGTTTTCAATTTTTTATCGCTGATTGTCACTTCTTTTTGCGGATCGCCGACATTTTCGCGGTAATAGTAAACAGAATTGAGCGCCAGACCGATGACAACACCGCCCAGCTCGATCGTGTCTTTGTCTTTGCGGACAAGGTAATCGTGCTCAAGCATATGAGCGAGATAGATCGGGCTTTTCTCGTTTTGCTCTTCCTTTGACCCGCTTCCGGAAAGAGGCGGATTCAGCCCGAGATTTTCAAAATTCTTATCTTCTTTCTGCGCCTTCTTCAGGTCATCGCCCGTTTTTTTCCGTGCCAGCCAGCTTGTCACAGTATCTTCATCCAAATATTGACCTTCCTGAAAAAGGTAATCGTCCGTAGGGAAAGAATTCTGTGCGAGGCGCATCATGCCTGTTTCAAATTCATCGATGTCAAGCCTCGTATTCAGCCGCTCTGTCGTCAATCCCCGGGCTTTTCCGGCTTTAAAAGGAAGAACCATTTTATAATAAGAATCAGAGATGTTGTATTTCGGAATGATCGCTTTTTCTTTTGACTTTTCCGTCTTTTGGACCATCTCCTGTTCTTCTTCTCCCCCAAAATTCGGCGCACAGGCTGAGAGCATCAGCATACCCGCAGCAGCCGCCAAACATAATATCTTTTTCAATAGAACACACTCCTCTTATTTCTTTAGCTCACTGATCAGCCTTGCTTCATCCCAGACTTCGATGTTCAGCTCTTCAGCTTTGGCCAGTTTGCTGCCTGCCGCTTCGCCGGCAATGATAAGATCGGTTTTTTTGCTTACACTGCCTGTGATTTTTCCCCCGAGCGCTTCAATTTCCGCTTTCGCGTCGTTTCGCGACATCTCGCTGAGCTTACCGGTCAGCACGATCGTTTTTCCGGCAAAATAGGAATCGCTGTCTTCGGCGGCCGCTTTTTTCGGGCCTTTGTAAACCGTATTGACGCCGAGCTCTTCCAGCTCAGCCAACAGCTTCAGAATCTCTTCTTTTTCAAAATAAGTGACGAGGGCGTCCGCCATCTTATCGCCGATTTCTTCCACTTCGATTAATTCTTCTTTTGATGCTTTTTTAAGCCTGTCGAGCGTTTCGAAATGCATGGCGAGCGTTTTCGCCGCTTTCTCGCCGATAAAGCGGATGCCGAGGCCGAAAAGCAGCCGCTCCAATGAATTTTCCTTCGATTTGTCGATGGAGGCCAACAGGTTGTCGGTCGATTTTTCGCCCATCCGTTCAAGCTTGATCAGCTGATCCTTTGTCAGCTTGTAAAGGTCTGCGACATTGTGGACCAAATCCTCACGGAACAGCTGGGTGATGACACGCTCACCGAGCCCCTCTATATTCATGGCATTGCGGGAAACGAAATGAATCAGGCCTTCCCTGATCTGTGCCGGACATTCCGGATTGATGCAGCGAAGCGCGACTTCGCCTTCGATTCGGACGAGTTCGCTTCCGCATTCCGGACATTCCTCCGGCATATTGAACTCCTTTTCCTCACCGGTCCGCTGTTCAACAAGGACATTGACAACCTCAGGGATGATGTCGCCCGCTTTTTTGATGACGACTTTGTCCAAAAGCCGGATGTCCTTCTCCTTAATTAAATCTTCGTTGTGAAGGGAAGCTCTTTGGACCGTCGTTCCCGCCACTTTCACGGGCTCCAGGATCGCCGTCGGCGTCACAACGCCTGTGCGGCCGACGCTCAATTCAATATCCAACAGCTTTGTGACAACCTCTTCAGCCGGAAATTTGTAGGCGATCGCCCAGCGCGGGCTTTTCGCCGTATAGCCGAGCTCATCCTGTTGGTGAAGGGAATCGACTTTAATGACGATCCCGTCAATTTCATACGGGAGGTCGGCCCGTTTTGTCTTCAGCTCTTCAACGATTTCGATGACTTCTTCGATCGTGCTGCATTTTTTTCGTTCGTGATTCGTTTTAAAGCCGAGTTCATCGAGAAAATCGAGCCCCTGGCTCTGCCTTTCGACACCCATTTCGTCAAGCTCCGCTATACTGTAGACGAAGATATCAAGATTTCGTTTCGCGGCAATTTTCGGATCAAGCTGTCTTAAGGAGCCGGCAGCCGCATTGCGCGGGTTTGCAAACGGCTCTTCGCCCCTTTCATGCCGCGCTTCATTCAGCAATTCGAAGGAGCGTTTCGGCATGTAGGCTTCCCCGCGCACTTCAATCGAAAGGTCGCGCTTCATTTTGAGGGGAATGGTTCTAATCGTCTTCAAATTCTCTGTGATATCCTCGCCGGTCGTTCCGTCGCCCCTTGTCGCACCTCTGACAAATACGCCGTTTTCATACCGCAATGAAACGGCAAGACCGTCAATTTTGAATTCAACGTTATATTCAACGTCTCCGACCGCCTGGCGCACCCTGCGGTCAAAGTCGCGCAGATCTTCGTCGTTAAACGCGTTGCCAAGGCTCAGCATCGGCGTTTTGTGCTGCACTTTTTGAAAAGCGTCCAAAACGGCTCCGCCGACGCGCTGTGAAGGAGAGTCGGGCGTTTTCAGATCAGGGTGCTCCTCTTCTATTGAAATGAGCTCCTTCATCAGCTTGTCGTATTCGGAGTCGGGCACGCTCGGATCGTCAAGTGTGTGATATTCATAGTTGTATTGGTTGATCAGTGCACGCAGTTGTTCCACACGGCGTTTCGCTGCTTCTTTTTCCATTGATTTCGTCCTTTCATTTCAGGTCTTTTGCCATTATTGCTTTTCAATTGGCGCAAAGGCCGCGAGAAGACGCTTCACTCCGATCGGGCTCGGAAAGGCAATGTCAAGCTCTGTCGATTCGCCGGATCCTTTGACGCTGACGACCGTTCCGACACCCCACTTTTTATGGGAAGCTTTGTCGCCGACGGCCCAATTGACGCCGTCTCCGCCCGTTTTGCTGTAGGATGCGGCGGCTGGTCTCTTCACCGGTCCCCTCCGCTCAGGTCTTCTTGCGAACGGACTTTTCAAATCTTTCTTCTTCTCATTTAGATTGTCCAATAATTCTTCCGGTATTTCCGCGATGAACCTCGATTCCGGATTCATATTCGTTCTGCCGAATAACGTCCGCATTTTCGCGTTTGTCAAATAGAGCTCTTCCTCAGCCCTCGTAATGCCGACATAGGCGAGCCTGCGCTCCTCTTCCATTTCCGCTTCCTCCATCAGGGAGCGGCTGTGCGGGAAGACCCCTTCTTCAAGACCCATCAGGAAAACAACCGGAAATTCAAGCCCTTTTGCGGCATGGAGCGTCATTAAAATGACGGCGTCTTTATTTCCGGACTCTTCTTCTTTTTGATCAAGCTGGTCGATATCGGCGATGAGCGCCAAATCCGTCAAAAAGGCGACGAGCGATTTGTCTTCGCTTTGCTGCTCAAAGTTTTTCGTCACGGATAAAAACTCGTCGATATTTTCGAGACGGCTCTGGGCTTCCAGAGATTTTTCCGCTTTCAGCATTTCGCGGTATTCGGTTTTTTCAAGAATTTCTTCCGTCAGCTCTGTGACGGATAAGTATTCCTGCATATTCGTCAAGTTTTCGATCATCTGTCTGAACTCGTCAAGCGCGTTGGCTGCTCTGGCACTGAGGCCGATAAAATCAACCTGGCCGAGCGCTTCAAATAAAGACATCCCGTTCATATCGGCATACGCCGCGATTTTATCGACGGACGTCGCACCGACGCCGCGCTTCGGCACATTGACGATCCTTGCGAAGCTGATATCATCATCAGGATTTGCCACAAGGCGCAAATACGCGAGAATGTCTTTGATTTCTTTTCTGTCGTAGAATTTCGTGCCGCCGACAATATTATAGTTGATGTTCGCTTTCATCAACGTTTCCTCGATCACACGGGACTGGGCGTTCGTCCGGTACAAAATCGCGATGTCTGAAAGGGATCGTTTTCCGGAGCCGGCAAGCTCCCTGATTTTGCCCGCGACAAATTGGCCTTCGCCAAATTCATTGTCGCCTCTGAAGTAAGAGATTTTCGCACCTTCATCATTTTCCGTCCAAAGGTTTTTCGGCTTTCTGTTTGAATTGTGTTGGATCACTTCATTCGCCGCATGCAAAATCCGCTTCGTCGATCTGTAGTTTTGTTCAAGCAGAATGACGCTTGCGTTCGGATAGTCTTTTTCAAATGAAAGAATGTTGGCGATGTCCGCCCCGCGCCATCTGTAAATCGACTGGTCCGAATCCCCGACGACGCAGATGTTTTGGAAGCGCTGCGCCAGCTTTTTGACGAGCAGGTACTGCGCTCTGTTTGTATCCTGATACTCATCGACATGAATGTATTGAAATTTGCGCTGATAGTATTCGAGCACTTCGGGAACCCGGTCGAACAGACGGATCGTCGTCATGATCAAGTCGTCAAAATCGAGCGACTGATTTTTCCGCAGCTTTTTCTGATAATCCGTATACACGTCGCTGACGACCTGATCAAAGAAGCCGCCCGCCGTTTTCTCGTATTCCTCCGGTTCGATCAATTCGTTTTTCGCGCCGCTGATCGAACCGAGAATGCTCCGCGGGTCGAATTTTTTCGGATCGATGTTTCTCTCTTTTAAAATACCTTTAATCACGGAAAGCTGATCTGAGGTGTCCAAAATTGAGAAATTTCGGTTGATCCCGATCCGGTCGATATCTCTCCGCAAAATTCTGACGCACATGCTGTGGAATGTCGAAATCCAAATGTCATCGGCTCCCGGCCCAAGAATGCTTTCCACACGTTCTTTCATTTCTCTGGCCGCTTTGTTCGTAAAGGTAATCGCCAAAATATTCCAAGGCGCGACACGCTTTTCCGCCATCAGGTAGGCGATCCGATGTGTCAGCACCCTCGTCTTGCCGCTTCCCGCGCCGGCCATGATCAAAAGCGGCCCATCCGTTGTCCTGACCGCTTCCTGCTGCACTTTATTCAACCCATTTAATAATTGGTCGCTAATATAATTCAAAATCCGTTCACCGCCTATTCAAAACATATGTTCTATTATAAACCAATCCGATTCGTTTCGCCTTACTCTTTTACGGCTTTTACCGTTTTCAGCGCTTGTCCGAAATTTTCATAAACCGCGTTTCCGACGACGATCACATCGGCATGCACAGCCATTTTCGCCGCTGTTTCCGGATCTTTAATCCCGCCGCCGTAAAACAATGTCGTACGTTGCAGCACAGACTTTGCTTCTTTAACCGCCTCGGCGTCTCCAAGCATGCCGCTGTATTCCATGTAAAAGACGGGCAGCCGGAAAAGATGCTCAGCCATTCGCGCGTATGCTTTAATGTCTTCAAGATCAAGCGAAGCATCAGCATTTGTCAAAGCGGCCGCCTTGCAGTCTTGATTCAAAATACAGTAACCTTCAACAACGATATCTTCAGGCGACATCAGTTCGCCGTACTCTTTCATCGCCTCTTTATGTAAACCGACAATCCAGTCGCGGTCCCTGCTGTTCAGCACCGTCGGGATAAAATACAGGTCAAATCCCGGAACGATCGCGCCAATCGTTGACACCTCAAGGATGCATGGGACTAAAAAACGGCGAACCTTTGACATCAGCCGCAGGACATTGTCCTCTGTGACATTGTCGCTTCCGCCGATCAAAATCGCATCTGTGCCGGATTCACACAGCTGTTCAAGCTGATCATCCGTTATCTCTTTATCGGGATCGAGTTTAAAGACGTGCTTCCACTCGGTAATATCGTACATGAAAAAAGCTCCTCCAATCGTTCTTACCATTTAAATATTATAACAAATTCATTCTCTTTGGAAAAACGGATCGTGCAGAAAGATGAAGGAGGAATCATACAACGGAGGCAAAAGTTGACGGACATGAAAAGACCGCCAAGCCAGGCGGTCCAAGTGTACATCACGAAGATGATTCAGATTCTTTTTCTTTTACACGGTCCAGGGCCATGATATAAGCGTCGTTTCCGTAGTTCAGGCAGCGCTTCACCCTGGAAATGGTCGCCGTGCTCGCTCCGGTTTCCGTCTCAATTTTGTGATACGTGTTGCCGTCGCGAAGCATCCTGGCCACTTCGAGCCGCTGAGCCAGTGACTGAATTTCATTTATCGTGCACAAATCATCGAAAAAGCGATAGCATTCTTCGAGATCTTTTAATGACAGAATGGATTGAAAAAGCTGGTCCAGCTCTCTCCCGCGCAATTTATCGATCTGCATCGTTAACACCTTCTCCTTTACTAATAGAAACCTTGCTGAGATCGGGAATGATATTGATCCATGTTTTACCCGGCACGAATGGAACGGTTTTTCCGTCATCAACAGGGATGATTCGGCCGTTTTCGTTTTTCCAGTTGATCTGACGGACTTCCCCGTTTTGCAAAAGCAGCCCTTTTCCGCCGGACATGAGGTCGATTTCCCTTCTCCCGTACGCATCCTTTTGATGATGTTCGGCTTCCGCTATTAGAATGTTTTGAAGAATAACCGGTTTGTCTGTTTCAAGATCTGTTGTGACAGCGCCGTTTGACGTTCTCACATAGCCGTCAGCCTTCTGATCATAACCGTATTCCACACGGTTTGCAACAGATGTTGTTCCATAATCCAACCGGATGGAATAAAGCGGCTTTGAAGGCTTTTTGCGGCTTTCTGTAAAAGGAAGCGAATCTGTGCGGGCTTTTAGGGCATATCCTTTTTCTTCAGCTGCTTGTTTGATGTTTTCGAATGACGTGTACGAATTATGCGGCGCTTGTCGAAAATCCGCTCTCCAAAACAGACTGCCGTCATAATCCATTCCATTGACATAATCGGCTTCACCGCTTTCAAGCCGGCTTTTCGCACCAGGACTCCAGCCGTGGTGCACAAATACGGCGTCAAAGCCGAGAGCCAAATCAATGAAATACTCCCGCGCGCTTCTGACAGGACCGACCGCTTCAGGCATTTCACTCTGGAAAATCGCCAGAAACCTGGTAATCCGTCCTTCAGCGAGCGCCTCAATCACAATGTCGGCTTTGCTTAAACCGGACTGCGGCCTTGCTTTCGAATGATTATTGACCACGACAGCAATCGGCCGCTTTTGGATGTCCCCGTCCGTTTTCATTCCCGAAAGCGGATATCGTTTCTCTCCAGACTCCTGCTTATTCTGCTGCTGGCATGATGCAAGCAAACATACACAGGCAAAACACAGCAGCACTCTTACATATCGATTGATCATCAAATAGCTCCCGCTCTTTTATATTTTAACGCATTATCGATGGAAAGAGTACAGTTTTTTTCATGACATCAAAGATCCCTTTCGGCGTCACTCTGATGTAAGGGAGATGCGTGCTTTGCAGAAAAAGAAGCGTGTAGACAGGATCGCTGAATGTATAGCCTCTTTCGAAAAGAAGTTCTTTTAATGTTTCTTCCCTTTCAAGCACCTTCTCATACGTCTCATTTGATGCGCCGCCGCTTAAATGCAGAGGAATCTCGTGCAGTATTTTTCCGTTTTCGGCTAAGACGATTCCCCCTCCGATTTCTTTCATCCGTTTAAAGGCAAGCAGCATGTCTTCCTTGTTTTTGCCGATTGCCACAATGTCCCCCGTTGTTGAGTATGAGCTGACAAACCCTTGAACCCGGGTCGCGAATCCTTTCAGCATCGTATTGACCCGCCATTTTCCGTTTTTGTCAAACATGGAAAGATAGCTTTCATCATGGTCAAAAGAGAGCTGATTGACGGAATTGTCAATCTCAATTGTATAAGGTTCCATAATGACCGAATTCCTCATTTTCAAGCCGAGCGGCATCGAAAACTGCAAATCATCCATCGTTAGATCATATGAAAGGTTGAGAGGGACAAGACCCCCTTTTTGCCAATCCGGCTCTGTAAACGCCTTCATATCAATGCCGTCCGCCTTCAAGATTCGCCCCTTCGCAAGAACCGTCACGGGATCGGGTTTTTCAGGACTCTCCAAAATGTTGAGTGTCGCGTATCTTCCCGGTGCGACAACGCCGAGAATGTCTTCCATATGATAATATTTGGCGATGTTAAATGAGGCCATATTATAAGCGTCAATCAACGGCACTCCTTCATCAATGGCAATTTCGATCAGCTTGTTCGTCATGCCTTCCTTATAAAAGTTCGGTGTGGCGCCGTCCGTCGTATAAAACAAATGGTCATAATGGCGAAAGCCTTCTTCATGAAGCTCGCGCAAAATCTTTCGCAGGTCAGGCCTGATGGAAGAATTCCTCAGCCCCACATGATACCCAAGCTCAAGCCGCTTGAGCACTTCCTTTCCCGTCATGGCTTCATGATCGGCGTCAGCGCCGAAAAGCTTCATTTTTGTTAATGTTTTTTCCGATGCGCCCGGAAAATGGCCTTCAATTCGCTTCCGCCTTCTTTTCGTGCACTGCATGCAATGCAGGATCAGATCATCGCCGTCCAAAAGGCGCGGCCAGCTTGTCATTTCTCCTCCCTGTATCACATCCGGATGTTCTCCCCAATGTTTTCGGTAATCGATCGATAAGATTTGATCTTCATTCAAGACTTCGGTCTGCAGGTCATACCTTGACCACCAGTAGTAGTGGACAGGCTGTTTTTTCAGTTCCTCCAATATAGAAAACGCTTTCTTTTTTCCGCAATGCAAAAGCAGAAATAAGTTGTCATTCACGAATGTCGTCGTGCCAAACTGTGACACATATTCAGCCAATGTTTGGGGATTATAAATTTGAAAAGGATGCACATGAGGCTCAATATACCCGGGTACAATGTATTTTCCTTCACAATCTATTGTAGTTTTAACAGCCGATTTAGGCAAATCTCGGCCGACATAGACGATTCTGTCATGATGAATCCATACGTTTGCTTTGATCCATTGCTTTAAAAACGGGTTCAGTACGGATGCATTTCGTAAAAGGAGCGTTGGGAGCAGCCTTGAACTTACAACATCAACTTGCGATCTGATGTGCTTGTTTTTCCAAATTAAGGTGCGTTCGAACATTCACATACTCTCCTTTACATGTAATGATCCTATGTTAACACATTTACTATAGTCACGCATTACCAACACGTTACAATTTTTCGAATAAACACTTTATTTAATTATTTTAATCGGAGGAATTGATCATGAAGCAAAACATCGGACTGTTTGACGCCGTATTTCGCATCGCCTGCGGACTGACGATCCTGTCGGCGGCAGCGGCAAAGTTTACGAGAAAACCGTGGTGCAGAATGACGCTTTTCTGCATGTTTATGGGCGCGCTGAAAGCCGCTTCCGGCATTTTACGATTTTGTCCCATGACATATGTTTGCCAAACTTATATGAAGCAACAGGGACAGACTGGCGAACAGCCGTAAAAAAGCACCCGGTTAGGGTGCTTTTTTCATGATTGAAAAGGCGCCGATTCTCCGGCGGGCTTCACGCGGAGGCGGAAATGTTTCAGACCGTACATGCTGGTGTTTGCCATCGGTGTAATCGAGAGCTTTTCCATTGAAGCATATTGTTTCAAAAGCGCCGTCAGCGCGATTTTGGCTTCCAGCCGTGCCAGCGGGGCGCCGAGGCAGAAGTGAATCCCGTGGCCAAATCCGATGTGCGGGTTCGGATGGCGGTGAATATCAAATTCGTGCGCCCTTGCAAATTTGGATTCATCCCGGTTGGCTGAAGCAAGAAAAGCGATGACACCTTCTCCCTTTTTCAACCGTGTCCCCCTGATCTCAATATCCTGCTTGACATAGCGGACGATCATCGGGGCGGGAGCGCGAAAGCGGACAGCTTCCTCGACAGCCTGCGGAATCAGATCGGGTTCATTGGCCAGCGCATCGTATGTACCCGGCTTTTCAAGAATGCTGTATACCGCATTTGAAATCAAATTCGTCGTCGTCTCATTGCCGGCCAGCAAAAGCAGATTGCAAAACGGCACAAGTTCATCTGGCGAAAGCTTTTCCCCTTCTTGTTCAGCTTGAATTAAGAGCGAAATGATATCGTCTCCTAGATTCTGTCTTTTCTCTTGAATGATGTCTTCAAAAAACGCACTCAGCTCTTTTTCTCCTTGATCTCTCGCATTTATCCACGCCAGCACGTCTTCCTGATGATCACTCTTTGGCAAACTGACCAACAAATCGGACCATTCCTTGAATTTCTCCTTATACTGAGCAGGAACGCCCAGCATTTCAGAAATGACGATGACGGGCAAGGGGTAAGAAAAATCCTGCACAAGATCGATTTCTTCCCGTCCGCGAGTCTCTTTCAGCAGTTCATCCGTCAGCTCCTGAATCCGCGG
Source organism: Bacillus sp. NSP9.1 (assembly GCF_000465465.2). Lineage (NCBI taxonomy): Bacteria > Bacillati > Bacillota > Bacilli > Caryophanales > Bacillaceae > Bacillus > Bacillus sp. NSP9.1. The sequence continues at coordinate 3,847,092 of NZ_CP048273.1, forward strand.
CTCCCAAGCTTTCATGACGCGCGGGGTAAAAGCCTTGTTGACGATCGACCTGATCCGGGTATGTTTTGGCGGGTCCATGCTGACCATTGTTTTGGCAAATGTATTGGTACCTTCAGTGTGGGGAAATTGATTGGAAAAGAAGTCTTTGTCACTGATCACCTTTTTGACATCCTCATACAAAAACACGCTCCACACTTCGCTGTCTTCATCATAGTGTACAGGCGATTCCTTGCGCATGCTTTCATACCATGGAAACGGATCATACGGGTCCTGGCTGTTCTTTCCGTTAAGCAGCGCTTTTTGAATGGGGTTCTGCTGTTTTGCTTGTTTCACTCGCTTCACTCCTTCTTTTGTTTAGCTGATTCATTTTTACAAATATGTTAGTTTAAAATTAAAAGAATCAGCTGGATGATTCAACCAACAGATGAGAAAGAAGTGTCGAAAAAGTTCGGAGGAGGAGGCTTGATGGACAGCTACCGCGGGGACAAGCGGGTGACGCAATCGAAAAACCGTTTAAAAATGGCCCTTTTTCACCTGCTTGCTGAAAAAGAATGGGAAAAGATATCCGTACAGGACATTACAAAACAGGCAAACTTGAATCGAACGACATTTTATCAGCATTACCAAGACAAATATGATTTGCTGCTCCAAAATGTGAGCGAGATGTTTGCAGCCATGCAAAAAGAGATTTTCTCGCCCCTTGATGCTGAGCTCTCCGGGGACAAGCCCGAAGCGTACTGGTATGTGCTGCGTTTCTATCAGCATTTAAAAAAGAACAGCCCTGATTTTACGATCATCATGAACAGACGGTATGAACTGAATATTAAGGAATTGCTTCAGGATTTTTGGAATGACAGCTTTTTGACGGGCATTAAAAAAGCTGCAGCCGGTGAAGTTGAACATACAGTGCCCTTGGACATTCAGCGGCAGTTCGTGATTTCCGCTTATGCGGGTACGGCGGCATGGTGGCTTGAAAACGGAATGCCTTATACACCGGAATTTATGGCGGAATCCATGATCAGCCTGATCCAAAAAAAGCCGATATAAAAAAGAGACAAAATGCGCTTCCCATTTTGTCTCTCTTCATGTTTATTGTTGCGCGGCTTTCAAAGCGCGCGAACCGATATCCGTCCGGTAAAAGAGCCCCGGCTTGGCAATTTGTTTTACTGCTTTATAGGCTGTTTCCCTTGCGGCTTCAAACGTATCGGCAAACGCCGTGACATTGGCGACGCGGCCGCCGTTTGTCACAAACTGCCCGCCGCTTTTTTTCGTTCCTGCATGAAAGACGACCGTCTCTTCCTCAGCCGGTGTCAAGGCACCGATCGGTGTGCCTTTTTCATAGCTTTCCGGGTAGCCTTCGGATGCGAGGACGACGGTGACCGCCGCCGTGTCTTTCCACTTGAGCTCGACTTGGCGGTCTTCCAACAGATCAAGCATCACTTGCACAAGGTCTGATTCAAGGCGCGGGAGGACGACCTGTGTCTCCGGATCACCGAATCTGGCGTTGAATTCGATCACTTTTGTTCCTTTTTCGGTCAGCATTAAGCCGGCATATAAGATGCCCGTAAACGAACGTCCTTCATTGACCATCGCCTTGGCGGCGGGCTCAAGGATTGTTTTGACGGCATCCCCGACGACCGCGTCGGAAATCTGCGGCACAGGAGAATAGGCGCCCATCCCCCCTGTATTCGGGCCTTTGTCTCCGTCAAAAGCCCGCTTGTGATCCTGTGCGATTACCATCGGATACACTTTTTCACCTTTGACAAAAGCCATCAGTGAAAACTCTTCACCGCTTAAAAATTCTTCGATAACGACGGATGCGCTGGCTTCGCCGAATTTTTCGTCTTCGAGAAAGTCGTGCAAACACTGAATCGCATCTTCCTCTGTCATCGCGACTGTGACGCCTTTTCCGGCGGCAAGCCCGTCCGCTTTAATGACAATCGGCGCGCCTTTGGCTTCGACATAGGCTTTCGCTTGATCAAATGATGTAAATGTGTCGTATTCGGCTGTGGGAATCTGATATTTCTTCATCAGATCTTTCGCAAACTGTTTGCTGCCTTCGATCTCCGCGGCTTTGGCGGAAGGGCCGAATACCGGCAAGCCCGCTTTTTCAAATTCATCGACAAGACCTTCAATCAAAGGGACCTCAGGACCGACGATCGTCAGTCCGATGTTGTTTTCCTTTGCAAAAGCGATGAGTCCCTTGTGGTTTCCTTCATCAAGATCAACGAGTTCGGCCGTCCCGGCCATTCCGTCATTTCCGGGCGCCGCGTAGACGGTGCCGACAAGAGGGCTTTGCGCCGCTTTCCAGGCGAGTGTATGCTCTCTTCCGCCTCTACCGATAATCAATACATTCACACTGGTCACTCCCCTTAATGTTTGAAATGGCGGATTCCGGTGAACACCATCGCAATTCCGTATTCATCCGCTTTTTGAATCGAATCTTCATCACGCACCGAACCGCCCGGCTGAATGATCGCCGTCACACCGGCTTTAGCCGCTTCTTCGACCGTATCAGGCATCGGGAAAAATGCGTCTGATCCGAGCGCGCTGCCCTTCGCTTTTTCGCCGGCCTGTTCGATCGCGATTTTTGCGGAGCCGACACGGTTCATTTGCCCGGCGCCGACGCCGATCGTCATGTCGTCTTTTGCGAGAACGATGGCGTTTGATTTGACGTGTTTGACGACTTTCCAGGCAAGCTTCAGATCGGCCCATTCCTGTTCGGTCGGCTCTCTTTTTGTCGGAATCGTAATCTCGGCGTCATCAAAACCGTGCATATCCAGATCCTGAATCAAAAGCCCGCCTTGAACAGATGTCAGCTGCTTTTCGTTTTTGACAGGCTGATTGACATCGAGTGTGAGCAGACGGAGGTTTTTCTTGGACGTTAAAATCTCAAGCGCTTCTTCGCTGAATGAAGGGGCAATGATGATCTCCAAGAAGATTTGCTGAAGCACTTCAGCCGTCGCTTTGTCGACTTCGCGGTTAAGGGCGATAATCCCGCCGAAAATCGATGTTTGATCAGCTGCATACGCTTTGTTGAACGCTTCTGCAATCGTTTCTCCTGTGCCTACGCCGCACGGGTTCATATGCTTGACGGCAACGGCTGCCGGCTCTGAGAATTCACGGACGATTTGGACCGCGGCATCCGCGTCTTTAATGTTGTTGTAGGAAAGCTCTTTTCCGTGCAGCTGATTCGCTGAAGCGATCGATCCTTTCACAGGGATGGCGCTTTGATAAAAAACAGCTTCCTGATGCGGGTTTTCCCCGTAGCGGAGCGATTGTTTTTTCTCGAATGTCACGGTGAACTGCTCTGGCTCTTTTTCACCTGTCACATTTGTTAAATAGTCTGCGATCAAGGCGTCATATGCCGCCGTGTGGCGGAATACTTTCGCCGCAAGCTCGCGTTTTTTCTCAAGGGAGACGCCGCCTGATTCCTTAATGTCGTTCAATACAGGGCTATAGTCGCGGGGATCGACGATGACGGCCACATCCTGGTGGTTTTTCGCCGCGGCGCGAAGCATGCCCGGTCCGCCGATATCGATGTTTTCAATCGCTTCTTCGTAAGTGACGCCTTCTTTTGAGATCGTTTCTTTAAATGGATATAGGTTGACGACCACAAGGTCAATCGGCTTGATTCCTTGTTCATTCAGCTGAGCCATATGTTTTTCATTGCCGCGGACGGCAAGAAGCCCGCCGTGAATATTCGGATGAAGGGTTTTCAGACGGCCGTCCATGATTTCCGGAAAGCCCGTCACTTCAGAAATGCCGATGACATCAACACCGTTTTCCTGAAGAAGTTTGCTCGTGCCGCCTGTAGAAATTACCTCAACGCCAAGCTCTGTCAATTCTTTTACAAAAGGGACAATGTTTGTTTTATCAGATACGCTGATCAATGCGCGTTTGATCGTCATTCCTTCTCACCTCTGCCATTTAGTTCAAGAAGCTCTTTGATGACTTCCGGATAAAGTTCGTGTTCCAAATTGTGAATCTTTTCTTCCAGGGATTCCAATGTTTCGTCTTTTTCAAGTTCAAGGGCCCGCTGAGCGATGATCGGTCCTGTATCCATGCCTTCATCAACATAATGAACTGTGATTCCGGCTACTTTCATACCGGCTCTGTACGCTTGTCCGATCGCGTCAATCCCCGGAAAAGCCGGGAGGAGCGACGGATGGATGTTGACGATTTTGTTCCGGTATGCCGAAAGAAGCGTGTCACCGATCAGCCTCATGTAACCCGCCAGTACGATCCACTCCGCCCCGTGGAGACGCAGCTGTTCGACGATGATCTGTTCAAAAGCCGCTTTGTTTTCGAACGATTTCGGCTGGAAGGCAAATGACGGGATTCCGGCTTCTTCCGCTCTTTCAAGCACTTTCGCCTGCGGCTTGTCACAGACGACAAGCACGATTTTGGCATCCCAGTTTTCTTCTTTCATCTTCTTTAAGATCGCTGCAAAATTCGTTCCGCTTCCTGATGCAAAAACCGCAAATTTTTTCATGAAAGTCCGGCACCGCCAAACGTCACGCCGCTTCCGCTTTTCACCCGGCCGATCAAGTATGCTTTTTCTCCATTGTTTTCGAGCGTTTGAATGATGTCTGTCATATGCTCTTCTTTGACCGCCAGCACAAAGCCGATTCCCATGTTGAAGACATTGAACATTTCTTCTGATTTCAAACCGCCCTTTTCCTGAATAAATGGGAAGACGGGAGGAACGGGCCATGAGCCGTTGTCGATTTCAACGCCAAGGCCGTCGGGCATCATCCTCGGGAGATTTTCATAAAAACCGCCGCCCGTGATATGGGCCATGCCGTCGACTTTCCCTGTTTTGACCGCTTCAAGCACAGGTTTGACATAAATTTTTGTCGGCTCTAAAAGCTCTTCGCCAAGAGGCCGTTCAAAAGGTGGATATGTTTCAGAGAGGCTCAAGCCGGCATCCTCAAGAAGAACTTTCCGCACGAGTGAAAAGCCGTTGCTGTGAAGACCGCTTGAAGAGAGCCCGATTAAAAGATGCCCTTCCTGAATCTTTTCGCCTGTTACGATCCCGTCCTTTTCCGCGGCGCCAACTGCAAAACCGGCGATATCATATTCATCTTCGGTATAAAGCCCCGGCATTTCCGCCGTTTCCCCGCCGACAAGCGCCGATCCGGACTGCACACAGCCTTCGGCAACGCCTCCTACGATCTCTTCGATTTTGGCCGGATCTGCTTTTCCGAGTGCAAGATAGTCGAGAAAGAAGAGCGGCTCAGCGCCTTGAGCCAGTACATCGTTGACACACATGGCCACGGCGTCGATGCCGATCGTATCGTGTTTATCCATTGCAAAAGCCAGCTTCAGCTTCGTCCCGACGCCGTCCGTTCCGGAAATGAGCACCGGTTTTTTGTAAGGAAGCTCCGACAGGTCGAACATCCCGCCAAATCCGCCGAGAGAACCCATCACACCGATGCGCTTTGTCCGTTCGACGTGTTTTTTCATCCGTTTTACGGCTTCATAGCCCGCCTCAATATCAACCCCGGCGTTTTTATAGCTTTCAGACATCACAATCACTCCTTATTCCGCACTTGTCGATTTATACTTTCCAATTTCAAAAGAGCAGCAATCAAAGAGCTGCCCTTTATTCATTTCACCAGGCACTTTATTTTGTCAACACGGCTTCTTTCACGTGCGGAAGTTCAGTATCCTGATAAATTTCCGTCGGGTATTTTCCCGTAAAGCAGGCCATGCACTGGCCGCAGTTTTCGTCTTCATACTTTCTGCCGATTCCGGAAAGGAGCCCTTCAATGCTTAAGAAGGACAGCGTATCGGCGCCAATTTCCTGACGGATTTCTTCCACTGAATGCGAAGAAGCGATCAGTTCTTCGTGCGTCGATGTATCGATTCCGTAAAAGCACGGATGGGCGATCGGCGGAGAGCTGATTCTGACGTGCACTTCCGTCGCTCCGGCTTCGCGCAGCATCGTCACAATCCTGCGGCTCGTCGTCCCTCTCACGATGGAATCATCTACCATGACGACGCGCTTGCCTTCAACGACACCGCGCACCGCGGAAAGCTTCATTCTGACGCCTTGTTCTCTGAGCGACTGTGACGGCTGAATAAACGTTCTGCCGACATAGCGATTTTTGATCAGTCCGAGTTCGTAAGGAATGCCTGTCGCTTCGGCATAGCCGATTGCCGCCGAAATGCTGGAATCCGGGACACCTGTGACAACATCCGCTTCAACGCCGGATTCTTCGGCCAGCTTTTTGCCCAGGTTCTTTCTGGCGCTGTGGACATTGATTCCGTTAATATTGCTGTCCGGTCTTGAGAAATAAATGTACTCCATGCTGCAGATCGAGCGGTTGATGTTGATGGAGAACCGTTCAGATTTCATGCCTTCATCATTGATGATCAGCATTTCCCCAGGTTCAACATCGCGCAAATAGGTCGCGCCGACCACATCAAAGGCGCACGTTTCCGAGGCGACGACATACGCGTCGCCGAGCATGGCGATTGATAACGGTCTGAGGCCGTTCGGATCAAGGGCGACGATCATTTCCGATTCCGTCATGATCAAGAAAGCGTAAGCGCCTTTCAGCATGGAAAGAGCGTTTTTGATCTGATCTTTCAGCTCGAAGTGCCCGCTTCTTTTAATTAAGTGGGCGAGCACTTCCGTATCAGAAGACGTTTGAAAAATGCTTCCCTGATTTTCAAGCTGCTGCTTGAGTTGGCTGGCGTTCACTAAGTTGCCGTTGTGCGCCAGCGCCAGGCTGCCGTTATTTTGCGAATGGAACAGGAGCGGCTGCACATTTTCAAAGCCGCCGCCGCCCGCCGTTGCATAGCGGACATGGCCGATCGCCCCTCTTCCCTTCACTTTTTCAAGCTCGCCGTTTTGGAAAACTTCTGTGATCAGCCCCAGCCCTTTGTGGGCGGACAGCTGTTGCCCGTCCGTCGCCACAATCCCGGCGCCTTCCTGACCTCTGTGCTGAAGGCTGTGGAGTCCGTAGTACGTAATCTGCGGTGCTTCATCATGCCCCCAAATCCCAAATACGCCGCATTCTTCATTTAAGCCTTTGATTTCAGCAAGCATGGGATAGCTCCTTTCCACGCGCTTTTCAGCTCTTCCGTCTGCGCATGAATCCATTGTTTTCCTTCCTGACCTTGGATGACAAGCGTTTCGTCTGATGTTACTTCACCGATAGGGACGGCGTCTTTCACGAGCTTTTCGAAAGATTCACGGTCTTCTTTTTTCACTGATACGATGAATCGTGATTGTGATTCGCTGAATAATAAAGCCGGCTCGCCTGCAAGTGCGACTTCGGCGCCAAGGCCGTCAGCAGACATGACGCTTTCGGCAAGCGCTACACCGAGTCCGCCTTCTGAGACGTCGTGCGCTGATTGGACAAGCCCTGAACGGATCGCTTTGAGGAGCGCTTTTTGCCGCGCCTCTTCAACCTCGAGATCAAGCGCAGGGGCTTTTCCATAGATCTTTCCTTCCGTCAGCTTTTGCAGCTCACTTCCGGCAAACTCAGGAAGCGTTTCTCCGATGACATAAATCAAATCGCCGGCTGCTTTGAACTGCTGTGTCGTGATGTGTGCCGTATCTTCGATCAGTCCGACCATACCGATGACAGGCGTCGGATAGATCGCACTTCCGTTCGATTCATTGTAAAGGGAGACGTTTCCGCCGATGACTGGTGTGCTTAAGACATTGCACGCCTCGCTGATGCCGTCAGCCGCTTTTTCAATTTGCCAGAAGATTTCCGGCTTTTCCGGGTTTCCGAAATTGAGGTTGTCTGTGACCGCGAGCGGCTCGGCTCCCGAGCAGACGATATTGCGCGCGGCTTCAGCGACAGCGATTTTCCCGCCGATTTCCGGATCGAGGTACAAATAGCGGGCATTGCAGTCCGTCGTCATCGCGAGCGCTTTTTTCGTGCCGCGGATTCTGAGAACCGCCGCATCAGAGCCAGGAGCGACGACCGTATTTGTGCGCACCATATAGTCGTATTGGTCATAAACCCATTCCTTGCTCGCAATCGTCGGCTGCTGTAAAAGTGCGAGAAGCGTTTCTTTCGCATCATCCACTTGTGGAGCAGGGACGTCTGTTTCAAGGAACTCTTTGTAGTATGCCGGAACCGTTGAAGGCTTGTGGTAGACAGGTGCCTCTTCTGCCAGCGCATCGACCGGAAGCTCGGCGACCTTTTCGCCATTATGGAAAAGACGGAGCATTTTATCGTCTGTCACCCGGCCCACGGCTACCGCTTCAAGGTCATATTTGTCGAAGATATCGATGATTTCCTGTTCACGGCCGCGCTCAATGACGAGCAGCATGCGCTCCTGGGACTCGGAAAGCATCATTTCGTAAGGTGTCATTCCTGTTTCCCGCTGCGGGATCAAGTCAAGGTTCATTTCGATGCCGGAACCGGCTTTGGACGCCATTTCCGCGCTGGAGCTTGTCAGTCCGGCCGCACCCATGTCCTGAATACCGACTAGAGCGTCGGATTTGATGACTTCAAGGCACGCTTCAAGAAGCAGCTTTTCCATAAACGGATCGCCGACTTGAACCGCTGAGCGCTTTTCTTCTGAAGTATCAGACATTTCCTCTGAGGCGAAGGTTGCGCCATGGATGCCGTCGCGTCCCGTTTTGGCACCGACGTACATGACGGTGTTGCCGACGCCTTTCGCCTGCCCTTTTTTAATGTCTTCATGGTTGATCAAGCCGACACACATCGCATTGACAAGCGGATTGCCTTCATAGCAGCTGTCAAACTGGACTTCCCCGCCGACGGTCGGGATGCCGATGCAGTTGCCGTAGCCGGCGATGCCTGCGACTACTTCTTCAAACAAGTACTTCACACGCGGTGAAGTGAGTTCACCAAACCGAAGAGAGTTCAAAACAGCGATGGGACGAGCGCCCATTGAGAAGACGTCGCGGATGATGCCGCCTACGCCTGTAGCCGCTCCCTGATAAGGTTCGATCGCTGACGGGTGGTTGTGCGATTCGATTTTGAAGACGACCGCCTGGTTGTCGCCGATATCGACGATCCCAGCGCCTTCTCCCGGACCTTGCAGAACACGCTCGCCTTTAGTCGGGAACTTTTTCAGGATCGGCTTTGAATTTTTGTAGCTGCAATGCTCTGACCACATGACCGAAAAAACCCCGATTTCCGTATAGTTTGGAAGCCTTCCAAGGATTGATTCAATCATGGCAAACTCGTCATCGCTGACACCCATTTGCTGATAGAGTTTCTCTTCCTTAATTTGTTCTTTACTTGGTTCAAGCAGTAGCGACATGAGTTTCCCTCCAATTTTTCACGATAGACTGAAACAGCTTAAGACCGTCGGCGCTTCCGAGCATAGAGTCGACAGCGCGCTCAGGGTGAGGCATCATGCCTAATACATTGCCTTTTTCATTGACGACGCCGGCAATATCGTCGACGCTTCCATTGATATTCGTTCCGTACGTGAAAGCAATCTGGTTGTTTTCTTTTAATCTTGCAAGCGTTTCTTCATCACAATAGAAGTTTCCTTCGCCGTGTGCGACAGGGATCGTAATCGATTCCCCTTTTCCATAAGAAGATGTAAACAGCGTTTCATCGTTTTGCACGATCAGTTCAACCGGGCGGCAAATAAATTTCAAATCTTTATTGCGTCTCATCGCACCCGGCAGAAGTCCGAGCTCCTGCAAAATTTGAAATCCGTTGCAGACCCCCAGCACCGGCTTTCCTTCTTCAGCCGCTTTTTTGACGGCAGGCATAATGTTTGCGAAGCGGGCGATCGCGCCGCATCTTAAATAATCGCCGTATGAAAAGCCTCCGGGAATCAGAACGCCGTCGTATTCGTCAAGACTTGTTTCCGTGTGCCAGACGTATTCAGCTTCTTCACCGAGCTCATCTTGAATGGCGTGGTACATATCGATATCGCAGTTTGAGCCCGGCAATACAATCACCGCAAATTTCACTGTGCGACAACCTCCTCAACTTCATATCTGTAGTCTTCGATCACCGTGTTTGCCAAAAGCTTTTCGCACATTTCTTTGACGAGAACGTCAAGGTCGCGGTCTGATTTTTCGATGGAAAGCTCCATGTATTTTCCGATGCGGACTTCCTGAACTTCTTTGTAGGACATGCTGTGCAAAGCATGCTGGACGGCACTCCCTTGAGGATCTAGGACACTTTCTTTTAAGCTGACATACACTTTCACTTTGTACATATTACATGCCTCCAAGTCTTTTGAAAATTTCTTCGTATGCATCAGTCAATCCGCCTAAATTTCTTCTGAACACGTCTTTATCAAGCTTTTCATTCGTTTCTTTATCCCAAAGCCGGCACGTATCCGGGGAAATCTCGTCGGCCAGCAGAACCTCACCCATAGCATCAAGCCCGAACTCAAGCTTGAAATCTATCAATCTCACATCACAGGCGGCGAAGATTTGCTGAAGCTCTTCATTGACCTGTCTGGTTATCGATTTGATGTTTTCCACCTGCTCAGGCTCAGCCGCTTGCAAAATCCGAATATGATCCTCTGTGATCAGCGGGTCGCCGAGCGAGTCATCCTTATAATAGAACTCGATGATCGGCTCTTTCAGCTCGGTGCCCTCCGGAATGCCGAGGCGTTTGGACATGCTGCCCGCTACGACATTGCGGACGACGACTTCAAGCGGGATAATCTTCACTTTTTTGATGAGCTGTTCGGTTTCAGATATTCGTTTTACAAAATGATTGCTGATTCCCTTCTCGTGAAGCCTTGTGAAAATCAGGCTGGAAATTTCATTATTCAAGCGGCCTTTTCCGTCAATCTCCGCTTTTTTTTCTCCGTTAAAAGCCGTTGCTGAGTTTTTGTACTCGACAAACAGAACATTGTCATCATCGGTCAGATAAATCTTTTTCGCTTTTCCTTCGTATAAAAGTTCATTTTTCACAATATTCACAGAAGGCCTCCTAACCCGAATGTTGGAAATATTTCAGCTCTTAGACCCCCGCCTGAAAAAGACGGGCGTCCATTCTATGCCAAACCTAAACGCTCAAAGATGAAGTCGACGTTTTTTAAATGATAATTGTAGTCAAAGCAGTCATTAATCTGTTCTGGAGTCAGGCGTGACGTAATTTTTTCCTCAGCTTCGACAAGCTGGCGGAACGGCACTTGTTTCTCCCATGCTTCCATCGCTTTCGGCTGCACGGTGTCATACGCTTCCTCACGCGCCATGCCGGTATCAATGAGAGCGAGAAGGACGCGCTGAGAGTAGATCAAGCCGAGTGTACGATCCATGTTGCGCTTCATGTTTTCAGGGAACACGGTCAAGTTTTTGACGATGTTGCCGAAGCGGTTCAGCATATAGTTCAGCGCGATCGTTGCATCAGGCAAAATGATGCGCTCCGCTGATGAATGGGAAATATCGCGCTCATGCCAAAGCGGTACATTTTCGTAAGCCGTCAGCATGTAGCCGCGGATGACGCGGGCCATTCCCGTCATGTTTTCCGAGCCGATCGGATTGCGCTTATGCGGCATCGCGGATGAACCTTTTTGGCCTTTTGCGAAAAATTCCTCTACCTCGCGCGTTTCGCTTTTTTGCAGGCCGCGGATCTCAACGGCGAATTTCTCGATGCTTGTCGCCACCAGTGCAAGGGCGGCCATGTAGTCGGCGTGGCGGTCACGCTGCAGTGTCTGTGTGGATATCGGCGCAGCTTTTAGGCCGAGCTTCTCACATACGTATTGTTCAACGAATGGGTCGATGTTCGCGTACGTTCCGACGGCACCTGAGATTTTGCCGACTTCGATGCCTTCTTTCGCTTGCTTGAAGCGTTCGAGGTTGCGTTTCATTTCTTCATACCAGAGAGCAAGCTTCAAACCGAATGTCGTCGGTTCTGCGTGCACGCCGTGTGTACGCCCCATCATCACCGTATATTTATGTTCTGTCGCTTTTTCTTTTAAGATGTCAATAAATCTCTCAAGATCCTTGAGCAAAATGTCGTTCGCCTGTTTTAATAGGTAGGAAAGAGCGGTATCGACAACATCTGTTGAAGTGAGTCCGTAGTGAACCCATTTTTTCTCTTCGCCAAGCGTTTCGGACACGGCGCGGGTAAAGGCGACGACATCATGGCGTGTGTCCTGCTCGATTTCGAAAATGCGGTTGATGTCAAATGACGCGTTTTCCCGCAGAACCTTCACATCTTCTTTCGGAATCACGCCAAGCTCCGCCCATGCTTCACATGCCAAAATTTCAACTTCAAGCCATGCTTTGAATCTGTTTTCATCCGTCCAAATCGCGGCCATTTCCGGTCTTGAATAACGTTCGATCATTGTTTTCGTCCTCCATCTCTTTCGATCCACTTTTCGGTGATGCTCTCGATCCATTCCTGATCGGGTTTTCTTAAAAATGTGATATGCCCCATCTTGCGGCCTTGTTTCACTTCATGTTTTCCGTATATATAAAGCTTTGCTTCTTTTAAAAGCTCCGGGTCTTCTTCTGCCATGTACACTTCATCACCAAGCAGGTTGACCATCATCCCTTCTTTGAGAAGGTCTGTTTTCCCGAGCGGCAGTCCGCAAACAGCCCGGATATGCTGTTCAAACTGGCTTGTTTCGCACAGATCGAGTGTATAATGGCCCGAATTGTGCGGACGCGGCGCAAGCTCGTTGACGAGCAGCCCGCCGTCTTCCTTTAGGAAAAGCTCGACAGCAAGCGTTCCGACGAGCTGAAGCTTCTCCGCAAGCTTAAGTGCGAGTGATGCGGCTTTTTCCTGAATTGCATCATCGATTCTTGCCGGGACGATGCTTTGGAACAAAATGTTGTGCTTATGGATATTTTCGGCTGCGGGAAATACGGCTGTTTCTCCATTTACAGATCTCGTCACGATGACGGACAATTCCATTTTGAAAGGAACCCAGCTTTCCAAAATGCATGTACCATGCTGCAAGAGAGCGGCAGCCTCTTTGATTTGCGCCTCACTCTTGATCACATGCTGGCCTTTTCCGTCATATCCGCCGCGGCATGTTTTCAACACTGCGGGAAGCTCGAGCTCTGCCACGACTGCTTCAAGCTCAGCATCATCGCGAATGATCCTGTACGGCGCCACTTTGCAGCCTGCTGATTCAATCGCTTTTTTCTCCGTCTCCCTGTTTTGCGTAAGGAGCAAAAGCTCGCTTCCCTGAGGAAGATAAGCATTTTCCTTTAGCCAGTTCAAGGCGTCATAGTCGATGTTCTCAAATTCATAGGTAATGACATCGCTCACTTCGCCCAGCTTCTTTATCGCTTCTTTATCATTGTAAGCCGCGATGATTTCAATATCGGCGATCTGTCCGCAAGGCGAAGAAGGTACCGGGTCAACCACCGCGATCTTATATCCCATCTGTTTTGCGGCGACCGCCATCATTTTTCCAAGCTGTCCGCCGCCGATAATACCGATTGTTGCACCAGGGAAAATCGTCTGTTTATACAAGCTGATCACTGCTTTCCAAAACGGTTTGTCGAGTGTGTTCTCTTCGCTCATCCAAAACGCGAGCTATTTTCTCATCAAAAGCGGAGATCATCTGTGCCGCAAGCAGACCGGCGTTGACCGATCCGGCTTTTCCGATCGCAACGGTTGCCACCGGAACGCCTCCGGGCATTTGCACAATCGATAAAAGCGAATCCATGCCGTTCAGGGCCTTTGACTGGACAGGGACGCCGATAACAGGCAGCGTCGTTTTGGCTGCGACCATTCCCGGGAGGTGAGCGGCGCCCCCCGCTCCGGCGATGATCACTTTCAAGCCTCTCTCCCGCGCTCGTTCGGCATATTCAAACATTAAATCAGGCGTCCGGTGCGCGGACACGACCTTTTTTTCAAACGGAATCCCAAGTTCCTCGAGTATGCCGCAAGCATGCTTCATCGTTTCCCAGTCGGATGTGCTTCCCATAATAACGCCAACAAGAGGCTCCATATTATTGTCCCACCTTTAGCTGTCTTTTTTGCAAACAAAAAGCCCGGCATGTATTGCATTTGTAGGAAGCAACACAAACCGGGCATGGCGCGTGTATCGTCAGTTAGTCCGCTTCTCCGCGTTTTCCATGTCAGTTTATTGTCCACTTTCCTGCATAGTCCGATGATTTACGGTCATCGGGTAGAGACTTATGGGCCATATTCCCAAGATTATATGAGGTTCGTGTTTTCATGTCATGTTTATCTTAACAACGGACTGTTATAATGTCAACGACATTATCGAACGATAGTATATTTTGTTGTTTTAATGTTCGGGTTTAGAGTAATTTCCCTTCAAATATAATTTTTCTTCCGCACGGAACGGCCTGAATCGTTCCATTTTCTTTCTTTTCTTTGAATACCGGTTCCTCCATCCGGCGAACCGGTGTGTAGCCTTCTTGCTGCATCCGGTTCAACACGGTGTCGATCGTTTCCCCTTCCGCCACTTCAAAGCGTTTTTTCTTCGGCTTTGTCATCACTCTTTAATTCTCCTTTTCTTTACGGCTTTGACCCAGAAGCCGCCGTGTATCGTTTTCGGTTCATAGGAAATGATAAACGCCTTCGAGTCGATTGATTTGATGGTTTCGTACAATTGCAGCTCATACTTTCTCGGCGTCAAAATTTGCATCGCCGTTCTGTCTCCTTCAAGTCCGCCGACGACCCAGTGGGTGACGCCGTAGCCTTTTTCCCGAAGCTGTTTCGGAAGATCAAGATCGAGCTCTTTCGTAATCGCATTGACTGTAATATAGCCCAATGCGAGCTTTTCTTCAATTTTTGTGCCGACGATGATGCCTATCCCGAATCCGACTGCATAAGCGATCACGTTTTGGATTTGATTTAGATTATCTAAAACCAGTCCAAGCCCGACGACATAAACCAGCATTTCAATTGTCCCGATAAAAGCGGCCAGATACCGCTGACCTTTTAGTGTCAGTATCATTCGAAGGGTTAAAAATGTTACATATATAATATTGATAACCAGAATAATGCCAACCATACTCACAGTGTGTATAAATGCCGTGTGAAGCATTTGCAATCCCTCCTTTAGATCGAAAGCAATCATATTCTACTAGAGAAATTCAGCGTATACAATCCTGTAATGGCCCTGCTTCACCACAAAATTTTTCGACAATCGCAAAAGCCGGCCCGCATACGATTCAGTTTACCCTTAATCAAGCCGATTCAAATCTTTTCCGCCGATAAAAAGGCGCACGCAATCGCCCGGTCATATGGGTTCAGTGAACTGTGATCACCATAAAAAAAAGCCGGTTCCATAGGAACCAGCTTTAGTCGATTAAACCGGAATAAGCGATGACAGCAAATAGCCGGCCATGAATTTCCATGTTGCGCCGACAAATACCAATTCAATCAGCAAAACCGCGAAGACGCAGTACATCAAATCCGCCCGCTTTTTATCGCTTTTTTCATAAACCGATTGAATCAGCACAAATGCGCCGAATGTCAGCCCCAAAAACATCAAAATCGACAAAATCACCGTCATCGTTGTAAAATTGATGATCGCAAAAATCATCCAGAAAGCCGCGGGTATGATAAACGGTACTAAAAGAGAACCGAATTTCGCCGCCGTTTCATAAAAAGAGATGTTAACCCTCATCATAAACCTTGCTGCAGCCCAGATGGCCGCGACCACCCAGAACATGAAGATCATGCAGTATAGGAAAACAACAAAAAACACTTCAAAAAACGGCACATTCACACCGAAGCCGAGAACCCTGCCCCTGCCCGCCAGAAGCTGATAAAAGTTTCCGAGGGAAAAGAAGACAGCCAAAAGCATCATCGAAATAACGGAATATTTAAAATAAGTCCGGTCATGCTCATCTGCTGCACGTACAGGAGATTTCAAGACATCAAGCACAAAGCTGAAATAGCGGAACAAAGCAGCAATGACGCTTTGGAGAATCCTTTTGGCTTTTGACGCCGATGGATTTGGCTCCTTGCTTTTCCTCGTCTTCCGCGCATTTCTCGACATCCGTGATGCGGGTTCTTGTTCTATATCTTCTTCATTTCTTTTATGCTGTTCTTCAATCATATAAGCAACTCCTATCTATTCAAAAGCTTTACATCAATGAAAAGCACTTATATAAATTACATAAGCTGTTTAAAACAGTCAAGCCAAACCCATTCTTATCATAAGTGCTGCCGCCTTTATATATGACGAAAAACAAGAATCAAAGGTTCCACTTTTCATTTTTTTCCACATAAAAAAGCCCCCGTGTAAACGAGGGCTATTCCGCTTCCTTTTTATTTCAGGAAAATAAAGTAACAGATGAACACGACAAACAGTCCGTACATAATCGGATGGATGTCTTTCGCTTTGCCTTTCATGATCATCGTGATCGGATAGAAAATAAATCCGATGGCGATCCCTGTGGCGATGCTGTAAGTCAGCGGCATCGCGATCATCGTTAAAAAGGCGGGAACAGCAATTTCAAATCTGCTCCATTCAATTTTATTGAGATTCGCCACCATCAGCACACCGACGATGATTAAAGCGGGCGCTGTCACATTCGAAGTGATGACGCTGAGAACCGGTGAAAAGAACAGCGACAATAAAAACAGCACACCCGTGACAACCGCTGCGAAACCGGATCTTGCCCCGGCAGCAACCCCGGCGCTAGATTCGATATATGACGTCGTTGTCGACGTTCCGAGGATTGCTCCGGCAACGGTCGCAGTCGAATCGGCAAGCAATGCCCGGCCTGCACGCGGCAGCTTGTTGTCTTTCATCAAACCGGCCTGTGAGGCAACACCAACCAATGTACCGGCAGTATCAAAAAAGTCGACGAATAAAAACGTTAAAATAACAACGAGCATCTGGATCGAAAAAACGTCAGGAAGATGCATAAAAGCCTGTCCAAATGTCGGCGCAAGACTCGGAACAGCGCCAACGATTTTCTCAGGCACGTCAATCAGGCCAAACATCATGCCGACAACGGCTGTGATCAGCATTCCGAAGAAAATCCCGCCATTGACGCGGAGGACCATTAAAATGACGGTAATGACCAAGCCAAATACAGTCAGCAGAACAGGGCCTGAATGAATATTTCCAAGAGCTACCACTGTATCGGGATTGGCAACGATAATTTTTGAACCTTGCAGACCAACGAAAGCGATAAACAGCCCGATTCCCGCCCCGACGGCCATTTTCAGCTCATACGGAATCGAGTTGATGATTTTTTCCCTCAGCCCTGACAGGGAAAGAACGATGAAAATAAGACCGGAAACCATAACACCGGCCAGCGCCGTCTGCCATGGAATCTGCATCGTTAAAATAACAGAAAAAGCAAAGAACGCGTTAAGCCCCATTCCCGGCGCAAGCGCAATCGGATATTTGGCCAATATCCCCATCACAAAACAGCCGATGGCCGCTGCAACAGCCGTAGCCGTGAAAACGGCGCTTTGATCCATTCGCAAAGCATCGGGAAAGTCTTGCACAGATGCCAGCGAAAGTGTGAGCGGATTGACGATCAAAATATATGCCATGGACAAAAATGTGGTGAGTCCGCCAATCATTTCTCTCCGATAGTTCGTACCCAATTCTTCAAACTGAAAGTAACGCTTCAAAATGGTATACTCCTCTCGATTTTCTGTCGTTTTTATTGTTTCATAAAGCTTTGTATTTAAACAAAAAACGCCCCAATTGGCGGGACGCTTGACTACGGCATATTTCATACTGAAAAAATGTATTTTTCACGAACAAAATAGTGTATACAAGCGTAGTCAAGCTATTTACGGTAGCTTGGTAGAAACTTATGGGCCATATCCCCATGATTATACGACAAGTCTTTTTTGAATTACTATACTATTGTAACAATACCTAACGCGGAACACAATACAAAAAACGAACATTAATACAAATAATATTCTCTTCGTTCGCTATTTTTCCATATTCTTACCGATGTACTTGTTATCATAAAAAAAGCCAGAACAGACCAAAAGCGCTTTAGACTGTTTACCAAACGGTTTAAAGCTATTCTTTTAAAATTAACAGAGTCTTATCCGAATAAGATAAATGGTAACCTCTTTGCCGTCAGTGAAAATATCCTTCCTGTCTCACGAAGAATCAATTTCATTTTCCACTTTCTCGGTGTTCCAAGAAAAAAAGCCTTTAAACCAATGTTTAAAGACTTCATTTTACATTCTATGTGATTCTGTAACATCGGCATTTGAACGTCTGCTCTGATCAAGATGCTTTTTGGCCAAAAATAAAGCTGGAATTCCCGAGGCTGTCGTTACAAACAAGATGAAGAATATATAAATAGACCCGTTCACCCCAAAATAGGAAAGAAGAAAACCGCCCAGCCATGGGCCAATCACATTTCCTAAACGGTTAAAGCCTGTTGCCCCAAAATATGTTCCTTTTAAACCTGGTTTTGCAATTTCATCCACCAACATATCAACCATTGAAAAAATCAAAACTTCCCCTATTGTGAAAAATATAACGATAATACCCCATATGACTGGATTAACTGAAAATGAAAAGAATAATAAACTGAAACTAATCAATATATTCCCCAGAATAATTGAATGAATCGGCGGAAACTTTTTCATGGTATTCACAATCGGATATTGAACGAGCAAAACAACAATTGCATTCAGAACCAAAAGCCATGAAAATACGGTCACCCCATCCTCCATTTTTGCGGCAAAATATTGGGGCAATGTTGTGGAAAAATGTGCGTATCCGGATATTGATAAAATCACTCCAAATAATGTGATAAGAAACACTTTGTCTTTTCTTGTCACATGAAAAGCCGTAGCAATCGTCGTTTTATCTTCTTTTCGGTTATTCTCACCTATGTTAAATTTCCGAAATGAAAATATGAGGGACAGACCGTAAAGAAAATATGTAAGACCTGCGATCAGAAAAGGGAGAGCCGTTTTGGCGGCTCCCAGACGAAGGCCTATAAGCGGTCCAAAAACCACGCCTATATTGATCGCAGTATATCGCAAATTAAACATCTTCAAACGGTTTTCTTCTTTGCTTATATCTGATAACAAGGCTCTAGATGCCGGTTCAAAGATTGATTGGCACAGCCCGTTAAGCACATTGATGACAAAAAATGCAAGTACACTATCCGCAAAAACAAAGCTCACAAAAACAAATGCCCAACAAAATACAGATGTTATCATCACAATTTTTCTGCCAAAAAGATCCGATAAATAGCCTCCGTAAAAGCTCATTACAATCCCAGCCAGAGAACTTACCGATACAATGATGCCGGTCAAAGCTGGAGATACACCTTTGACTTGTGTAAGGTATATAGAAAGGAAAGGAATGCTCATTGAAACTGACATTCTGCTAAACAATGTTCCCAAAATGATATTCCAGCCCACCGGATGAATCCTGAATTGTTTCATTTTAAAAAAACCACCTGCCTGAACATTAGGTGCTGATTAGAAGGAGTGTTTTGGATGCCGGCCTGTTATACCTTAATGGCCAGCTGAGTTGTAAAGTTCTTTATTCTTTTCAACGCTTCTGTAATAAGATCCTTTGGAATTGCAAAATTCAAGCGGATGTTATTACGCTCTCCAAATGCTGTACCGGGAACAGCTGATACATGCTGTTTTTCCAGCAGCAGATGGCAAAATGTCTCCGCATCAACGATTGTTTGATCTTCATATGTTGTTCCGATAAATCGCGAAACATTCGGAAATGCATAAAAGGCCCCATTTGGTTTGGCACAGCGGATACCCTGAATATGATTTAAACCCTCGACCAACAGATCACGTCTCTTTTTGTATTCTTCGACCAGAGACTGATCAAAACCGTTTAAAGCCGCTATGCCCGCATATTGAGAAATCGTTGACGGGCTACCTGTAGCATGGCTTTGAAAGCTGGCAATTGCTTCTGCTATATCCGCCGGGGCAGCGATATATCCAAGCCGCCATCCAGTCATTGCAAACACTTTAGAAAAACCATTCGTTAAGATAGTCCGGTCTTGTAATTCGGGAAAAAGGAACGGCAAGCTGACATGCTTGCCCTCGTACACAAACTGATCGTAGATCTCATCAGAAATAATAAAAATGTTCTTATAATCCTTTAACACATTTCCGATCTCTTTCAATTCGTCTTCAGAATAAACGGACCCTGTCGGATTATTAGGAGATGTAATAACGACAGCTTTTGTTTTAGGGGAAATCGCTGCTGCAAGCTTCTCCGGCGTCATTTTAAAATCAGTCGTTTCATCACATCTTACAATTACAGTCACTGCTCCCGACAGTTTGATTTGCTCTGGATAAGACACCCAGTAAGGGGATGGGAGAACCACTTCATCACCTTGATCACAAATTGCTTGAAAAACATTATATAACGGCTGTTTTCCCCCGGCTGATGCAATAATTTGATTCGGACTGTACTTAATTCCACGTTCATGCAACAAGTATTGTGCAATGGATGCTCTTAATTCAATCAGTCCTGTTGCCGGTGTATATCCGGTTTGGCCATTCACTATCGCTTGGATTCCTGCATGTGAAGCTTTTAATGGCGGCTGAAGATCCGGTTCACCTACACTCATATTAATCATATCTTTACCTTCTTTTATCATCATTTTCGTTTTGGCATTTAATGACATTGTAGCCGAAGGTTTGATATTCATGACTCTGTCAGATAATCTTTTATTCAATCGGAACACCTCCAGTTCTTATATATGGACATGCTAAAAAGTCAGAATAGAAAACCTTAAGTAGCCGGCTGTTTATGGATTAAACGCTCGAGCTGCTTCATCCCCGGTACGTCTTGAATATCAAATATTTCCTTGACACTCACTATGTCTTCTTCAACCTGCAAAGAAGATTTATTGTTAATAATGCTTTCGAATGTATCATTTATAGCCTTAACAGAAGCACGCAAAGCCTGATTGGCATAGATGGAAACCTTCACTCCCAATTCCTCCAACTGTTCCATTGAGAGCGTCGGATATTTAGTCGGAACCACAACCAACGGTGCATCAACATCCCAATTGTTAACAAATTCAATAATCTCATCAGGCGATTGTTCTTTTGAATGAATTAAAATCGCATCTGCTCCCGCTTGAACATATGCTTTTGCTCTTGTATAAGCTTCTTCTTGACCCAATTTAGCAATTAAAGCTTCGACACGCGCAATCAATACAAAATCGTCATTTTGCTGAGCCATCTTTGCGGCTCTAATTTTTTCGCAAAATTCTTCAGTACTGACAAGAAGCTGTTGTCTATCGTCAAATGAATTTAATTTCGGATATACTTTATCTTCAATACAAACCCCGGCAATACCGGCAGCTTCATATTTTTTGATCATGCGGGTGACATTATGAATATTCCCGTATCCAGAATCACAGTCTGCTATGACCGGCAAATTGCATGATTCATTCATAATAACGGCAGCTTCAAGAAATTCAGTCATCGTTAATATACTGGCATCAGGTACAGTTTGCACAGCAGAGATTCCCAAACCGCTTGCCCATATGGCATTAAATCCGTTTTTCTCTGCTAATTTAGCGCTTAAGCCGTCATGAGCTCCCGCTACTTTCACCAATCCTTGACTATTTAAAGCGTTCCTCAAAATAGCTGATTTTCTGTTTCTCATCATCATTCTCCCCTTCACCTATGATTATTTTTATCTTGTCAACCGCATTATGTAATGCGTCATTGACTTCTCGCTCATTTTTCCCCTTTACAATCACCCATCCTGCTCTATCGTAGCTGTTTTTGATCGGCCCGATCGTATCACCAACATTGCAATTTATATGAAAATCGACTAAATTCCCCATCCTTTTCAGCTCACCTAGTCCTTCGATCGCGCTTACAACCCCTTGATTCGTTTCTAAAAAACGAACGGCGCACACTTCATTTTGGGCAAGCTTACTTTCCGGTTGATATGGGACGCCCGCCAGTTCAGCAAAAATAGGTGTGTGCATATCACATTTCATGGCGATTTCGGTTATGGTCACTATGTTGTCTCCGCCATAGCGGGTGTGCACCTCACCTACCACAAATCCTTTATTTGTGTGATATCCCTCAATATGCAAGGGGCCAAATACGATCCCAACAGCATGAACGACTTCCATGACCAGATCCTTATAAAAGTCCTGATATTTTTTTTGACCTTGATAAGGCGATATGTGCCCCAATTCCACGAACGTTCCAGGATAAAGCTGCTTTTCGGTTACACCAAGTATTCCGACCTTGCCTTGGCAGACAACGGCTTCTATAGAAATTTCCTGTCCTTCTATAAACTCTTCAGCTAATATTGATTCCTCATCGTCATGCTTTGAACATTCTTTAAAACACGCCTCTATGTCCTCTTGTTTCTCAACTTTAATAACACCCACACTACCTTGCCGAGATCTCGGCTTTAAAATGATAGGATGTTCAGATTTGTGCCAAAAATCATATACTTCTTCCATATTCCTGCACAATTCAAAACCAGGAGAGCATAGTCCCGCCTTTTTTAAAAGCTGCCGCGTTTTATATTTATCAAGACAAGCTTGTACCACAGACGGAGGATTTCCTTTCAAATGAAAGGCTTGCTGAAGTTTAGATACATTGAATAAACCGGCTTCTTTGAAAGTAAATATGGCATCTAATGGCTCTTTGTCATGGATCTCTTTGGCGACTGAGAACAGATTCTCATCATTCGTATAATCTAAAACGATTTTTTGATCAGCTTCCTTTATTAAATGCTCATAATTTTTCAATGAAGCTTCTGTATCTCCCAATATGACGTCAAAACCAAGTTGCTTAGCCCGCTTAATGGCCCTTTCGATATGTGTTTCAGGAATCCCGACCAGGAACAGTCTCTTCCGTTCCATTGATGAAACACCTCACTTTGGATAAAGCATCTTCAGCATATGTGATCGCTTTTTCTGTATCCTCGGCTTCTGTGATGACATAAGCAATCCGGGAATCATGAAATTTTTCAGGCGGCAGGCCAACATTATCGCCCTGTTGTTTTTCTAAAACAAATTCAACGACCCCAGGCATGTCTTTGATCGATTCAACACCTTCCCACTTTTCTATCACACCCTCACGGTCTGCAATCAAAAATCGGACGCAGGCAGCTCTTCTTTTCGAAGCTACAAAGCTTATTTTTTCTCCTAATACCGCCAATAGGTTTGCGCGTGTTATATCTATACCTTTGGCTAGAGGAACCAAATGTGTAGTAATAAAGTCGCCACCTAGACGACCATTGATCTCTATAATCTTACATCCTTTTTCTGTGATCATGATCTCGGCATGAAAACCACAATGATCCAGCCCCAAAGCTTTTATCCCATCACTGGTGATATTGAACAATTCACGTTCGACATCTTCCGACAGCCTGGCGGGAAATGCATGCTGGTATTCTTCGAAATACCGATCCGTCCATTTTTCTGTAACACCTGCAAAGTGAATGACTCCATCGGAAATTACTCCCTCAATGCTGACTTCTTGTCCATTCATAAACTCTTCAACCAGATACTCGTTTTGATAAAAAGAAAACATTTTATCATTTTCTGGAATCGCAGCGTTTAACATGTCCTGATAGGCGTGATATAAATCTTCCGGCTTTTCTATTCGGAACACGCCTTTGCTTGCAGAAGCACCCACAGGCTTAATGATTAAGGGGTATTCCATCTCAACGCTGGCATGATATAATTCGTTCCAATTTGTAAACCTGTGATAATTTGGATGCGGAACTTGTGCATGGTTTAAACAATGACGCATCTTCCATTTATTCCGGGCCCGTTCCGCCGCTTCCACCGGACTGCCCTTCAGGTTAAATTCTTCGGCAGTCACCGCCACAGGCACCACATCTCTATCCCAAAATGTAATGACTCCGTCAAAAGGATTTTCTTTGGCCGCTTCCTTCAGAACAGGTATGGTCTCATCCATCTGATAAGTATTTGCGCAAATGTAATGATCAACCAACGGGTGCGACCAACCTGGAAGTTCTGGCCCAACAACAGAAACCTTTAAGCCTAAGTCTTTAGCAGTCTCAAGAGTAGAAATTTTCTTAATATAAGTAGCATTAAAAAATAAAATATGTTTGTTCATCCTTTGAGCCTCTTTCAGTATTTTTTTCTCCATTTCAAAAACCTTATCCTGAACCTGAAGCACTGAATGCAGAAGGTAAAAAATGACGCTCAACATTATTGAGGGCATCATTTTTTATCATTCTTATCTAACAAAGAACCCCTTGAAAAATTAAAAACACTATCTACTTTAAATTGTATATATTTATACTATCATACATTATTTGTAATTCAATGAATATTTTATGAATTCGATTTTATTTGACAAATGAATAGATGATGCAGGCTGGTGAAAACTAGGGATGTAACAGTTTATTCGTTTAATATGTTTTATAAAAAAAAGCTCAACTACTTATAAAAAGATTTGAGGCTTTTTTAAATTGTATATATTTATACTATCATACATTATTTGTAATTCAATGAATATTTTATGAATTCGATTTTATTTGACAAATGAATAGATGATGCAGGCTGGTGAAAACTAGGGATGTAACAGTTTATTCGTTTAATATGTTTTATAAAAAAAGCCTCAAATCTTTATAAAAAGATTTGAGGCTTTTTTCATTATTCCCACTCAATTGTCGCAGGCGGCTTGCTCGTAATGTCGTAAACCACACGGTTAATGTGCTTCACTTCATTGACGATCCGTGTCGAGATTGTCTCAAGGACATCCCAAGGAATTCTCGCCCAGTCGGATGTCATGCCGTCGATTGAGGTGACGGCGCGGATGCCGATCGTGTAGTCATAAGTTCTTGCGTCTCCCATGACGCCGACGCTGCGGATGTCAGGAAGGACCGTGAAGTATTGCCAAATATCTTTTTCAAGATCAGCTTTTGCGATTTCTTCGCGAAGAATCGCATCAGATTCACGGACGATTTCCAGTTTTTCTTCCGTTACCTCTCCCAAAACGCGGATGCCGAGACCCGGGCCTGGGAACGGCTGGCGCCAAACGATCTCATCAGGAATGCCGAGCTCTGTTCCAAGCGCGCGCACCTCATCTTTAAACAAGGTGTTCAGCGGTTCGATCAGTTGAAACTGCATGTCTTCCGGCAGTCCGCCGACATTGTGGTGCGACTTGATCGTCTGCGCCGTCGCGGTGCCGCTTTCGATGATGTCTGTGTAAAGCGTTCCCTGTGCAAGGAAATCGATCCCTTTCAGCTTGTCCGCTTCATCATCAAACACATAGATAAATTCATTGCCGATGATTTTGCGTTTTTGCTCAGGGTCTGAAACACCTTTCAGCTTGTTCAGGAAGCGGTCTTTCGCATCAACTTTAATCACGTTCATGTTGAAGCCTTCACTGAATGTTTTCATGACGCCGTCGGCTTCACCTTTGCGAAGAAGTCCGTGGTCGACGAAAATACAAGTCAGCTGATCGCCGATCGCTTTATGGATCAACACCGCAACAACGGATGAATCGACACCGCCGCTTAGCGCGCACAGCACTTGCTTGTCGCCGACTGTTTCGCGGATCTTTTGCATTTCAATTTCAATGAAGTTTTCCATTGACCATTCTCCGGCACATTCACAAACACCGAAAACGAAGTTTTTCAACAGATCATTTCCGTATTCCGAATGGCGCACTTCCGGATGGAACTGAACACCGTACCATTTCTTATCCTTCTTGCTCATCGCTGAATTCGGGCAGTGATGGCTTGTCGCATCAACAGTAAAGCCTTCTGGAACTTCGACAACTAAATCACCATGACTCATCCAGACGACTTGTTCGTTTGGAAGATCTTTGAACAGGTCTGGTTCACCTTCAATGTGAATGTTCGCTTTTCCGTATTCACGCTGACTTGCCGCCTCAACTTTTCCGCCGAGGTAATGAGTCATCAGCTGCATGCCGTAGCAGATGCCGAGAACAGGGATATCCAGGTCAAAAATCTTCTCGTCGCAGCGGAATGATCCTTCATCATAAACGCTGTTCGGCCCCCCGGACAAAATAATTCCTTTCGGATTCATTTCCTTGATTTCTTCTGCCGTCAACGTATGCGGATGAAGCTCACTGTATACACCAAACTCACGAATGCGGCGGGTAATCAGCTGATTATACTGACTTCCAAAATCCAATACAAGAATCATTTCATTTACTAATTTCGTCATGGTGTCACCTCTTTATCAAATTGTTTTTTGCACAGAAAAAATGGCGGCAGACATATGGCCGTCCTGCCCCCATTCGCGGGACTAAGGCTCGGGGCGCAGCCGAGCCTGCCAGCAAGTATATATAAGGGTTTTTAATATTCACTTATTCTAACAATAGGACAGAAAGCGGTCAAGACTATCTCCTTTTAATTAAATTTTCCCATAACTCCGCTGACTCATTCCAAAGTTCTCCTGCATTTTCCTTGCGATACAGGGCCCGTTCATAACGAAGGGTTAAAGCCGTCATATCATGATTGCCTGAGCGCTCATCCACCGCTTTCGCGAACTCGCGGAGGGTCTGCCCTTCCTGCTTGATGATGCCTTTCCGCTGCAGCTGGCGGATAAGCTCCTCATATGCTTTGAAGAAAACCGCGTCATCGCGCCGTTTTTTCAGCCTGGCGATGATGATGACCGGCATCCATTTGGAACGTGTATAGTACAAACCGGCCGCAAGTGCCAACAGGAGAAAAAGAGCGGCTGCACTGTATAAGAGAACGCTGTTATTGCCGCTGTTGGCGGCACCTGAATCGGCTTGAGCTTCTTTATGTTTTTCCTTCTGGTCGTTTTTTTGCGGGCTTTCCTGTTTTTTGGCGGTCTGCTGCTGTTCATCTGCGGCATTTTCTCGTTCTTCTTCCTTTTTTTCTGCTGCGGCGCCGCTATGGCCGTTCGACTGTTCGATGAACTGCTCAGGGTTGACAAAACCTTTCGTCGGTTCAAATGTCACCCAGCCCTGCCCTTGAAAATATACTTCGACCCAGGAGTGGGCATTATTGTTTGTCACTTCATACATATTGCGTTTCCGGTCGGCTGTCGCTCCGGCGTACTGTCCGGATGTATAGCCTTTCACCCAGCGCGCGGGTATTCCGGCCGAACGAAGGAGAACCGCCATGGCCGTTGAAAAATTGTCGCAATAGCCGATTTTCGTTTCAAATAAAAACTGATCGACATAGTCCTGATCCTTGTTCGGCACGGCAACGTCTTTTGTATCATACCTAAATTCGGAAGAACCGAGATAGTCTTCAATCGCTTTTGCTTTGTCATAGACATTATCTTGATCCTTTGTTAGCTTCCCGGCGAGATCTTTCACCCGGTCAGGAAGTGTGTCGGGAAGCTGAAGGTACTTTTCATGGCTGCTGCTCCACTCCTTCTCCGATTCGATCGTGACTTGTTTAAGCTTGTTCACATCAAAAATGGGTGCTTTATAGGTTAATGTATAGCTTTCAAGATTCTGAACATCAGCCCCCGTCTTGCCGGCCGGGACGATTTTCTCCGTGTTTTCGTTCATATGCAGCGGAACAAAAAAGTTGTTTAAGGTGATATGCGTCGTCCCGATCGGATAAAGAACATGGTTATACCGGTAAGAAGGCTCCATATCGATAACCGCTTTGTGTGTCTCTGTTTTCACATTTTTTTCAAACCATTGATAATCAAGCCTGTCCAGATCGAGCTGGATGGATGAACCCGATTTCTCATCTTCAATCCAGCCTTTCCCTGTATAATGGCTTTTCGTTTCCGCCCTGAAGTAGCTTCTTTCCGTTCCCTGCCATGTAAATACCCAGGAATCATCTTTAGAAAATGGGCCGCCCAATGCTTCATCATTTGTGCCATAGCCGACTCTGCTCTTTCCCGGCGAATCAAGACCGCCGTTTGCAGCCGTTTTGATGAATGGCACCGGGTCAGGCCATACTGGATCTGTCTTGGGTGCCACCGTCCCGATGCCCACACAGGCGGCAGTCAAAAGCAGCAGCGGGGCAAACCATTTTAAAAACACCGTTTTCGAGGTTTGCAGCCTTTCACCTTCCCTCATTCGTTCAAAATAAAGGAGTCCCAATAAAAGAAAGCCGAACAAAACGATCCGCACGATCGCCCCTGAGGCGTCAAACGGCGTAAACGTGTCGATAACCGCGATATAAACGACGGTCATCATAAAAAAGAAAAGAATTCGGCGCTGATAAATGACCCAATAATGCAGCAAATACACAAGCAGCCAAAGCAAAATGTAAAAGAGAAGCGTCCGAAACAACGGCGACATATCCCGCCACATCCCGGAGAAGATGTGGGAAAGATTCCGGCCGATGTCTTGCAGAAACAGCGTGATCCACGAAGGCGAAAATAAAGACCCGTCGTAAAAAATCCAATGAAGGGCAAACAAAATAAATCCGAGGCTGACCGGAAATCTGATAAACCATGAGACCCTGAAAAATGTAAGCGAAAAAACAAGAGCGATAAATAAAATGAAAAAGTACGTATGCCCCGTATCCGTAAAGTATTGCAAGGGACGGAGCCATTCCCAAAGCAGCATAAACGTTAATACATAAAAAAACAGCAAACCGACCCGGCTGTATTGTCTACCGGTCCTCATGGTTTTCACCTCGCTTTCGCAAAAGCACGGGAAAAGCGCCCGCCATAAATGACGCTCACTTCCGTCCCCCGCGCTCTTAAATGTTCAACAGCCGCATTCTCTTCGCGTGAGACGTCCCCTCCCTTATCCTTGACAAGAAAAACGACAGGCGGGTTGTCTTTCAATGTGTGAGCCAAAACATTTGATAATTCCACCGTGATCCGGCTTGTCACCACATATGTCACCGCATTCCTCACGTCAGGCGAGTTTAACTCGCTGTCCATGAGCGTGTGGAACGGATAAAGAGCATCGCAATCCGCTACCGCCAAATAATGAAACAGATGCTGCAAATGCTCTTCTCCGTTCCGCGCCGGAAACCGGGCTTTTTCCTTTCCGCCGGCAACAAGCCCGGTGTTCGTCCCGTCCCGCAGAGCGGCGCGAACGATGGATGCGGTCAAGCTGACGATATCCTCAAACGCGTCAGACGGAGACTGATCCAAAAAGATCAGCAGATCATGGCCTTTAGTTTGTTCAAACTCCTTTGTCATCAGCTGATTTCGCCGAGCCGACGCTTTCCAGTCCACCCAGGCAAAACGATCACCGGGCTGGTATTCCCTGACGCCTGACGCCAATGTACTGTTCTTCCGCCGCAGGTCTGAGGCATACCCCGATTGATCATCAAACTTCCCCGACCTCGCATGAAATGCAATGTCTTGATATGAGGGCAAAACAAAGAAAGACGTTTCCACCTGTAGGGAAATTTCCTTTTCCACAAGTCCGAGCGGATCGCCTGTGCGGATCCTGATCTCTTTTAAGCGGTGATCTCCCCTCGGCACCGAATCTATTGTATAAGCCATTTTGATTTCCTTTTTGAACCAGGGAAAAAGAAATTGCTTCGCTCCGGCGGGATTTCCGTTTTTCAAAAGCGAATCAGAGAGACAGTCTTCCACGATCATAAACATGAGCGGAAACGGAACTTTTCGTTTTAAAGTGATGACGGGATTCAGCCGCTCTCCGGCTCTCAAATGCTCCCCGCTGATCTTTCGCACCGCCGTTATGCTGGACAGCGGGTAAATAGCAAACAGGAAAGCATACAACATAAAGGGGAGAAAAGCGAAAAACAAAAACCAGCTGACAAATCCCCCTTGAAACATGGCATAGCTGAACGCCGCCAGGGACAGAAGAAATAAAACAAACAGCTTCCACCCGTATTTCAACAGACCGATACGCTCTCTCATTATTTGTTCATCGGCCTTCCAACAGGAACTTCCGTTTTCGACATAATCTCCTGAAGAACCGTTTCAGGGCGCTTCCCTTCGAACTTAGCCTCCGGCCGCAAAATCATTCTGTGCTGGAGGGTAAAAGGCGCCAGGAATTGAATATCATCAGGAATACAATAGTCGCGACCGTGCAAAAATGCATACGCCTGTCCGGCTTTCATCAGTGCAATCGATCCGCGCGGACTGACACCTAAATATACGGAAGGGTGGTTCCTCGTTTTTTGCGTTATTTCAACAATGTACTCTTTAATTGAGGCGTCCACATAAACCATTTCCGCCTCTTTTTGAAAAGCCGCGAGCTCCTCCTTTTCGATGACAGGCTCAATCTCTTCAAGCGGACGGCGGTTCTCTTGAAGGTCGAGGACCTGCAGCTCTTCACGGATGGTCGGATAGCCCATGCGCAGCTTAAATAAAAAGCGGTCAAGCTGTGCTTCAGGCAGCGGATATGTCCCTTCATATTCAACAGGATTTTGCGTCGCCATCACAAAAAAAGGCTTTGCAAGCGGCATTGTCACACCATCAACCGTCACACTGCCTTCTTCCATCGCTTCAAGGAGAGCCGATTGGGTTTTCGGCGAAGTCCGGTTGATTTCATCTGCCAGCACGATATCCCCCATGATCGGGCCTGAACGATACTCAAATTCCAATGTTTTCGGATTGTAAATGGAAACACCTGTTACATCCGAAGGCAATAAATCAGGTGTAAATTGGATTCTCTTGAATTCCGCACCGACTGATTTAGCCAGCGCCCGGACCATCATGGTTTTGCCGACGCCGGGTACATCTTCCAAAAGGACATGACCGTTGGCCAAAATGGCGGTCAGGCTCAAAACGGCTATATCTTTCTTTCCTACTATTACTTTATCTATATTATCGGCTACTTTTCCCAAAACAGGGTGCAGCGCTTCTTGATAAGCCATCCTCTTCCTCCTCATGCTGACGATTCGAATTGATTTAACTTTACCATAAACGATGTTTCAGCAGAAGACAACAAACCGATGAAAAAGTCTTTTTTTGCAAATCGAAAAAAATAGCCTTTCCCTGCTGGAAAAGGCTATTTTTCCTCAAAAGGCTCTATATGAACATGGGAATGAACGATCGAATGTTCTTCCTGCATCCTTCTTTCAATCTCATCAGCGATATCGTGACTTTCGGAAATATTCAGGTCCGACCTGACCTCGACAATGATCTCTACGTGGACGGCGCTTCCTAAATACCGCGCTTTTACATCCTTGATCCGGCCGACTCCCGGCACCTGTTGAATCGTTTCTTTATACATCGAAATATTTTTGATGTCAAAGCCGTCCGTCAAGGAATGGGCGGCATCCCTAAAAATGTCCCAGGCGGTTTTGCAGATCAATAAACCGATGATAAAGGCCGCCGCGGTATCGACCCAGGCGAGATTAAACTGCGAGGCAAAAATCCCCGCAAATGTTCCGATGCTGACAAAAGCGTCTGATTTATTATCAGCTGCCGCCGCATAAAGGGCCTGGCTGTTGACCTTCTGAGCCAGCCTTTTGTTATAAATGAACACGAGAAACATGATGATTGCACTTCCGGCCGCCGTCCAAGCCGCGATCATATCAGGCGTTGTTTCCCGAGGATGAAACAAGGTCTCACCTGAGCTGTACAACACTTGAAGACCGACAACCATCATGATAAAAGATGCAACGAGCGAGGCGATTGTTTCAGCGCGAAAATGTCCGTACGGATGGTCCTCATCAGGCGGCTTTTGTGAAATCCTGAGGCCGAT
Source organism: Bacillus sp. NSP9.1 (assembly GCF_000465465.2). Taxonomy (NCBI): domain Bacteria; kingdom Bacillati; phylum Bacillota; class Bacilli; order Caryophanales; family Bacillaceae; genus Bacillus; species Bacillus sp. NSP9.1. Next base: position 3,878,555 of record NZ_CP048273.1, read on the forward strand.
CAGCACCGCTAAAGAAGCGATAATATCCGTCGTATTGTTAAGCCCGTCAGCTTTTAAAGCCTCTGAATGAAAGGCGTAGCCGATGAAAAGCTTCACAGCCGACAGCAAAAGGTAAGCGATGATGCTGACCCATGCCCCGGTTTCTCCTTTTTTCAATTCATCATACCGTTCCATAAAAAGCTTCCTTTCCCATCCGTGTTTTCGCCTTTAATCATACAAAGCCAAACTTGAGTGAGTCTATAGAAACATGATTCACTTCTTGCAGAAATATAGTCGGCATAGAACTTTTTTTAATGAGAGAAACAAATTTCAATGGAGCCAAACCCCCAATAAACCCGTTCCCGGCAAGGCTTTCCATAAATCGTCTGTTCCGTCCACAGCCGCCAAACCGAGCTGCAGCTCTTTTATTCTGAATATTTTTTCTTTGAAAAATCAAAACCTTGCAAAGTCTGCAAGGTTTTTCAGCACCTCCTTCTCCCAAGAAAAACCGGATACCGATTCAACACGATGATGCATGGAATCATGATGACCAGCGTCGCGATTGAATAAATCCCGCTCCATAAAAGCGAGCCGTATGTCTCATCAAGCGAAAAATCAAGCAAATAGTATATGACGGCTTTCAATATTCGAATCACCGGATAATGGAGAACAAGAATGATCAGCGAGTTTTTGCCGAGAAATCGAAGAAGCCTTACATTTTCCAAGTGAAAGCTCGTAAAAATGACACCGGCCGTACCCGAAAATGCCGTGATGTAAAAGATCGCCATATCACCGTATTCATTAGCTCTCATATCAACTCTGACATTCCAGCTTTGCAGATAGGCGACCACCGCGAAAAACAGAAATGAAAGCAGCAGTGTTCTTCGATTTCTCATTTTCAGCTCCCTCAAGCGTTTCCTCAGAAGAAAACCGGCCGAGTAGAAAACGATTGCGGTCAAGGCCACCTCGATATTCCACAGCAGTTTGATGTCGAGATACTGGTAATTATAATAACCCAAAGCGGCGGACAACATGACGAAACAGACGATAAAACGGTCGTTCAGCCATTTTTTCATACAGAAAAAAAGAAGTTCGACAACAAACAGGCATGTCAAAAACCACAGCGCCGGATTGTGTGTCAGCATGTAGTGATCGGGTATCGAATAAAAGATTCCTTTAAAAGGAATGATCGGATCGACATCAGAACTTCCGCTGAACTTGAAATGCCTCTCGATTAAAAACCAGAATGAATAAGCGAGGACGGAAAAGATGAAGTAAGGCAAAAGAAGCGTCTTCATTTTCTTATACAGAAAAGACTTAAAAGTCAGATTCGCATCATGATATACGACCCCGGACAAAAAGAAAAACAGCGGCATATGAAAAGCGAAAATGAACGTTTTCAGCCAATCCGTCGTCGGTGTATGACCCAACACGACGAGAATAATTCCCAAACCTTTCGACGCGTCAATCCAATCTATTCTTTTCTGCATCAAGACATCTCCTTTCAGACCGATTCGCTCCCTAAAAGTAAGGGTTCACGCATAACATACCATCATGAAATACGTCAGCTCCACTCTCATCCCCCGCAAAACCGATTTCAAGGCAATATTTAATCGTTTGGAAATATTCTGTTCATACTTTTGTAATCATCCGCCTTTTTTAGAGCATATTCGACCCGGAACTTAAAGTGAAAAGAAGGGGCAGCAGCCGCTGGGAAATAAACGGCTTTTAGCCCGCCCTTTTCCTCTCTCGGCAGGAACCTATCCACACACACCGTCTTATAATGTACTGATGCATTTATCAGAACTTAAGAGGACAGGTGAAACATGAAGCTTGAAAAATTCGTTGACAGTCTGCCGATTCCAAAAGTGATCAAACCTCATACAAAAAGCAAGACCAAAACGTATTATGAAGTGAAGATGGAAGAGTTTCACCAGCAGCTTCACCGCGATCTGCCGCCGACCCGGCTTTACGGATATAACGCAAGCTACCCCGGACCTACATTTGAAGTGAATAAAAATGAAAGGGTCGAAGTCAAGTGGCTGAACAACCTTCCAGATCATCATTTTCTCCCGGTCGATCATACGATTCATGAGGATGTCCGCCACGGACCTGAGATGAAGACCGTCGTTCACTTGCACGGAGGGAATACTCCGGCTGACAGCGACGGCTATCCCGAAGCCTGGTTTACGAGAGGCTTTAAAGAAACAGGGCCGTTTTTCAAAAGGGAGGTATATGAATATCCCAATCATCAGGATGCCGCCGCACTCTGGTATCACGACCATGCGATGGCGCTGACGAGGCTGAATGTATACGCCGGTCTGGTCGGGCTTTATTTCATTCGCGACCGGGAAGAACGGTCATTAAACCTGCCGAAAGGAGAATACGAAATCCCCCTGTTGATACAGGACAAATCGTTTCATGAAGATGGCTCATTGTTTTATCCGCGCCAGCCAGACAACCCTTCTCCCGAACTTCCGGATCCGTCTATTGTTCCCGCTTTTTGCGGAGATACCATTTTAGTCAACGGAAAAGTGTGGCCATATGCGGAAGTCGAACCGCGAAAATACCGGTTCCGCATTCTGAATGCTTCCAACACCAGATTCTATGAACTATATTTCGACTCCGACGATGTCTTCCATCAAATCGGAACGGACGGCGGCCTGCTCCAGCATCCGGTAAAAGTTCAGTCTTTGACGATTGCGCCTGCTGAACGGTTTGACATCATCGTCGACTTTTCGAATGCTGAAGGAAAAACCATCACCTTGAAAAACCGGATCGGCTGCGGCGGACAAGACGCTGATCCGGAAACCGATGCAGACATTATGCAATTCCGCGTCACAAAACCGCTGAAGCACAAAGATACGTCTTCAATTCCAAAAATGCTGAGAAAACGGCCTTATGTGAGAAGTCATAAAGTGGATACCATCAGGACACTGTCATTGGGAGCTTCCCTGGACCAATACGGAAGACCGGTTCTTCTTTTAAATAACACAAAGTGGCATGAGCCAGTGACAGAAACGCCTGCTCTCGGCAGCACCGAGATCTGGTCGATCGTGAATGCAGGAAGAGCTATACACCCGATCCATTTGCATCTCATTCAATTTTTGATCCTTGATCACCGGCCGTTTGACACAGCCCGCTATCAGGAAAACAAAGAGCTCATTTTTACAGGCCCCGCCGTGGCCCCGGCACCGAACGAAAAAGGCCTCAAGGATACCGTAAAGGTCCCGCCCGGAACCGTTACCCGCATCATCGCCACCTTCAGCCCCTACAGCGGCCGATATGTATGGCACTGTCACATATTGGAGCATGAAGATTATGATATGATGCGGCCGCTTGAAGTCCAAGACCCGCGGCAACAACGATAAAGCCTCCCCATCAGGAGGCTTTTTAAAAAAGCACAAATCATCAAAAAAATCCACACGTAATCTTGTACAATAAAAGTAATCAAATGGTAAAGGCTGTGTATGACGATGGACTATTATGAACGAATTCAAAAAGCGGTTTATTTTATCGAAGAAAATCTTCAAGAGGAATTAAACATCATAGATATTGCGGCAAAATCGTATTTTTCCCCATTTCATTTTCAAAGGCTTTTCCAGGCGATTTCCGGCTTCTCTGTCAAAGAGTACATCCGCAACCGGCGGCTGTCTGAGGCCGCTGTGTCGCTCTTGGAAACGGACAGGCCCATCCTCGACATCGCGATGGATTTCCAATACGGATCACAGGAAGCATTCAGCCGGGCGTTCTCTCATTATTTCGGGATCACTCCAGCCAAATACCGCAAGGCAAAGGTCAAGCTGGACCATCAAGCGAAAATGAACTTTCTCGACTACAAAAACAAAATGAATGGAGAGCTGATCATGACCAAACCAAAGATCATGCATCTGGACGAGATCCATATCATCGGATATGAATATCGGACAAACTTAAACAATGAAACATATTTCGAAGAGATTCCGGGATTTTACTTTGATTTCGGACAAAATGAATATTATTTAAAGATCCAGAATAAAGCTGCTCCAAGTATGTCATATGGGATTTCATGCAACTTTCAAGATGAAGGGGAATTCTCTTTTATCATTGGAGAAGCCGTTCACGCCCCGGCGGAAGAAGTCCCGGAGCCACTGGTTTATTTTAAAATTCCTGAAGGTAAATACGCCATTTTTGATGTGAAGGGGCCGTCGGCATCGGTTCAAAACACACGCAGATTCATTTATGGGACATGGCTGCCGAATTCGAATTATGAAAGAAAAGAAGGACCTGATTTTGAAGTGACTGATGTTTGCCAATCTTCCTATCCGGATGATATGAGAATGAAAGTCTACATTCCCATTCGTTAAAGGCCTGGAACCAATGGTTCCAGGCTCTGTTTTTTTATATTGCTTTCAGCGCTTCAGCGACAGGCGTGTCTCCTGAAGTCAGATCAAAGGAACGGCGGTATGTATGCTCTTCAGTGAGCGCCGCTGCAATGGTTTTGGCGACATCTTCACGAGGAATCGCGACGCGATCAAGGTTTTCAGCGGCTTTCACCTTGCCTGTGCCAGGTTCATTTAGGAGGCCTCCCGGGCGGATGATCGTATACGTTAAATCGCTGTCTTCAAGAATTCGATCCGCATAATGCTTCGCAACATAATACGGTTTGAGCGCTTCGTTCCAATTTTCCCGATGGTGAGCCTGCAAAGTGCTGACCATGATAAACCGTTTGATTCCCGCTTTTTCAGCGGCTTCAATCGTTTTGACAGCTCCGTCAAGGTCAATCAGCAGTGTTTTGTCAGCGCCGGTTTTTCCGCCTGAACCGGCTGTAAAGACAATCGCGTCACATCCTTTTGCAGCTTGTGCAATATGATCCACTGTCCCCTCTAAATCGGCAAGAACGGCTTCTGTTCCAGATTGTTTCAGCTCTTCAGCCTGTTCCTGATTTCTAACCATCGCTCTGACTTGATGCACGCCGTCTTCATTCAATATACTGATCAGAAGGCGGCCAATTTGTCCATTTGCACCGACAATCAACACTTTCATCTGAATATGCTCCTTTCCATTCGGTTCTCCTTCCATTATTTCATTGTGGGACAACTTCTTCAAACGGCCTGCTCATATGGAAGTTTTAAGCAAATCAAAAAGACCTCCCACTTATCATGAGAAGTCTTTTCCCGTCCTATTCTATCCCGCCGATTTCATTAAAAGGAAAATAGCGGAATTCAACCTTGCCGACAACGGAGTCATGTGAGATAAATCCGAAAAACCGGCTGTCCCTGCTGTTTTGGCGATTATCCCCCATCACAAAAAAGTGATCTTTCGGGACTTTCTCTTTCCCCGTTAATTCTTTTAGTGTGAAGTTGTTTGTTAAATGTTCATGAACCGTCAGCTTTTGCTTATTTTCCTTTAAATACGGCTCATTATAAGCTTTTCCATTGACATAAAGAACATCGTCCTTCATTTCGACCGTATCCCCCGGGAGGCCGATCACCCGTTTGACATAGTTTTCGTCAGCATCAGGGGCATGAAAGATGATTTTGTCAAAACGCTTGATATCGCTGATTTTGCTGACCATGACCATGTTTCCATCCTGTAAAGTCGGATACATCGAATCCCCCAGGACGGTGGATGGTGTGAACAAAAAATATCGGCAAATGAAAACGATGATTCCGGCAATGACAAGGGTTTTCACCCAAGATAATATCTCTTTTTTTCTGCTGTTTTTCATAAAAATTTCTCCTTTGTTTCTGATTCATCTCGGCTTCTTTCATATCATATCAAGCCGTCCGCCCAACATTTAAGACAACATTCGGGAAAAACGAATCTATATTTATATGAATTAGCGATTTTTACTAAAAATCCTCTATTCCAAGGATGATAAATCATGTCTTTCACGAGCTTCAAGAGCAAACCATTATAAATGCACAGGCAAAATCATCCCGCCTATAATACATTATCATATCCTAAATAAAAGGCGGTGACCTGAGCAAAATGTCCGGTTATGAAGATTACTATGACAATTACGATCCATACAGCCCAGAACGGCAAAGTGAGAGAAAGGCCCTAGCTGAAGGGCGCACCCCAAAACGAACCCATCATTCCGATCCCGATCCAGGTGATGATGATTCTCGCTTTAAATGCAGGCCCAGAAAGTGTCATTCAGATGATGACGACCGTTTCAAATGCCGCAGAAAGAAGTGCTGACAGCTGATTGTAAAAGCCGATCCTTTACATGATGATCGTGAATGAAAAATTTATGTTCAGTTGCCGTCCTCATTTGGAACATTCATCCAACAGGTGAATATCATACATCTAAAAGGGGATGAAAACATGGATCTTCCAAAAGGTGCAGTGACCTCTATGCCCCATCACCATCAAAGGTCTTTGCACGAACTTTGCCGCAAATATATGCACTATCATGTCGTTTTGCGAATGAAGGACGGCCGTTTGATCCACGGCATTCTTGAAGGGAGCAATTCTCAGGCAGCATCTGTTCTTGTGCCTGAAGACGTGCTCGAAGAAAAACAGGTCTATGGCAGCACGGGGTTTCCGCGGCGAAAACGGTTCCGACGGTTTAACAGAAAGATTTTTCCGTTTGTGATGCTGACGGCATTATACCCCTTCCCTTATGATGAAATATCAATATATCCGAATGCTGCGGCCGGAAGCTTTTCACACCCGTGACGCTCTCCGGCAGAAAAACGGCTTCGGATGCGGGCTGCTTTGGGACAAGCACGGCAGCCGTAACCATGACAAAAAACAGCCAGGCAGAGGCTGTCTAAAAAGTTCTCCCCGGCTGTTGTCCGCTGTTAATCCAAAACGGTAAAGCCGTTGATAATTCCATTTGGTTTCTCCCATTCTTTTCTCACTTCTTTTGTTTTGAGATGATAGGAGTAAATCGTTCTGACTTTAGCTTCACTGCCCGTTTCATCTTCCAGCAGCTTCGCATCTTTTGCCTCAGCAAGAAAATAGATTTTTTCCCCGTCCTTTGAGAATTGCGGCTGAGCTGACTCGATCAGTTTGAACGCCTGCTGATCGGAAATGACGGCTTGATATTTTCCGGTTTTCACATCCAGCGCATCAATCGCCGCCTTTTCGCCGTCAGCATCTGATTCCGTGAAAATGATCGTCTTTCCTTCAGGAGATATCGCGATGTCATTGATAAATTTTGCGGCCGTTTTGACGGTGTGATTCCCTTTTTCATCCCCAAGAGAAATACGCATATTCGTCGGCTCGGGAGAAACCCCTTTGCTATTCGCTTCATCGGTTTTTTGATAGTCCTCTTCGACAGAATAATGAAGCAGAACGAACCGGCCGTTTTGTTGATTGTATTGATAATAGCTGACGCTTTCATCCTTGTTGTCCGGCTTCGGATAAAGAACGGCAAATTTCCCTTTTTTCACATCAAATGAGGCGAGATGAAAATTTCTTTCCGACGGAAGATTGTAGCGCATATACAGCTTTGAGCCATCAGGGGACAAGCTCAGCCCGTCGACATACTCATCGCCTCTGTGCAGTGTTGTTTTTTTTCCCGATTTCAAGTCAAGCCTGATCAAGCGGCGCATATTGCTGTCTTTTGCGTTTGTGAAATAAAGCATTTGATTTTTCCGATCAAGCGCCATCGCCGGATAGTCGGTCATCTTTTCCTGATAGAGCTTCCTCTGATTTTCATAATAGGAAGTCACAAGCTTTTCATCTGTAAAGGAAACGAGCAGGTTTGAACCGGTGCCTGCCGTTTTCTGCTCCGCTTTTTTCGGAGAGGAAAAATAGACGGCAGCGTAAGCTCCCGCAGCTAAGGCGATCACTGCCACTAGAATGATTGCGATTTTTTTCATCGTCTGCCTCCGCAAATGGAAAGAAGCAAGAAAACAAGTTTTCTTGCTCCGCTTTTATTTTTTATAGGTGTAATGTCCTTTGACTTTGCCTTTGCTTGTCGGATATCCTAAAGCCCTGAAAGCCTTCGGGCTTACATCCAAGACGGCTCCCGGCATTCTGCCGACATCGTATTTATATACAGTGATTACTTTTTTTGGTTTCGCTTTTGAGTAGGCTCTTATTTTCGTGCCTTTTCTCGGAACATCAAAGCCGATTTTTGTGGCACAGTCCCAATGGCCGAGCCTTTTGCCGTCAGCGCCGATTTTCCCCACTCCATTGTACCAAGTGATATATCCGCTGACTTTCTTTGTTTTAGCGCTTGCCTCACCGGTAAAATTGAATGCCAAAATGAAGCTTGCAGCTAAAACGAAAACAGAAAACACGATCTTCTTCATAAAAAATATCCTCCGTAACTGGGATTTTTTTCTGACATTCAGATTATACCTTTTTTCATAGAAATGGGATTTTACAGTTTGTTTACGTTTAAAATGCAAATATTACGCATTGATCCTATGGAAAATAATCCAATTCCCCTATAAAATTTATGACACTATTTGATTCATTGATTCGTATCAAAAGGTGAAAATAAATAGAATAGGATGATTATGATGAAAAGATCAAAACGTTTAGCCTTCGGTATGGCCGTCATGCTTGCTGTTTTTATCATTTCAGGATGCTCTGAAGACGGTGCTGACCGTTCGCAGGACGTGGCCAAAGACAAATCAATCAAAAAATATGACCTCGTATGGTTTGATTATCTAAATGACAGCAAATCTGAAAAAGCGCCGCTATTAAAAGTCTCATATATGATAGACGGGAAACAAAAGACAAAGACATTCAAAAATTATGTAGAAAACATTGAAGACATAGAACAGCCCTACATCAAAATTCGCGATGATGAAGCATTTATCTACCGTCCGCCATACATAAAATACGACCAGGAACCGCTGGAAGGTGTCGTGAAGGACAAAATTGAACAAAAAAGCAGTGATGACAAGCGATGAAGAAACAGGCGATTCTGCTGATTGTCTTATCCTTGCTGATGCCGCTTCCGGGCCATCAGGCAGCGGCAGCCACAAGCAATGGTTCATCAGGGGGAACGAAGACGTCAAGCTCAGCTGCGAAAAGTGCTGCAAAAAGCCGCGCGGGGTCGGTCAATCACAGTTTGCGCAGCTATATGAGAACACAGGGAGCCAACAGGAGTCACGCAAGCAAAAACGCGCTGCAAAGAACATTACCTTCCAATGCGCTCTATAAAGGCAGTGTCAGGCAAACAATGAACCAAAATCCCGCAGGCTCAGCATTTTTGAATTATTACTTTCCATACTGGATGATCTTTCACAGAGGCGGGTACACAGCAGAACAAAAACAAGTGCTCAACACCGCCGGAATCAAAGAAAAGGAGCTGGCAAAACCGCGGGAAAAAAGATACTGGCTGCTGGTTGAGGATCAAAACGGCAAAGAACAAGCCGTGCTCGTATCGAAAAAACAATATGACAGCGTGCAAAAAGGAGATCATATTAAACTGATTCACAGAGGGCTTGTTAAGGATTAACAAAAGCGGCCGGCTCTTTGTACCGTTGTACAAAAAGGGCTTGAACCTGCCGGCAAACGGACATTTGTAAAATTGAAAACCGACAATTAAAAGACAGCCTCATCATGTTTGATGGGGCTGTTTGTCGTCAAAAGCACAGGCCGGTAGCCGATCTCCTGATATATGTTATTGGAAGTCGGATTGTCCTGATCGGTATATAAACAGCGCCTTGCTCGAGCGCCGCCATACAAGATGAGGCATAACCTTTTTTGCGGTCTAAAAACGAGATTGACGGTAACGCCGTTTTGCGTCAGTCTTGTCTTTTTCGCCATTGAAACAGGCTCCCGATCATCCCATAAAGAGAAGAGCTTTCAACCCCTTTGATGGTCATCCGTATGGGCGAGAAATGTCTCGAGACTGTTGAACCGCTTCACTTTTATTTGCTTTCCAGTCATTTGTCAAAAAGACCGCCGGCCGGAAACGATCCGAAAACAGCGGTCTTTCTTCGTCATTTATGCTTCTCTTTGCTTCCTTCATTCCCCTTCAACATCGAGAGCGCCGCCATCCTTCATTGAGCAGCCTAAACGACAAATCACGCGTATCATGGACAATCAGATCAGCCGCATGCATTGCTTTTTCATCACCGACGCCAACCGCGAACATCCCGGCGGCTTTGATCGCGGAGATGCCTGCCTCAGCATCCTCGATGGCGGCACATTCCGTCGGAAGGACGCCGAGAAGCGCCGCCGCGGTTAAAAAGATTTCAGGATCGGGTTTTCCCTTCGCAAGAGCAGCCGGGTCAACGACGGCGTGAAAGTCATCCGCGATTTTCAAGCGTTTTAATATCGCGGGAGCGTTGCGGCTTGATGATGCTAAAGCAACCTTGATCTTTGCGGCTTTCAGATCGCGGACGAGCCGCCCGATCCCGGGCAAAAGCTGCTCCGGCCCAATGTTTTCGATCAGCGTTTGATAATATCGGTTTTTTTCGGCCAACAGAGCTTGTTTCTCTGCCTTTGCATACCTTTCCGCCACACCGCCATGATCCAGCATCTTTTCCAGCGACTCTTCCCGGCCGATTCCTTTCAAGCTTTCATTAAAGCTTCTGTCGAATGGAATATGCAGCTGTTCGGCGATGCGTTTCCAAGCGAGAAAATGATACTCCGCCGTGTCTGTGATCACTCCGTCCAAATCAAAGATGACCGCTTTCATGATCCGTGTTCCTTTGTATCGTTGATGCACATCAAGGCTTCGTAGGGCTTCAGGTAAATCTTCCTCATGTCAGCCTGCTGCCTCGAGTAGTTGGAAAGGAGAACGTCCCACCGTTCAGCAAGCCGCTCCGGCGGTGCTTCAAACACTGCCTCCTCCTCCGACAAATTCGCGACGACGAAAAGCTTTTCTCCTTGATATTGGCGGATATAAGAAAAGATTTGCGGATCATCTTCGAGCAAAAGCTGAAAATCTCCGTGAACGGTGCTCTTGTACTGCTTGCGCAACCGAATCAGCTTCTGATAATAATAGAAAATCGAATCTTGATCATTCAAGGATTCTTGCACATTGATTTCTTGATAGCGGGAATTGACCGGAAGCCATGGTTTTCCCGTCGTAAATCCCGCGTGCTGCTTGTCGTCCCATTGCATCGGCGTTCTTGCGTGGTCTCTGCCTTTTTTGCCAACGGCTTTTAGAAAATCTTCCTCCGAGATTGTTTTGTTTTCGATGACAAGCTCCCTATAAGCGTTTCTGATTTCGAGATCATCATACACCTCGAGCGGCATCTCGCTGTTTGTCATGCCGATTTCCTCGCCCTGATAAATAAACGGCGTTCCCTTCATCCCGTGAAGAACCGTGGCGAACGCTTTGGCGCATTGTTTTCTGAGCTTTCCGTCATTGCCCCAGCGGGAAATCACCCTTGGCTGATCATGATTTTCAAAATAGAGCGTGTTCCAGCCGACATTCATCAACCCGGTCTGCCAGCGTGCCATCGTCTTTTTTAAAGCAATCAGATCAAACGGCTTCAGCTGCCATTTCCCATTTGGCGAATGTTGCTCTGTATCAATGTCCATATGTTCAAATGTAAAGATCATGTTCAGCTCTTGCCTGCTTGCGTCCGTGTACTTGATCGCCTCTTCAATATCAGATCCGTTTGCTTCCCCGACCGTCATGCAATCATAATGCGACAGCACTTCACGATTCATCTCCTGGATAAATTCATGAAGGCGGGGGCCGTTTGCATGATAATGGCCGACGACATAAGAGCGATTCTCGTCTGTCTCATAGTTCGGAAAATCGGTGTATTTGGAAATGGAGCCGATGACATCCATCCGCCAGCCGTCAACACCTTTATCCATCCAAAATTTCATTAAATCATACACTTCCCGGCGGACGGCTTCATTTTCCCAATTTAAATCAGGCTGTTTTTTCGAAAAGTAGTGCAAATAATACTGCCCTGTCCGCTCATCATATTCCCACGCCGCCCCCGAAAAGATCGACCCCCAATTATTCGGCTCCGCTCCGTCCGATGCGGGGTCCCGCCAAAAATAATACTCGCGGTAAGGATTGTCCTTCGATTTGCGGCTCTCGGCAAACCAGGCATGCTCGTCAGATGTATGGTTGACGACCAGGTCCATGATGATTTTCATTCCTCTTTGATGAACCTCATCAATCAACTGAAACATATCCTCGTTCGTTCCAAACTTTTCGTACATATTTCTGTAGTCCTTGATGTCGTAGCCGTTGTCATCCTGCGGGGAGTCAAACACCGGGCAGAGCCAGATCACATCTGCGCCGAGGTGTTTGATATAGTCCAGTTTTTGAATGATTCCCTGCAAGTCGCCGATTCCGTCGCCGTTTGCGTCAAAAAAGCTGCGCGGATAGATTTGATAAACGACAGCCTCTTTCCACCATTCACTCATCATCCATCCTCCTTTCGTAGCGTCCGCTCAAGAGAATCGGTTCCTGGCAGACCATCATCTGCAGCGGTTCGCCTTTTAACAGTTCAAAGACGACGCTTTTTTCCGCCGTCATCACACGGATCAGCCGTCCCCTGTAATTGATCTGGAACGAATAGCTTTCCCACTCCTTCGGCAAAGACGGAGCAAACGACAGCGTCTCATTCGCGGTGCGCATTCCCGCAAACCCCTGGACGATGGCCAGCCAGCTTCCCGTCATCGATGTGATGTGAAGGCCTTCTTCTGTATCACGGTTGTAATTGTCAAGGTCAAGGCGGGCTGTTCGTTTCGTTAACTCAAGCGCCTTCTCCTCCATCTTCAGTTCAGCGGCAAGCACCGCGTGGACAGAAGGGGAAAGGCTTGATTCATGGACGGTCATCGGTTCATAAAACGCAAAATTGCGCCGTTTTTCTTCCAATGTAAAACGGTGGTTGAACAAATAAATGCCTTGAAGGACATCCGCTTGTTTGATAAAACTGGAGCGGAGAATTTTGTCCCATGACCAATTCTGATAGAGCGGCCGATCAGCCGGATCCAATTCATCCGCCGATTGCAGCTCTTTATCCAAAAACGTATCATGCTGAAGGAAAACCTCAAGTTCTTCACTGTACGGATAGTACATCCGCTCGATGATATCTCTCCATAGCTCAAATTCATCTTCGCACACACCGAGCCGGCGGCGTTTTTCCGCTGAAATGCTGCCGAGATTTTCAAGCGTATACTCAAGCGTCCAAGCTGCGATCACATTTGTATACCAGTTGTTGTTAACATTGTTTTCGTATTCATTCGGTCCTGTTACACCATGGATCATGTACTTGTTTTTCCGCTTTGAAAAATGAACGCGATCGGCCCAAAACCTGCTGATTTCCACGAGCACATCGATCCCGTACGCTTCGATATAATCGCGGTCGCCCGTATAATTGACATAGTTGTAGATCGCATAGGCAATCGCACCGTTCCGATGGATTTCTTCAAAGGTGATTTCCCATTCATTGTGGCATTCATCACCGACAAACGTCACCATCGGGTAAAGAGCCCCTTTCAGCCCCAATTTTGCCGCGTTTCGTTTGGCAGCCTCCAAATGGCGGTAGCGGTACAACAGCAGGTTTTTCGTCACTTCAGGATCGGCGGTCGCCAAATACATCGGTACGGCGTAGGCCTCCGTATCCCAATATGCCGCACCTCCGTATTTTTCGCCTGTCAATCCTTTCGGTCCGATATTCAAGCGTGCATCCGTCCCGTAGTAAGTCGAGAACAATTGAAATATGTTGTAGCGGATTCCTTGCTGAAGCTCATCATCCCCATTAATCTCAATATCCGCTTTCCGCCATCTTTCCTGCCATTCGGCGATGTGCCTCCGCCTCGCTTCTTCATACCCTTCCTGAAGCACACCGTCCAAAAGCTCCCGGCCTTTTGTGAGAAGCTCTGCTTCCTCGAAATCGCGGGAAGTCGTCACGATGATCAATTTTTTCAGCGAAGCCTTTGTTCCCGGCTTCATTTCATAGATGTAGCGGTTTTCCGCATACATCCGCTCCGTTTTATAGCTGTCACTGCTAAAGCCTTCCGTCACATTGGCCATCATGGCGGAAACGGTAAATCGCGGCGTTCCGAAAGGGTTTTCAATCGTTTTTGTTGTTAAATGGCCGCGGTGGGCACTGGCTCCTTTCGCTTCTTCCTGCCAAAAGCGCTCATCGTAGTTGGCGTCTTCATTTTTCACATCCCCGTCCAGGTAAGGAACGAGCGTGATGACAGCCTCATCCGTCAAGCACTCCGCTTCGTAATGAATCGCACAGAGCTCGCGAACGGCAAGGCTCAGAAACCGTTCAGACGCAATTCTGACCGTTTTATCCTGAATGCGGAATACAGCGCTTCTTCGCAAAATCCCTTCTTTCATATCGAGCTCTAAATCAAACGATTCGATCTCGTTTTCATAAAGGTCGACTTTTTCGCCGTCTATATAGACATCGATGCCGATCAAATTCATCGCATTGATCACTTTTCCGAAATATTCCGGATAGCCGTTTTTCCACCAGCCGACACGCGTTTTGTCCGGAAACCACACCCCTGCGATATATGTGCCTTGAAGGCTTGCGCCTGAATAGCTTTCTTCGAAATTCCCTCTGATTCCCATATAGCCGTTGGCCAAGGAAGTCAAGCTTTCCTGGAGGCGATTATGCTCCTTATGAAATATGCTGGTTTTGATTTTCCATTCATCAATCTCAAATAGCCGCTGATTTGCCATGATTTCCTCCTGACTGTAAATTTTCGTTTTGATGGCGGGTTTTGGACAAATGCCGGAAGATGAAAGAAATCATCAAGGCGGTGCTGCACGAATAGATCAGCAGCACGGCGATGAAATCAAAATGAATCATGCCGAACACCGCGGCGGCAAATGCCGGAAACGCCGATCCGCAAACCGCCGCCGCGGCTGCTTCCTTGAATGACGCGATGCCGGTCATTTTTGATTTTTTTGTGATCCAGATGCCTCCGGCGAGAACTCCCGTCAAAAAAAGCGCAACGATGAAGATCACCGAATAGGCCAGCATCATGATCATCGGCTTATATTGGGCAAACCACAATGTTCCAAGCAACGTCTTTAAATCAAAGACATTCAGATCACTCAGCCGGACATCCTCTTTCACATAGCGGATGGAAAAACCCGTTCCGTTTTGATCACTGATGATCAGATGATCAGCCTGAAAAACAATCGCGTTTTGATAGCCTTCCACCTTCAGGCGCCCATTTTCACCGCTCGTTTTAACCTCGTGTTTCAGATCGACCGCCAGCAAAGCGCCTCCTTTTTCTATCCGATACAAATCGGCCCCGCCTGTCAGTTTTCCGTTTCTGAATTGATATCCTTTTAATTGTTCGGCAAATGCCTGATCACTCTTTTGAACAACAGACGGCATGAAAAGTCCGACATTGAAGCGCTCCATTTTCATGAAGGAAACGGCAAACGGCACCATCAGGCAGCCGCTCAAAAACAGAAATAAAAAGGTGATGTGCAGCCAGCTGAATGTATTCCTGTAGCGGCAGACGCCTGTCGGAGATGCCGCGGCTTTCAGGAAACGAATGATCAAGCGGTCATGTTGCAGATTTCCCATCGGATCATCCCTTCGTTCCGCCGGTGGTCAGCCCGGACACAAAGTTCTTTTGGAGAAAAAAGAACAAGATGCAGATCGGCAGTGCCGCAAGGATCGCCCCTGCCGCAAACAGCGCGACTTTTTGCTGCTGCGGGTTTGATATGAACGACTGCAGCCCTACGGCGATGGTCAGACTTTCCGGAGAGCGAAGCAAAAACTTTGCCAGCAAATAGTCGCCGAACGGCCCCATAAACGCCCATAGCGCCTGCACCGCAAGCATCGGTTTGACAAGGGGCAGAACAACCGAAGCAAAGATTCGCAAGTGCCCCGCTCCATCGATCCGGGCGGCTTCATCGATTTCTCTCGGAACCGTGTCAAAATAGCCTTTCATCAGCCATGTGTTCATCGGAATGCCCCCGCCGATATAGATCGCCGTTAAAAACCAGAACTGGTCAAGCGCGCCGATCAGCATCGCCAGGACGTAAAAAGCGGTCAATGCCGCCATCGTCGGCACCATTTGAATAATCAAAAAGAAGACAAGGCTTTTTTTTCTGCCGCGAAACCTGTAACGGCTGTACGTATAGCCGGCAAGCGTCACGATCGTGACCTGGAGAATCATGACCGACAGCGCGATCACAAGTGTATTGCCGTACCAATTGGGATAAAGCGTATCTGCAAACAGCCGCCTAAAATGGTCCAATGTCCACGGGCCCGAAAAATCGAGCTTGAAAGCGGCCACATTTCCCGGTCGAAAGGCAGATGATGCCGTGATCACCAGCGGGTATATAATGACAATGCTCAACATCGCTAAAAAGAAATAGGTCCAGATTTTGTTCAGCATCCTTGCGGTCCGCGCATTTTTGAACATTCCCTTCATCTACATGACCTCCTCATTGCCAAAGGCATTCGATTTCTTAAACGCAATCAGGGAAACGCCGATGACAATGAAAGAAATCAGCAATGTGACTGCGGCCGCAACCGAATATTGCGGGGAGGTGCCTGTTGTCAGCTTATAGATCCAGGAGATCAAAATATCGGTTGATCCTGCACCGGCTCCCGCGCTGCCCGGTCCTCCCTCATTGAACAAATAGATGATCGAAAAGTTATTGAAATTAAACGTATACTGGGTGATCATCACGGGTGCGGTCGCAAATAAAATCATCGGCAATGTGATGTGCCGAAAACGCTGGAGAAATGACGCACCGTCAATCTTTGCCGCTTCATAAAGCTCGCCCGGAATCGCCTGAAGCACACCTGTTACCATGACATAAATGTACGGAAATCCAAGCCATGTCTGGATCATAATCAGGGCCGTCTTCGTCCAAAACGGGTCGGTTTTCCACGGGGCTGCCGGAAGCTCCACAAACGGAAGCTGATTCAAAAGCGGAATGACTTGCGCGTTCATAGCGCCTATGCTGTCGTTGAAAATGTTGGAAAAACTCATGATCGTAATAAAAGCCGGGACAGCCCACGGAAGCAAGAAGATGATTCGAAACATCCGCCTGCCTTTAATAAAATCCTGATTGACGATAAGGGCCGTCACGATGCCAAGGACAATTTGCAGTGTTGTCGCACAGATCGTCCAGATCACGGTCCAGCTCAGCACATCGAAGAATGTCTCCCGATAGGAGCCAAGGAAAAAGACGTTCAGGAAGTTTTTAAATCCCACCCAGTCAATGAGGCTTGCAGGCGGAATATGGTAAAAATCATAGTTTGTAAACGCGACAAACAGGGTGACCAGGACCGGAAAAATAATCACAAACACCATCATGATATATGCCGGCAATGTAAATAAATATGGGAACCCTTTATCCCCCAGATTCCGGATCATGTCCCGCGCTGTTTGGCTGACCTTCAATCCCGCCGCCTTCATTGCAGCCGTTTTTTGCGCATCATAAATATTAAAGATGTAGAACATCAGAAAAATCAGTGTCACAATCAATTGCAGAGTGCCTTCTATCAACAGAAACAACGAGTGGTCTTCCCCAGGGACGCTTCCCAAAGTCAATAAGCCGATCAGCGCGTCGATGCCGAATACCCCTAATTCACAAGCAAACAGCACTGTGACGGCCAGAAAAAGGATTCCTTTTGACAGCTGCCGATTGGCAATCTGTCCGGCCCCTGGAATGATCGATAAAAGCCCCGCTTTTCGCCTTTGTTTTGCACGTGTGTCGTCTATGTTCATGTTTTTCGCCCTCTATTCTTCCGGACGCTAACCCGCCGCTTTATTTCACATATTTCTCTTTAATATTTGCTTTCATGACCTTTACAGCATCATCCGCTGACTGCTGCGCAGATTTTTTGCCGGAAGCTGCATCAAATATCAAGCTTTCCGCTCCCGTCCATACTTCGGCCATTTCCGGAATATTCGGGGTCGGCGTCGCAGTTTCATACTGCTGAATGACGGCTGAGGTCAGCTCATCTTTTTGCTTGTCCGCTTTCATCCTCGCGGCTAAGTTGGCCGGAACCTCGTTTGTCTTTTCATAAAAAACATAGGCGTTTTGATCGTTTGCCGCATATTCAAGCCATTTTTGAGCGAGCTCGGGCTCTTTTGTATATTTTGAAGCCACCCAGCCTTTCCCGCCGGCAAACGGAGCATATTCTTTTCCATTTGGCAATGTCGGAATTTTGACCGCCCCGTAGTTCAAACCGGCCTCTTTATAATTGGCGGCCGACCACGGTCCGCCGATGACTGCCGCTGCTTTGCCGTCCATAAAGGTCTGCTGAATAAAATCGTCGGCGCTCGAATTGTCCTGCATGCCTTTCGGCCAATATGTTTTAAACCATTTTTCCGCGTACTCCACACCTTCTACAGATCCTTTGTTGTTCAAGCCGATGTCTTTGGCATCGGCACCATTTTTGCCGAACACATATCCGCCATATCCGGCCAGCAAGCCGTATGACATATAAAAATCGGTCCACTTCGCCAGAAATGCGGTTGATTTTCCTTTTTCCGAAGCGAAGGCAAACCGCTGATCATCCGTAAGCTTTTCAAGGTCCTGAAATGTTTTCGGCGGCGTTTTTAACAAGTCTTTGTTGTAATATAAGACAAGCGTTTCAATGACGAGCGGAATGCCGTAAATTTTCCCGTCGATCGTCACCTGGCGCATGTCTTTCTCAGCAAAGCTTTTCGTGTCGGACGGTTTGATGTCGAGCAGGTGCCCCTGCTGTCCAAGACCGCCGATACGGTCGTACGCCGCGAGCATGACATCAGGCGCATTGCCCGCCGGTCCATCAAGAGGAAGTGCTTCCAGCTGATCAAACATCGGTTTTTCAACAATCTTTACCTTCACATCATTCTCTTTCTCAAAATCTGTTTTGATGCTTTCAACATATTCTTTATATGTTTCTTCAACAGACACCGTCAGCACCTTTTTCCCATCAGAGCTTGCCGCTTCTTTTGAACCCGAGCAGGCGGAAAGGCCGAATGTCAGGACTGAGGCCAGCATTAAGGCAAAACCTTTTTTGAAATGTGTCATCTTTTTCCCCCTCCTATCAAGAATCTAATCCAATTGTAAGGCGCTTCCGAAAGCGGTTACAATAGCTTTCACGATTGTTACCGGTAACAGAATTTACCCCGCGCCCAAAATAAAAAATTCTCCCGGATGAACGGCAATCTCATCACTGTGGTTAAGCGTCTTCTCTGTCCAGGCATCATAGATTTTCCAAGCGCTGTTGATCTCCAAATCTTTTAAACTGACATGGCGGGCCGCTGTCCCCTGATTAAAGAAATAAATCAATTTTCTCTCGCCGTCAGTCCGCAAAAAGCTGAAAAAATCGTGTTGATCATCAAGGATGTCCCACTCAAGTCTTCCATACGTCAGGAGTTGATGCTCCTGTTTTCGCAAAGCGATGAGCCGCTTCATAAACTTAAGCATCGCTTGATTTTGCTTTTCTACTTCCCATATCATGCACTTCCGGCATAATGGATCATTTCCCCCGTCAAGGCCGATTTCCGTACCGTAATAGATGCATGGCGAACCCGTCTGGGCAAACATAAACGCCAATAAAGACCGCACCTTTTTCTCATCATCACCGCACCTTGTCAAAATCCGTTTTGTATCATGACTGTCAAGCAGGTTAAACATCGATTCATTGACCTGCTGCATTCCGCTCATCAAATGCGCGTTGAGGCGGCTCGCCATTTGCGAGGCAGTCATGCGGCGATCCGCAAAATATTCAATCATCGGCTCTGTGAAAGGATAATTCATCACCGCGTGAAATTCGTCTCCTCTAAGCCAAGGGTCGGCCTGATGCCAGATCTCTCCTAAAATATAAACGTCGGGCTTTTCAGCGGTTACCGCTTGCCGGAATGTCTTCCAGAAAGCGTGATCCACCTCATTAGCCACATCCAAGCGCCAGCCGTCGATGTCAAATTCGCGAATCCAATACAGCGCGATATCGAGCAGATATGCCTGGACTTCCGGATTGGCCGTATTCAGTTTCGGCATGTCCGGCGTAAAGGCAAAACGATCATAATTGTCTTCTTTGACAGGAAAGGAATGAATATGGAACCAGTCCTTGTAGCGGGATTGCTCACCGTTTTTCAAAACATCCTGCCACTGCATCGACGCGCTGCCAATATGGTTAAAAACGGCATCCAGCATGATCTTCATCCCCCGCTGATGAAGGCCGTCGACCAATGTGCGAAAAAGCTCGGCATCCCCAAAATGCGGGTCGATGGTGTAATAATCCAATGTATCGTATTTATGATTGGAAGGTGCGGAAAAAACCGGCGTCAAATAGATGCCGTTCACACCCAAATCCTCCAAATAATCAAGCTTATCGATGATTCCCTGCAAATCCCCGCCGAAAAAATCATTGACACCGGGCTCTTTGCTTCCCCACGGCAGCACGTTTTCCGGTGATAGGTCGTCTCTAGCGTTGGCAAAACGCTCCGGAAAAATTTGATACCAAATCGTTGATTTGACCCATTCAGGTGCTTGAAACGCATCGACCTCATGGACAAATGGGAATTTAAAAAAGTGCTGGATCGTCTCAAGCGTTTTTTCATGATATGGATGTACGCCTGAGCTGCCGTAAAAGACGTCTTCATGATCAGCGTCTGTTAGTACAAAAGCATATTGCAGGCGCCGATACGGCGGCGCCACTTCCGCAAACCAATAATCATGCAAATCTGTCGCGGCGATTTTCTTCATCTGCATCTCCTCTGCCGCCCACCTGCCGACTCCTTTTTCTTCCACATATTGATAAGGGTCTCCCCAGATGAGGCGGACCTGCTTGGCATCGCCTTTTTTGGTGCGGATCTTAATATGCACTCTCCTCCCGTCATAAGCATAAGCATCAGAGCTGAACGGCTGATGATGAATCGCTGCATACTCCATCATGACTCCCCCTTTTCCATTTCATATGTTGAAATTATCATGGTGAAATCTGAGGAACAATCATTTTCAGCTTGTTAACGGTAACAGAATGAGACGCTTACAAAGTCGACTCGCGCACGATGAGCTCCGGCTCAAAAAATTGATTGCCCTGGACGGCGCCGTCCTCATTTATTTTTTTCAGCAAAGTTGCCGCACAAGCCTCACCCATTTCGACCACAGGCTGTCTGACCGTTGTCAAGCGGGGCGAAGAGATGCGGTCAAGAAAAACACCGTCAAACCCGGTGACCAGAACATCTTCCGGTATTCTTTTGCCAAGCGCCTGCACCGCCCGGATCACGCCGATCGCGATTCGATCGGAAGCGCAGACGACCGCAGCCGGACTGCCCAAGGCTGGCAGCACTTCTCTCGCACAGCGTTCAGCTTTTTTCGAACTGTTTTCCATCCGGACAATATTCGCCTGGCCTGAGCATCCTTTCATCGCCTCTAAATAGCCTTTCTCCCTTGATCGTTCAAAAGGTTCGTCCAAATCAATACCGAAAAAGACAACATCGCGCGCCCCCAGCCCGATGACATGGCGGGTTGCCATAAACGCTCCTTTTTCATTGTTCACATCGATAAAATCATAGCCCATTTCATTTTGGCCGAACACGACGACCGGTTTTTCAAATGCTTTGATGAGCCCTTCATAATCCGCCCTTCTCAAGCCTGTGGCGATAATGCCGTCACATTGGCCGATGTTGAGAGATTTCCTTGTTACAAGCTGCAATGCATAATGATGGCGGTCCAGCTCCCGGCTGATACCAGTCAATAGATTCATATAATAAGGTTCTGTCGTATCCATTTCTTCTAAAATCAATAGTTTTACAACCTGTGTTCTGTTTTGCACGAGCGCCCTTGCCGCATAGTTTGGTATATAGTTCAGCTCTTTCATCGCGGAATGGACCAGCTCTTTCAATTCATCCGTCACCGTCTCAGGATGATTGATCACCCGCGACACCGTCATTTTTGATACATTTGCTCTCTTTGCCACATCCGACAATGTTGCCATTTTATCCCCGCCTTATTTTTGAGCTATTCAAACTGTCAGCAATCCGATTTTCGGAACTGATAACAATATTATAAGATGGAATCAGCGGGATTTTATGAAACACGGGAAATAAAAAAGCAGATTTCCTCAAGGAAATCTGCCCCATTCTCTTTCTACCTCTGAACATAAATGGAAACCGAACCGCCGTTCACACGGAATTCTCCCCAGCCGTTCGAATCGATCGCGACGGAGTCTGAACGGTTCCCCGTGATGTCATACCACGTTTCACCCGCATTCTCACGTCCGACATACATACGCTTTGATCCGCCGGGTCCGTCTGTTATTAATGCAGCTAGACCGGACTTCTGAATCGAACTGTCACCTTCCCTCGTCCAGCCGATGATATCATGATGGTCGAAATAGTCGTGCTGGGCGCCATATGCATAATGTTTGCGCGCTTTTAAAATCGGCTCGAGTTTGTTTTTAAGCACTGGAATTTCCCGTGATGTAGAACCCTTTGTCCCATACAGATCTCCGTAGAAAACCTGCGGGTAGCCGGACTTCCTTGTCATAATGAAACAATAGGCAAGCGGTTTAAACCATGGTTCGACAGTGGACTCAAGCGATTGTCCAGGCTGTGTATCATGATTATCAACAAATGTGACCGCCTTTTCCGGATATTTGGATACGACAGTACCGTTCAGCAATTGCCTCATATCATAGCCGCCCCCTTGCGATGATGCGGCATGCAAATTGTAGTGGAGCGGAACATCGAATACCGAATGTTGAAAATCGGTTTTCTTCAAGTAATTTTCAAGGGCGCCCTGGTCATTCCGCCAATACTCAGCTACCGCAAACATATCCTTCCCCGTCGATTCCCTGACTGATTTCAGCCAATCCCGCAAAAATGAAAATTTAATATGTTTCACGGCATCGAGCCGAAAACCGTCCAAGTTCAGTTCATTGGCATACCATGTTCCCCATTTTTTCAATTCTGCCACGACATCGGGATGGTTGTAATCAATATCAGCATACATCAGGTAGTCATAGTTGCCGTTTTCGCTTGAAACCTCCCAATCCCATGCCTTGCCCTCTCCGCGAAACTTATAGATGCGGTTCAATTTCCGGGACTCGTCCCAATCTGTTCCATCAAAATGATACCAATGCCACTTAAAACCGCTGTAGGTGCTTCCGCGTCCTGGAAAATGAAACGCTGTCCACGCTTTGATTCGCTGCTCCCCGGACGTTTCCTGATTCCTGTCCCCCGGATTGACTTCAACAGCGGTGACGTCTTCCGTCCCATCAGCTCCTCCTTTATGATTGATGACGACATCCCCGTAGACGTGAATATTACGGGAATGAAGATTGCCGATCGCAGATTGAAGCTCACCTTTTGTTCCGTATTTCGTTCGCACCGTCCCTTTTTGCTGAAACTCTCCTAAATCATACAAATCATAGGCGCCATAACCGACATCAGACTGACTCGTTCCCTTGTAGGCCGGCGGAATCCATACAGCGGTGACGCCGAGATCTGATAAATATGCCGCGTCGTTTTGTAAACGCTTCCAATGTTGGCCATCATTGGGCAAATACCACTCAAAATACTGCATCAATGTGCCGTTAATGCTTTCCGCACTTGCTTTAGGCGGCGGAACCAGGAACATGAGCGTGACGAAAAACGAAACCATCCATGTGAAAAACCGTTTGTTTTTTCCCAGCATTTTTTCTCTCCTTTCATTTTACAGCCTGTTTAATCACAAAAGTCATTTTACAAATTTTTAGAATATTTAACAAATATCATTTTCCCTATATTTTGCTAAAAAAAAGAAAGTGCCGCTGCAGCACTTTCATTGTTCCCTTTGCTTTTTCACTTTCTCCAGCTGTGAAACAGTCACCAATTGATAGCCTTGCCGCTTCAACCTTCTGATAATCTCCTCGGCAGCATCGGCGGACGTTTGATAAATATCATGCATCAGGATGATTTTTCCATCTCCAGCTTGACTCATCACACGATTGACGATTTTTTGCTTATTTTTGACCTTCCAATCTTCAGGATCAACATCCCAAAGCGTGATGGAGAGCCCCGTCAGTCCCCGGACGGAGTCATTCACACCGCCGTAGGGCGGCCTTAAGCGGGTCGGTGTGTGACCGCTAATGTTTTCAATCACCTGCTGTGTGTCGTCGATTTCCTTATATGCCTTATCATTCGTAAGCCTCGTCAACAATGGATGATCCCACGAGTGATTGCCCACTTCATTCCCTTCTCTCATCATCCTTGTGATCGTTTCCGGATAGACTTGAGCTCTGCTGCCCAGCACGAAAAATGTCGCATGCCCTTCATATTTCTTTAAAGCATCCAATACTTTGTTTGTTGAAGACGGGTTCGGGCCGTCGTCAAATGTCAGGGCAATCACTTTTTCATCAGGATTGACTTTCGCTTCTTTTGGCAGAGGGATGGCCTCCTGCTTTTGCTTGTTATCAACGCGATTCTTTTTTCCTTCTCGATATTGATCTTTTAATATATCTTTCAACCATTCTTTTTTGATTTTAACAGACTGCTCAACACCTGTTTGCTCCTTGCCAAAATAGAATTCGATGTCGTTCTCAAGCAAGGCGAAACGGCTGAAGTTTTGTTCAAGGGGGCTTGTCCCTTTTTTCAGCAGTGCATCATCAGCTGCGGGATGGTCATTTTTCAATTGTTGATAGACAATGCCGGAAATTCTGTTCAAAAACTCGGCATCATCTATAAAAAGGTCATGAAGTGCGAGACATTTTTTTTGCTTCAAATCGGCGTTGAACGTTTTGATGGTCGTTTTTCCCGGCGCTCCGCCGATTTCTATGTATTCATTCAGCACAATTGCAGCCGTTTGTTTTGTGTAATAGACAATCTTATACTTGATATTCAATTCGAACGGACCGTCTTCATTCCGAGACCGCGCACTTGCGCTGTCTTTTTTGAAGCGGCTCAGTTCATCTTTGACATAGCCTTTCAGCTTGTCATCGATCGCTTTGATATGAAAGATGGGGTAATGGATCGCATATCTCTCTTGTTCACTGTCGCTGACGAATGATCCGATCTCGATATCCGAATAATCTGGGTCTTTTTTCGGCTTAGGGGGAGGGGCCTCTTCATTGCTTGACACATGGTTGAAAGAGTACCCCGCAAAACCTATGAATATCGCTAAAAAAATCAATACATTGATCCATCGCCATGACCGTTTGCCAGACATCGCTTTTCACTCTCCTGTATTTATCAAAATCTTTCGCTCGCGTCTCCTGCCGGATGTCTGCTAACACACCAAGGCTAATATAAAAATGAAGAAGGAATCTTGATTTCCTGGTTTCCAGCAGCATAAGGCGCGATATCATACTGCTGAAATACAATGGAAATTCCGCTGTTTGTATAGTAGAAAGCAGTATTTTCGTCTAAGCTGATATCACTCTTTTGAATGTCAGAATAAAATCGGTCCGCATGTTCGGTTATATAGCTGTAAATATAGTTTTTGGCTTTCTCGATTTTAGCTTGATTGTTTAAAAGATCGGTCAGGAGCACCTGCTGATGCTTGTTCAAATCATAGTTGTAGGATGTGACGGTATACATCCCGTGCGCTCCGCCGGTATATTGGTAGTTGTAGATTAAAAAGCTCAGTTTGCCGCCTTCGTTGTATTTGACTTTATAGGACGTTTCATAGGCGCTTTCCTCGCCATCTTCCCCCTTCTCTTTCTTCACCTTTTCGTATTCCTTGAATGAGGCTTTCATATGAAGCTCGATCGCATCATGGACCAGCTTTTCATCACGGGCTTTTAAGCCGCTGAACACCGGATATGATAAAGAATCGATATTGTTGTATAGTTCTGTGTGAACTGCAGCTTTTCTGTTTTTAGCAGCATTTATTTGAGATGATCCTTTATTGATCATAAATAGCAGCGAGGCTGTAAGCACAAGAAACCCCAATATGGCTATTGCTTTTTTCATGAGCATACTCCTTTGTCAATCTCCTTTAAAACTCGTAACATATCATTTTCTTTTGTAACATAAATGTAATATTTATATCACATTTGTAATGATACCGGCTTTTAAATGCCCCGTCAACTTTTTTGGGTAAAAATTTCATTATTCGGCAAAAATAAGACACCCACAGAAATCTGAGAGTGTCCTATTTTGCAAGATCAGATGCTTCTGGCTTTAATACAGAATATGAAAATGGTGATGGCGCTCTGAATGATGACGGCGTATTGTCTGACGAATGATTGCTGACACGCTGTTTTCGGCCGCAAGCATTGCCATATTAGCGATCTTAGTGAGCAGTCGGAACGGAGTCTCCATTTGTATATTGGTTCAACATGTCAAATAATGTTTTCTTCATCTTTTCGATTAGCTGTGATGGTTTTTGAATGACCGCTTCCCGGCCAAA
Source organism: Bacillus sp. NSP9.1 (assembly GCF_000465465.2). Classification (NCBI taxonomy): domain Bacteria; kingdom Bacillati; phylum Bacillota; class Bacilli; order Caryophanales; family Bacillaceae; genus Bacillus; species Bacillus sp. NSP9.1. The sequence goes on from NZ_CP048273.1 coordinate 3,904,740, forward strand.
TGAAATGAAATAATCCGCAAAAAAGTCAATATCCTTTGACGCAATCAAACCTGACAGTGTTCCGGAACCGTCTTTTCTGACATGCAGTTCAAGATGCGGCCATTCCAGGGATCCATGCCGCTCTACGCCTTGTTTCGTCAATTCCACGGATAGTTCCAGCATCTTCGGAGGAAGGGATAAAACCGAAAAACGGTTTTTTAAATTGATGTTTGACAAGTCCATCGGATCGGTATTTTCATCAAGTTCGGCAAATATCATCCGATCGCATCTGAACATACGGTAATCCTCTCTTATAAAGCAATAAGCGGGACAATACCATTTGCCGTGATTCGCATAGATGCCGATCGGCTGAATTTTTCTTTCGTTTGTCACATCATTTGATTGATATTTGATGATTAAGACCTTTTGCTGAACCGCCGCTTCCAATAGCACCCTTAAAAACGGAATTTCTTCTTTTTGCTCATAAGCCGTATAAAAATCGACGCGGTCCTTCATGCTGTCAATCGCATCCCGAATATCGCCGGCGAGATTCAAGTAAAATTTTTTCTTGATTGAAGCATACTGTGCATCAAACGGCAGGGATATATAGTGCCTCAGTGCATGGATCGCAAAAAAGATGGCGATCGCTTCGTTCTCGCTCAAGGCGATGGGAGGAAGAATTCTTTCACTTAACACCTGATAGCCGCCATGGGGCCCCGTTTCTGAATAAAGGGGCACACCCATCTCGCTAAGCTCTTGCAGATCCCTGAGAACGGTTCTTTTTGACACTCCGAATTCCTGCGCCAATTCCCCGACCGTAAACCGTTTTTTTCGATTGACCATCATGATCATTTCATTTAATCTTTTCGCTTTTGACATTTAGAACCTCCCAAAGTGTTTAACCATGACATAAGTTGTCACCATTATAATATACAATTACCTTAAATCAACGAAAAAGGAGATGTTTTAAAGATGGAAATGCAATTCACCCCTTATATCCTGATGAACGGGAGAGCAAAGGAAGCGATTGAATATTATCGGGAAGTGCTCGATGCTGAAGTAAAATTCCAGCAGACATTTGGTGAAGGTCCCGCGGATGAGGCGAAGAATTTTAAGGAAGAGGAACAAGATCTGATTGCCCATGCTGTCCTAAACTTCGGCGGGGCCAGCTTGATGATCGCTGATATGATCCCGGAGGTGCCTTTTCAAAGCGGCAGTCAAATCTCCATCTGCATCACGGTCGGTGACGCGCAAACGGCTGAGCGGCTGTATGACAAGCTCCGGGAGCAGGGAGAAGTCAAGCTTGAACTCCAAAATGTATATTTCAGCCCAGCCTACGCGATTGTCACTGACCCCTTCGGTGTGACATTTCAGATTTTTGCGGCGAGGGGTTGAAACGATTCATATCGTCTCTTGCTTCCCGTTCAGGGTTGGCCGGGCTTCATTACATCAAAAGGAGTGAGCTGTCATGCTCACTCCTTATCATGATTTTGGGGGATATTCAATCCAACCCTGTTTTGATGCCAAACCCCACCAGCACCAAACCGGCGGCTTTTTGAAAGACCTTCTGGAACTTCACGCTTCTCAGCCATTTTTTCGCGTAATCAATCAGATGAACGAGGATGAGAAACCAAAATACAGCCATCAAGGTTAGAATGAATGCGAGAATAATTAACTGCTGGTTGACGCTTTCCTTTAAATTGATAAATTGAGGCATGATCGTGATATAGACCAAAACAGTCTTCGGATTCAGAACATTGCTGAACAACCCTTGCATAAACGAATCTTTATAATGCCGCTTGGAAGAATGGCCAGGTTTGTTGTTGTCGGCTTTCATGTCCTCCAAAGAAAACATCTTTTTAGCAAAAAAACTTTTGACACCTAAGAAAATTAAATAAGCCGCTCCCAAGTATTTGATTGCATTGAACAGAAACACCGACTTCGCAATGACAACCGCCAAACCGAAAACGGCAATCAGCGTCCAGAACGACAGTCCCGTCGCCAAGCCGAGAACATTGCAGCGTCCGGCGTTCGGGCCGTATCGAAGCGTGTTTTTCACAACGAGCATCGTATCAGCTCCGGGAATCACCACCATCATGGCGGCGATCGATATGTATGACAGCAGGCTATCCATCAGATGTCTCCCTCCATACCTTTTCATATAGTGACTACCTTAGTAACTACTTATAAAAAGTGTATCAGCGCCCTTGAAATAAATCAATACATGAAGCAAAATATGAGTGACAAAGGTAGCGACTATTTTTTGAGGCTGGAGGATGTATGAAGAATTTAGACATACTGAAAAACCTGAACTTTACCGAATATGAATCGAAAGCATATCTCGCGCTCTTGGAAGAATCGCCTTTGACAGGCTATGCGGTGGCAAAAAAATCAGGTGTACCGCGTTCGAAAATATACGAAGTGTTGGAGAGCCTCGTGATTCGCGGCGATATTTTTGTAAGCTATGGCAACACCCCGCAGTACATTCCCGTTCCTGCCAAGGATCTGATCAAAAACCGCAGACAGAAAGCGGAGGAGACGTTTGAACAGGCAGAAAAATATTTTGAGAAATTTGCGCGTTCCGCAAATGATCGGGAAAATATTTGGAATATCACCGGGCGAACCGAAATACTCGACAAGGTTAAGACGTGTATATCCTCAGCCCAAAAAAGAATTCTCCTGGAAATATGGAAAGAGGACTTTCCGGATTTGGAGCCCGACCTGAGCGAGGCGGCAAACAATGGCGTCATCGTCACCATTATTGCATATGGAGAAATTGAAGCTGATTTCGCTGATGTTTATCTGCATGACAGCAGCCGGGAAATAACAGAAGAGTATGACGGACGATGGCTTGTTTTGAGTGTTGATGATTCCGAAGTCGTTGCCGGCATTGTCTCGCAGGGCAAAGACAGCCGCGCGGCCTGGACGATGCATGTGGGCTTGGTCATGCCGATTACGGAAGTGATGATTCATGATCTGTACCTCATGGAAATCTTGGAGAAGCATAGAGATGTTTTGGAGGAAAGTTTTGGTGAAAACCTGATCCATCTGCGCCGCAAATTTTCAATTCATCCCGATTTCAAAAAGCATTACATGAAATAAAAACGGCCCGCAAAATGTCCGGGCCGTTTATTCTTTAGGTTCTCTGCGACGCCTCCCAGCGGGAGACTTCCTCCCTGACGCGCGGCGCCGTCTCTCTTCCAAAAAGCTCGATCGCTTTCATGACATCGTCGTGAGGCATCGTACCGACCGGGACATGCAGCATAAATCTTGTGATTCCCACATGTTTGCGCAGATGGATGATTTTTTCCGCCACCGTCTGAGGGTCCCCTACATAAAGCGCTCCCTCAAAGCTCCGCGCAGCATCAAAGCTGGAGCGGCTGTACGATCCCCAGCCCCGCTCCCTGGCGAGCGTGTTCATCGCCTGCTGAGTCGACGGGAAAAATTGATCTGCGGCCGTCTCGGTATCTTCTCCAATAAAGCCGTGTGAATGGGAAGCTACGGCAAGCTTTGATACATCGTGACCTGCATGCTCCGCCGCTTTGTAATAAAGCTGGACAAGCGGGGCAAAGTGCTGCGGACTTCCCCCGATGATGGCCAGAACGAGCGGCAGACCGAGCAGCCCCGCGCGAACGACGGATTCCTGGTTGCCGCCGCTTCCGATCCATACAGGCAACGGATTCTGCACTGGCCGCGGATAGACGCCAAGGTTTTGAATGGCGGGGCGATGCTTGCCGCTCCACGTCACCCTTTCCGACTTTTGCAGCGCCAACAGCAAATCGAGTTTTTCTTCAAACAGCTCTTCATAATCGTCTAAATCATAGCCGAACAGCGGGAAGGATTCGATAAAAGACCCTCGACCCGCCATGATTTCCGCCCGTCCGTTTGAAATCCCGTCAAGCGTCGCAAAATCCTGGAAAACGCGGACGGGGTCATCAGATGAAAGCACTGTGACTGCACTTGTCAGACGGATTCTCTCCGTCTGCGGCGCCGCTGCGGCCAAAACGACGGCGGGGGAAGACGCCGCATAGTCTTCACGGTGGTGCTCACCCACACCGAACACATCCAGTCCCACATGATCGGCAAGGATGATCTCCTCAACTACCTCGCGCAGCCGCTGTGCATGGCTGATGATTTTTCCGGTCTTAATGTCCGGGGTTGTTTCTACAAAGGTGCTGATCCCTAGTTCCATTTCATATTTCCTCCACTTTTTCTCAAGGTTTATGGCAATTGTCCTCTTATTTGATTTATGTTTGCCAGCCGTCAGCGGCTTCAATCCTTTTTCCTACCCAGACCTGCCAGTCAGGGCGCCGATCCGATTCTTCCGGCCCGCATCTATTGTTTCATTTATAGGATACGGCTCTTGAAACGATCATGCAATTGATGTGATTTTAGGCTGTTACTTCAGGTGGGAAGGCTCTGACCGGAATGACATATGAAGACCTATACAGGCAATCATGAAAAAAACGGCTCAAGCTTTTCCGTTCTTCAAACATCATAAGTCATGTCTCCCTGCATTCCACTAACACCTCGCCCAAAACCTATTTTTTGATACCAAGTGCTTTGTATGCAAGTTTGACACCGGACATGGCACTTTACCTCCCGCGCTCACAAGGCTGATACATAATGGCGGCGGCGTCAAAAACATGGTGAAATGCAGACATTATCAATACATATCAATCCGCCGGCTCCTGAACAAAAATATTCAAATATAAACAGAAATATAAAAGGTGAATTATTTGAATTTTGTGTTGATTTATTTTTGTTTTCTGAATAAAGTTATACTATAAGCAAAAATCTAAATGATTACAGCTTGAAACGGATGCGGAGGCAGACATGATCCCATTATAGTAAGCGCTTACAAAAACAGCTTAATATCCACATTTAGTCATCTGAAAAATCGGCTTTGAAAGGGGAGCGAAAAATGGCAGGGAGAACAACAGGCAGTTTAAAATCGACGATCACCGTTGCGATGTCCAACTATTTGGAGGCGGGGTCAATCGTCGCCGGGGCAGGCGGGCTTTCCTTATGGGTCGAATACCTGGGCCTGGATGATGCGAGAGTCGGTCTTCTCGGGGCATTGAGTGCAAACGGATTCGGTGCGGCGATCGGCGCTTTGCTCGGAGGTTTTTTAGTCGATCGCTACGGACGGAAATTCATATACAAATACGATTTGCTGGTCTATATGCTGGGCGTTTTGCTGATCACCTTATCAATCAACTTCCCGATGCTTTTAACAGGCTATATTGTAACCGGGATCGCGGTCGGTGCAGCCATTCCGGCGGCATGGACATATATCGCGGAAGAAGCGCCTGATCATGAACGGGCCGGACGCGTCGGCTGGGGACAGCTGGCATGGTCGATCGGACCGGCTCTGACATTGCTGCTGTCGGTCGCTCTGGCGCCGCTCGGATTAATGGGGAGCCGCCTGATTTTCGGACAATTATTCATTGTTGCGATCATCACCTGGATATTGCAGCAGCAAGTTCATGAATCCGCCATCTGGCAAGAGCAAAAACAAAAAGACGCCGCAGAAAAAGCGCAAGGAATCGGTGAGAAAGCCTCGCTCAAAGAGCTTTTTACAAACAAAGCAAACCTTCATGCCATGTTTCTGCTCATCGGCATCTATGCCTTTTGGAACCTTGTCGCCGGAACAATGGGGTATTTTATGCCGTATATTTATGAGACCGTCGGCGGTTTAAGCGCGGCACAGGCCAACCTGCTGCAGGCGTTCCTCTGGATACTGACGGTAGCGGCCACTTACTTTGTCTTTATCCGTCTCGGTGATCGGGTCAATCGCAAGCGGCTCTTTGGCGTAGGAGCTGCCATGGGAACCGTCGCATGGATCATCCTCACCTTCGGCACTATGAACATAACGGAGCTCTTATTGTTCGTCACTCTCTGGGGTATTTCCGCCGGTTTCGGCGCACAAGCGTTTTATGGATTATGGGCGGCCGAGCTTTTCCATACGAAGTACAGGGCAATGGCCCAGGGCTTCATGTTCTTCATCGTCCGCGTCGGTGTCGGGCTTATTTCATTAGTCGTTCCGATCATGATTACATCTCTAGGGTTTAAAATAGCCGGCGCCGTGATGATTACCTTCCTTGTCATTCATATGATCATCGGTCTTCTCATGGCGCCGGAAACGCGCGGAAAATCGCTCAAAGCCATTCAAAATGAACGGTATCAAAAAAGCGGTTGACCACAGGTCAGCGCTTTTTTGATACCTGTGGGTTCGGCACTGTCAACATCTTTCTCTTGTCTCTATACGGATCGCTTTCAAACGAAATCTCGTGATTGAAAATGAGCGTTTGTCGTGATTCTTCATGATATTCAGGCCAGCTGACATCATCGGTGCTCGGGTTTCCGAAGCGGGCAAAAGACAGCCAGGCACCCTGGATCTGTTGAACAAGCAGCAGCGTTTCTTCATTTACCTTTGTACCTGTCAGCCATTCCAGAATGTCCATATTTCCAAACACAAACGGGATTTCCAAACCGTGCGCCGCTTTGTTGAACGGCGGATGCTCCGAATCGGCATGCCAGTCAAACCGGTACATAAAGACGGGTGCATGTCGTGATTGCGCCGAAGCGAACACAACGGACGGATGCCAAAAGATCAGGTCTGTCATCATATCAACCTGGCCTTGCCATGATCTCGGATACAGCGCCGAGGCGATGTCAGCCGCCTCTTTCCCCAAGTATTCTTCTAAAACATCATAGATCTTGCTCTCAGGTAAAAGATCCGACTCAGGGGTGAAAAATAAGGCGCCTTCGTCACGGTTTGTTCCGATCAATAGATTGATTCCGTTTGCCGAACCCTTTGCGACGGCGATTTCCGGCTTCATCGGCATGGTCTTTTCGTCAACTACAGGCAGAAAGATCAATTCAAAAATATTTTCCCCCATAACAGCGCGCAGCTGATCGGCAGCTTGGAGAAGCTCTTGGTCAGATACATCGCGGAGGCGATCCGCATGATTGGAATCAATATTGAGAATGCTTAAGAACCTTTCCGTCGCAGCTTTGGCCAGCTTTGCGGACATTGTTGCGGATGCCCCGCTTTCCATAATGGCCTTTTGAAAAAGGCCTTTTGCTTTTGGCATCGCCAAAAGCGAAGCGATGCTCATGGAACCCGCCGATTCGCCAAACACCGTAATATTTTCAGGGTCTCCGCCAAAGGAAGCGATATGTTCTTTCACCCACTCGAGAGCCGCGATTTGATCCAAGAGGCCGAGGTTGCTGCTGTAGGAATCATCAATCGACGAAAGGTGTAAAAAACCGAATGGGCCGAGGCGATAGTTGATGGTGACCACGATCACTTTGCCCTGCTTGGCAAGCTGAGTCCCGTCGTAGAGCGGTTCACTTCCGGCGCCGAGATAAAAAGCGCCTCCATGAATCCACACCATCACAGGCAGATCCCTGTCCGCCTCTTCAGATGTGTACACATTTAAATAAAGGCAATCCTCAGACTTGTGAACCCCCTCTATTGCTTGAGCCAATAACCCGTCTGGCTGGGGACAAACCGGACCAAATTCAAAAGCGTCCCGTTCCCCCTCCCAGGCGTCCATTCGCTGCGGTTTCCGAAACCTTAAATCGCCGACGGGAGGTTTTGCGTAGGGAACACCTTTAAAGACGCGAACACCGTTTTCCGCTCTGCCTTTCAGCTTTCCGAAGTGTGTTTCGACAATCGTTTCATACATTTTATTCCACCCCTTTCACTTTTCAATGATAATGGAATCGGAACATACCGTCTAATCAGAATACTTGCACTTTGGAAAATAAAGGGTCATTATAGAATCAGAAGAGATGTCCAACCAATTTTTTAGAAACTTAATAGAAAAGAGGGATTCCAATGGAACTGTCGGGAAACACAGTATTGATCACAGGCGGTGCATCAGGAATCGGCTTCGCTTTTGCCGAACGTTTTATAAAAGCGGGAAATACCGTTATCGTCTGCGGGAGAAGGGAAAGCAAGCTTAAAGAAGCAAAGGAAACATATCCGGAGCTGATCACGCGTGTATGCGATGTGACCGTTGAAACGGAACGACTGGCATTATTTGAATGGATCAAAGAACAGCACCCTGAGGTGAACGTGCTGGTGAATAACGCGGGCATACAGCAGCGCTACCACATTTTAAAAGCCGATGTTATAGACAATTGGGCTGACTACAATAAAGAAATCACCGTCAATATGGAGGCGCCGATCCATCTGGCCATGCTCTTTAGCCAATACTTTGCAAAAAAAGCCGGGAAAACAACGATCATCAATGTGACATCAGGTCTGGCATTTACACCGATGGCGATCGCACCGATCTACTCATCGACAAAAGCCGCTCTCCATTCCTTTACGATGAGCATAAGACATCAGCTCTCAGAGACCGGCGTTGAGGTGATTGAGGTCGCCCCTCCTGCGGTCAATACGGATTTAGGCGGTGTCGGACTGCATGATTTCGGAGCTCCTTTAGATGAATTTGCCGACGCGATTTTCAAAGGGCTGGAAGAAGGCCGGGTGGAAATCGGCTATGCCAGATCGGAAAAAGCCTTGCGGATGTCAAGAGATGAAATCGATGAAAGCGTCAGCCAAATGTACAGCTCTTTAAAAGATTCCATCGAATAAAAAGGGCTTTGGCATTGTCTTTTTCAAAAGTTAGAAGGAGTGATCCCGATGCCGATGGTTCTCCAGCGCATTTATCAGGAAAACCAGCAAACAGAAGGACGCCGCATTTTAATAGACCGGGTGTGGCCGCGCGGCATATCGAAAGAAAAAGCGAATCTTGACTGCTGGATGAAAGAAATCGCCCCAAGTCCTGAGTTAAGAAAATGGTTCGGTCATGATCCGAAAAAATTTGAATCGTTTAAAAAAGCCTATCAAAACGAAATCATACAAAACCCTGAAAAACAGAGCAAGCTCAAGGAATTAAAAGAAATGGCGGCGGACGAAACCGTTATTCTGCTTTACGGGGCAAAGGATGAACGCCATAACCATGCCATCGTTCTTTATGAGATGCTGAACGGACAAAGCCTTTGATCTTGAAACCTTTTTCAAAACCTTTCGTATTACAATTGAAGCAACACATGTGAAAAGGATGGGAAACATGGAGATAGACTTTTTTTGGCTTGCGCTTGGTTTAGCGGCTCTAGGCTATTTCATCGGTGACGGGTTGAAAAATTTCAAAAACCCAAAAGGGAATGATTCAGGCTATCCACATTTAATCAAAGAAAGAGACCTACAGTATTATTTAGGCTTAAGCAAAGAAGAAACGAAAGAAATGCTGCGCAAATATCCTGACATCCCTAAAATTGAATTAAATGGCACGACCTATTATCCTTACCAGCACTTGATGAAATGGATGTCGTCGGCCGACCTTTATAAACATTAAAGCGCAGCATCCAAGCTGCGCTTTCTCTATTCCACTATTTCGATATAGCCCTCCGATCCGTTGAGCCTGATCTTTTGTCCATCCTTGATGATCTTTGTTGCATTGTCAACGCCGACAACAGCCGGAAGCCCGTATTCCCGCGCAATGACGGCGCCGTGCGTCATGAGGCCGCCCACTTCAGTCACCAATCCTTTGATCGAGACAAACAGCGGTGTCCAGCTCGGATCTGTGAAAGGCGTGACAAGAATATCCCCCTCTTCGATATCGGCTTCCTCCAATTTCAGAATCACCCTTGCTCTTCCTTCGATGACTCCTGATGATACTGGGACACCTGCCAACGCTCCTGCCGGAAGGTTCTCTCCCAGGGCTTCTCCGGTGATGACCTCACCTTCTGATGTCATCATTCGCGGAGGCGTCAATTTTTCATAATGTTGATATTCTGCTTTTCTTTCTTTGATCGTCTTTACATCGAGACGATTGGTGTGAACGGCCTCTCTCAATTCTTCAAAGGACAGATAATAAATATCCTCCTTCGCTTGGATAAGCTTCTTTTTCTGCAAAATGGCGGCTTCTTTCATCAGCGCTTTCTTATAAATAAAATAGCGTTTGATCAGAGCATACTTTGGATATTCCCGGTAGCCGATAAAATTCCGCAGCACACTGATCATTTTCTTCGTTTTTTTCGCCTTTTTTCTGCCTCCTTTTAATGTTTGCAGACGGCTTAATAGATCCCTCTCCTTTTGCTCCGCTTCCAATCGCCCCTGTTCAAATTTGGACATTCGCGCACCAGGCGCAAAATTCTTGATGTTGCCCAAAATGATCGGAGCAAGAATCGAAGGCCGTTCACTCCAGCGCGTCTTGGTGATGTCGATCTCGCCCGTACAGCGCATGCCGTACTTCTCAAGGAATTCGCGCAATGCGCTGATAAAGGCGGGGCCGCCTTCAAGCTGTTTGAGATCTTCGAAAAAGGTTTCATCATTGGCATGCGCTAAATACTTCTGAACCTCGGGGTATCCTCTGGCAGCATCTGCTACATCCAAAAGGGCCAAGCCCATTTCAGAGGTGACATTGTTCAATACCGACTGGGAAAGAATATCGGCCGCACCCTTTTCCCCCAGCCATTTTTTCATTTTGCTGTTAAGCCAGTACGAGGCGTATAAACCAACCATGATGACGGCCATGCTCTGCGTGTCATACAGAACCTTTTTCAGCGCTTTTTGATCTTCTGCAATCGCTTCAAACAACGCTTCACCGGAGACCTTTTGCAGCCGCTGTTCAGCTTCTTTTATAGACGCCTCGGCTCTGGACATCAGCTGTTTGACGATGTCGATGTCATTTCTCCGGTATATTTTCAGCGTTTTTGCCGGAAGAGCCCATGACAGCCCTTCAGAGCCTAATGTAAACATCCGTTTTCCTTTCGGGAGTCTGTTGACGACCTCTTTTCTTTTCAAAAAGTTAGAAATCGCGCTGTACATCATCGGATCATTTTTGCCCATTGTCCCAAGGACCATTTTCCGTCCAATGGAAGATGCCAGATCATGTGATAAATCAATAAAAAGTCTGCCTCCGGCGAGAATCAGCTCAGAATCCGAGATCAACCCGAAGAACGATATCCCGAGCGGGTTGATCGGCTCTGTCATCATTTGCTGGTGCCCGACAGACATATAGACGCGCAGCTTGTCATCGCTTTGTTTCGAAAGAGGAAATAATGTCGTCACAGGCCTGCTCTGCACAAAGAAAAATTCGCCTTCAGTCAGGCACCATTCAATATCTTGAGGCGTCCCAAAATGCGCCTCAATCTTCCGTCCCCATGTTTCGAGCTGCAAAATTTGTTCGTCCGTCAGCGTTTGACGTTTCTGCCGTTCAATTTCAATCTTGCGTTCTTCTGTACCTCCATTTTCCAATGAATAAATCGCGTGTTTTTTCACAGAAATCGTCTTTTCGGCGATTTCCCCTTCACACACCTTGTAATTGTCGGCTGAGACCAATCCGGAGACGAGCGCCTCACCCAATCCAAAGCTTGCATCAATGGACAATACTTTTCTGTTGGATGTGACGGGATCAGCCGTAAACATGATTCCCGAAGCCTCGGGAATCACCATTTGCTGAACCAAGACGGCCAATTGAACACTGCGGTGATCAAAACCGTTTTGCATCCTGTAGATGACGGCGCGCTCAGTAAACAACGATGCCCAGCATTTTTTGATATGCTGCAAGATCGCTTGTTTTCCGATGATGTTCAAGTAAGTATCCTGCTGTCCCGCGAATGAAGCGTTCGGCAGATCTTCAGCCGTTGCACTTGAACGAACCGCATAAGCCTTATGTTCGCCAAGCTTGATGAGAAAGCGAAGCGTTTCTGCTTCGAGATCTTCAGCCATCACCGCGTGTTCAATTTCACTGCGAATCTCGCGGCTGATTTGGCTGATCTGCTCCCTGTCTGTCATCTTTAATGCCGAAAGCTCATCAAGCAGCTCCCCGACTCTTCGATTGCCGTCAACCATGTTTTGAAATGCCGGCGTGGCAACGCAAAATCCAGGCGGTACTTTTACGCCTTCAATCTTTGACAATTCAGCAAGATTCAGTCCCTTGCCACCGACGAGCGGCAAATCCGTTTGCTCGATCATATCAAAACCCAGCACATATTCCCGCACAAGGCACCCTTCCCTTCATTTCTTCTCAATGCCAAAACGAATCATATTCAAAAAGCGGCTTCTTTTTTCAAGGAGGCGTCTGTTATAATCAGGATCAAAATCACGCTGAGGCGGAACTTCAGCTAAAAACTTTTCCTCAAAATGCTTCATCATCACCATAACCAATTCAAAAGCCTCGTCGCGATCGACTCCTTCCTTTAAAGGAACTTGGGCAAATAGCTGTTTTAATATATGATTTCTGACCGCAAACTGCTCTCCGTATTTTTCTGCAATTTCATCCTTCAGCTCAGAAGGCGGATCATAGAAAGCGTCCATTGTCACCTTGTAAACATCAGGATATTTTTGAAAAAATGCAAGCTTCGCCAAGCTGATCTTTTCTTTTGCCGCAAAAAAATCCGTGTATTGGAGCAGGTCATCCAATGCAAGGTGGGCCTTCAATTTTTCAATGCAGTCATCCAAAACAGAAAGATACACATTCTTCTTGCTTTGAAAATGATGGAAAATGAGCGCTTTTGATATGCCGGCTGCTTCAGCCAGCATCCCTGTCGACGTCTTCGAATATCCATGGCGGGCAAAAACCCCAAGACAGGCATTCAGAATTTGTTCTTTTTCATATAGCTGCAAAGGCACAGAAATCATCCCTTTTCATTTATTGACCAATCGGTTAGTAAAGATTTTAACGCTTGCTGACCAATCAGTCAATATAAGATCTTTGCGGGACAAGCCCAAAAAAAAACCCCGAAATCAATTCAAGGGTTAATTTGGCCATCAGGGCCAATCTTCATGAGCTACAGGGATTGCAAATCAGATTTTTACGTATGTAAGGCTGACAAAATCAAAGAAGTTCGAACAGATGTGGACACCGTATCCTTTTATTCCGATTATGATGTGTCTGAAATTACAAGGTCTTACACAGTGGTTTGGCACAGCTTCCATTAACGAGACGAATCTGGGTCATCAATTGTAGAGGAAGAACATATTGCGGGACATTGTTGAAGAAGCAAAACATTTGCAGGCTGAAACGATGCGATCCATAAAAAAGAGGGGGAGACCCCTCTTTTTACGATTGCCACTTTACTTTTTCAGGACGTCCATATTCAGTCACAAGCTGTCTGAATGAATGAAGCTCTTGATCAAATGCGAAAAAGCGTTTCGGTATCAAGATCAACTGGCCGCTGGAGGTTTTTATGTAGAATAGGCGTTTATATTCTGCTACTGCCGTCACTTCATGCCATTCAAACAACATATAAGAATTTTTAGATTGAATCTGAATTCCCTGTGGATTGATGGTATAGTTTCTTTTTTGTTTTATCCGTTCATTTTTTCGATATCCAGCAGTCAGCCGAATATAATAAACACCAATGAAAAGCAATGTCAAAATCAACGAAATGACTGTCATGAGAATGCCGTTGAAGAGCAATTCGAGTGTTTCACTATAATAAACAGTTATCGGCAGCCCCTCAACTGAAAACACGAAGACAGACACCAGAAAAATAAAAATAAAATAAAAAATGACGGATTTTCTTAGCCCATAGAAAAAGAACAATCTCATATCTTGAAATGTAAGTTTTCCCTCAAGAAAGACACTATGCTGGATCATACGTTCACTGCACCTTTAGGATATATTTCCCTCTAACTTTAGCATAAAGGATTCATGTTGGACAGCCTAAAGCTTGTTAGATTAGAAGAATTGATGACAAAGATACCCCGAACCTTAACGGTTATGACTGACAAAAAAGTGGTGAACTAGGTAGAGCGGAGCATAAGAAATGGTCATTGTAGAAATTTTGATACTTTCTCGAAGAACTATATTAACATCAGGCAAACAGTGCCGATATATAAGTTATGTAAAATTTACATTGGAATAATATCACAAAATTTTATCCTCTTAGATGGTTAAACCATCTAATTGCATATAAATAAAATTTGATGAAGGGGTTTATAACATGAAGAAATGTTTTACATTTTTTACCGCATTGCTGACAGTCTTCATGCTTCTGACAGCCTGCAGCAACAATGAAGCATCGTCCAAAAACGAATCAGAAAAAAGCGAGGCCAAAACAAAAAGCAGTGAGGATTCATTGAAAACTGACGGTCCTTTGGAAAAAGTAGGCCAGTGGAGAAATGAAGACGACGGAACCAAAGTTACGTTAAAAAAGATCGCAAAACTGGACAAAACCTTTGATTTAGATCCAATCAAAATGAAAATTGACGATGTCAAGGTACTTGAAAGATCCAACCTTCAAGAGAAAGGAAAAAAATTGTTGGAACAAAAGGGCATTGAAGCCGATAAATATTTAACTATTCAAGTTTCATACAGCATCGAAAATACATCGGATAAAAATATCATGTTTAACGGAATTGATGTCATTACAACCAGTACAAAACAACAAATCGATGTCTCTAGTGAGGACATGGTGCTTACCCCGGCAAAAACGGGAGTCGGATCTTTTTACGGAAAAGTAGAAAAAGAAGGTTACATAGTTGTCCCTTACTTTAAGACGGATGCCGACGAATTAAAATATATCAACATTAAACTAAAAGATGTATACGATGACGAGGTTCCAACAAAATATCATGACGGGATTACAGAAAAAGTCGACTTTTAAACCGCATATAAGCGCCAAAGGGTGGCTCTCAAGCCACCCTCTTCATGGAAGCGCACGCCTTTCACCCGCCCCAAAAATTTCACCATTTCCGTTCAAAAGAAAATAAAAAAATCACAAACAGCCAAAACGTAAGCACCTCAAACAGACCGCTATTTAATATCGAAGCAATCGGCAGATTAAATGTAAAAAAGGTCAAGACGATAGCTCCCAAAAGCATCAGCAAAGTCTTCTTCATCATATGCTCCCCCTTTCCAGTCCGCAAGATATCATATTTTTTAGATCGCGGCAAAATGATTTTTTCAGGTAGAAAATGATAGAATAAACAAAAAAGGGTGATTTCATATGTGCGGGAGATTCACACTGTTTTCCGAGTTTGACGATATCATCGCTCGCTTTGCCATCAAGCAAATGACATCCGCAGAAGACTATATCCCCAGCTATAACATCGCGCCTTCCCAGAAAATCCTCGCTTGTATAAATGACGGTGCACATAACCGTTTAGGCCGGCTTCAGTGGGGGTTCATTCCTCCATGGTCAAAGGATGAGAAAATCGGCTACAAGATGATCAATGCCCGCGCTGAGACCTTGTCTGAGAAGCCAAGCTTTAGAAAGCCCCTTGTCAGCAAAAGATGCATCATTCCGGCCGACGGCTTTTACGAATGGAAGCGTGTTGACGCTAAGACAAAAAAACCGATGAGAATCAAGCTCAAGTCAGACGGCTTGTTTTCGTTTGCCGGACTATGGGAGAAATGGCAGCCCGCCGACGGCAAGCCCGTCTACACTTGCACGATTATTACGACAAAACCAAACGATTTAATGAAGGATATCCATGACCGGATGCCTGTCATCCTCAAGCCTGGTGATGAACAAGAATGGCTGCGCCCCGCCAATCAAGACATCCGGTATTTGGAAAGCCTATTAAAGCCCTATCCGTCAGATGAAATGGAGGCTTATGAAGTGCAGTCTCTTGTCAATTCACCGAAGAATAATTTTCCTGAGTTAATCAAAAAATCCCCTTCACAATGAAAGGGGAGATCAATGCTAATTTGTCAGTATATAAAATTCCCTGCTCAGCCCGATGCCTTCCCAAAAACGCAGGGCTGTTTTATTGTCTGGATCAACATAGACGTTGACGTAAGAAACACCTTGTCCATTCAGCCAGTTGATCAGATGTCCGGCTAAACGTTTTCCGATTTTAAGGCGGCGATACGGAGGCGCAATATAGATTTCATCGATTTGACCATACAGCATGTGACTGACTAAATCCTGCTTGATCGATGCCAGGCCGTATCCAATCGTCTGGCTGTTTTCATCTTTCACTGTCAAAACCGCTCCGAAAGCAGTTTGAACATATTGCTCCAGCTGCTTTCGGACCTCCTTTTTTTCTTGTTCAGCCAATTCGCAAGCCGCGGTCTCCAAAGCATTTTGACTCCACAATTCGACAATTTCATCAAGGCATTGCGGTCGCTCATCTTTTAAGTTATGGATTGATGCTTCCATTCTCTTTTCTCCTTTAAACCAATTCGGCCGTTTCTAACGTACAGTTTTGGAGGCTTTCCGAGCGGAGACGGTACGCGGCCGTTTTTTTCTTGGATTGTTTGACGACATCGATGTGATCATCATATCTGTACACAAACAGCCGGACATCGTGTTTGCCCTTTTTCGCATCGATGACAAATGGACTCCCGCCGTTCTTTGGGTTCAGATATAAATGCTCGTCTCCCGGATAAATATAGTAGCGCTCCATAAATATAGCTTGATTAAAATCTTCGATAAATTGCTTGTGATCCTGCCCCTTCAAGCGCCTACCGCCAATCGTGACGGCGCAACCGGCGGCATCCAGTTTGGAATGCACTTGAAATTTGCTTGTCATCCATTCGACGACACCAGTCGGAAGGCATGTCACTAATATTTTGAACAGGCTGATGAAAACAAGAAGCATCACAAAAACCCATGTCATATTTGATCATCCCCATACATTGTAATATATTACACAAGCTTTATACTAACATATGGAAGGAACCGTTTTTTTGGATATTGTGTGAACAAACAACCCCCGCTGTTGCGGGGGTCATCCTTTAAAATTCTTTGTTGTTTTTTTCTGTAATGTGTTTGACACCGTACCATTTCTTGCCGACATGTGAATATCTTGTATTCGTCATGACGACGGAGCTTGTATTGCTGTCGGTTCTGAAAATGGCTTCTTTCATATTTGTTATGGTGCAGTTGTCAATAAACACTTTGACATTAAAGGTCGTGCCGCCATTTTGACGAATGAATTTTCCGGCGTTATCGCTGGTGAAATTTTCCACCGTAAATGTACTCGGTTGATTGATTTGAAAAACTTTATCTGAACCGTTGCGTGCTGAGCCGCCGTCAATCGTCACGTTTCCTTGTTTTTTCACGGTCAGCGCATCCTCACCGATATCGGTCCAAACGACATTTTGAATCGAAACGTTTCCATAAGTGTGTACGCCGTCCGCAGCCGGTGCATCCAGCACGACATTTTTAAGCGTTGCACCATCTTCCACCTTGAAGAGCGGTTTTTGGTCTTCCCTCTGACTGCCGTCACCTATTTCAGAGCCAGCCTTAAAATGCTTGCCTTTCCCATCATAAGTCTGGCCTTTTTTGACAACGATCGTTTGATGGACAACCTCAGCCGCGGAAGCTTTTGCAGGCAAAGCTTGTCCAAGCCCCCCGGCAATCATCCCTGCCAGTAACACGACACCTGCTAATTTCTTCATTCCTTTCACCCTCCTGAAGTTTGGTATTTGAATGAAAGTAAAACAAATTCCGTTCCTTTTACATCATCTGCAGATGGTGTTTTCATTCTTTTTGCGTCATCTTGAGGACCTCATATTTAACTATAGGGGCGTTTCTTTCGTTTGTATATCAGCCATTTGAACTTTTGCTAAAAAGAGTAAATCAAACACAAAAAAGGGATTCAGTCGTTCTTTTTACGAGTCCTGCAAGGGCAGGCCTTACTATTTTCAGGCGAATAAATGAATGAATCATCGATAAATAACGATTCGGTAAGTCGACACGATCAGACATCGACATCGACAGCCGAATCGGATCGGGAAACTGGTCAATCAGAACCAGTTTCAAGCTTTACCTGAAGGTTAGACCTCAAAAAGGCATCACGATTTAGCAAAAATCGCCTGACTGTCATAAAATCGGTATGTGATCCAGCCTTAGTTCATGCGTTCGTTCAGAATCCAGGCACAAATCAACATTTGTTCCCTAAAATTAATTGCATTTTGCAAATAAATGAGTTATAACTAAGAAGAGGTGAAGGAACAATGGAAAATCTTCGTGAATTATTCCAAGTGATGACAAGACGTTTTGGTTTTTTAAACAAGAATTGCTGCAGTACAGGCGGTTATGATATTTCCCTCATTCAAAGCCATATCGTTTATGAAATTGACCGTCAGCATAAACCGTCCATACAGCAGATAGCAGAAACGCTCGGTACCGACATTACAACGTTTAGCCGCCAGGTGCAATCATTGGTGAAAATGAATCTGGTCAAGAAAACACCGGACCCGGACGATCGGAGAATCCAGATTCTTTCTTTGACGCCGGAGGGAAAAGATGTGGCTGCAAGCATTGATCAACAAATGAATGCTTTTTTAGATGAAGTCTTTTCACATATGAACGAATTTGAAAGAGAAACGGTCATTCGTTCGATTAAGCTTTTAAATGAAGCCATGGCGAAATCAAACAAATGCTGTGCATCACCTTTGGAGTAACCCCTTTTATCAGCAATGCACGCTTATGAACCTGAGCGGGAAAAGAAGAAGCACTTTTCCCTTTCTTTAATATCGAAAACTTGCAAATTGCAAATAAAAGGAGACATGTCATGGATATCATTCAAAGCTTTCTATCTATTTCGTTAGAATTAACGATTTTATTTGTTGCCATTTCCTTTCTGATTCACCTCATTCAAGGGGTCATCCCGTATGACAAATTGAATCAATACTTGAAAGGGAAAAATGTTCTTGCCGGTTCAGTGATGGCACTCGTCATTGCATTTGTTACGCCTTTTTGTTCATGCTCCACCATTCCTGTAGTCGTCAACCTGCTGCATAAACAGATCCGCTTCGGCATCGTGATGGTGTTTTTGTTTGCCTCTCCAGTTTTAGACCCGACCATCATCACGTTGATGGCCGCTTTATTAGGTATGAAAGTCGCCTTAGCCTACACAGTCATGACATCCGTTTTATCCATGGTCATTGGCTTAACCCTCGAAAAAATGGGATTTGCAAAATCTGTAAAAACCGTGGTGGTGAGCGGCTACAAGGAGAAACAAACAACATTCAGCTTGAAAGCCGCCTTGCAAGAAACACTTGTCCTTATGAAATCCGTCTATCCTTTCTTAATCATTGGCGCAGCCATCGGCTCTATGATTCATGGACTTGTCCCGACGGTTTGGATTTCATCTGTTTTTGGCGGGAATCAATGGTGGCTGGTCCCGATTGCCGCCATCATCGGCATACCGTTGTATATCCGGCTTTCTGCGATGATTCCTCTTTCACACATCTTCGTTTTGAAAGGAATGGCCATCGCTCCTGTAATGGCATTGATGATTAGTTCGGCAGGAGCGAGCTTGCCAGAATTGACATTGTTAAACAGCATCTTCAAGAAACGGCTGGTCATAGCGTTCGTCATATCCGTGATTTCGATGTCCACGATTTCAGGATTCCTATTCTATATGATGTAACTTAAAAGGAGGTGAAAAGGATGGGACTATTCGATAAAATATTTGGAAAAGACAATTCCGATACCAAAGCGGATAAACAAGACTGCTGTCATATTACTTTCGAAGAAGTGAAAGAAACCAATGAAACATGCTGCACGCAAAAATAAGAAAGTTTGCGGGGGATGTCTATGCACCATCTAAACGTTCGAAAAGCTGTTTGGCGTGACTTACCATGTATTCTGGCCGTTTATAATCAAGGGATCGAAGACCGGATGGCCACGCTTGAGGAAGATTCAAAAAATATAGACGATATGGAATCTTGGTTTCAGGAACATCAAGGGCGGT
The DNA here is from genome assembly GCF_000465465.2 of Bacillus sp. NSP9.1. NCBI lineage: Bacteria > Bacillati > Bacillota > Bacilli > Caryophanales > Bacillaceae > Bacillus > Bacillus sp. NSP9.1. The sequence goes on from NZ_CP048273.1 coordinate 3,924,403, forward strand.
ATTCCGTCCTTGTCGCCGAAACAGAAGGAAAAATTGCCGGCTGGGCGTCTTTAAACCCTTACTCGCACCGATGTGCTTATCAAGGGGTTGCCGACCTGTCCATCTATGTCGACCGCTCCTGCCGCGGCAAAGGAGTGGGACGCCTTCTTCTCCAAGCTCTTGAAAAGACGGCTAAAGAAAACAGCTTTTATAAAATCGTCTTGTTTACGTTTCCATTTAATAAACTCGGGCAACATTTATATGCGAAAATGGGCTACAGGCAGGTCGGCATTTTCAAAAATCAAGGGAGGTTAGATGGGCGGTTTGTTGATGTGATGGCGATGGAAAAATTATTGCAAGATGAAGGGCCTTCCGAACTGTGAAGGTCCTTTTTTTGTCCCGGTTTTCAAGAAAGTCCTGCCTCTGTTCCATTCAGAAACTCCTCTGACTTCAAGCAATGTGTTTCTAAAATTTCTCCTCACTCGGGAAATAAACTGGACAACTGTTGTTACTTAATTCTCTTAAAAAACATAGAATACTAAAAAAGGATGCTGGAAGCATTTTTTAAAAAGGAGTTCTTGAGTATGAATTTGAATGGAATCAAAGGAGAATATAATGCTGTTTTCGGTTTGGGCCATCTTTGTTTAACAGCCCTTCAGCTTCGCAAAAACAATTTGCGTCCTTATGCTGGCCCATTAGACTGGGTCGGAACTTCTTCCCTTACAGACCTTAACTTTCTGTTAAAAAATCGTTTTTCTCATTTTATGGCACCTGAAAATCTTAGGGTGACGGGTTATTCGACCGGTGTCTATACAAAGGACCGTTACATCTCACTAACAGACGATTATTACCATGTCGATTCCGCCCATGATTTCAAGGCAGATCAAAACACACTGGAACATCTGGTCACATACCGCGAAGTCATGGAGAAATTCAACAGAAGAATTAACCGGTTTTTAGACAAAATGGCGACCGCTGACCGCATCCTCTTTATCAGAACGAAAGGTACTTACAAAGAAGCTCAGGAGCTTCAATCCGTATTATCAGATTTGGTTCAAAATGAATTTCGCGTTCTTCTGATCAATCATGCTGATGTTAAAGGGATCGTGGAGCAGAATTGGTCATTAGAAAGGGTGTGCGCGGTTCAACTTCCTGATAAGGAAATTTGGGAATCCAATGATCGGCTGTGGAGAAAAATGCTGAGCGGTGTGAAAATCGTTTAACACCGCAACACTGGCGGGGCAGCAAACATATTTTCCGTTAACAGCGGCCAATCTGCCGGGGGGCATGGCTCTCCGGATTTTGCCGATAAAGCATTATCATGATCGGTGTTGTGATGGGATATGGAATATTCGAGACAATTCGGCAAATGGATGTTCATAATGTCTTGGTGAATAATTTTCGCATTTGAATGTTGTGCGGTTTTTCGCTTCAGAATGCCGATAAACTTTTGGTTCATATTCCACTGCCAAAACCTTGCCGGCTCTCTCATTTAAAATGGTTGTCAAAGCCCCTGTTCCGGCTCCAAGCTCTAAAACCGTACCTTTTATGCTTACATTTGCCCGCTCTATCATTCATGAAGCAGTTTTTTATCGTTTATCAAATGCCGTCAGGAAAAATTAAGAAATTCTCCACAGCTTCGTTTTTTTCCGCTAACTTATGAATTTTTTTCACCATAACTTCCCTTCCTTTCAAAATAAAAAATCACAGGCTGTCTGCCTGCGATTCAGAGTACAAGGGAAGAGAACCCATCCTTATAAATGAGGGAAAACCAAATAAACCTTCCTTTTTTTCTAATCAAAAGAGGGGATAATTGTATAAAAAAAGAAAGGCAGAACGATCCGCCTTTCTACATTAATCACATATATTTCATAAAAAATGAAGATTAGTAAAAAAGGACAGACTGATCCCGTTTACTCTGCTATTCACAAACAGAGCCTTTGAACGTATTGAATTACTGGTTCAAAGCTGGGAATCGAAGTCTCATCGAATGTGTCATTTTTTAATAATCCTTCATAAAAGTGTAAAATACATGAGCATTATACGTCTGTTTGCAGTAATAGTCAAAATCAATTTCTGTGAGGCTCCTGCTCCGTGTTTGTGACGAGGCATTGTAAATGGTTCAACATCTGAGGAGTAAAGCATAACAACCATACTTCCCTATAGATCGTCAGCCCGAATCCATACCGGTTGGAATGACAAAATCCTAAAGCTTTAAAGTGTTTTAGGATTTTGTCAACAAGTGGTTTAGACTACACCATGCCGCCATGGAAATTCAAAGTATCAATGAATCGAACCAAAATGTTTGATTGTAACATTTTTAAAGATCGCTGTGCCGCCTTCGGAGAAAAAGGTGATTCCTTGATCATCAGGTTTTGGATATATTAAATTTGAATGTGTGAACTTTCCATTATCGACAAAGACTTCAATACTGCTTTTATCAACAATAATCTTTAAGTGAACTTGCTGTTTGCCAGCATCAAACGGTGTTGTGCTTTCCGTGAATTGATTACTTTTGTCAGAGTGGATTGTTGATGACCGATTGACATAAAAGTATTGTCCTTCTGCAAAAATGCCAACATCAACATGGCGTTCTTGATCCGCTGATTCCCTGAGCCTTAAACCTACATTTTTCAGTTCTGACCAAGAGATATCCGTCTCCAACTGGTATGCATCACCGGTTACATGAAGTGTTTTTGAGCCATTTACTTCAATTTGTTCATAGGTATCTGTCGTCTTTGTTAATTTATTCAAAGCGTTAATTGGTTGTGAGATTAGATGATATTTATTGTCTTTGTCATGCTTTAGTTCAATTTGGCGAACAATCGAGTCCATTCCGTTAAACCCTTCTCGCATTGTTGGCGTTTGATGGGCATAATCCCAATTATTCATCCAGGCAAAGGCATAACGTTTATTGTATTTATCGCTTTCTTTTCCATCCTCAAACGTTACTCCGCCGTACCAGTCAAAGCCATAGTCTAACCATTGAGGTTCATGGTGATCCGGAAAGAACTCCTTTCCATCAAAGTTTCCGGTCCAGTAAGCGTAAGTATTGGGCTTGTCTCGCGATTTACCATTTGCACTAACACCAAGCACCCATTTTAATATCCCGTTATTGGCACGCATGACATAAAGATCAGGACACTCTACAATTCCGATATGTTCCGTAACAAAACTGCTCATATAATTCCATTCTTTTAAGTTTTGAGATTCATAAAAGCCTATTTTTGTTCCTTCGGCCATGACCATGATCCATTTATGGCTGCTATCATCCCAAATGATTTTCGGATCTCGAAAATCTTTTGTTCCCGGATTTGACATGATCGGATCATCACGATATGAGGTAAATGTTTTTCCGTGGTCATTACTGTACCATAAAAACTGTTCCTGCTTTCCTCCATCCTTAGAGGGCTGTGTCACAATCGCAACGAGAGCGCCTTTTCCAAACCCCGCTGTATTTTCCTTATCAATCACGACTGATCCTGACCATGGATCTCCATTTTCGTTTGTATATTTCGGAATAGCTATTCCTTCATCATTCCAGTGCACCAAATCCTCTGATGTGGCATGTCGCCATTCAGTTCCATTTCCATTTGGATAATCACCATTATAGAGGTAATAGTAATGATATTTTCCATCCAAATAGATCGGTCTCTGGGGATCATTTTTCCATTTGTCAGGTGTAGTGAAGTGGTAATTTGCCCGGTATGACGGCTTTTTATGTGTATGAGCCGATTCCTGAGACTTATTTGTTTGTTGTTCAACTGTCGGTTCACCAGACTTAAAAACAAGGTGATCTACGAATCCGATGGCAGTTATGATCAGTAAGCCCGCAATAAAAAAAACCAACAGCTTATATCCCCTTTTATTTTTTACTCGTTTGTCCAATCAGACTCACCGCCCTCGAAAAAAGTCAAAGCAAAAAGAAAATGCCAATCATGATTGACATTTTCTTGTTTTACAATATTATTCGTTAATTGTGATTTGTCCTTGTTCAAGGATACTATCTTTTACAACAGATGTTTTTGGTCCTTCAATATTCAGTAAAAAGCTTGGTGCAAACGTAGAGTGATGATCCTCAAAGTAACCTCTGTTTGTCATGTAGCTTGTTACAACCACATTGTCGCTATCCTCTTGTGGGATCGCATAATGAGCGTAATTCCAAGTAATATCATAAGGATCAAGATCATGGTGTAATACAAGTCCGGTTTTATTGAGCGGCTTGTATGGTCCGGTTAAGGAATCGGACACATAACCTAACAAGTAAATGTCTTCGTCATCAATACCGTCAATTGTCATTTTAGATCCTCTTGAGCTAGTGAATAAATACCATTTGCCATCCTTTTTAAAGATGTTCGGACGCTCGATTTCATCTGTTACTGTATTTGAAACAACCAATGGTTTCATTACTTTTTTCAGAGTATAATCATCATTGATTTCAATAATCCCTATTGCGCCATTCGCTAGAGTAGCCAGCTCTTTTTTCGAGCTTTTCAACAGCTTATTCTTTTCAGCTTGGAAAAATTTATTGCTTCCGCCATAGTAAGCTCTATTGTATAGTGATTCCTCACCTTCATCACCATATTCCGTTCCCGTATTTGCTTCAAAGACAAGATACTTATGACCATTATCTTCAATATAATGAGGATCTCTTAATGTATGGTTATTCATGAAATTACCTTCACTGAAAGCTTGATCGACATTTTGATAAACTTTACCGTCTCCACCTTCGAAGATGGATTTAAAATCTTCAACACCTTTAATTTTTAGTGTATCAGCATCTGGTTGAGATAGATTCACTTGAGCTGTTGTTAACGTTTGTTTACCGAAGTGTTTTTCCCCATCCCATGGGTGGCGATTTGTGTAAAATAGGCGAACTTCTCCGTCAGACGTTAAAGTTGCCGATCCTGACCATTCCTCTGCTTGATCTTTTAAATACGGATCGTTTGCAGCGTATTTATCACTATCCTTAAAAACTCTGCCGGCATTTTTCCAGCTATCAAGTGAATGATCACCAACTTTTTTATAGAACATGTATATAAAAGTGTCGCTTCCATTGTCAGGGTCTCCTGCTAAACCGAAAACGATATGATAGCCTTTATATTCCGCCACTGTTCCATCAGCGTTTTGAAGCGGCCAAGTGTCCCATACGTCTATATCCATTAGCTTGCCATTCTCATCATACTTTTTTGCTGAAGGAATGTTTTTAATGGTGGATGCATCGAATTGCGGAACTTCAAATTTTGGATTATCATGCTGCTTGATGATGTCGTACATGTCTGAACGAGTGATTTGAGAAGTCCCATACGTTTCTTTGTGATCCAATGAATCTTTTTGTTTTGCAAAAGATATTGAAGCCCCCCCTCCTACTAGAATTGCTGTACCAAGCGTTACAACTGTTGCTTGTTTAACAAGGCTTTTGATTCTCATCTTCTTCCTCCCTAAAATTGTTTTGAAGGTTTACTTGAAACCCAGCCGTAGTCAAACCGTGTTTACAAACTTCATTATAGTTGAGGGCGAATTTTGTGGATATGGCTTATATTGATTAGAATATTGTCTTAAATTGATATCGTATTTTCGGGCAGATTATAAAAAAAATGCCTGCTAAAAATGCGGGCATTTTTTTATATAATCAAGACTAGTCAGCGGGTTGATCAACTTTTGAGAAGAATTATTTGCTTTTAGCATGATCCCACGATTTCTGAAACTCTTGCAGCAATTGCTCGCGATTCAGCTGTTTTCCGACGTATAGCTGCATTGCAGCGCCAAACTCAGCTTTTACTCCCACAGGAAAACGAAACCAGTTGGAAGATAACGTCTTTCCGGCTTGAGAGTAACGAATCATTTCATCCGCGAGCGGTCCTAAATGGTCAGTCTCGATGTTTTCAAACGCAGGAACATATTTAAAACGTTCCGTCATAAACGTTTTTCCTTGTTTTGAAGAAACCATCCAGTTTAAAAATTTCTTCGCTTCTTTTTTCTTTTCTGGTGTTGCTTGTTTGTTTACAACCCAGTAATTCGGGACACCGACAACTAAGGCATCATTGTTAGGCTCGTCATTAATTGGTATTGGCAGCATTCCTATATTCATATTTGGTGATAGTTGATCAATCATCGGCTGAATCCAGTTTCCTTGCAGTATCATCGCGGCTTGTCCCTTTGCAAATAAGTTCAATTCCATGTTGTAATCTGTTGCGAGCGCACTGTTGTTTCCATATTTCATTGTGACATCGAGCAACTTGATTACATCTTTGAATGTTTGATTATTCTCGATTTTTCTCGTCCCATCATTTAGACCTTTAATAAAAGCAACTGGATCTTCTTGTTGTGCAAAAGCAATACTCAACAGGTGGTCACCCAATTTCCACCCTTCATAATAACCGTTTGCAAAAGGCGTGATCCCTGCTTTTTTCAACTTTTCCGCTGCTGCTATTAATTCAGTTAGCGTATTCGGCAACGTATCAATGCCTGCCTGACGAAATAAATCCTTATTATAAATGAATCCAAAACCTTCTAAATTAAACGGCATTCCGTAAATTTTTCCATTGAATTTCATTGGGGTTAACGTATCTTCATATGCATGTTCAACCCATGGTTGGTCCGTAAGATCCTCCAAATATTCACGCCATTGTTTGCCATGTTCGTATCCAGTGTTTGTGAAGATAGCAGGACCATGACCAGCAGCCATCTGTGCTTTCAGGTCAGAAAGGTCATCGGCAGCCCCGCCTACGGTGTGAATCTGAATATCTACGTTTGGATTTTTCTTTTCATAAACATTGACCATTTGTTCGAACTGTGTGGATATTTCCACTTTCGGATTTCGAACCTTTAATATGATTTTTTCCTCCGCACGTTCCGGCTCTTTTGATATCGGTACCTTCTTCGTCTTCGTCTGACATTCCGAAAGAGATAAGCTTAGTATGCCGACTAAAAACATGTGAAACATCCCTTTTTTCATCGATTCACCCCAATAGTCAAAAGATATCGATCACCTGCTCCCAACTTTCAGCTTCTTCCCGTTGTTGCGGTACTCAAAAGGTGTCATGCCAACGACCTTTTTGAATAATTTTGAAAAGTATTTCTCGTCCTGATAGCCAAGCATTAAGGAAATGGAATAAATACTTTCTTCCGTTTCACTTAACCATCGTTTTGCTTGATCGATTCTTAGTTTCATGATGTATTTGGAAAGAGTCATTCCCGTTTCTTGTTTGAACTTTCTGGATATGTGTTCACGGCTCAAAAAGAACCGGCTTGATAGTTTTTCCAAACTCAATTCCTTCATGTAGTACATGTCAACATAAGAAACAATGTCCTTCATGCGACGGGCGTCATCCAGATCATTTAAACGATGAATCGATCTGAAGTTTTGTTCTTCCACTGCTTTTAGTAAAGACTGAAACGATTTCGGGATCTCTTCCAATGATTTGATTGGTTGACCGGTAACAAGACGAACAGGAATATCAAATTCATGACTTATCCATTCCTCAACAGATAACCATTCGCCCTGTACAGTCATAGCTAAACAAAGACTTTGATCATTCTGAAGCGTAAACGCATTTCCAAGCCCCTGATCGACAAGCTGATCAGCAAGCCGCTGAATGTATGGATCAGAATGGTGCATTTGATAAAAGGAAATGAGTGTAAGGTCGTACTCCTCGGCTGGGGGAAGACATAAAGCCATTTCATTCATGTCGAAAGGTTCCCCGTTGCAAGCGTCGGTAACGAACTGATTCATACGAAGCCTTTTAACATCCTCATAAACACCTGCTTCTTTATATAGACGATCCTCCTCTTCACTCGCCCAGCATTTAACAGCTTCTTCCAACGTTTCATTAAATGCATCAGCTTCAATCGGCTTCAATAAATAATCGAAACTGCCGCACTTAATTGCTCTGCGCATATATGAATAATCGTCAAAACCTGTGATTAAAATGACTTTCCCGGGATAAGACATGGCGTCTAACCACTCCATTAATTCTATACCGCTTATTCCAGGCATTTTCACGTCTGTAAAGACGATCTCCGGATTATCTCTTAAAATCACTTTTTTGGCCTCTTCTCCATTGCTTGCTTCGAAAATATCAGTAATACCGTACTTTTTCCACTGTCCCAAATGCCGGATGACATCACGCACATTAAATTCATCATCTACAATTAGAGCCTTCATACTTTTTCTCATCCTCCTTACAAGATACCAAGTGAACATTTTCTGTTTGGATGACTATGAAACAATCTCTTCTTTTGCAATCTTTGAATCTAAAGGAATCATGAGTCGAACGAAAAATCCATGTCCTTGCTTCCGATCCAGCTCTAGTCCAGCACCTTGTCCATAATTTAGAACTAATCGGTCATGAATATTTTTCAAACCAATATGCTCGTGGGAGTACGTTCCTTCATCAGAAGCCGTATAGATATTTTCCCTTAATGTTTGCAGCTCTTTATGTGTCATACTAGGTCCGTCATTTTCTACCACGAGACTTAACATTTCTCCTTGGATTTCTCCATAAATGTTTAAATGTGAGTGATAGAAACCTTCCTCATAACAGTGTTTAAAAAAGTTTTCAACAAGCGGTTGAAGAATCATACTTGGCATCTTCATTGCCAGGATTGTTTCATTTATTTGAATAGAATAATTTAAACCGCTTCCAAAACGCTCCATTTGAAGGGATAAGTATGATTGTATATACTCTACCTCTTCTCGAACCAATACCCACTGATCTGCCCGAATCGAGTACCGCATCATTTTCGATAAGTGCGTGACCAATTGGTAAACTCTCGGAGAATGGTCTCTTAAGGCAACCGCCCCTATTGATTGTAATGCATTAAATAAAAAATGCGGGTTTACCTGGGATTTGAGCGCTCTGAATTGGTTTTTCCGATTTTCAATTTCCAGTTTATATTCACGTTCAATATGCAGATTGATTCGGTCCATCATGTCCTTCATATGATTTTCTAATAGACCGATTTCGTCTTCTCTGCTGTCATCAAAAGGGACATCCGTATGTCCACCTTCAATTGATTCCACTTTCCTGCTGAGAAGTTTAATCGGACTCGTTATTTTATAAGTAATAATACTTATCATCATTAATCCCAGCACCCCTACTCCTATCCCGACAAGTATGTTTGTGTATGCGGTCTGCCTGACATCTTGAAATAATACGTGACTAGGAGTTATCTTGACCAGTTTCCATTGATTTAGTGGCTCTGATAAGGTTTTGGATAGGATAATATCTTCTTCCCCAACATCTTCAGCTGCATCGATCCTCTTCAGCAAACTAGGGGGAACGGACTGACCTATAAGTGCTTGATTATTTGCATACATGACACGATGATTTGAATCTATCAGTAATACGGATTCTTCTTCATGCTGAGCAACACTTTTGCATATACGTGCATACCCATCTAAATCGAAATCAATTGTAATGATTCCGAGAAATTCATTCGACAGCACATCTACTAATTTATGATGAATCGTCATCACCATTGCGGTATCCGCTTCAGGAACAATTGCGGCATTATTATAATTCTCAATCCGATGCGGAGGCTCAATCATATACTTTACGTTTGAGTTATAAAGTTTCCTCATTGATTGTTCCTTTAATAAATCCGGTTGAGATTTACGTGCACTGACCATCGTATTGTAAACAGTAAACGATTCTTTATCCTTATCAATATAAAAGCGGACCTGACGTATTTCGTTTCGCATGAGAGAAAAAGTTTCAATGCTTTTTTCAACAGCAGCCGGATTGAAATAAATGGAATCCTCAAAACCATCTTGAAAAATTCGGTATAAATCAGGAGTCCGATATAAATTATATGGAAGATTGATCTTGTCATGAAAATATTGCTGCAGCTCCTCCGACAATGTCTCCATTTGATCATGACTAACTTCAAGCTCGTGCTCTTCAACACTTTTTTTCGTATATTCATAAATCAAAAAAACGGAAACAAAATACGGCAGGATAATAAAGGTAAACAGCATGAACAATAAACGGCTTCGAATACTTTTCATTTAAAATACTCCTTTCGTGAAAATGGAGTCCAAATTAACATGCCTTTTTCATAAGAGAATTAGAAAGTATGCAAATGACATATAATGAACCTCCATCAAAAGGAGTTCTATTAAAATCAGCAAATTTAAATTGAGTATTTAAAAAAATGTTTTTTAACGATTGGGCATCCTAATACTTTTTATTTAAATTTATTTGAATATGTATGTCAACATAGGACAAATAGGTTAAAAAAACATAAAGGATTATAAAATTTCCTTGTTACAGCGCATTTCGAAAGCGGTTACCAAAATAAACGAAACCGCTGTCATCATAAGCGAAATGAATCTTACTTACTAGAAAAGTAATTGATTGTTACAATAATGCAGGAAAATATAATTAGTTGTTGTAACAATCTTAATAAATTCCCCATAAAAATATAATTTGTTACGAAATGATGTTATTTTGGGATAGAAACAGTCATTTGTTTTTAGATATAAAGCGAATGGAGAGATTCTTGGATGAAGTGTTGAAAGAGGCTCAAGGTGTTGCTGAGGATGTTAGCAACGCAAAAATAATATTGAAAAAGAGTAAGAACAAAGAGCCATGTGAAGGACTTCTTCTTCACATTGTATACAGAATAATCCTGCTTCCATTTGCGCAATTCCATAATTACACCTTACTGATAGGTTAATTTTAGTCCTATAACAGCAATTAACCTGATACTCCAAACACCCACACTAAATACAAAGAAAGTTGTTTCTCTATATTTCAGAAACAGGATCATTTGCCGCATGAGAGGAAATAATCTTTGTGCAGATCCCCATTTCACGCTTAAAGATGAACATATAAACACCCCTGTATTACCTTGTAAGTGATACGGGGGTGTTTTTTGGCTTTAATCGTTCTCACTTGGAGGTTTGCCCCATTAATTGATCGGTAGGTTTTAGAAAAGATTCTCCAACACTCTTACCAATCTAACAACCCTTTAGCAGTCTCGTCATCAGTGATCAGCACATGGATTAAATCACCTTTTAAAGCAGCTTGAATAGCTTTAATCTTTTCTTTTCCACTAGCAACACCTATGACAAGAGGAATTTGCTTCAAGTACTCTAAATCAAGGGCAATAACTTTTTCATTCCAAGCATTTGATGCAACTTCACCGTTCTGATCTATAAAATTGTAACAAATATCTCCCGCAATATCTTTATACTCAAATTCTTCACTCGTTTGATGGAGATAGGATTTGACCATGGTCGAATGCTCCGGTGTTCCTCCTATCCCTACGATCGCGATATCCGCGCTCCTTCCCATATCGAAGATGCTCTTTATCGATGATTGCTCAATAATGATATCTTTTGCCTCTTTCGAATCCACTAATACCGGCGCATGAAGAAGTTTGTACCTCGCCTGTAAGCTTTCGGCAAGCTTAGCTACAATTTGATTAGCGTGAATATCGACGCGCTCATCCCCCATTCCGCCTACAAGCGGCACAAATTGCAGGTCAGGGAAATACTGACTCGATGACATGCTTTTAGCGACTTCAAACAATGTGGTACCTGAGGAGACACCTACAGTTTGGCCATTTCTCACCATTCTTAACAAATATTCACTTGCTGCTGTGCCAAGCTTAGGCTTGGAGCTTTCCCCTTCATTGCTATGGGTGCACACGACTTCCCGGAGACCGTAGCGTTTTTCCAGCTTAGACTCCAGTCCGGTAAAAGGATGTGTATCCTCTTCATGAATAATAATTTCCACAATCCCCAATTCTCTGGACTTTGTCAGGTACTTGGATATCAGCGATCGGCTAACCCCGATGGTGTTAGCGATTTCAGACTGTTTCAAGCCTTGTTCATAATACATGTGTGCGATTTTCACCATAAGTCTTCTATCTTCTAAAAAGGACATATTTATCAACCTACCCTGTGAAATTCAATCTTTTATTTGAATTCAATCGTACTGCCCTCTTTGAAAACAGGCAAACGGTGAGGGCTTGCAAAAACAGCACCTGGCAGGACTTCTGCAAACGGTTCCGTAAAATAAATCGAAATGTGACCGAGTTCTTTTAAATTGTCGTTAGCAGAAGAACCAACTTTATTAATGGTGAACTCCTGGTCATCAATGACTAACTTGCCTCCTTCTTGAATAGGCTCTTCTGATTCACCTCCGTCATTTTCATGTATAATGGATACTTCTCGCAACTCCCGAGGAGCTTGTGGTCCATAAAGAATCACGATATTTTCTTCCTCAAATGATAATGCTAATGGTCCAATTTCTCTTACTGTAGATTTGTACATCCATAAATCCTCCTAATCATATGTTGGTTAATACATTCCAAAACTTGCAAAGTGAGCGATCACAACCGCTAGTACCCCTGTGATTAGTCGACTGTAGAGTACAGCAGGTACTCCATACTGCACAGTCTCTGGTTTCGCCTCTCCAAGTGAAAGTCCAACTGGTACAAAGTCCGCTCCTACCTGACCGTTAATCGCAAAAAGTGCTGGTAATGCAAATTGAGGAGGAATGTTTCCAAGTGCAATTTGACTACCGATTAAAACACCAATGACCTGAGCGATAACCGCCCCTGGTCCTAATACGGGTGATAGGAATGGAAGAGTGCAGATCATGACGATAATCATTAACCCCCAAAGGGAGCTCGCAAGCGGTGACAAAGAATTTGCGATGAAATCGCCAATTCCTGTGTAATTGATGATCCCTATTAACATACTAACAAAAGCCATAAAGGGAATGATATTTTTTATAAGCATATCAATGGAATCTCTGCCTGCTTGATAGAAAACGCCGGTTACTTTTCCAATCCCTTTGGAAAACCTCATTAATAGGTTATCATGACGATCGGCGTTTTCTTTTTTCACCTTTTCATATTCTTCTTTAAATTCTTTTTCATCGGCTGTGTTAAAACGAACTTCTTCTTCATTTTCTCCGTTGTTATCCGACTGCACACCCGCCATTTGTTCATGAGCTAAGCGAATCTGTTTTTCTGTGACCCCTGAAACAAAAATGTCTTCTTTAATATGCTTCGCTAACGGTCCAGATGGAGAAGAGCCTAAAACATCAACCGTCGGGATACGTTTCATAGGATATAGTCCGATTCTCGCTGTACCGCCGCAATCGATGACTACACACATCATTTCGTCTTCAGGAACTGAATTTTTGAATCCATCGACAGCCTCGGTATTAGACATGTCTGCAATTTTTCGAGCAACAGGATGAATACCACCACCTGTTATGGAAACCACTTTCACCTTTTTTCCTTCAGGCTTAATGTATAGACCTGTACCCCATCCGCCTGGACCTTTATCAACAAAAACAGCTTTATATGCCAATACAAACACCCCTTTATTGAATACGCTTACATTCTGTTGGCTAAATATTTTGTGATTTGCTCTGTGATCATACCGCGAACCAGCATAACGACAATCCCTACTAAGAAGAACCTGACTGCTAGTTCTGACGTGGCATATCCTGCTTGTTCCAGACCGTTGGCAACCCCCAAGTAAACAAACAGCTCACCAGCGTTTGCATAAGGGAATATAGCCGTTACCGGGTGCAAAAATGTCACTAGCGAATCGAAAAAAGCTGGTTTTTGCCTCTCCTCTACAAACCTTCCAAATGTGTAGGCCATAGGGTTTGTAAGAAGTAATATAGAAAGGATGGGCATAAGTGTATATCTTAAAATGGTATATTTAGATGCAAACCTGATCGCTTTCGTAACACGATCATCCCCAATAAATTTCATCAGCGCATACGTAAAAGTCAATAGGACGACTAAAGTTGGTACAATACCTGTGATTAAATCCATGAACTGTTTACCACCGGCTTCAAACATCCCGATGAAATGTTCACCGAACCATTCAATCCATTTCAACACCGAACACTCCTTTTTGTTACATTTTTTTAAAACAATGAAGAAAGGGAAACAGATCTTTTTAAGCGCCTAGAGCGTCATTCTTCTGACTGGGATGTTTCTTTTCAGCAATGGATAACAAGGCACGTTCGCCTGCCTGGCTCAGTGCGGCCTCTACTGCTTTCTTCTTTTTAGCCTTGCCTGCGGCGTCTTTTTTTTCTAAGTCATTCAAGAGATTCAATAATTCACCCACATGCTGGTTTTTATACTTCTCCAAATCCTTGAAGGTCGATAGGATAGAGATTCCACGCATCACCTTACATTCTTGGATGACATAATTTTCATTTACGACAAGCATAGCGATTGAGCCGGAACTCAATTTCCTTCTGCATTGCCCTGTAAATAAGTAGATACCCTCTTCCCCTTTATATTTTTCAATTAAAGACTTCATTGACTTCTGATAATAATGGACTTGGATCACTGTCAAAAACGACTGAATGACTAATAAAATACAGGCTACAAGAACGAGTGTCATAAAGTTTCCCCTTCTCCTTATTATTTATTTGATCATTTATTTGGCAGCGAACAAATGATCCTGAAGAGATCTCAGCTTCCAAACCGTCGTGGATGAGTCAAGTTCAACATCATCTTCGGTAATGAACTGACCTTCATGTATGGCTTTCTTCGCTACCACATTTCCACTAATCAATCCAATTGGGATATGGCCATTGGATTTCATATCTTCATGGGTTTCTAGTACACCTCTTACAGAATAGCCCCCGATTCCATCTAAAGTTTCTCCTGGCTGGATATCCCGTTTTGCCACAGTAACTGTTTCAGAAATTGGTGCACCAAGCGGATGGATGGAAGTGTCATGATTCAATACTGCTTTAGCAATCGTGATCGGTGTTTCCAAACTGGCTAAATGATATGGTCTGTATAATGTGTAATGAGGACCGTGGCTACTATCCACCTTCAATAGGTAGCGCAGCTCTTCATCGACAGGCTCCAGCTCACTTTTCACGATGACGAACACCCCTGGTGCTAAACCGTTTACATAATCAACAACACCCAGATTGTTGAGAACGCCTCCATTTTCCTTCAAATTTAGCTTTTCCGCAACATTATCGAGGCCTGCATCAACACCGTGCATTCCCACTTTGTCAGGAACTAATCCGATTGCATTACTGAGCAGATTCATCTCGGCCATTGTCTTTGTACCATCCTGGAAAGCCGCTAACATGTGAGGACTCATATTTTTTCTGTTTGCTTCTTCTCTACATGTATCAGGATTTGCAGTTGGCTTAAGAGGATTGTTTTTTCCTTTACCGGCTACGACTACCTCAAGCCCCATTGTTTTCGCAAATTGATAAAGTTCTACAATAGCAGCTGGTTCGTCGCCTGCTGAACCAGTATAGACAAGACCAGCAGAGTTAAACATGGAATACATGTATGAGCCAATTGTAATATCTACCTCTACATTTAGTAAGACAAGGTGCTTTCTGGATCGAAGAGCTTCCAATGATATATTTGCCCCTACCTCAGGGACACCAGTAGCATCAACCACGACTTCCACATTTTCGGATTGAATAATCTTTTGATAGTCATCTGAAACGATAACTTGCACACTTCTCTTTTCCTGAGATTGATAAAAATCTCTGGCTCTTTCTGCATTCTTCACATTTACATCACAAATTCCGGCTACAACCATCCCGGGAATACGGGAAATTTGAGAAATTAAGCCAAATCCCATTTGACCGGCTCCAATAACTCCTACTCTTATGGGGTGTTGTTCCTTATCTCTTGCTAAAAGTTGTTGATAAATGGACATCTAAATTCCTCCCAATGAATATAAATATTTTCATAACCCCTCAATAACAAATGTTACAATACATGTTAATCGTTCGTTTATCGTGTCATTTGTTACAATATCGAACATTTGTTATTGTGAAAATTATTATAAAACGGAATGAAAGCGATGTCAAGATAGTATTCTGAAAATTTTCACTCTATAAAAAACCATAGTAGAGAGTATCACTGTTTTAAAAGGCAAACAAAGCGATCACTTCTCCTCTAATTATTAAAAGTTAATTTTAAATATCACGGCAAAAATCACAAATAAATAACCTTCCTTTTTTTGAGATAAATCAGAAAAACAAAAACTGCAAACATATGTTGCAAACGTTCAACAGTTGCGTGCTATAATAAAGTCATTCTGAAACGGTTTTCAAGTTGGAAAGAGCTTTTATAGAAGGGTGAGAAAAGTGAAAAGAACTGATTATTATCATGATGTTGATGCACCGAGGCCTCAGCATATTGTACCAGCTGTTTCAGCTGTCGTGATCAATGAGGAAAAACAAATATTACTACAAAAGAGAGTAGATAATAATAAATGGTCTCTTCCAGGAGGAAACATGGAACCGGGTGAGAGTATATCGGAAGCCATTAAAAGAGAAGTGCTGGAAGAAACGGGTTTGAACGTTGAAGTTATTAAACTGATTGGAGTTTATAGTGACCCTAATCATATTATCGCTTATCAAGATGGAGAGGTCAGGCAACAATTCTCAATATGTTTTTTTTGTAAACCGAAGTCTGGAACATTGATAATAAGTGAAGAATCCAAAGAAGTTTCTTATATCAATATAAAGGAGCTAGATTCCCTTTCCATTCACCCGAGCCAACAGCTGCGTATAAAAGATGCTCTATCTTTTAAAAACGAAGCTTATATTAGATGAGAAATGTTTGCCCAAGTTTTGGTTTTATCGCAACTCAAAATCGTACTTTTCCATATAAACAACCGATTTACTTGCTTGTTCATTTTTTACTTTACTCGTTTACCTATCTTTCTGTGTAAAACCGCAAATAAACCCTCCCAAGAGTCTACTGAACTCATGAGAGGGTTTAAAAATTCACATGACTGTTCTTCTGAAATTGTTGAAGTTATGCCAACAGTATCCTTTAACTCACACATATACTCTCCTTCCCTAGCGGGGCGCCATGAGCAGCAGCAGTCCCCGCATAAGCTGCAGGTATAATGGTTACTAATAGGAAAAGCGTCTTTATTAAAATGGGCCGCTAAGTGATTTTTGCCATAGCCATTCCGACAGCCATAGCGCCCCATTGCCGGACGTTTTCAATTCTTCTACCGATAATTCGTAGCCACTGAGATGAAGCATATGCAGAACCATGGCCAGCCGAAAGAGGCAGGGGTCGCCGCGTTATGGCTCATGTGATGAAACCATCATTCAAAGGCCATAGGGGTGGACCGAATTGGATTTTCTGTCATTTATCGATAACATTCTAAAATTGTATGACGGTCAATTGATCAATATCCAACCTGTGGTAGACAATGCTTAACCTCCTCATTCATTTAGGGACCTTTTCCCAGTCAGCTAAAAACTTTTCTATGCCACTATCCGTAAGTGGATGATTCCACAATTTTGGAAATAGAGAGCCGGGTATAGTCGCTATGTCTGCTCCTGCTGCAGCAGCTTGTTCCACATGGGCAATGTTCCGTACTCGCTGTAATGATTTTCACATCAAACTCATAGTTGTTTACTATATGTTTTAAGTTTTTCACAAGCCCAAGTCCGTCTGTTCCAATATCATCTAACGGCCGACAAATGGGCTGAGATAAGCAGCTCCAGCTTTAGCTGCCATCAAACCTTGGGCAGCCGTGAAGATCAAAGTAACATTCGTTTTTATACCTTGTTTAATTAATCGATTAACCGCTTCTAAACCCGCTTCAGTCATTGGCACTTTTACCACTGCGTTCGGAGCCCAGCCTGCGATCTCCATCGCTTCCTCTACCATTTCATCTGCCGTCATGTTAATCACTTCAGCACTAACCGGTCCGTCCACCAGATTACAAATCTCCTTGATGACACTTTTGAAATCTCTGTTTTCTTTGGCAATAATGGTTGGATTGGTAGTTATGCCGTCGACTAAACCAAGTCGGCTGATTCTTTTTATCTCTTCTACGTTTCCAATATATGAGAAAAATTCCATTTTATTGACTCCTTCTATCGAAGGGTCATGCAATACTATTTCTTAAATAAAGACTTTCAACAAAGCGAAGTTGATTATCTTTCCCATTTAATAAAACGGAACTCACAAGATAATTTCCTTCAGGGGAAACTTTAATTCCCTTTAATAAGATATTATCTGTAATTCCGCTGGCAGCAAAAATACAATCCTCCGAACCGACTAGATCATTGTGTTGGAGAGATGTTTCAGGGTTTGCCAACCCCATGTTTATACATCTGTCCGTTTCTTCTTTATTTCTTGGCAGCAACCTCGCCTGCATCTCACCTCCCAAACATTTAATTCCCACCGCTGAAATAACCCCTTCAGGAGCCCCGCCAATTCCTATGAACATATCCACGTTTCCTGTCTCCAAACATGTAGCAATGGAATAGGTTACATCGCCTTCACTAAATAAATGAACTTTCCCGCCGGCCTTGCGAATGATATCAATATACCCTTTATGTCGATCTCGATCCTGCACATAAACGTTTAACTCATTTAAATTTTTCCCATTTGCAGAAGCAACAGCTCTGATGTTATCAATAAGCGGGGCGTTTATATCTATTTGACCTGCGGCTTTCGGCCCCACAGCTATCTTTTCCATATACATATCCGGAGCATGAAGCAGCGATCCTCTGGGCCCCGCCGCTATTACTGCATTGGCATTCCCTTGGCCATTAACTGTAGGAGCGGTCCCTTCTATAGGGTCCACGGCAATGTCGATCTTTGGTTCACTGCCATTGCCTAAGTTTTCACCTATATACAGCATAGGCGCCTCATCTAATTCTCCTTCACCAATAACGACCGTTCCATTCATGGCCACTTGATTAAGCATTTCTCGCATTGCAGTGGTGGCCGCATCGTCTGCGGCATTTTTATCCCCGGTCCCCACCCAGGGCAATGATGCAATGGCAGCTGCTTCAGTAACTTTCAGGAAATCCAATGATAATTTGTGCACTAGAAAGCCCCTCCTATTTATTCACTTCCATTTCCAGAAACCTCTTGCAATGATGATTCCTTGACGAACTCTTTTTCCTTATCATTGATCTTCTTTACTTTCCGCTCCGACCCTTTTGCCCAATGGGAGGTCAGATAAGTTTCTACTACTTTCTTTCCGACTTCCACACCGATAATTTGAGCTCCCATCGTCATTATCTGTGCATTGTTGCTCAATTGTGCTCTTTCAGCGGAGTAAGTATCATGACAAAGAGCTGCACGGATTCCCGGATATTTACTTGCTGCGATTGCCACCCCTATTCCAGTGCCGCAAATTAAAATCCCCCGATCTATTTTCCCCTCTAAAATTGCTTGTGCAACGTCAAAAGCTACGTCGGGATAGTCAACGGCATTACAAGAATGACATCCATAATCTACAAGGTCATAACCTTTTTCACCCAAAAACTTCCTGATCTCTTCTTTAAAATCAAACCCGTTATGGTCACTGCCAATTCCAATTTTCATTAAAAAACTCCCCTTCCGTTAGTTGATGACTATTAATTTTCCATACCTACATATTATTATATACTTTCGTTTTATTCAATAATATTTTCGTTATTTTTCGTTTTTGTTTTCGTTTTAAAGACAAAAACGAAAATAATGGATTTACAATTGAAACGACATGACGGTAAACTAAAGTTTTTCATGGCATATTCAAGGATTTATCCAGTTTAAAAATCATTTGTGTTTATTATCGTTTTCTTTCGTGGTATGATGGTGTTAAATTCTTAATGAAGACGTTGAGGGTGATTAGGATGAGTAAAATGTTTGCTGCTGAAAGAAGAAACTTAATTTTGGAGCACTTAATGGAAAACAATCGCATAACCGTTAAAAGTCTCTCTAAGTCGTTAAAAGTTTCCGAGGCTACGCTTAGAACCGACTTGAAGGTCATGGAAAAAGAAGGATTGCTGACCCGCACCCATGGCGGAGCAGTTTTGAATAAAGAAAGCTCACAGGACAACAGCTTTTCAGAAAGGGCTAAGAAAAATACGGAATATAAGATAGCTATTGCGAGAAAAGCGGCTGAATTCATTGCCTACAAGGATTGTGTGGTTCTTGATGCAAGTACTACAGCCTTGGAATTAGCCCGCATATTAAAACATACCGACGTGAAAATGACTGTAGTGACAAATGGGATTTCAGCTGCTCTGGAATTAAAAGAAAACCCTGATATTAATGTGATTTTAATAGGCGGGATGCTGCGTAGAGGTTCGATGGCTTTAGAAGGATTACTGGGAGTCAATACATTAGAGAAAATAAATGTAGACAAAATCTTCACCTCTGCTAGTGGATTCACCATAGAAGACGGACTTACTGATTTCAATGTATACGAAGTAGAGTTAAAAAAAGCCCTGATCAAAAAAGCTTCCAAAGTGATTGCCTTATTGGACCATACAAAAATGGGCGACAGTTCTATCGCAAGTTTCGCGGCGACCGATCAAATCGATTGCATTATTACTGATATGAACACCCCGGAACATATCCTGGATGATTTATCCGGTAAGGAAATTCAAGTTATAAGAGCTTCCGACATTCCTTCTCCTCAATAAAAAATGGATGGAGAAAAAATGTGATGTGCTTAAATTAGTAGTATAACTCCCCATTTAAGAGTTAATGAAAATGTTGGCGATTAACCGTGTAACATGTGTGAATGCATCACTTGGATCTCCGTCTTGTACATTCTAAAAAGAGATCAAAAAAGGGCATCACCACAAGTATGTTTCAACAAGGAAACCGCTTTGATCATGCCGCTATTGAACACCCTTCCATTCTGATTTAAGAGTCCGGAAAATGAAGTGATTGAAGGAGAAGGAAAGGAGCCTTCCCCATTGTTCTGGAAACGCAGAATCGTACATGCAGATCCTAATCATTGTCTTTGTTTCTCATCATTAACATTTCAGCCCCAATGAATTCAGCGTTTGTTTGCGACTCCATCCTTTACATATTCTTGATCGAGTTGATGAAGAATTTGTTTAAAACTTGCTATATCCCAAGCTGCTCTACCGATAAATAAGCCATTCACGTTGCCGATATTCATGTATTGCAGAAAGTTATCCTTGTTGACACTTCCTCCAAAAAGTAAAGGAATCTCCTTCCCTGTCTCCCCGAACATATTTTCCAAAATCCCCCGTAGAAATTCATGAATATCTTCTACGTAATCGGCATCGGCTGGGACACCTTTTTCCCCGATCGCCCACACAGGTTCATAAGCAATCAAGATGTTCCGTACTGCTTGTCTGGATAATCCCTGCAAACAAACGCTTAATTGATCAGCCAAAACTTCCCGGGATCGATGTTGATTTTTTTGTTCTATGTCTTCCCCAATACATATTAAAGGTTTCATACCAAATTTTAATGCTGCCACAACCTTTTTATTGATCATTTCGTCATCTTCATTAAAATACTGTCTCCGTTCTGAATGCCCCAATTCCACAATATCAATCCCTATTTCCCTAAGCATTCGAGGAGAAATTTCACCGGTAAACGCCCCCGACTCTTCCCAGTGCATATTTTGCGCTCCTAATAGCAGGGGAGAGTCTTCTGTCTCTTCATGTAAAGGCCAAAGGGAAGTATACGAAGGGATAATAAACAACTCAATGCTCTCAGAAATAGATTTCGAAAACTCTTTTAGGTCCTTTGTATAAGACAAACCTTCTTCCGTTGTTTTCGTCATTTTCCAATTCGTTCCGATCCAAATTTTATTCATATATGACAACCTTCTACCCATTCATGCATGGATTTGAAGATCAACCAAACAGAAGTTGCACCAGCATCTTGATGACCTATCGCACGTTCCCCCAAAGATTTAGCCCGTCCGAATTTAGCTATATATTGTTTGCTGTTTTCTACCCCTCTGGCCGCTTCTTGTTCCGCAGATTTTAACCCGTTCAATAAACTCCCCGCTTCTCCAATACTCTGCTTTAAAGCTTCTACTGCCGGTTCAAGGGCATCAATCATCGTTTTATCCCCCAACTCTGCTTTCCCTCTCGTTTTAATAGCTTGTAAGGATGCTTCAAAAATATCACTCAATGTAGACAAATCGAGTGTCTCCTTGTTCTCTAAATCTTTAACTCCTTCAGTAAACATTGTTCCAAAAATAACACCGGAGGCCCCTCCCATTGAGGTAACCATCGACATTCCAATCGTTTTGAATACATCATTGATCGTTTCACATTCTTTATTGGTCAGATTTTCCTCGGCTTTAGTAAAACCAACCGACATTCCTATTCCATGGTCGCCGTCACCGATTGCACTGTCCACCTTAGTCAAGAGCGGTTTATTTTCCCTAATCTTACGGCCAACGTACAAAAACATCTCTTTAACCTGTGCGGCATTTAAAGTCACTGTTTCTGAATGTGATGTCATAACAATCTCCCTCCAGCTAATTGTCATTATTTTTTATAGTATGGTGAAAAAGCAGGTGCGTCATATAACTCTTTTAATTCTGGATCCAACTTTAATAAGGTGATAGAAAATCCCCCCATTTCCTGGGTTGTACAATAACTATTAACATCAGTATCATGAACCTTCAATCCTTTTTCTTTCAATTTCTGAGCGACTCTCCGATGAACGACCATTAATTCCATCAGGGTGGTGGAACCTAGTCCATTTACAAGCACACAAACTTCATCTCCTTCATGGACATCGCTTTCTTTTAATAATGATTCCAATAACTCATCAGTAAGTTCATCCGCTTCCATCAGTTTAGTACGCTTCACTCCTGGCTCCCCGTGAATACCCATTCCGAGTTCTATTTCGTCATCCTCTAAAGTGAATGTCGGTTCTCCAGAACTCGGGATGGTGCCAGGGGAAAGGGCAACCCCAATAGAGAATGTATGATCATTAGCTTTCTGAGCTGCTTTCGTCACTTCCTCCAAAGAGAGGTTTTTCTCCGCTGCTGCCCCGGCAATTTTGATGACAAATACATCTCCGGCAATTCCTCTCCGGTCATTTTTACGTTCAATCGGGGCAGAGGCAACATCATCAGATACTCGTATTGATTTTGTTGAAACCCCTTCCATTTTCAGCAGTTCTGCTCCCATGTCAAAATTGAGGAGATCCCCCGCATAATTACCGTAGACAAAGAGAACCCCTTGCCCTTGATCTACCGCTTTAGCTACCTCTAGCACGGTATTTGGAGTTGGCGCAGTGAAGACATTGCCTATAGCAGCCCCATCTGCAAGCCCCTCTCCTACAAAACCTAGAAATAACGGTTCATGACCACTCCCACCTCCTATGACGATTCCGACTTTCTTTTTCAACTCTTTCCGCACCAGGCCATTTACACCTTCTATTTTGTTGTAGGAATGTTGATAGGCATATAAAAACCCTTCCACCATTTCTTCCACTACTTCATCCGGGTTATTAATTATTTTTTTCATTTCATGCCCTCCTCACTTATGTTTATTGCATTATTCATAATCACATCTCTTATTTATAGCAGCCTTAAAATTCATCTCATTTATCCTTATAATAAAATAAGGGACAGCTGTGGAATTAAAATAATTAAAGTTAAACAGATTAACATGACGACAAAAAAAGGTGTCACTGCTCTTGTTAATGTTGGTACTCCAAGTCCAGAGATCCCCGATCCCACAAATAAATTGACACCCAGCGGCGGTGTGATAAAGCCGATCGACAAATTCACAATCATTAATATTCCAAAATGAATAGGGTCCAGTCCTATTTCTAATGCGATAGGCAGTAAAATTGGAGTGAATATGATGACTGCCGCCGCCGTATCAATAAAACAACCGATAATTAACAGCAAAACATTGATTAATAAAATGACGTTAAACGGTGTATCCGAAATAGAAAGAACAGCATCGGCAAGTTTTTGAGGTATCCTTTCTATTGTTAAAAGGGTTCCAAATGTATTAGCCGTACCAATAATGATCAAGATGGCAACAGAATTTACTGCTGCATCCGCAATAATTTTAGGGAAATCCTTGATTTTAATTTCTTTATGAAGGAAATAACTAACAAACGCAGCGTATACGACTGCTACAAGAGCTGCTTCTGTTGGTGTAAAGATTCCTCCATAAATCCCTCCCAAAATGATAACCGGAATTAATAACGACCATTTTGCCTCATTTATTCCACGAAACACAGCTTGAAAGGAAAACTTTTCATTGTTCCCGCTATATCCTTTCTTTTTAGAGTAGAGATAAGTCCATAGCATAATAGCCAAACCAAGGGTTAAACCCGGGATAATACCTCCCATGAATAAATCACCTATGGATTGCCCACCTGATATTCCATAGATGACCAGCGGAATGCTAGGCGGGATAATAATACCTAAGGAACCCGCGGTCACCACTACAGCTGTAGCAAACTTTTTATCATATCCTTCTGCTACCATGGCAGGTATCATGATCCCACCTACAGCTGCTACAGTTGCCGGTCCCGAACCTGAAATGGCAGAAAAGAACATGCTTGTCAACACTGCGGCCATAGCGAAACCACCGGTGAACCTTCCTACAAATACATTAGCTAAGGAAAAAAGACGTTGAGAGATTCCCCCTTTCCCCATTAATTCACCTGCAAAGATAAAGAAAGGTATGGCCATTAAAGCAAATGAATCTGTTGAAGAAACGAGTCCTTGTGCTAAAAATTCGATAGATATATTGGTCGAATATAGAGCTGTCACAAGACACGCCAGCCCCATTGCTATCCCGATAGGAACTGTAAGAATCATGAATAAAAAGAAGCTTCCGAATAATACAAAAGTTGTCACTGTACGCCCTCCCGCACTACATACTCGACGTTATTATCCTGTTTTAAAGATTTAAACTGATAGACCAACTTTTGTATAATCCTTATAGAGGTCAACGCTAACCCTACGACAGGAGCTGCATAAACCCATCCTAATGGCAATTGAATAGCAGCAGATTCTCTTGTCACAAGCATCATGATTTCCAAACCAAAATAAGATACGGTCACAGCAAACACTAAAAACAAACTGTTGGCAATTATTCCAATGATGAGTTCTCCTCTTCGCTCAAAAAGCATGGCAAATGCATCTACAGCCAAATGTTTATTCTTCTTTACTCCATAACTCACCCCTATATAGATCATCCATATAAAAGCATATCTCGCGATTTCTTCTGACCATACGAGAGAGCTGCTAAGCACATATCTCATAAAAACTTGGATAAATATAACTACAACAGTGAAACAACTTAAAAAAATAAGAAGATATTCTTCGAAGTGTTTATCTAACCACCTTAACGCTTTCATGTAAAACACCCCTTTATAAAAAGTTTCCCATCCCTTGACTTCCTTTATATTATTCCGCTGCTTCTAGTAGCATGTTTATGAACTCTTCTCCAAATTCCTTTTTATATTTTTCATACACAACTTCCACTTTCTCTTTAAAAGGTGCTGTATCCGGTTCGATTACTTCCATCCCCTGATCTTCTAATTCTTCTTCCATCTTTTTTTCGTTTTCATCAATCAAATCCCTATGAAACTGGGCCGCTTTCTTTGCACTGCTTTTAAGAATTTCCTGGTGATTGGATGATAGAGATTGCCATACCCCTTCATTGATGGCTACAGGCAATGGTGTGTATTGATGGTAAGTCTTATTGAGATATTGTTGTACCTCATTAAATCTTGCAGCATAGATGTTAGCAATCGGATTTTCTTGAGCATCTACGGTCCCTTGCTGCAAAGCCATATATAACTCCCCAAATGCCATTGGCGTCGGGTTAGCCCCCATAGCCCTGAAGCTGTCTATAGAAACAGGCACTTCAGGCGTTCTAATTTTAACTCCTGCAAGATCTTCTGGAGTTTCAATCGGTTTATTAGAAGTTATATGCCGGAAACCGTTTTCAAAATAAGCAAGAACTCGAAGGTTGTCTTCCAGTAATGGTGCTGCTACCTCTTGTCCAATTTCTCCGTCCAGTACCTGCCATGCTTGTTCCTTTGAATGAAACAAATAAGGAAGTTCAAATGCACTGATGCGCTGATCATATTGATTGAAAGCGGCCGCAGCTACCATTTGCAGACTATTCATTGTCACACTTTCAACCATTTCCGCTTCAGATCCTAGTTGTTCATTGGGATATACTTCTACCTTAATTTCATTATTAGACGCTTTCTCAACTAATTCTTTAAATTTCATTACAGCTTGGTGTCTTTCATTAGATTCCGCAGCACCATGGCCGAAGCGGATTGTTACCACTTCTTCGGAAGACGTTTTCGATACGGCAAATACGCTAACAATACTTAGAGCAAGTAAAACCACAATAATAGACACTGCATATCGGAGCTTCTTCACTTTATAACCTCCCATTTGATTGTTGGTTTGGGTAAAAACCTTATTGGGATACTAATTTATAGAAGAAAGAGGAAAACAAGAAGCCAGCGTTCTCCTATTTACCTACCGATTTGAGCTTACTTTAAATGACACGCTTTAAATAGTTGATGCTTCTTCGAATCCAATCGTATTGGATTTCTACTGTTTTTTCGTAAGTATCCGTAAATGGTAACCACAACTCTATGATACCGCTTACATTCACTTGTTCATTTTTCAACGTTTGAAGTAAAAAGTCTAAATTTAACTGACCCTCTCCTACTGGAGCACCTGTCAGATAAAAGCCTATGCTACCTTCTCTTCGCCTAAATATAAAATCCTTAAAATGGACATTCGTTACAAAAGGTGCCGTATTTCGTATAACATCGTCTGGAAATTCCAATTCGGAAATTGAATTGCCAGGGTCAAGACAAATTCCGATATTTGAATGGTTTACAGCTTTGACAATTTGGATCAAGTCGGCGGTTTTTACTGGTTCATATGTTTCCAATGCCAACTTCACGCCAACATGTTCAAAATCTGAAGATATTTCCTTAAGCCATTTGACAGCTTCATTGTTGTCCGGTTGATGCCCATTTCCATGAACCATGGAACGCAGTACTTTTGAGTTTAATACATGTGCGATCTCTAAGTATTTTCTGAGGTGGTCTGGATGAATCCCTTGCGTGCCAAGCTCTAATTCAATCCCTAATTCATCTGCTGTTTCTCTTAATGTTAATAATTCCTCTTTATCCATTTTTTCAATTCCTGGATAATCGCAAATTTGGAATACTTCCCCCTCAAACTCTCTTGTCTTTTGTAACATATCAAATAAATCCAAGGACGCTTCCTCTGGCTGCCATGACCAACGGAAAGCATATGTGCTGATTCCAATTTTCATCGAACATTCTCCTCCTTTTCGCTGTCCAGTCAGGTAATGAGGAAATCCTCCCCATTACCTTCATATAAACTATTTAGAGCTTATGAATTAGATGTCTCGTACGTCCATTTAATCGATGTGGGAACCGCCATTGATATCAATCTCTTCGCCAGTAATATAGCTCGCCCCCTCTGAGGCTAGAAAAGCAATGGCATAGGCGACATCCTCGACTTTACCTATTCTTCCAACCGGAATATCTGCTTTTAATACAGCTTTTTTATCATCAGTTAAAAGACCTCCGGTAATTTCTGTGCCAATTAACCCCGGTTCAACTGTATTGCAAGTGATTCCAAAAGAAGCCATTTCTCTAGCAACCGCTTTGGAAAAACCTGTTACTCCAGCTTTAGCCGCAGAATAATGGGAACCACCAAAAATTCCTCCTCCTCTTTTGCCGGAAACTGAGCCCAAGTTTACAATACGTCCATAATTAGCTTCTTTCATATATGGAAGAACCGCCTGCGTCAGGAAAAAGACACCTTTCATATTTATATTAAAAATGAGATCCCACTCCTCTTCGGAAATGTCCATAACTCTGGTAGGTCTAGTGATTCCAGCGTTGTTTACTAAAATATCAATTTTACCGTATTTATTCACAACTTCTTTGACAGTATGATCTACTTCCGTTCTATTTGTAACATCAAGCTTCACCGTATGTACTTCACCACCAAGCTTCTGAATTTCTTCAGAAGCATTTTTTAAACCGCTTTCATTAATGTCAGCCAAAACAACGGTAGCACCTCTAGCACTCAGCTGCCTTGCAATTTCTCTGCCAATCCCCTTTTCCGAAGCTGCCCCTGTTAAAAATGCTACACGATTTTCAAATTTCATTTACTCTCATCCCCCAATTAGCTTTTCTTTATCATTTGGTAAAACGTTTAACCAATTATACACCTAATATAAATTCTATCCCATTAAGTGTCAAGATAATATGCTGAATTTTTTTACAATGAATGTTCTATTCGCACAAATTAGAAGGAAAAAGTTGTTTTCAACATTTATCAATAGTAAAATAAAAGTACTGTTATGTAAACGTTTAACTTTTTAGAGGGGGGATTCTATGAAGATTACAATGAAAAGGATCGCCGAAGAATGCGGGGTATCTGTAGCTACCGTATCTCATGTCATTAATGGCACAAAACATATCTCTGAGGAGAAATACAGAAAAATTACAGAGGTCATTAATAAATATCATTACGTCCCACACTTCTCGGCAAAAAATCTCAGGCAACAACGAACGAAAACGGCTGGATTGATTGTCCCCAGCTTTCCCGATTCTTACGTCACTGGATATATTAACGGGATAGGTAATAGAGCACGTGAGTTGGGTTACAGCTTACTATTTATAAATACGAATGAGGATAGCGATTATGAGAGAGAGACGGTCAACTTACTACATTCCAATATGGTAGATGGAATCATTCTCTCCCCAACTTCAACGCATAATGACTACTTGCAGCCATATATCGATAAAAACTTTCCAATAGTCCTGCTAAGCCGGCATGATCCCAAGCTGACTTCCCTACCATGGGTTACAGCTGATGACTATCAAGCGGGATACGATGCCACCCTCCATCTGATTAACCATGGGCATGAGAGGATAGGTGTAATCTATGCAGTGCCGGATATTTCACCTACCATCAACAGGGTGGAAGGATATAAGGCTGCTTTAAGTGAATACAATATTTCTTACAACGAAGATTACTTAGCCAAAGGATTTGCTACTGTGGAAGGAGGGGAAAAAGCCGTAATCTCTCTTTTAAAAGAACAGGAGAATTTGACAGCACTCTTTATCCTGTCTGATTTGATGACGATCGGCGCCGTAGCCGCTTGTAAAAAGTTAGGTTTGAAAATCGGTGAAGATATTGCCATCATAGGCTTCGGAGACTTCGATTCAGCGAAAATCCTGGATCCGCCCATCACTAATATCAGTGTGTCTCCAGATATTATTGGAAAAACGGCTTTTGACTTACTCATGAATAAAATAAACAATCCAAAATATAACCGACATATTCAACTTCCTTCTTCCCTTGTTGTCAGAAAATCTTGCGGTTGTTAATGAATCTGGATAGTATTATGATGTAATTCGCAAATTTTCGTTTAGTCATGGTGTAAGGATGTAATATATCAACTAAGTCTTGTAAACATAGAACATGGCTCCTCTAAGAGAGGCAAAGACTGTCGAGAAAATCTCGACAGTCTTTATTTTTTCCTTAAACCATCCATTTTTTCATTTAATAATAAAGAAAAGGATGGTTTAAGAATGGTGTTTTGCTAATGTTCTACACCAGAAATTCTTCTCAAAACGAAGGCGAATTTGTACTGCTTGTCTAACTTGTGAAAGAAGATCACCTGCTCCGTAAAATTGACAAGTACATCGATTTTTCCTTCATCATTGAACAAGTTAAGCTATATTATAGTAAAAATAATAGCCGCCCTTCTCTCGATCCATTGATTATATTCAAAATGATGTTTATCGGGTACCTGTATGGTATACGTTCATAAAGACGGCTCGAGAAAGATATTTACTATATTATGGACCTACAGAGGGTTTCTAGGATTAAACATCAATGATCCGGTTCCCCATCATTTCACAATCAGGTTGGAATAGACTAAGTTTTAAAGATACAAATATTTTTCAAGACATCTTCGTTGAGATCGTCCTTCAGGCTATGAACCGTTAACGGAAGCAGGGTAGACTTGCCAACGCTTATGGAAAAGGTGGGACATGATGACATGAAAACCACGATGAGAATTTATACACATGTCACAGAAAAAATGAAAAAGGATGCTTCACAGAAAGTTCAGGAGACTTTCGGAAACATCCTCAATATCGGTATTTCGTGAAGAAATGTTATTAAAATGTTATTTTTCCGGTTAGGGAGGGTGATGAAAACGGCTGAACCCTTGGTAGGCCAAGGGTTTTAGCCATTAGTTTACATCATGCCGCCCATGCCACCCATTCCGCCCATGTCAGGCATTCCTGCGCCGCCGCCTTTGTTTTCTTCAGGCTTATCGGCAACAACTGCTTCAGTTGTCAGGAACATGGCCGCAACAGATGCTGCGTTTTGCAGAGCTGAGCGCGTCACTTTTGTAGGGTCAACGATACCTTTGTCGATCATGTTCACCCATTCGCCTGTTGCAGCGTTGTAGCCGACACCGATTTCTTCATTTTTCAGGCGTTCAACGATGACAGATCCTTCAAGACCGGCGTTGTGCGCGATTTGACGGATTGGTTCTTCAAGGGCGCGAAGAACGATGTTGATTCCAGTCAGTTTGTCGCCTTCTGCATCAAGTGCGGCAACTTTATTGTACACATTGACAAGAGCTGTACCTCCGCCGGATACGATTCCTTCTTCTACCGCAGCGCGTGTAGAGTTCAGGGCGTCTTCAATACGAAGCTTGCGTTCTTTCAGTTCAGTTTCAGTCGCAGCGCCGACTTTGATGACAGCTACGCCGCCTGCAAGTTTAGCAAGTCGCTCTTGTAATTTTTCTTTATCGAACTCAGAAGTTGTTTCTTCAACTTGAGCGCGGATTTGGTTGACGCGGGCCGCGATTTGTTCCGTGTCTCCTGCGCCTTCAACGATCGTTGTGTTTTCTTTTGTGACAACGACTTTAGAAGCGCGTCCCAATTGTGTGATTTCAGTTGATTTCAGGTCTAGGCCTAAATCTTCTGTGATCACTTGCGCACCTGTCAGGATCGCGATATCTTCAAGCATCGCTTTGCGGCGGTCACCGAATCCAGGAGCTTTTACAGCCACTGCATTGAACGTTCCGCGAAGTTTGTTGAGAACGAGTGTCGCAAGTGCTTCACCTTCTACATCTTCAGCGATCAGAAGCATAGGTTTGCCTTGTTGCACGACTTGCTCAAGCACCGGCAGGATTTCTTGGATGTTTGTGATTTTCTTATCTGTCACTAAGATGTACGGATTTTCAAGAACCGCTTCCATCTTATCAGAGTCAGTCACCATGTAAGGAGACGCATATCCGCGGTCAAACTGCATACCTTCAACCACTTCAAGCTCAGTCGTGAAGCCTTTGGATTCTTCGATTGTGATGACACCGTCGTTGCCGACGCGTTCCATCGCTTCTGCGATCAGGCTACCGACTTCCTCATCAGCCGCTGAAATCGCAGCAACCTGTGAGATGGACTCTTTGCCTTGGATTGGCTTAGAGATTTCTTTCAGGCTTTCAACCGCTACAGCCACAGCCTGCTCGATTCCTTTACGGACGCCTACAGGATTTGCACCGGCTGTTACGTTTTTAAGACCTTCGCGAATCATCGCTTGGGCAAGAACTGTCGCTGTCGTTGTACCGTCACCGGCAACATCGTTCGTTTTGCTGGCAACTTCAGCAACAAGCTTCGCACCCATGTTTTCGAAAGCATCTTCAAGCTCGATTTCTTTCGCGATCGTTACACCGTCGTTTGTGATTAATGGAGAACCGAATTTTTTCTCAAGAACGACGTTGCGTCCTTTAGGTCCCAACGTTACCTTTACAGCATCCGCCAATGCATCGACACCGCGCAGCATTGAACGGCGGGCTTCTTCGCTAAACTTAATATCTTTTGCCATGTTATCCGAACCTCCTATAATATTGTGTAATGTTTATTTAAGACTTAGCCGATGACAGCTAAAATGTCGCTTTCACGTAAGATTAAGTAGTCAGTACCTTCATATTTCACTTCGGTACCTGCATATTTTGAGAAGATGATGCGGTCGCCTGTTTTAACTTCTAATGCCACGCGCTCTCCGCTCTCTAATACACGGCCTGAACCGGCAGCAACCACTTTACCCTCTTGGGGTTTTTCTTTTGCGGAGTCAGGAAGTACGATTCCGCTAGCAGTTTTTTCTTCAGACTCAACGAGCTCAATGACAACGCGATCACCTAATGGCTTTAACAATGAAACAACCTCCTCAATATTTTCATATGTAATTTTAGCACTCGCATCTGTTGAGTGCTAACACAATTCTTATAATAAAGAATCTCCCAGCTAATTTCAAGTGATAAGGTGAAAATTTTTTACGCTTACATTTTTCCCGTGATACCTTCAGCGACCTATAATTTCAAAAAGGTGTGTTACAATAAACATAGCCTGTTTAGATTTTAGAAAAGGAGTACATACGGCTTGAAAAAACAATACTGGTTTATTATTTTGACATATGTCCTCATGCATCTGTCATCTGTTGTCGGCATTCCCCTCTTGTACTTTTTCGGAGTGGGAAGAGGCATGGAACCCGCTCAAGCGGAGCTTACACTTTCAGGTATTTGGCTGATCATCGCCTTTTCGCTCTGTCTTGTCATCGTGCTGTTGATCTTGAGGACGGCGCCGAAAACGACGCTTCGCAACGGCAAGAAAGCATCTGCCGGCGCATCTATTGCCTGGGCGGTAGGCGGCGTATTCCTCGCTCTGTTTGCCCAGTCGATTGCCGCTTCAATCGAAATGAACCTGCTTGGAGTCAAACCGGAATCGGAAAATACGCAGCACATTATGCAGCTCATTAACACAATACCGCTGATGATATTCGTCTCTTCCGTATTCGGTCCGATTCTCGAAGAAATCATTTTCAGAAAGATCATTTTCGGCGCTATTTACGAAAAAACGAATTTCTTCATTGCCGCTCTGTTCAGTTCAGTGCTTTTCTCGGTTGTCCATATGGATTTCTCACACCTGCTCATTTATGCGGCAATGGGATTTACGTTCGCCTTTTTATACGTCAGAACAAACCGGATTATCGTTCCGATTTTCGCCCATGTCGCCATGAATACGCTCGTTGTATTGATTCAGACTTTCCAAGGGCCTATTGAAGAATATTTGGAACGGCTCGAGAAAATGCAATTGATTATTGGAGGATTTTTATGATGAGAAGCCCTGTGTTTTGGGGGTTCATTTATTTATTGACAGGCGTGCTGTTTACTTACCTGGCATCCACCTCACCGGGAGGCATATGGTCTTTTTACACCATTCTGTTGATGCTTTTCGCCGCCTATAATATCAGTATTTCCTTCAAAATGTTCGCCTTGTCGGGCAGAATGAAGCGAAAAAAATAAAGAGCCCTTTCGAAAAAGATGAGCCATTCCCTTTCCGCGGGAATGGCTCTTTATTTGCTCTGGTCTTTCAAAAACGCCTGGTTTTCCTCCTGGATGATCGTTTTTTGCGCCTGTCTGTAAGAGATTCTTGAAATCACGATACTGAGCTCATAAAGCAGCAATAAAGGCACAGAAACCATTAAATGAGACAATACTTCAGGCGGTGTGATGAGCGCCGCGATAACAAACAAAATAAAATAGGCGTACTTTCTGATTCTGGACAAAAACATGGGCGTCACCAAACCGAGCCTCGTGATAAACATGATCACGACAGGCATCTGAAACAATAAGCCAAAAGGAAGCGTTAATTGCAGCAAAAACTGAAAATATTCATGAATTCCGATGACCTGATTGACGTTCAAATCATCGGAGATCCTCGTCATAAAATCGACGACAAACGGAAATAAAATAAAGTAAGAAAAGGCAATGCCGCCTAAAAAAAGTATGATCGATACCGGAATATAGCTGAGCGTCACTTTACGCTCTTTTTGATACAGCCCGGGGCTGACAAAAGCCCACAGATGATATAAAAGAAGCGGC
Source organism: Bacillus sp. NSP9.1 (assembly GCF_000465465.2). Classification (NCBI taxonomy): domain Bacteria; kingdom Bacillati; phylum Bacillota; class Bacilli; order Caryophanales; family Bacillaceae; genus Bacillus; species Bacillus sp. NSP9.1. The sequence continues at coordinate 3,958,125 of NZ_CP048273.1, forward strand.
GAAGTCAAGACAGCGCCGATGATGAAAGCAAACTGCACATACACAAACAAAGGGTCAGTCAGCTTAAACGCGTTAAGCGTGAGCAGCTTTGCTTCATCCGTCTGCTGCAGATAAATGATCAGCGGCTTTGCCAAAAAAAAGCCTGCTGCAACAAAAACGAACAAAAAAGAAAAAAATCATCATGAGTCGTCTTCGAAGTTCTGTAATATGTTCTACCAGCGACATTTCTTTTCCCTTCATAAATGTCATCCTATCTTACTGATCTTCCTTCTTTTTATCCGTATCGTCGTCAGCCAACCCTTTTGTCGCATTTTTAAATTCCCGCAGCGTATTTCCGGCCGCTCTTCCAAGCTCCGGAAGTTTTTTCGGGCCGAATACTAAAAGCGCCACCACGACGATTAAAATAAAGCTTCCAGGACCGATTGGCATCAATGCCTGCCCCCTTTCCTTTACTTTTAAGCTTCCCGTTTTTCACTTGTCATTCATTGAATAATGCTTCAGAAAATACACGAGTGACTGCAGTTCAACCGCCAAATCTATATGATGAATTCGAATGTGGTCCGGCACATTCAAACGAGCCGGCGTAAAATTTAAAATCCCTTTAATGCCCAGCGCGACCAGCCTGTCTGTGATGGATTGCGCGGCTTGGGCCGGAACCGTCAAGATGGCGACGGGAATGTCATCCGTCATATGTTCTTCAAGGGCGTTTAAGTCATAGACCGGAACGCCGCCCACCTCGGTGCCGATTTTATTCTCATTGATGTCAAAAGCCATGGCAATTTTCGTATTGTTGTTTTTGATGAAATTGTAATGGAGAAAGGCTGTCCCTAAATTCCCCACACCGATGAGTGTTACGTTTGTCATTTCATCCTGATCAAGCGTCTTTCTGAAAAAGGACAACAGATAATTGACATTGTAGCCGTAACCTTTTTTGCCGAGGGCGCCAAAGTAGGAAAAATCCCTGCGTATGGTAGCGGAATCGACCTTGACGGCATCGCTCAGCTCAGCGGATGATACACGCTGTTTTCCGGATGCATGAAGGTTTTTTAGAAAACGATAATATAACGGCAGCCGTTTTGCTGTCGCTTGCGGAATTTTTGAATGATCCATGTTCATAGACGATCCTCCATGTTTACATCAGCTTTTTCCCTTTTGTAGTCACCGTTTTTCCCGCCAGTCTTTTCGAGAAGACATGTCGGTCCTATCACCATTCCCTTATCCGCCGCTTTGCACATGTCATAGACGGTCAACGCACAGACGGAGGCGGAAGTTAACGCTTCCATTTCCACACCTGTACTCCCTCTCGTCTTGACTCTAGATTGAATATGCAGCACGCTTTTCTGTTCTTTTTCCTCCCACCGAAAGGCAATATCAACTCCCTTGAGCGCGATCGGGTGGCACATCGGGATGATGGCGGAAGTTTGTTTTGCCGCCATGATTCCGGCAACCTGAGCCACTGCCAGCACATCGCCTTTCCCGATTTCCCGGTTGTTGATTTTTTCATGTACTTCTTTATTCATGGACACACTTGAGACGGCTACTGCGGTGCGGACTGTAGCTTCCTTTTCACTGATGTCAACCATCCTCGCTCTGCCCTGTTCATTAAAATGTGTAAATTCATTCATGATCAAAACTCTCCTTATAACGATCATACACTATTTTTTTCGTTCTGTCTTTTTCTTTTGGTTAAAATCTTCCAGACTTCACTTAATTGTTTGCTGACTGCCGGTTGATAGGCTACACTTAAAATAGCAGACAAGAGGTGAAATATCATGATGATCTTGCAAGTCAATCAGCTCGCAAAATCGTTTGGGGCTGATACTATTTTAACGAATATAAAGCTGGAAGTCAGATCAAAGGACAGGATTGCGATCGTCGGACGCAACGGAGCCGGAAAATCGACTTTCTTAAAAATCATCGCAGGAAAGCTGTCATATGAAAAAGGTGAAATCATCAAGCCGAAAGATTTAACGATGGGCTACCTGGACCAGCACTCAGGGCTTGATTCAAAGCTGACGATTAAGGAAGAACTGCTGTCGGTATTTGAATTTCTCAAGAAAATGGAACAAGAGATGCGTTCGATCGAAGAGCAAATGGCGCATGCTGATCCGGGCAAGCTGAACTCTTTAATGAAAACTTATGACAGGCTGCAGCAGGAGTTTAAAGACAAGGGCGGCTACCAATATGAAGCCGAAGTCAGATCCATCATGCACGGACTTGGTTTTGCCGGGTTTGATGATAACGCCCGCGTTCAGGACTTGAGCGGAGGACAGAAAACGCGGCTCGCTCTCGGTAAAATGCTTTTGACAAAGCCCGATCTCCTCATTCTCGATGAGCCGACGAACCACTTGGACATCGACACGCTGACATGGCTTGAACAATATTTGCAAAACTACAGCGGAGCGATTTTAATCGTGTCCCATGACAGATACTTTCTCGATAAAGTTGTCACACAAGTTTACGAGATTTCCCGCTCCCAGAGCAAAAAATATATCGGAAACTACAGCTCTTATCTTAAATTGAAGGCAGAGCATCTTGAAAAAGAAACGAAGCTGTATGAAAAACAGCAGGATGAAATCGCCAAGCTGCAGGACTTCGTCGACCGCAATTTAGCCAGGGCTTCAACGACAAAGCGCGCACAGAGCAGAAGAAAGCAGCTTGAACGGATGGAAGTCATGGATAAACCGCTGGGTGATGAAAAGTCGGCGTCCTTTCGCTTTGACATTTCAAGGCAAAGCGGAAACGATGTGCTGCGGGTTCAGGATTTAACCGTCAGCTATCAGGATCAGCCCCCGCTTCTCCGCTCGCTCGATTTCCACATTACCCGCGGTGAAAGTGTGGCGCTCGTCGGACCAAACGGAATCGGCAAATCGACTCTGCTTAAAACGCTGGTAGATAAACTGAAGCCTGTATCGGGAGCGATTGCGACAGGCTCGCATGTCACAATCGGCTACTACGATCAGGAACAGGCTGAACTGACATCGTCAAAACGCGTGCTCGACGAGCTTTGGGACGACTATCCCGAGATGAATGAGAAAGACATTCGAACTTGTCTCGGCAACTTTCTATTCTCCGGAGACGATGTGTTAAAGCCGGTACACGCTTTAAGCGGCGGGGAAAAAGCGCGGCTCGCTCTCGCCAAGCTGATGCTCCAAAAAGCCAATTTTCTTATTCTTGATGAACCGACAAACCATCTTGATTTAGACAGCAAAGAAGTATTGGAAAACGCTTTGATCGATTATCCGGGAACGATATTATTCGTGTCTCATGACCGCTATTTTATCAATAGAATCGCTACGAAAGTATTTGAGCTCTCCCCTGAAAAAATCGAGGAGTATCTGGGAGACTACGATTACTACACAGAAAAAAAAGCACAGCAGCTTGAGCTCGAACAGCTGGAAAAACAAAAAGCAGATGAGCCCAAGAAAACAGCTTCTGAAAAAGCGGGCGCGAAACGCAGCTATGAAGAAGAAAAGGAATGGAAAAGAAAAGAACGACAGCGACAGCGCCGCATTGAAGAAATCGAAACAAGAATTACGGGTATCGAAGGGCAAATCGAAAAAAATGAAGAACTTCTTTGTGAACCGGATGTCTTTCAAGACCATGAAAAAGTTCAGGATATCCACTCCGAAAACGAAAAGCTCAACCTCGAGCTTGAACAGCTGTTATCGGAATGGGAAGCACTTTCTACAAATGAATAAATGAAAAGCAGACCGCTTCATATTATGAAGCGGTTTTTTGTCCACAAAAGAAAACCTTTGTTATTAAGAAAGAAAACGTTTTACCCACAATATCCACAAAAAACATAATGTTTATACACATTATCAACAAGTAAAAAAGGTCTATAAAATAGGCTTTATTAAATTATACACAAGGCTGTGGATGTGTGTTAATAATTTGTTAATAACTTTTACCGCGTAAAAAAACCCCACTTACGTGAGGTTTTGATAAGAAGTCAGCTCAAGGCCGGGGTTGCCATTCATATCATATCTTCCCCTGATTCCTTTTTCAAAAGCGACGGTTCCTGCCGCGGCGATCATCGCTGCATTATCTGTGCATAGCGAAAGAGGCGGAATCAGAAGCTCAATCTCCGGATGGTTGCTGAATGTCTGTTCAAGCGCCGTTCTAAGCCCTTTGTTTGCCGCAACCCCTCCGGCCAGCAAAACCTGTTTGACGCCATAAGCCTTTGCCGCACGTTCCGTTTTGGTTACGAGCACATCAATGACGCTTTCTTGAAAGCTTGCGGATAAATCCTCCGGCGATATGGTTTCACCTTTTTGCGAAGCATTGTGAAGCGTGTTGATAACCGCTGATTTAAGTCCGCTGAAGCTGAAATGATATGAGCCCTCTTCAAGCCATGCACGCGGCAATGGCACGTTTGCATCACCCTGATGTGCGAGCTTGTCTATATGCGGACCTCCCGGATATGGCAGCCCCATTGTTCTCGCTACCTTATCATAGGCTTCACCCGCCGCATCATCAAGCGTTTCTCCTATGACTTCAAACGATCCGTGTTCCTTCATATACACGAGTTCTGTATGCCCTCCGGAGACGACGAGTGCAAGCGCCGGAAAATCCATTTCCTGAACAAGACGGTTCGCATATATATGACCGGCAATATGGTGAACACCTACCAACGGAATGTTGCGGGCGAAGCTCAGCGCTTTTGCCGCATTTACCCCGATTAATAGTGCGCCGACAAGACCGGGTCCTTCCGTTACCGCAATCGCATCAATGTCATCAAAATCCATTCCCGCCTGTGAAAGAGTTTCCTCCAGCACAATCGTGATTTGCTCCACATGATGACGGGACGCGATTTCCGGAACAACGCCCCCAAACCGCTTGTGGCTTTCAATTTGCGATGCGACAACATTAGCGACAATCTCTGTTCCATTTTTCACAATCGCTGCGGCGGTTTCATCACAGCTTGTCTCAATTCCCAATACATACAGATCTTTTTTATGATTCATTTAGTCTCACCCACATGATCAACGCATCTTCTCCATTATCAGTATAGTAATTTTTGCGAATGCCTCCCGGCTGAAAACCGAGTTTTTGGTACAAGCTTTGCGCAATATGATTCGATACCCTCACCTCTAATGAAAGCTGCTCCGCCTTTTTCATCCGGCACAGCTTCATGGCGGCTTTTAACAGAGCCTCGCCAAAACGGCGGCCCCTGTGTTCAGGTGAAACGGCAATATTCGTAATCTGTGCATCATCCATCACGATCCAGATGCCGCAGTAGCCAATGACTTGTTCTTCGATTTCAAGAACAAGGTAATGTGCATACATATTGTGATCAAGCTCATGGTGAAAAGACTCTTTTTTCCACGGTGATGAAAAAGAGCGCCTTTCAATTTCAAACACTTGATCCACGTCTTTTGGCGTCATTTCACGTATGACCATTTGTGTATTCATGGCTTCACCCGTTTATTTTTGTTTTTCCAGCCAAACAGCTTCCGCTTCGGCCAGCCGAATATAGTTTGGAACAAGGCCGTGTACAGGTTCAGGCTCTTTAAGCTCTCCGATCAATGCCAGCTCAGAAGGACGCGGAAGCTGCAGGGCAGGCCCTGCAATCACCGCTTGGTCGCCCATTATCTGCTTAATCAAATCTTTGTGGATGTCCGTATCATGGCCCAGGAACAGGACTTGCTGCTCCATGTCTTTCAGCTGTTTAAGCCAATCTTCAAGCAGGATATTTTGATCTTCTTTTAAAGCCCGCAATACACAGTTTTGATCATATTGATACAGCCCTGTATAAACCTGTCCGCGTCTTGCGTCAAACAATGGACAAATCAGTCCGGAGAAAAAACGGCCGCCCGCAGCCAGCACCTCAAGGCTGGAAACAGCTGCAACCGGAATATTTAACGACCAGGCAAGCGTTTTGGCTATCGTGACGCCAATCCGGACGCCTGTATAAGATCCAGGTCCTTTGGCAACGACAATTTTGCTCAAGTTCCCTGGCTCAAGTCCGCATTCCTTCAACAGCTCATCAATCGCCGGCATTGCCCTGACCGAATGATTTTTTTTCAAATGGGAAATATGCTCGGCCATCACCTTTCCATCCCTTGTTAAGGCAACACCAAGCGTTAAATTGGATGTATCAATCGCAAGTATCGTCATGTTCGCTTATCTCCTTGCAAAGATTTTCGTATCTGGCGCCTCTTGGAGAAAAGGTCAGTTTTCTCTCATCATCACCTATCCGTTTGATGACGATGTCAAGCCGTTCTTTCGGAAGCTGCTCCTCAATCAGATGGGCCCACTCCACTAGGCAGACGCCGTCTCCTTCAAAGTACTCATCTAGTCCGAGATCTTCGGCCTCATCTTCAACTCTGTAAACATCCATATGATACAGGGGAAGAGCGCCGTCGCGGTATTCTTTTATGATGGTGAAGGTCGGGCTGCTGACAACCCGCTGGATGCCGAGTCCTTCCGCAAACCCTTTCGTAAAAGTCGTTTTCCCGGCTCCAAGATCGCCTTCTAATGTCATGACATCGCCAGGCTGAACGTATCTTGCAGTCAATCTGGCAATGTCTTTTGTCTGTTCAGGTTCTGTCGTTTTCCATTCTACTGTTTTCACCTTTATGTCACCTGTCTTATTTAAAATGATTATATCCTTTTTTCTCAAGGAGTACGCAATCTTGTCCGCTGTGATAGAAAACTTGGGCATCCCCGGATTGACGAATGCGCCCGATTTGACAAACCGGGATCCGATGCTTAGAGCATTCTTCATAAAAATGCTCCCACTGATCGCTTGAAATCGTACCGACAAGTTCGTAGTCTTCGCCGCCGAACAAGACCCACTCTTCCCATCCGTTGTGCAGTGTATGTAAATCTGAATGTACAGGGATTAAATCTTGATATATGTCAATTGAAACACGGCTTGCTTCAGCAATTTCATTGAGCTCGCTGGCAAGTCCGTCGCTGATATCATTAAGCGCCACATGTTGATAGCGCGAACAAATTAAACCGGCTTCGACTTTCGGTGTCGGCCTTTTATGACGTGCAATAAAATATTGCGCCTGCCGCTCATCTTTGACCGGTATTTTCTCTAATAAAAAGGACAGCCCGGCCGCTGATGAACCGAGTTCCCCTGTTACAAAGACGACATCCCCCGGCTGAGCGTGGCTTCTGAGGCAGGCTGTGCCCTTTTTGATCTCACCGATCACCGTTACGGTTATCACCATTTGTCCGTTCGTCGCTACGGTGTCACCGCCGATTAAATCCATTTGGTATAGTTTCGCCAGCTGGTTCATTTCTTCATACATCGCCTCAATATCCGCGTCGTTCCATCCGGAAGGGACGGCGATTGAAACGAGATAAAATTTCGGAAAGCCTCCCATAGCAGCAACATCACTTATATTCACAGCCAATGCTTTATAGCCGATTTCAGCCGGTGTTGAATGCGAGGAAAGAAAATGGACACCGTCGACCATGGTATCGAGGCAAACAATCTCCTGATATCCGTTCTTTGAATGGTAAACAGCGGCATCATCTCCAATGCCGATTTCGATTTCCTGATGAGAAAGCGAACGGGGCGCAATCTTGTGAATCAGCTCAAATTCATCCATAAGATAACATGCTCCTTTGCTGTTAAAAGCGGCAAATCAAATACTATCACTAGTTTATCGAATTTACTGCAATAAAGAAAGCTTGGCAGAGCCAAGCTTTAAAAATGATGGGAAAGAAGACATAAAAAAAAACGAAATATCTCGATTTCGTTTGTGTACAACATGGCGGTCCGGACGGGACTCGAACCCGCGACCTCCTGCGTGACAGGCAGGCATTCTAACCAACTGAACTACCGGACCATTTCGTTATGTTTAACATTTTGGCTGTTAATTTAAATTTGGTTGCGGGGGCAGGATTTGAACCTGCGACCTTCGGGTTATGAGCCCGACGAGCTACCGAACTGCTCCACCCCGCGATAATATGAAGTTCGGCTTGGCGGCGTCCTACTCTCACAGGGGGAAGCCCCCAACTACCATCGGCGCTGAAGAGCTTAACTTCCGTGTTCGGCATGGGAACGGGTGTGACCTCTTCGCTATCGCCACCAAACCTTATTTGAGAGGTGTTCTCTCAAAACTAGATAACGGTGTCGTAAGACATTCATTTGGTTAAGCCCTCGATCGATTAGTATCTGTCAGCTCCATGTGTAGCCACACTTCCACCTCAGACCTATCAACCTGATCATCTTTCAGGGATCTTACTTCCTTAACGGAATGGGAAATCTCATCTTGAGGGGGGCTTCATGCTTAGATGCTTTCAGCACTTATCCCGTCCGCACATAGCTACCCAGCGATGCCCTTGGCAGAACAACTGGTACACCAGCGGTGCGTCCATCCCGGTCCTCTCGTACTAAGGACAGCTCCTCTCAAATTTCCTACGCCCGCGACGGATAGGGACCGAACTGTCCCACGACGTTCTGAACCCAGCTCGCGTACCGCTTTAATGGGCGAACAGCCCAACCCTTGGGACCGACTACAGCCCCAGGATGCGATGAGCCGACATCGAGGTGCCAAACCTCCCAGTCGATGTGGACTCTTGGGGGAGATAAGCCTGTTATCCCCGGGGTAGCTATGTGCGGACGGGATAAGTGCTGAAAGCATCTAAGCATGAAGCCCCCCTCAAGATGAGATTTCCCATTCCGTTAAGGAAGTAAGATCCCTGAAAGATGATCAGGCTGATAGGTCTGAGGTGGAAGTGTGGCGACACATGGAGCTGACAGATACTAATCGATCGAGGGCTTATAAGAGAGAGGATGGCATGCATCACTGTTAGAATAAGATCGGAGGGCTCTTTGCATCAACAAGAAAAGAGTGTGCTTTATGGTCCGGCTGTTTTGATATTCCCACAATATATAAAAACCCACTCTATAAGTGGGTTTTTATATTAAGATCATTCTTCATCTTCATAGAAACCAAACAATTTCTCTTCTTCATATTCATATTTCCGACCTGACAGCGCCTAAAAATCAAGTGTTTCCTGCCTGTTGTGCAAAGAGACAACTGCCAAAAAACCATGCTGGAAACCATTGGATTTACCTTCACAAATACAGGATAAGATTGGCCACCTGTTATTCAAACTGAAAATATACTTGATTCCCCGCTTCCATTTGAAATGAGTATATCATTTCTTACATATATGTCAATTTATATATTTAAAAATTTACATATGATATACTGTAGATATTTAAGTTGAAAAGAAGGAGATGATACATGATGCAAAAAAACAAGCATCATTTATTAAGCGAGGGGGTGTTTTTCCCTTTAATAACAGCTTCTCTCAAAGGCATCTCTCAAGTCATCCTGATTGAGAATGTAATGACCGGCTTTCTAATTCTGATAGCCATCACTGTTTCTTCTTATTATTTAGGCATAATTGCTCTGTTGTCCGCTATTATCGGCACCTTAGCAGGGAAATTGGGGGCGGCAGATGAAAAGAATATAAATCAGGGTTTGTTAGGATATAATTCTGTGTTAACTGGAATGGCATTGGCATCATTCTTAACTGGCCCTTACATGTGGCTTATCGCTTTAATTGGGGCAGCCGCAGCAGCCATCTTCACAGCCGCCATGATGCATTTTACGAAAAGAACCGAAGTTCCAATTCTTACATTCCCCTTTGTTATCCTGACATGGTTTATATTATTAGCTTCATACAAATTAAAAGGGATTAGATTAAGTTCTGCCCTGGTACCTCAGGATTTAACACACTGGGAACTAAAGACAGCAGGTGAAGTCAATTTAATAGACGGGGTCTTTCATGGAATTGGACAAGTATTTTTTCTTAGTAACACAGTATCTGGGATTTTAGTATTCCTCGCCGTATGTTGGGCAGGAAGAAAACTAGGACTATATACAGTTATCGGAAATGCAGTTGCTATCATCAGTGCTGCATAGATCGCCATTCCAACCGGATGCGTGTAATCAAACGTTTTTTGGATCCAGTTCGTCACATCGTTGGTACCAAAGAATGAAGCCACGGTCCGCGGTGTAATGATAAACGAAACAGCAAAGATAACCGGAATAACACCCGCCGGGTTAACCTTCAGCGGCAAGTGTGTTGACTGACCGCCAGGAACCGGTGAACGGCCTGAACCTTTCGCATATTGAATTGAGATTTTTCTTACTGCCTGTTGGATAAAAATCACGCCAACGACAATCGCCACAATCGCAACCAATATGATGACAACCTTTAAGATTTGCAAGAACAACTGATCTCCAGCGTCTGTAAACTGCTGAGCGTAGATCTGATTGACCGTCTGCGGAATACCGGCAACGATACCGGCGAAGATGATAATCGATATTCCATTACCAACTCCATGGGACGTAATTTGTTCTCCCAGCCACATTAAAAAAGCAGTTCCGGCAGTCAGCACAATCGCAATGGTCAAATAAGTACCGAATCCCTGAAATGAATTGCGGAAAATGGTCGGATATTAAGTCTTCCACGATGCCGGTATCATTGACAACGCGGCTGACGGTTTCGCCGCTCGTCTTTTCGTCAAAGTACCGAACGGGGAGTCGCAGCAATTTAAACCACATCCGCTCACGCAAGGAAGCGACGACTTTTTGCCCGGCATAGGCAAGAAAATAGGTGGAAAACCCGTCGCAAATCGCTTGAATGATAAAAACGAGCGCGAGGATTCCCGCTAAGGCGATGTTGATCGATTGGGCGGAAAAGCCGTCAACCATTTCCCTCGTTAAAAGCGGGATGGACAGCCCCACCAATGTCGTAATCAGGCTTGTGCTTAAGCCGATTGCTAATGCGAGTTTAGGGACGTTGGATGAGAGAATCAATGAGAAGAACGGTTTTATGCTGGTTGGTTTGTTCTCTGTTTTCATTTGCTTGCCTCCTTTCTGTAACGAATCATACTACGAGATAGGCGGCAAAAGGTTTCCAAGCCTGCCGTTTTTTTATTTAACTTTAAGGTTGACAGATGAAAGAGGTGTAACTATTATTATTACATAATGTAACTTGTGTAGTTACAAATGAGAAAGGAACAAAAAACATGACCTTGAACATGAAGGATAAGCCGAATAATACGAGAAATGAAAGCATATAAGCGAAATCCTCCGATTGGATTTTTTCGCGTTTTAAAGAGAAGGGCTTCTCCTGTGAACGCGAGGGGGTTTGATTATCCGTATTTTAACATAAAAAAGCCTTGTTGAGTGACTCTCAACAAGGCTTCCCATTATTCGACGATAAACGGCTCCTCTGTCAGCACATAGCTTGATTTTCCTTTAGAAGAGGCGTAAGCGAGCATATGATATTTGCCCGGTTTAAGGGCGGTTGTATCATTGATCTTTCCGTTCCATTGATATGTTTGATACCCTTTTTCGCATGTGCGATTTATTTAAAAATGAATTAACAGGTACGTTTTGTCTTGTTTAGTTTTCAAAGATCATTTTTCAAAAAATGGAGCGGGTGATGAGAATCGAACTCACGACATCAGCTTGGAAGGCTGAGGTTTTACCACTAAACTACACCCGCATTATTGTTATGGCGCGCCCGAGAGGAGTCGAACCCCTAACCTTTTGATCCGTAGTCAAACGCTCTATCCAATTGAGCTACGGGCGCTTTATCAGCGACTTAACTATAATACTATGAAAATCAGTTAAAGTCAACAGGTTTTTTTATTTTTTCGTGTAAGGATCATGGCTTTTGTTTCGGCCTTATCTATTATACACATTTTAATTCATTTGTACACCCTTCAGATGAAAAACATCAACTGTTGTAATCTGAAGAATCATTCCGCTGTCATCAGCGACGAATAATAATATATCATGTACTCAATTCGATAGTCAATACTTTTTTGATTTTTTTATTCAAAATAAACATGCCTTCTCCGAGTCTTCATGCTCTAAGTTCAACTTGGCTTTTATTTATATGTTTATTCTCATAAAATGTTCCCTTTTATTATACCGATGTTCCACGTTCTAATCAAAGGCAGCGGCACATCTTATCAATGCATTTAATGAAGCTTTTATTTTGCAGCATCTTTTTCGGCAGCTGTTTTCAACTGTGCGCACGCCGCAAAAGCTGGATTGTACCTCCAACTTGCGAACGGAGCTGTTCTGCCAGCTCTTTAAGTTTTCGCCTCTTATTATTGATCGCTTATATACATTGAACAAAAATAGGCGGGAGTACATCTTCTCCCGCCTGCATTCCACCTGCTATTGTTTTACTTGATCTGTTATCCGCTAACTTTCACACTGTTTTGTACATTTTCATCCTGGTAGTTGCGGAAATTATGTTCGAGCTGCTCAAGCGTAAGTCCCTTCGTTTCCGGCAGGAATTTTTTCACGAATGTGATCGAGAGAATTCCCAGTCCAACAAAGATGAGAATGTCGAAGACAGCCCGATTTTATCAAGAAGAATCGGAAATAAGAGTCCGACAAAGAAATTGGCGATCCATAAACAAAATACGGTAACTCCCATTCCAAGACCGCGCAGGCGCAACGGGAAGATTTCTGAAAGCATCAGCCATGTGACCGGCGAAATAGCTCCCTGTTGAAATGCGAGGAACGTTACGGTTAAAGCAAGCACAACATACGGAAGAGCTGTTGAGCCTTCAAGCACAGTTGAGAAGATTCCAATAAGCAGAAGCGCTGATGTCGTTCCTACTAAACCAGTTAAGAGCATGGGCCGCCGTCCGACTTTGCCGAGCAGCCAAATCCCAACAAATGTTGCCAGAACCGAAATGACACCGTTTGCAATATTTCCGATAAGTGCTGCTTTCGTTTCAAAACCTGAATTTTTAAGGATTTCGGTTCCATAATACATAATGGAGTTTACACCCGTAACCTGCTGAACGATGGCGATTCCGATTCCAAGGAATACGATTCGGCGCACCCAAGGAACCGCAAGATCTTTATATGTTGCCTTCTTGATCTCCGATTCTTTCGTGATAGCGGTTTCAATTTCTGCCAATTCTGAGTTGGCGCGCTTGTCATCACGGATTTTTTTCAAAACGTTTAAGGCAAGTTCATTTTTTCCCTTTGAAACAAGCCAGCGTGGGCTTTCAGGCATTCTTAACATCCCGAAGAACAAAAAGATTGCGGGAACGGCAGCAATGGCCAGCATATAGCGCCAAACATGAGAGCTGTCACCCATTGTCGTGCCGAGAATGGCATTAAAAGTAAAGGCAGCAAGCTGTCCGCTTACGATCATTAATTCGTTCTGGGTTACCATCCGCCCCCTTCTTTCTGAAGGAGACATTTCCGCTAAATAAGTCGGCACCGTGACAGACGCTCCCCCTACAGCAAGCCCCAGAAAGAAACGAGAGAGAATCATGACAGTTACATTTGGTGCAAGTGTACAACCGAGCGTTGCGATAAAGAAAAGAACGGCAAGAAAGATAATGTTTTTACGACGGCCGACATAGTCAGACAGCCTGCCTCCAAACACAGCGCCAAGTGCAGCGCCTAAAAGGAGGGAGCTCGCCACAAGCCCTTCGGTAAGTGCGGTTAAATTAAGCTGATCCGGCTCGGCCATGTATGGCAAAGCGCCATTGATAACTCCGGTGTCATATCCGAAAAGCAGCCCGCCGAATGTCGAGACGATAATAATAGTGCGCAAAAATGACTTTTGATTTCCGTGTTCATTCATATATTTCTCCCGCCTTTGTTTGTCATGTTTATTTGCAAAGGTATCGATAACTCATTCCTTAATCGAGATTTAAGTACCAAATTCAAACCTTGTTCATCGCCTAAGTCATCCCCTCCTCTTTTTAAAACATCCTTTCTTATTGGAAAAAGAAGATACCTGAGTTAACGGAAGAATAAAACGTTCTCTTCCGACATCACACAGCTGAAGAATGATGCCGCCAGCTTTTGGAATCGTTTTCATTTTAACGGTTGAGGCTAATCCATTCATTCTTTTTGATAGATTGTTATGTTGTAGTTATGTTTTTGTGATCTTTTTGTGATGTCTGTTATTATCATAATTTTAAAAGCGCTTTCAGTCAACACAAATTTCAGAAAATTATTTTATATTTTCATTATTTTTTCGCCCTAAACAGAGAAATATCAGGCATTAATACCGGTTTTCAACATTTTCTCTTTTATTTTTAGGCATCAATCCCTCATTTTTTATTTTTGTTATGTTGTAGTGATGTTTTTGTCACTTCTTTGTGAATTGTAGAATCACCGCAAATAAAAAAACACCAAGGATTATTTCCCATCCTTGGTGTATGACCACATAGATTCGCGCAGCCTTAAGCGACCAATCCGGTGTCATCCTCCGCTTTAATGATTCGTCCGTACTTATGTTTGATGATCAGCGACTTGTACCAATGTCCCTTTCACAACGAGGCGTCTGTCGGTTCTTTCTGCTTTGTCGCATGTGATCAGTGTAATCTGCTTTTCCTTTGTTTCAAACACTACGGCTGCGTCCATTTCCGACATCACTTTTTTGGAAGTAACAGAGTAGATATAATCTTTTTTAAAATCGGTGATCACGATTCGAGCTCCCTTTTTTATATCAAGCAAAGGTCCAAACAGAAGGCTTTTCTGCCTTATATGATGGCCGGCCAATGGGTAGTTTCCCTCACCCATTTTTTGATCGGGTCGCATGGTCGCCGCTCCGAAGAGGAGGTTTTGATTGGTTGTGCCTTTTAATATCGGAAGACGGATATCGACGCTCTTGATCGTGATTCGGCCGATGACCGCTTTCGGTTTTTGATCGATACCCGTTTTTAATGTTTCCAAAAAAGAAGGCGGCTGAATCGCATCGAAGTCAAACAATGCTTCTTTTTCATTATTTTTTTGCGCCTGCTCCGCGCTCGGCCAATCTTGCTGATGGCTTAGATAGCCAATGATGCTTTCTTTAATGAAGGGCGAACAGATGAGCATCCCCCCTGAAAGAATCAACAGAGCAATCATCATTTTTTTCAGCATGTGAAAAATCCTTTCAGCCGCCAATCCTGGTTCTGGCGGCGCAACTCGTTCTTAAAAAAGCACCTGATCAGTTTTTCAGGTGATCAGGTGCTGTCAAAGCCTATTGCGTGTTTCTTTGTCTCTTTCTTGCGTGCAGGGCCAATGCTCCTCCTGCCAGAAGCAGCAGAATGCCGGTCATGATCTGGATCATGTTGTCTGTATCCCCGGTCTTCGGAAGCGTTTTGTCTGCTTTCATATGACTTGCTGAACCATCGTTGTCAGAACGGGGGTCGTTGCCACCCGCTGTGTTTTTATCGACCGGTTCCGTTTTGACTTTTGTATTAAAAGCCGTTACTTCAGCCGCTTTTGACTGTCCTTTTTTAATCGTAAAGACTAGCGGTGTGTCATCCAGTTCATAGCCGTCTGGCGCCTTTGTTTCGACCAATTGATAGCGGCCCGGCTCAAGGCCTTCGATCATAAGTTGACCGTCCTTATCGGTTTTCCAGACTGAAGGCAGGTCTTTGCCGTAGGCGTTTGTTGTCACAGGCTTTCCATCGGCGTCTAAAAGCTTGAATTCGGCACCTTCCAAAACGGTGTGCTTATCGTTTCGATCGACTTTTGTCAGCTTTACGGCGCCCGGCGTCAATTTGTTTGCGGCGATGATTTCAACCGGTTTCGTATCGGTATTTTTGATCTTGAACGAAATTGGCGTTTGATCCAACTCGTAATGTTCAGGCGCTTTTGTTTCGACAAACTGGTATTCGCCCGGTTTAAGACCGTGGACTGTAATCTGTCCTTTGTCATTGGTGGTCAAGCCGGTTAACAGCACTTTGCCGTTTCCGTCAATCAGATTGAACGTCGCCCCTTGGAGAACGGATTGTTTATCATTCTGATCAACTTTTGTCAGCACGACGCTGTTTTTCGCATTAACGGCCTTCACTTCAACCTGTTCCGGCTTTCCTTGACCTTGCGCCGTGATGGTGAAAGCGACAGGGCTGGTTTGCAAAAGATAGCCGTCTGGTGCGTGTGTTTCAACAAATTGGTAGCGGCCAGGAGCCAAATCGGCGACCTCAATTGTACCGTCTTTTTTAGAAACAAGTCCGTCTTTGATCGTGTTTCCATTGTCATCAATGATTTTGAAAACAGCGCCTTCCAATCCGTTTCCGTCTTGATCTGTTTTGGTTAATCGAACAGAGCCTTTGTAATTGACGGCTGCGCCGGCATCTACCGCTTCCGGTTTTCCTTCAGCCGCTTCGGAGATGGTGAACGCTTTTCTTTCGCTGTTCAACACAAATCCGGACGGTGCTTTTGTTTCAATGAAGGCGTAGCGGCCAGGTGCGAGATCTGAAGCCGTGATCTTTCCATCTTGATCTGAGACCAGATTGTCTTGAACCGTTTTTCCTTCCTCATCAACGATTTTAAATTCGGCTCCTTCAAGTCCATGTCCTTCCGTATCTTCCTTCGTCAAAAGAACGGAGCCTTTGTAGTTGACGAAGATACCGGCATCAGCTGCTTCCGGCTTTCCTTCAGCCGCTTCGGAGATGGTGAACGCTTTTCTTTCGCTGTTCAACATAAATCCGGATGGTGCTTTTGTTTCGATAAAGGCGTAGCGGCCAGGTGCGAGATCTGAAGCCGTGATCTTTCCATCTTGATCTGAGACCAGATTGTCTTGAACCGTTTTTCCTTCCTCATCAACGATTTTAAATTCGGCTCCTTCAAGTCCATGTCCTTCCGTATCTTCCTTCGTCAAAAGAACGGAGCCTTTGTAGTTGACGAAAATACCGGCATCCGCCGCTTTCGGCTTTCCTTCAGCCACTTCGGAGATGGTGAACGCTTTTCTTTCGCTGTTCAATACAAATCCGGATGGTGCTTTTGTTTCGATGAAGGCGTAGCGGCCAGGCGCGAGACCAGAAACCTTCACTTTCCCGTCCTGATCTGAGACCAGATTTTCCTGAACCGTTTTTCCTTCCTGATCAACAAGCTTGAATACTGCTCCCGCTAACGAATGGCCTTCCCCATCTTCCTTCGTTAGCTGCACACTGCCTTTATAATTGATCAGTTGGCCCAAATTAATATCAGGCACTTGATTCTTGTCATTCTTCGTGACTGAGAATTCAATTGCTTTTGTATTTACGATATATCCTGCCGGAGCCTTGGTTTCAGTCAGGCGATAATCGCCAGCCGGCAAACCTTCTATTTCAACTTTTCCGTTTTCATCGCTTGTAATATTCGTCCTGATCGTCGTAAAAGTGCCGTTGCTGAATTTTTTCTCCAGCTTGAATATAGCTCCTTTTAAAGGGTTGTTTTGTTCATCTTTTTTGATAAGCGTCACCTTGTTTTTCTGATTCACGACTTTATACAGCGCCCCGGCACTGGAGGAGTTGCTGTCAATCTCCACAGTGACTCCGTTTGCAAAAGTATCGCTGATGGTGTATCCCTCAGGCGCCTTTACTTCTTTTAATACGTAAGTGCCGTAGCGGATATTACCGAACGTCATCTTTCCTTCGGCATCTGTCGTTCCTGTGCGCAGAAGCTGCTTTTTGTCTTTGGACCACAATTGAAAATCGGCTCCCTGAAGAGGTTTATTGTCCTCTCCTGTTTTAAAGATGGTCAGGCTTCCTTTCTCCCCTGATCCGGACCCGCCGCCGCTTGAAATCACGACAAAGACGGAACTGCCGTTTTCCTGAGTCTGCTCTTGAACATTCGTACCGGAAATCGACACTTTGTTGCCGACATGGCCGCTCGTGCCCGCTATGTTAATCAAGGAGCGATATTGAATGACATAGGCGCGGTCAATCTGTTTGTAGCTTCCTATGAATTTCAGGGTAAATGATTGTTCACCCGTTGCAGGATCGGTTGTGATGTCCAATGTATAGTCTTTGTCTTTCTGAAGCTGAACATCGCCCGCGACAAGATTTCCGCTGCTGTCTTTGACCACTCCGTTTTCATCGTATTTG
Organism: Bacillus sp. NSP9.1; assembly: GCF_000465465.2. Classification (NCBI taxonomy): domain Bacteria; kingdom Bacillati; phylum Bacillota; class Bacilli; order Caryophanales; family Bacillaceae; genus Bacillus; species Bacillus sp. NSP9.1. The sequence goes on from NZ_CP048273.1 coordinate 3,975,964, forward strand.
GCTTGATAAACTTTAAAAGAATCCCCATCCAACATTTGATTTGCATCCGGGGTGTCAGTGACTTTGACATCGTCCAGCGTCGATTGGCTGGCGTTGACATTGATGTTCCAATCGATATAGCTGCCATTCTGCTTTCCGCCTTTAAAAATCAGGCTTCCGCCGTTTGCGACTGAGACAGAGCCTGTCAAAGTCCGGTCTGTATGACCTTCATTATGGTATGTGGCCTTGTTTGTATACGGGCTCTGATGAATGACCTTTCCTTTCAGTGATGTTTTAAATTCAATCAGATACGGGGTAGAGTCATCTGTTTTCAGCAGCACGGTCAATGTATGGTCATTGTCGGCTGACGGTTCCTCCACCTCGTATCGGGAAGGATCAAGCGCGTCTCCTTCTGTGATGGAGCCGTTTTTATTGATCGTATACTTCTTCACAGAAAGCGAACCGGGAACATATCGCTGATCGTCTGCGATCACATCTTTTATATAAGGATTTTTTGCGGACTCTCCATTATAGTTGGTTCCGATTTTCCAGGTGATGTCTTTAGACACTGCATTGTACGAACCGTTTTTGAATCCATTATGGGAAGTCTGGTTATTCGGTGTAAAACCGCTTGATTCCTTATTCTTGCGTTTCGTGCCGCTATGATCCGTCCATGTTGACTCAGCGGTATTTTTTGTATTCTCATTGGAAAAATCAGCGTTCATTTTCGTTCTATACGTGATCTTAAACTGGCTGTCCGTCTTCGCATAATCTCCGATGAATGCCAATGTAAAGCCTTGATCATCAGGTTTCTTTGTCAAGGTATAATCTTTGCCTTCCTCAAGTGTTGCGTTCTTTGTTACATCTTGAATGGCGAGTGAACCGTCAATGAGCGCCAGTCCACCGCTGACAAATTGATCATCCAACGTCCAATTGTTCATCATGTAGTTGTTCCTATTAATTGTAATCGTCCAATCAACCGTCTTATTCTCATAGTCAACATTCGAATAGCCTTTGATCAGGTTCTGCTGGACGGCGGTTCCTGAAGACTCCTTTGATTCCCCTGTCCCGGCCGTTGCAGTATTGGTGTATTTTGTCGCTTGATCAATGATCACTCCATTGTTGACCCCTGTTTGGTAAGTGATCTTGTATGCGCCATTGATATCTTGTTTAAATTGAACGACAAAGCCGCTTCCATTGTCTGTCAGCGTGTAGTCCTCGCCTTCCACTAACGGGGTTCCGGCTTTCTCGCTGCCGTTTTCACCAAAGGTAATCGGAACGACCTTCAAGGAATCCGAAACAAGGTGCACATCTTCGGAACCAAACGTGTCGGTGATGCTGGCCTTTGATTGCTCTATCGTTTTTTCTCCGTAGTTGTATAAAACTGCCCAGCTGAACGTTTGTGAATCCGCCTTGTAACCGCTCAGGGATTTGTCGATCATTTTTCCATACTTGGCAGTGAGGCTGGCCTCCGCCGAAGCCGGTTCCAAATTGTCCCCGCTGAATGCCGCCTTGTTCGTCAGCGTCACATTTCCGCCTTCACTCGGTTTTGCACTGTTGTCAATGTCTGTCTCATAGACAAGACGATAAGCTGAATCGATCTGCCCGTCGAATGTGATGTTTCCATTTCCATCGACACTGTAGCCTGAAGTGATTTCACTCCCCTGACTGACAGAGCCGTCAATGTTCACATCAAGTTTATAAACTTTAACCGAACGATAGATCAATCCTTCTGGAAGGCTTTCAGTGAGTTTGGCATTTTTGACCTGGTCTAATTTTTTGTTGATATCGACCGTCCATGTCGCTTTGCCAGGGTTGATGCCTTTATCCAAAGCCCCTGATTTATCAATCGTTTTGCTGACATTCGGTTTAAAATAAACCGTTACTTCCGGCGTATCGGAATGAACCGGGAAAACAATTTTTTGCGTAGTTGAACCTTTAATGTTTTGCTGGTTGAACTGTGTGTTGACAAACAAAGTCCCTTTGACATTTGAATCTGTTTTGACCTGGTCGTTAAATGTCATGACGACATGGCCATTTCTATCGATCGAAAATGAACCATATGTGGTGTCGCCGGCATTCAACGGCTGATTTGTAATGTCATTATGCATGATAAATTCCTTAGGCAAATCAAATTCGTAGCGATCGCCAGCGTTTATTGTTTTGCCCAATTCATCCGGGATCGCCCAGGTGATTGTGATCTTGGCCGGAGAATTCGTATTGGCGCGATTGCTTTGATCGTACGGATTGCCATTCTCATCCGTCAACTCAACGCCTGTCAAAATGTTTTGTGTGATTTGATTTTCTGCGGACGCAAGGCTGCTCCCAGCCGATTGATTTGAGAATGTTGCCGCTTTTGCGCTCTCTGTCTCAGAGTCGTCAGATGGTTTTGCTTGCGAAGCTTCTTGATCCTGTGCGCTTGACTCATCTGATTGATCAGCTGCCTGCTTTCCACCTTTAGATTCCGAAGAATCGTTATCAGCTGTTTCTGATCCGGTGTCAGATGTCTCCTCTTTCTTTAATGGGATTATGACCTGCTGGGTCTTGCCGCCGCCTAAATCAAACAACGCTGTTACCGTTTTGGCATCAGCTTTCACATCAGCGGCAAATTTGGCAGGCAGTTTGATAGCCCCTTTTGCCTCATTCAAATCGCCAGCGGTGCTGTTTAATTTGACCGTCAGGGTATGTTCTGCCGCCGACACTTTAAAGCTGCCGAGCACCTGTTGATCCGCTGTTTTCACTTCACCTGCAGCATCCTGGTCGAATGCGAAATGTTTAGGAATCTGCACAATGATATCTTTTCCTAAATCTGATTTCTGATCTTGTTTTAGTGACCACTCGTATGTCAGTGTCACTTCATCCCCCGGTGTTAATGCGGGCTCTTCACTGATTGAGCCGTCAACCGTTTGGCCGCTGCCGTTTTTGACTGTCACAGAATCGACGAATGACCCGCTATTTGTCGGATCGCCGGCTGCCTGTATTTGCATTGAAAAGCCGAGCACCTGGCTGACAATAAAAAACAGCGTAAGACCTGTGAGCAAAAACGGCTTGAGCCTTCTGCTTTTTCCTGGGCCGGACGGCAATGTTCTCGATCTCAAAATAATTATTCCTCCTTTTTCCATAATCGATATACTCTTGGAATCTTTGCTTGCGGCCTCCTTCCTGAAACAAGGCTTAACTGCCGAATGATTTGGTATTTTAAAATCATTGCTGAATGTTGAGCGGTGATATCAGGGTTATCCCGAGGCGTTGTACGTTGTTTTCCCACTTTAGAAATGACTTCATCCGAACCAAACTACATTGTATGAAATCGAACTATACAATATCTGTACATAAAAAAAGACCGGACATTCCGGCCTTTTAGTTCATTTGATCCTTCATTCGTTTGTAGCGCTGGTATTCCTTGATCGCCTCTTCCACTTTCCCTGTTTTATTAAATAATTGAATCTTGTATTGCATCATTTTACTGTCACAAGGTTCTATTTTGTCGATCTGCATACATACATCCATCGCTTGGCTGTACCGCTTTTCATCTATGAGATACTCGATCAGTTCATAAGCCTTTCCAAGCCACAGCTGGGTAAGCCGCGTCTTTTCAGGTTCTGCCCAAAGATAACCGTGCTCCATAAAGTAATGGTTTTCGTATGCCTTTAAAAGCTCCATGTGGCGATTGACTGCAGATGGATTGAGGGGCGGAATTTCTTTAATCGACTTTTCCCATTCAATGACATCGATTTTTGCGTCGGACAACCTCAAGATATATCCTGTCTCGGTCTTATCGATGGATTGGCTGAAAGGAAGCCGGCCGATTAATTTCCTTATTTGATAAATCGTTGAGTAAAGCTGTGTACTGGCTTTGGAAAAATCGAAATTCGGCCAAAATAAGTCGATCAGCGTGTCCTTGCTGACGACACGTCCTTGATGATGCAGCAAGTATGCGTATACTTCACGAGCTTTGGACGTTCTCCATTTGACCGGCATGTATGTTTTGTCACCTTTGATCACTTCGTAAAATTGCAGGCTGCCAAAACATTGAATAAAAAAGTGTGCTCCGGTCTTTTCCGCGGAGTTCCTGCCGTTCGTTTTGATTCGTTCAACCGTCTTCAGCAGCCGGTCGTAATCCACGGGTTTCAGCAAATAATCAACGGCATTCAGTTCGAACGCTTTAATAGCAAATTCATTATAGGCCGTGATAAAAACGACTTGGATGTCGTCATTCATCGATTGAAGCGCTTCTGCCAGCTCAATGCCGCTGATCCCGGGCATTTCAATGTCAAGAAACACCACATCCACATCAAGAACTGAATATTCCAGTACTTCAACCGGATCTTGAAAGGTTGCAATGGATTGAAAGAAATTCGTCCGTTCAAGCATAACTTTAAAATGAAGCAATGCCAGTTCCTCGTCATCAACAATTAACGCTTTCACGAATCATCCACCCCATTTTTATACAAATCACCCAATTATCATTTCATTATATCATGCCTAATGACCTATTAAGTTGGATTGTTTTGTAGAGGATTGAAATTTTTTAACATATGTGACTACAATATCATGACTGATTAAATAGGATTTTAGAAGGGCTCAGAAGTTAATCAGGATAAGGAGTGCTGCTGTTTGAAAAAGGTATTCATTTTTATTTCAATTATTCTAGGATATGCTGCCTTCTTTTTTATTTTCGTAGCCGTTAATTCGCTGTCGGAGACAAAATATCCCGAAGCCAGTCAAGGAAGGATCAACCTTGAAAACTGGGATTTTCAAAAAGACGGAAACATGGAGCTGAACGGGGAGTGGACATTATACAAAAATCAGCTTCTGTCGCCGAAAGCCATTCACTCAGGAAAAGGCAAAAATCCGGTATTTGTTGATGTCCCCAGCAATGTCAAATTGTTGAAACCGGAAGAAAATGTGGACTACGGCACGTACAAACTGACCATCCGCACAGATCAGGATAAGCAAACGTTCGGACTCAGCACTTCATTTATTTACAATGCAAATCGCATCTATCTCAACGGAACATTAATCGGGCAAAGCGGAACCCCATCCGACCAAGCTGATTTTCCGGCGCAAAACAAACCGTATACAAGCTTTTTCACGATTCACCGGGGCGAAAATGAACTCATTGTGCAATTTTCAAATTTCGCAAAAGTGCCCGGATGGGGAATCGCAAAGCCGTTGACTTTTGGGACCCAAGAACAAATCCTGCGTGAAAGCAAAATTTCTTTCCTGAATGATGCTGTTATGATCACGGCATTTTTCATTACAGGTTTATACTTTTTGGGCTTTTTCCTGCACAGAAGAAAGGATAAGCATCTGCTGTTTTTTTCTGTGATGTGTCTTCTCTTTTCGTTCATCATTTTGCTGATAGGAAAAGAACGGATGATATTTCTCTTCTTTCCGTCCGTTTCAACTTCTGTGTTGAGTCCTTTTCGTGCGATCACAACGGTGTTTGCCAGCATTGCGGTCTTTCTCTATCTCTATTATGGGTACAGGGAGATTGTCTCAAAACGGTTTTTAATCGCTGCGACCGCCTTCTCTCTGTTGGTGCTGGCCAATGATTTGATAACCATCGATTACACCGATCGTCTCTCATATATTTTGCATTCCGTTCTTGCTGTGACGACTCTCATTTATATTACCTATATTTTTGCGATTGCCGCCGTTCGAAAAATGGAAGGAGGCCTGTACCTGACACTCGCTTCTTTATCGATGAGCGCGTATATCATTTTAACGACGATTTCCGCATACACCGGCAAAGCGGTCTTTTCATTCAACTCGATTTATTCATTGCCGTCAGTCATTGCTTTAATCATGATTGTTCTCTTGATGGCCCAGCAATTTGCCGGCGCTTTCCGCGATAATGAAAGATTGTCCCGGAAACTGCTTATCGCCGATCGATCAAAGGATGAGTTTATCGCTAAAACATCGCATGAGTTTAAAACACCGCTGAACAGCATTATTAATATATGTCAGACATTATTGGCAGGCAGAAGAAAGAGAACGGTAGAAGAAGAAAAAGACAATGTCCAGCTGGTCATCCGCATGGGCTACCGGCTGTCAAGTCTGGTGAATGATATTCTTGATTTGGAAAAAATGAAACAGGGCGTACTCACGATTCACCCGGTTCCCGTCGACATCGATTCGGCGATTGATACGGAAATGGACTTCTACCGGCTTTTATCCAAAAATAAAAACCTGGATATCATCCGTCATATTCCAGCCGGTCTACCTCCCGTTTATGCTGACGAAAACCGCTTCCGGCAAATCATGACCAATCTGGTCGACAATGCGATTAAATTTACGCCGGAAGGACAAATCACGCTTTCTGCCAATATGTCGCATAACGGCATGATCAAAATAACGGTAGCCGATACCGGTGTCGGCATCCCTGAGAAAGCTCGTCAAACGATATTTGAGTCTTTTCAGCAGAATGAAAAACATCAAAATGACGGGTCCGGACTCGGCTTAAGCATTGTTAAACAGCTGGTGAAACTGCAAAACGGGGACATATGGGTTGAATCGGAAATCGGAAAAGGATCCGCCTTCCATTTCACACTGCCTGTTGCAAAGGATGGCGATTTGCCCGTCAATAAGTCTGAGCCGTCTGAATTACCATCCGTCAGAGCGACTTCAGATGTTGCAATGAATACGCCTTACTATTCCAAGAAAGTTGACGCCGCAACGGTTCTGATTGTCGATGATAACATCGAGAGCTTAAAAATTTTAGCCGATATGCTTGAAGGTGTCCCCTATAATGTGATAGCTGCGAAAAGCGGAAAAGAGGCATTGGAAGTCGTTTCCCGCTCCAAGCTTGATCTCGTGATTTTGGATCTGATGATGCCTGATATGACCGGCTTCGACGTCTGCATGAAAATCCGTGAACGGTTCAGCCTGGTTGATCTCCCCGTCCTCATCATAACGGCGGCGATCATTGATTATGACAAATTCAAGGCCTTTCATTCAGGCGCGAATGACATTTTGCAAAAGCCTTACAATTACTCTGAGTTTACGGCGCGCATCAAAAACCTGATCATGATGAAACATACAGCCAATCAAGCGACAAATATGGAGATGGCGTTTCTCCAGTCGCAGATCAATCCGCACTTTCTTTATAATGTATTAAACACAATCATTTCCCTTACTCACATCAATATTGAAAAAGCGCGTGAGGTAACGGCTGAATTTACAAACTATTTAAGAAAGAGTTTTGATTTTCAAAATACATCTGCCATCAGTTCATTCCGGAATGAACTGTCGATTGTCAGCTCCTATCTTTCTATCGAAAAAACGCGCTATGGTGATCGGCTCGAAGTCATCTTCGATATTGATCAAGACATTGATTTCAATCTCCCGCCTCTCATGGTTCAGCCGCTGGTGGAAAATGCCGTCCATCACGGCATCAGCAAAAAAAGGGGCGGAGGCTGGATGAAGGTGACGGCCAAAAAAGAAAGCGACACCCGGTATTTGATCAAAGTGGAAGACAACGGAATCGGCATGTCTCCGGAAAAGCTGAATGGTCTTTTTGATTCGAATTCAAGCCAAAGCGTCGGCCTGAAAAACATCAATCAGAGACTGAAGCACTTTTGCGGAAGCGAGCTTGAGATTCAAAGCGCTCCGGATGCAGGAACCGTCGTTTCGATGACCATTCATATCAATGAAACGGCAGCAGAACATCGTAAAATAGTAAAATCGATTTAAACAGCCCTACGGAATGATTTTTAAGAAAAACGGTTTTTCCTTACATTTTATATATTTTAGTAGAAAACTGTTCTCAATTGAAAAATGTCAGCTCTTATCATCCAGTGAACAAAGATGACATCCATGCGATTCTCCGCGCATCGCTTTAAACAGACAAAGGACGGAATCAGTTGATTCCGTCCTTCTTTCCATTCTATTAACCTTCATTCACTCCAAGCCGGCTTTGTCCGCGCTTTTCCTTTGTCAAAACAAAGAAAGCAAAAGAACCGATGACCGCGGTGATAAACATGATCGCGCCCATCGGGACGGCGGTCGTCTCATTCATTCCGACAAGCGGTGACACGATTGAGCCGAGCAGCAATGGAAGCATGCCCAGCATGGCGCTCGCACTGCCCGCCCGGTGCCCCTGGTTTTCCATCGCCAGCGTAAAGGTGCTGGTCAAAACCATTCCTATTGTGATCATATAAATAAAGATGGAAACTACCAGTGTCACAAGCGGCCCTTTGATGATCGTCATCACCAGCAGGACGGCTGTGGCGATTAATGCCGTCATGACTGCGATCCGCAGCAGTTTCTTCTCATGAACGATTCCTCCGAAACGGCCGATAATGAAGCTTCCCGTAATTATGGCCAGACCATTAATGCCGAACAGCACACTGAAAACTTGCGGTGACACACCGTAAATATCCTGATAGACAAAAGGTGTTCCCGATACGTAAGCAAAGCTTCCGCCGTGAATGAACCCGACAGTCAGCGCATAGCCGATAAAAGAGCGATCTTTCATCAGACTGCCCATCGTCCTCACAGACGAACCGATCGAGCTTGGAATCCGCTTCTCCGGCGGCAATGTTTCTTTCAGCCTCAGGGCAATAATCAGAACGAGAAAAAATCCGATGATTGACAGCGTGTAGAATATCGTGTGCCATGTCGCGAACGGCAGCAGCAAAATCGCGCCCCCTGTCATCGGCGCAGCCATAGGCGCGACTGCGGTAATGACCATCAAAAGCGAAAAGAATTTCGAAAGCTCCCGTCCTGTAAAGACGTCGCGGACGATGGCGCGCGAAAGGACAATCCCGGCGGAAGCCGTAAATCCCTGCAAAAAACGGGCCAGTATCAATACCGCAATATTCGGTGAAAGCGCACAAAACAGTGAAGACAACGCAAACAAGAAAATCGAAATCAACAAGGGTTTCCGTCTTCCCTGAGCATCACTGACCGGCCCGATAATGAGCTGGCCGATGGTCAACCCGATCAAGCAAGCCGTCAAACTGAGCTGCACAAGTGAAGCGCCGCTAGACAAATCGTCAGCGATTTCCGGAAAGCTCGGCAAATACATATCTATGTTAAGCGGGCCGAGTATCGCAAGCATCCCAAGGAGAAAAGCCAAGGCCAAGCGTTCTTTCCCAGTTGGATTATGAAGCATGTCATATCAAAACCTTTCTTTCAACCTAGCAAAATCTTTTTTTCATTGACTGAGTCAACAAAACATTTGTATATTGTACCATATTTTTTGCAAGGTGAAAGCAGGTGTGAAGCATGACATTTTCTTTGACAATCATGAAACGACGTGAAAGAAATGTCCACGCCGTCTTTTTGCCCGGGTGATGTTTAAACAGACCTTGATCGCGATTTTCCTGTTATTGACCGACCCTTTCGCCTGCTCCGTGCAGCATTTTTAAATATTCGTAAGTTGAAGGAAGTTTCGTTTTAAGCTCTGCCGTTCTTTGTTTCAGGGCGGCGAACATTTCCTCTGATTCCTGAATCGCTTCCGAACGATAATTGAGCTTTGGCAAAGATTGATCCGGGAGCCAGCCCATGCCGGTGAACATACAGTAATAGTTGCTGTTTGTCCAGAAATTGCGAAACTCAGTCTCGAAATTGCTGTAGTAGGAGGATTCATTGGTGGTCAGCGGCGGACAGACAACAAGCCCGGATTGATAGGTCTTGAGTTTTTGCTTCAGCTCATCTGACAGCTTCAGATCGCTTTTGTTGGCGCGCCAAAATTCGGTATCGTCACGGGTGGTTGTGAAATAATGCGTTTGGATAAAATCCCGGCAATCGTCAAACATTCCGTCAATCTCTTCATTGAAATGATCAATCAATGCAGGGTTAAAGGACTTATCCGGAAAATGCTTGACGAGCTGATATATGCCCGAATAGATAAAGTACAGACCGGTAGATTCCAACGGCTCCAGAAAGCATGAAGACAAACCGATTGAAACGCAGTTTTTCACCCAGGCCCGGCGGTTCCGCCCGGTTCGAAAGCGGATTTGATTGAGCTGCACTTTGTTCGGATCTAAATCCCAAAGCTTGATAAACTCTTCGGTCGCCTCATCCTGAGAGACGAACTTGCTTGAGTAAACGTAGCCCGATCCAAAGCGGCCGAGCATCGGTATTTTCCATGTCCAGCCATGCTTCATGGCAATCGCTGATGTATAAGGCTCGATTCCATACTGCTCATCATCGTGAGGGACTGAAGCGGCCACCGCACTGTCGCAGAAAAGCTGGTCGCTCATTTCGATAAACGGCTCACCCAGCGCTTGATTGATCAGCAGACCGCGAAAGCCGGAGCAATCCACAAACAAATCCGCCTCATACCGGCCGCCCTTGCGCGTTTTCAGCGCGGAAATACTGCCGTCAGGCGCCAGCTCAACGTCAACGAGTTCATCCAGGATATGACGGACTCCCCAGCCGGTCGCGAGCTTGCGAAGGTAATCCGCCACCAGATGCGCATCAAAATGCCAGGCATGACTCATCACTTGAGTGCCGTCCATCATCCGGGGCGACAATTTTTCGTCAAGCAGCGGCGCCTGGTGGTAGCACGCATACGCCATCGGCTCTTTGTCGTTTTCCTCAAACCGGCGGCGGAGCCAGTAATGAGTAAGCGGGACATTGTCACAGTTTTGCACTTGTCCAAAGAGGTGGTAAAAATAATCATCTTTGTCCTCTTCAGGCGGTTTGCGCCAATTGACAAACTTGATCCCCGCCTTGAAAGAGGCATTGCATTCCCGCATCCATTCCTCTTCTGGTATCCCCAAAAAGTCGAAAAACACCCGCTGAAGATTGGGGATCGTCGCCTCTCCGACGCCGATCTTTGGAATCGTTTCGGCCTCGATCAGTGTAATATTCATTTGACTCCCGAACGCTTTTGACAGATAAGAGGCGGTCATCCAACCTGCAGATCCCCCGCCTAGAATCACGACATCCCGAATCGCTTCTCCCATTATTAACGCCTCCAATCATTTTTAACACATAGTGAATTCACGACATCTCTGTTGAACCTCATTTCAGTACACTTTCGCTTTGAACATAGCTGCTGCAAGGGGCCCACTCGCTGACCGGACAACCGTCGCAATGTTCAGGAGCCATGACCGCTTTATTCATTCTGTATTCTTCTTTAATGAACAAACACTCCGGATCAGACGCCCGCCCGCAATGAAACGTACTGTTGGCATTGCCGCGGCATCCTCCCTCACAGCCGATTAAGTGATATAATTCACAAACGGAACAAGGCCCCGCTATATATGTTTCTTGCTCACTAAAGATGCGCGATTGGATTTTCTGATTGACGATTTCCTGCAAACTGTTCTTTTGCATGTTTCCATGCGGAATCGACTGGCCGACGCAAGACAGCGCTTCACCAAAGCCATTTTGGTTATATTTTACATGAATTCCCGTCTGTGTCATGGAACAGGCGTTGGCGGAAGCAGGGGTAATCAAATATTCGATTCTTTTCAGCAAGACGTCCTCTTCCTGAACATCGTCCGATTTAAAGATCAGATGCGGATAATGGGTCTTATCATACTCAAAGATTTGATTCAGCAGTTCTTTTATTTCGTCACGGCCGGGAGCAAGATGGTGATTTCTTTGATCATCGGAAATCCTCATCCGTTCGAAAAATGGGTTAATCCCATTCTTTCTGCAAAATTTGTGCACTTCAAACGCATACGGAAGTGTTTGCTTGCTTAACACAAAGTCGCCGACAAATTCAAAATCCTGACCGACGGCATTCAGCTCTTTTCTGATCGTCAACATATTTTGGATCGCTGTCTCCAATGTTTTCGTGTAGCCCGGAAATCTGGTGATTTTATCATGTTCCTTATCCCCTTCTTCATCAAGATAAGGCAGGTGGGTGACAATAACCGTTCCGGGGAGACACACCTTTCTTGCATAATCGATTTTTGCCAGCTTGACTGCGTTGGTGATCAGTATCGGTGTCAATCCTTTGCTTAAGGTATATTCCAAGAGACTTGGCAAATGGCGGTGCAAAGTCGGTTCTCCGCCGATGAATCCAATTTGGCCAAAAAGCGTTTTTCCTGTGGCTTCATCAATTTCTGCCGCTTGATCAATGATGCTCATAATGTCTTCAACCGGGACCGGTTTAATCGACTCGCTTTTCGTATCCAAAGCGATATAACAGTATTCACATTTCAATTGACAGTGCAGCTGATGAACGATTTCAATCCCTAAGCATTCAAATAAAGCCGTTCCTTTCTCCCTAAAATTGTCGGCATAGTAAGATTCCTTTCTGCGCACATGCCCCTTGTAATCACGCAATATGGAAACATACTTGTAATAGTCATCCGTAAAATAATCGATATTTCTCTCTTGAAAGGATTTCTTTATATCTAACATTGTTCTCACTCCCCATGATTTTAAGAGCTTTGTCGCAAAGTCTAAAACTAAGAAGTGGATGTTAAACTCTTATTTGATAGATCACCTAAACGCATTTCACAATTAGCCCGCTTTTTGTCACAGAGGAATTAATTCATCTACAAACCCCCTTATACGATGTAATCCGTCGGAGTAGGTGTTTGAATGCTGCAGCAAAGCAAGGTTTTTCTCAATCGTATGAACGATCGCGCTGCCCACCACGACCCCGTCACAATGAGATGAAAGCTTTTTGAACTGCTCGGCATTGGAAACGCCGAAGCCCACGACTAAAGGCAAAGCAGTCGCCTTTTTGACGGCGGCTAAAAACCCTTCGATATCATTGTGAAAGTTTTGCCGTTCACCGGTAACTCCCAAAGAAGAAACACAGTAAACGAATCCGGAAGCCTGATTGACGATTGATTCAATCCGCCCCTCGGAAGTAGGAGCCACCAAGGGAATGTAATGGATGTTCTTCTCTGTGCAAATACAACGTATTTCTTCAACCTCCTCTACCGGAAGATCCGGAATGATGATTCCGTTTATGCCCGAGTCCTCCATCATCGAAAACGCCTTTTCAATCCCAAGCTGCAAAAGCGGATTAAAATAAGTAAACAACACGAGCGGCGTATGGATTTGTTCTTGCCTGGCCAGTTTCGCAAGGCTGATGACATCCGATATGCTGATATCGTTTTTTAAAGCTCGCAAGGTTGCTCTTTGAATAACCGGGCCGTCAGCCAAAGGGTCTGAAAAAGGCACGCCTAATTCAATGACGCTGGCACCGGCGGTTTGCAGTTCTTTCAAAATATCAAGGGACGTGCGAATATCAGGGTCGCCGACTGTCACATACGGAATAAAGGCCGGCTTGCCTTCCCGTTTTAATCTTGCAAAGGTCTGATCGATCGGATTCAATGAACCTCACCTCCGGAATGTTTCATGATCGTATCCATGTCTTTATCCCCTCTTCCGGAGATATTGACGACCATCAGATGGTCTTGGGAAAGCTTTGGCGACAGCTTCATACATTGCGCCAAGGCATGAGCGCTTTCCAAGGCCGGTATAATTCCCTCAATACGGCTCAGTAAATGAAGCGCATCAATCGCTTCTTTGTCTGTGACAGCCTTATATTCCACTCTGCCTGAATCCTTCAAATAAGCGTGCTCAGGTCCGACCGCCGGATAATCCAACCCGGCTGAAATCGAATGCGCCGGCTGCACTTGGCCGGAAGCGCTTTGCAGAAGATAGCTCATCGATCCTTGAAAAACGCCTGGCGAGCCCTTGGACAAAGTGGCGGCGTGCTCATTCGTATCCAGTCCTTTTCCCCCCGCCTCGGCGCCGATTAAACGAACTTGCGAGTCGCTTAAGAACGGGAAGAAAATCCCTATCGCATTGCTGCCTCCGCCTACGCACGCAATAATGGAATCGGGCAAACGCCCTTCTTTCGCCAAAATCTGCTCCCGGGTTTCATCACCGATGATTCTTTGAAAGTCCCTTACCATCATCGGATACGGATGCGGACCTGCGGCTGTTCCAAACAGGAAAAAAGAATCTTCCACATTGGCAACCCAGTAGCGGAGCGTCTCATTGCCGGCATCCTTCAAGGTTTTGGAACCTGAATAAACGGGCACGACCTCGGCCCCGAGCAGCTTCATCCGGTAGACATTCAGCTGCTGCCGATGGATATCCTCTTCTCCCATAAAGATCTTGCATTCCATTCCTAAAAGCGCGGCAACTGTGGCGGTGGCTACCCCATGCTGTCCGGCTCCGGTCTCGGCGATGATTTTTTTCTTTCCCATCCGCTTGGCCAAAACAGCCTGTGCAATCGCGTTGTTAATCTTATGAGCCCCGGTATGATTGAGATCCTCGCGTTTCAGATAAATTTTCGCTCCGCCCAAATGCCGGGTGAGCCTTTCCGCGTAATAAAGCGGGGTCGGCCTGCCGGAATAACCTTTAAGCAGCTGACTGACTTCCTTTACGAAATCAGGGTCTTCCCTGTACCGCAAATAAGCCTCTTCCAGCTCCACCAGGGCGCTCATCAGCGTTTCAGGGACAAACCTGCCCCCGTACTTTCCAAACTTCCCTGCAACTTGAGTTTTCATGATATATCCCCCCGTCTTTCTGCAAGAATTTCTTTGATAAAAAAAAGAAATCCTCTACAATGAAGTAGAGGAATAGAGCAGAAAAACGAACGACCCGAAGGTGCGGCTGAAGTGTTTCACGACCAATCGGCGCCTTTCGGTATTGCTTGATTATTTACTCTGCTCTGCTCAATTCCACTCTACTCTGCTCAACTAGAAAAATTTTCTTGCACGTTTATTATATCTCCTCATCGAACATAATTTCAAGGGTGAACATTTGTTCAAGGGAAAGAGAGGTTCAAAATGCCGGACATCAATGAAGAAAAAATTCGTCAACTTGTCAAAATCAGCACATTTTACTATCTTGATGGATTGAGCCAGCAGGAAATCGCCGAGCAGCTTTCTGTTTCCCGTTCACAGGTCAGCAGGATGCTGAGCGCGGCCAAATCGGAAGGAATCGTCCAAATTACAATTAAAAATCCTTATGGCGACGAACAGCAATACGAACGACGGCTGAAGGAAACTTTCGGTATAAAAAACGCGGTCGTCATCAATATGCCGGACGCCGAACAGCAGATGATCGACCTGCACCTTGCTAGAGCCGGTGCTGTATTGCTGGAATCCATCATCAAACATCACGACATTATTGGGATTATGGCTGGAAAGAGCGTCAATCTGCTCGCCCAGGAACTGCCTTTTTTTTCGCGGAAAAATCTGCGATTTGTTCCCCTTGTCGGCGGCTGGGGCGCCGAAGGGGCGACATGGCATGCCAACTCAAATACAAGATTATTCGGTGAAAAATTAAAATCAAAATACTTTTTGATCAACGCACCCGCCGTTGTCGTCTCCAAACAGGCGAGGGATATCATCACGGCTGAACGGGAAATCGCTGACGTCATTGAACTTGCCCGTCAAGCCGCAGTTTCTGTGGTGGGGATCGGAACCGTATCAGAAGAAGATACGATTGTCACTTCGGGATATTTCAGCAAGGAGGACCTTCATCGCTTAAGGGACAAAGGCGCTGAAGCGGTTGTGTGCACATCATTTTTAGATCGAAACGGAAACGTGATCAAGTGTGAAGAGGCATCCAGAATGATCGGTTTATCGGTCCATGAATTAAAAAACACCCAAAATGTAGTGGCCGTCGCAAGCGGCAAAAAAAAAGCGGCGGCGATCGGGGCGGCACTGCGCGGGGGATGGATCGATTTTCTCGTAACGGATATGGCTACCGCAAAGGAAGTATTATCGCTGCATCACTCTGGTTCACATTCTTAAACATGAAAAAGAGGCGCTGTCAGGCAGGCCTCTTTTTTTATTTCACCGCTCGAACGATGAGGTTTGTTAAAGCTTCGGCTCCTTCAGGCACAAGGTGAACGCCGTCAGAGGTGAAGTATTCGGGATGTTGAAGAGCTTCGCTGTGCCAATCGATCAAGGTCACGTTTTTCCGTTTTTTCGCCTGGCTGCGCAATGATTCGTTCACCTTGCTTTCCCATTGGCGGGGTACACGGGTATTGACGAGAAAAACATTTGCGTTTGAAAAGGCGTCAAGCAATTCGTCCATTTGGCTGTCCGTAAAATATCCATTTGTGCCGAGCTCAATGATCACAGCTTTATCCGGCTGATTATATGATGCATACGCTGAGGTCAATTGAAGCGCTTGCGACACCTGGCGGCCGACCTTTCCGTCGATCGTGATCCCGGTCATGCGCTTCTTTAGATTTGAAGCGATGTCAAGCATGACGGAATCGCCGATTGCCAAGACATCTTTTACAGAATGAGCCGGTGTCTGAGCCGGTGTCTGAGCCGGTGTCTGAGCCGTTGTTTGCTCTTCTTTCTGTTCTTGATTTTCTCCGCTTGATTTCGACTGCTCATCATCTTTCGTTTCATCTGTTTTCGCCTTTTCCTCTTGTTGATCCTGTTCTTGTTCAGAAGACTGTTCAACTGCAGCACTTGTTTTCACATGAGACTCGGCATAAGGCCATTCCCGCTTTTTCTTTTCGTCCGCCAGTCCGGACAATCCGCCCATAAAGACAAGTAGGGCTGCTGCCATGAGTCCCACCGACAGTTTATTGAAAACGGACGATGTTTTCCATTCCAGCATCCTGTTCAGAAAAACGCGGCGGAAAAATCGGCGAAACCCGTTCTCTCTGATCGGCTTCTCAATGAAGCGATACGAAGCCTCGGCGATGATCAAAGTAACGACGACTTTGACTGCAGCATGCCAATACACCGGATTTCCAATTTCATGTACGGGTGTGCTCAAGACGATCACGGGATAATGCCATAGGTAAATGCCGTAAGACCTTGTTCCAATCCAGCGCAAAGGTTTCCACGACAGCAAATGGCCGATAAAGCTGCTCGGATGACTCACACAGCCAATAAAAATGGCTGCACAAATGCTGATCAAAAGCATTCCGCCCTGATAGAGAAAGGGTTCGTATTCATCAACCAAATAAATGCAGAGGATTAAAAAAAGAAAAGCGGTGAGTTCCGTTCCGTGCAATGCTTGCTTCAATTTTTTCGGCAATCGGTTTGAAGAAAGTCTTTTCATTGGCCACACAAGAGCTAAAGCACAGCCGGCCAAAAGTTCAAATGAGCGTGTGTCCGTTCCGTAGTAGACGCGGCTGGGATCTGCGCCGGGAACATACAGAACGGTCATCAGAATAGCTGAACAAAACGCAAGCACGACAACCGCGGCCGCCAGCCGTTCCCGCTTTTTCCATATGTACATTCCCAAAAGTAAAAGGATGGGCCAAACGATATAAAACTGCTCTTCAATCGCCAGTGACCACAGGTTTTTTAAAGGTGACGGCGCTCCGAAACTATCAAAATAAGATTGATTGTGAAAAATAAACCACCAGTTGCTGGCATATAAAAGAGAGGAGACCGCATCTCCCCGCACGGTATGAATCAGCTCTCTGTTAAACAGGACGGTCCAGATGACGGTGATGATAATCATGAGCGTTGCCGCAGGAAGCAGCCGTCTGACCCGGCGCAGCCAAAATTCGCGAAAATTCAGGGCAATGTCATTTCCATAGGCAGGCAATATGATGGATGTAATGAGGTAGCCGGACAACACAAAAAAGATGTCAACCCCAATAAAACCCCCGTTTGCCCAATGAAAGTCGAGGTGGTAGGCAATGACCGCCAAAACGGCAAAAGCCCGGAGCCCGTCCAACCCCGGTATATAGCGTTGATGGTGTGTCTGATCTTGCATGGTATTCCTCCAATGATATGTACGGTTATCTTGCTGTATACGGTACGGCGACCGCCAAATCAATAGACGTAATCGGGACCGCTTTTTGTTTCAAAAAATATCAATTCTTTTAGAATGCACTCTCTTTAGTATAAAAGTTTCCAGACGAATCTGCAGTTACAAATTTATAAAAAAGGAAGAAAAAAAGCAAAATCCATGATTTCAAGGAATTTGTCTAATGAATATAGCGGATCCCGGCCGGAAAATCCGCAATGACCCCAGTCGGTTTTTCAAACGCTACGGTCCCCATGTACCCCGGTTTGATCATCCACAACCTTCAGTTTTTTCTGTTTCCGCAAAAAATCGATAGCCGTGCGTTATAAAACCAGCTTTTGATCGTATCCGGGTTGCGGACAGATCCCACGGAAGCGAGCGCTTTTTTGACGGATTCCTGGACAATATCGAGCGCGTCGTCTTGGTTTTTCACATAACTGTAGGCCAGCCGTCTTGTCTGTGTTGCAAGCGACAAGCGCCGCTTTGGCTGTTGCAATATAGAGCTCCTTTTATGGAAATCCGAGATATAGAGATGTTTACAATAGGATAGACAGTTTGCGGAAGTCGGGCTTTTTTAAAGAAAGATAAACTGCAAGATGGCTTGATTTATTCTATAATCCGTTTTAGGGAGGTGAAGAAAATGGCAGTCATCAGAATGCCGGATAGCGCAGCGTCTCATGCAAAGCCTGTTATCGGAATGGCGATACTTTGCATGGGGTGGACACCTTCAATCGCCTTAACCTTCTGATATACGGCTTTGCCCCTTATCCCATCAAAAGAATAAGGAGCTGGCAAACATGGGTTATGTCAAAGCAGACGCTGTTTTACCCGAAAAGCTGATATCAGAAATTCAAAAGTATGTTCAAGGGGAGACCATCTATATTCCAAAGCCTGATTCCGCCCGGCAAAAATGGGGTGTGCGGTCCGGGGCTAGAAAGCTGATTGATGAACGCAACGCTTCAATTAAAAAAGCTTTCAAAAACGGCGATTCGGTCGAACGGCTTGCCGGGGAATATCACCTCTCCATTGAAACGATCAAAAAAATTGTTTACACAACATAAAAAACAGAGCACTGGTCATACAGGATCAGTGCTTTTCGATATGGCAAGTTTGTTTCTTAAGCGATTTCTGCATTTCTTATCTTCTGCGGCTGCTTTAATCTAAAAGAGAGGAGATGATTGTTATGACTTCAATAAAGAGCAGCATGATCCAAGTTTCAGGAACGAGCCTTTACTATGAAGTGCGCGGAGCCGGACCGTTGCTGCTGATGATTCACGGAGGAAACGGGGATGCTGATTCATACCCGATGGCAGATCTGCTTGCCGAGCATTACACTGTCGTCACCTATGACCGCAGGGGACACTCGCGCAGCAAACTTGAGGATATAAACGAAAACTACCGGATTTCCGCACACAGCGATGACGCGCACCGCCTGTTGGCCGGCCTGACCGATGAACCCGCCTATGTGTTCGGCTGTAGCTCAGGCGCGGTCATCGGCCTTGACCTGGCGATCCGTCACCCTGAACAAATCCGCGTACTGGCAGCGCACGAACCCCCGATACCGGAACTGCTGTCAGATGAAGACCGCACATTTGGCATAGAGAGCCTGGCGAAGCTTGAACGCGATTATCGACAAAACGGCTTATCCGCATTAGGAGAATTCGCAGAAGCGATGGGCATCACCGCATCCGCCCAGCCCCGACAGCCGAAAGAGCGGATGGAGCGGCTGATGGCCAACATCGACTATTTTATCTTATCCGAAGTGCCCGCTCTGAGAGAATACAAACCGGACACAAGCAGGCTGAAAGCTTCATCGGCGGTCGTTGTGCCTGCCGGCGGCATTGAATCCAAAGGCTTTCTCCCATACCGGTATGCGGAGGCTTTAGCAGATAAACTGGGAACGAAAGTTGTTGATTTTCCCGGAAATCATGTCGGCGCCTCCGTATATCCGAAGGCATTCGCTGAGAAGCTGGTTGAGATTTTTTCCTATATTAAATAAATCCGCCATTCACGCGAATCGTCTGGCCGGTGATCCACTGCGATTGTTCGCTGACCAAAAATTCGATGACATTCGCGATGTCCTCCGGTTCACCGATGCGGCCGAGAGCCGTCGACTTTTTCAGCCCTTCGATCTGCTGTTCCGATTTTCCCGCCGTAAAAAGTTCAGTGTCGACCGGTCCCGGTGCGACCGCGTTAATTGTGATCTGCTTTGCGGCGAATTCCTTTGCAAGCTGGCGGGTGAACTGCTCTACAGCCCCTTTTGTTCCGGCATATACGCTGTATGTCGGAAACATTTGCCCGATGACAGATGTGGAGAAGTTAATGATCCTCCCATTCGCCTCCATATCTTTCATGGCCTGCTTGCATGCAAAATATGTGCCTTTTACATTCAGGTTGAATTGCTGATCAAAGTCTTCTTCCGTGACATCTTGAATCGGTTTGTAAATACTCATGCCGGCATTATTGATCAGGATATCGATTTTCCCGAACGCCTCTTTTGTTTTAGCAAATAAAGATTCCACACCGGCAACTGTGCTGAGGTCGGCTTGAATAGCCGCAGCTTCCCCTCCTGCCTGCTGGATCTCATTGACGACTTCTTCCGCCTTTTGCCGGCTGCTTGAGTAATTGACGGCCACTTTGGCTCCAAGGTCTCCAAGCTGCGTTGCGATCGCGCGCCCGATTCCGCGGGAAGCTCCCGTTACGATCGCTGTCTTACCTTTTAAATCGTGCATGTTTTTAACCTCCGCCCTCTCCATGTTTCAAATACCCTTTTTCCAAAAGACCCCAAACAATATCAAATTCCTGTTCAATCGTATCTCTTTTCCATTCATTCGCATGCGCCGGATGGTGGAAACGTTCCGTCGCGTAAAAAATGCCTTTTGCCACTTCAACAGGATCATTTGCACAATCAGAACAGCGGTCGATGAGCCCGCTCAATTGCTCGACGATATTGGAAATGCTTTCATCGACAAGCTCTGGAGATTCATTGGTGACTTTGGCATACATCGCAAACAATTCTTCATCCTTCATGGCATAATACCGTTTGAGCTCAAACAATTTCTTTATATAAGCCTTGACATGCGCCGGACCTTCGCGGGAAGAATCGTGATAAACACCGGTAAGCGGCTTGAAAATCTTTTCACCCAGCCACATTTGGGTAGCTTCCTCGAAAATCTCTTTTTTGCTTTTAAAATGGCGGTAAATCGTACCGTGACTGACGTTCAATGCTTTGGCCACATCCGTGATCGATGTTTTCGCTGCACCGTACCGCCTTAACGTTTCTTCTGTTGCTTCAAGGATTTGTTTTTTCGTCAATGCTTCTGAAACATTCTTCATGATGCTGCGTGTTCCACCTCCTTTAGGATGATCATAGCAAGAAAAGTAACAAATGACAAATAATTTATTTTGTCATTTGTCATAAAATGAAAAACGACTATCAAGATAGCCGTTTCAAATCCTTTACTTAGGATGTGTAAGCTTTAAAATGCGTTCGTAAGCATTCATATAAAGAACAGGGTCGGGATCCACACCTTTTTTCTTTGGCACATCAAAATCAGAAAGTACAAAATGATGTTTTGGCTGAACGTCATGCTTGGCTAAACAGCTTTTGCAGCAGCACAAAGGACAGCCGTCGATGGCAATGATATCCCGTCCGGATTTTGCCGTTTTGACAAGCGGCTTGACATCACCGCCAACCCCGGCAATACAGGACATTTCAGCTATTTTTTCGCGATCCATTTTGATGGCGATCATGTTGGCCGTTTGCGCGGCCGAAGAACATCCAGAGCATGAATACACAAGCGGTAAATCTTTTCGTTTCATTTGTTCATTCTCCCCTTTTTGTCTTTTCGCAGCAAAACTATTAACTCACTTTACATGATGTGTATTTTTAAGACTGTGAGTTAGATCACTTTTTGACATTGGGGGCTATCCGAAGCGAGGGATATAGCGAAAAAAGAGCAAACCATCATCTAAAAAGGTTTGCTCTAGCAAGATACATATCCAGTTCGTCAGTATACTTCCATCAAACGGCTGTTGTTTTTGGGTGGGGTTTGGCATTGATTATTGGTATTAATCGGTCTTAGAAAAACCACCTTTCATTTCAAAAATACCAGTCGTTTTTCTCAGTGTAAACCAAATAATACACTCAGCCGCGGCCACGTTCAGGGCAATCGCCCCATAAACGCCGATCGTATAGCTGAGATCGTATGCCAAGCCGAATCCGCTGCGGCCCACAAAGGTGATGACATGAATAAACAGATTGGTAAAACAGAATAAATAACTGCGGATCATCCACTTTTGATGCTTGTCAAACCGCTTTCGCCGCGCTTGCCATACGGAAATCACCGTAGCCGCCGGCCAATACATGTTCACCAGATTAAAGGCGATGCTCACGATTCTTCCTCCCGTGGAGTGCGGCGCCATATAGCCTGACGTCAGCGTCACAATCAGCACGCAAACGACATAGACATAGCCGTTCAAGCGGTGGAGCTTGCGGCTTCTCACAGAAAAGTTAACAGCTCCCGCCAGCATGGCCAGACAGGCGGCAACCACGTGGACATACATCACCTTCAGCCAGACCGGGAGCTGAAAAGAAGCGCGCAGATGAGTTTTCTGGCTTAAAAAGGCTGTCGAATGCCGATCATGAAGCAAATTTTCAAACAAGGTATACAGAACATAGATCGCGATCAGCGTCAACATGACTGCGAACACCGAGCGTTGGAATGTCTTTCTGTTCAGCTTTTGTTCCTCCTAAAATATCATGCTATTTTTTCAATCAAGGTAGTCTCTTTTTAGCATACACCAATTATGCCGCGTTTAAAAATCGTTTCCAGCAGTTAACTGAATGTTGATTTTGAAGACGACAGACAGCCAACACCAGGTTCGCCATGATAAAATCTTCCCCATTAAAAACATCAAGTATATTCTTTTTACTATTCGCTTCGATATGTTCAAGTATCTTCCGCAAGAAACTGTCCAAACAAACGAATAGAGGGTTCACTTTCACACCTCTTTTCGGATCATGTTTTAAGAAAAATATACCAATAATCCTCGAATTTCGAATAAAAATAAGCTAAAATGTCATCATCGAAAAGGATTTTTAGGACTGTTACAAGACATTGGATATGTACAAGAACGAAACATTCTTTCAACAATCAAACCTTTTAAATTTTAGTGTTATAATAGAACATAAAAAAATACGGGAGCCAGGAGTTAAAACAATTATTGGAGGCAGTACAAAGTGACAGACGATATAACCGGAGACAATAACAGACATGAACAAACATTATCAAGGGGCCTGAAAAACAGGCACATTCAGCTGATCGCCATCGGCGGAGCCATCGGGACGGGATTGTTTCTCGGCTCGGGGAAATCGATCCATTTTGCAGGACCGTCGATTTTATTTGCTTATATGATCACCGGGATCATTTGCTTTTTTATTATGCGTTCTCTTGGAGAATTGCTGTTAAGCAATCTGGAGTACCACTCTTTTGTTGATTTTGTCAGAGACTATTTGGGCGATATGGCAGCCTTTATCACCGGCTGGACCTACTGGTTTTGCTGGATTTCGCTCGCCATGGCCGATTTGACCGCGGTCGGACTCTACACCCAATATTGGTTTCCCGGTGTACCGCAGTGGACACCGGGCTTTATCGCGTTGATTATTTTGCTGATCATGAACCTGGCGACTGTAAAGCTTTTTGGAGAGCTTGAATTCTGGTTTGCATTAATCAAGGTGATCGCGATTCTGGCGCTGATTGTGATTGGTTTATTCATGATCGCAACAGGTTTTTCCACCGCTTCAGGCCAAGCGAGCTTCACGAATCTGTGGAGCCACGGCGGCATGTTCCCAAATGGGCTGCATGGATTTCTTCTCTCATTCCAGATGGTGGTGTTTGCATTTGTAGGCATCGAACTTGTGGGACTGACGGCAGGCGAAACAAAGGATCCGGCAAACGTGATTCCGAAAGCCATCAACAATATCCCTGTCAGGATTTTGCTTTTCTATATCGGCGCTCTTCTTGTGATTATGAGCATCTATCCGTGGAATATCATCAATCCTGATGAAAGTCCATTCGTTCAAGTTTTTGCAGCAGTCGGGATCATTGCGGCAGCCAGCATCATCAATTTTGTCGTTCTGACATCAGCGGCTTCGGCAAGCAACAGCGCGATCTTCAGCACAAGCCGGATGGTTTACTCGCTTGCCAAAGAACAAAATGCGCCTGAAGCAATGAAAAAGCTGACTTCCCGCAAAGTACCGAGCAATGCGCTGTTCTTTTCAGCCGTCGTGATTCTCATCGGCGTGACGCTGAACTATATCATGCCGGAAGAAGTGTTCACGCTGATCACAAGCATTTCCACGATATGCTTCATCTTTATATGGGGAATCACGGTGATCTGCCATTTGAAATACCGCAGAACAAGACCGGATTTAGCGAAAACAAACACATTTAAAATGCCGTTTTATCCATTTTCAAATTATGTGGTTCTTATCTTTCTTGCGTTTATTCTCGTTGTGCTCGGATTGGCGCAGGATACCCGTGTTTCCTTATTTGTCACACCGGTTTGGTTTTTGTTGCTGATCGTTATTTTTAAAATGAGGAAACCGAAGGAACAAGTCTAGAAAGCGAAGATGTGACTCAGCCTGCAGAACATGCTCTGCAGGCTTTTTGTTTTGGAGCGGATGGCACCTCATGTAGAATGAAACTTAAGAAAACGGATACAAGGAGAGGAGAGATGAAAAAACAGAAAAAATGCCGGCTGGTCGCACTGTCTATCATGTTTTAAAAAATCACATGGCAGAAAAAGGAGAATAAACTTATGAAAATCGTAGATTTATCAGTGACCTTAAGGGACGATATTCCATCTGACCCTCCTGGTTTTATTCCCGAAATTGAATATGTGGATCATAAGCAAGGGGCCAAGCAAATGGTCCAAAGCTTCCCCGGGCTTTCTTCAGACGACCTTCCCGGCGGTGAAGGCTGGTCGCTTGAAAAAGTGAAGATGTCGACACATGCCGGAACTCATATAGACGCCCCTTACCATTATCGTTCGGTTACGGATGACGGCAAGCGGATGGCGACGATTGATGAAGTTCCTCTTGAGTGGTTTCACGGCCCTGGCGTCAAGCTGGATTTCAGACATTTTGAAGATGGACGAATCGTCACTCCGGATGACATCGAGAAAGAACTTCAACGAATCAATCATACGCTTGCTCCCGGCGACATTGTCCTTGTCAATACATCGGCCGGCGCCAAATACGGACAGAAAGATTACTTGAACAGCGGCTGCGGCATGGGGCGCGAAGCCACGCTCTCTTTAACCGAGCGCGGCGTGCGCCTTGTCGGTACTGACGCTTGGAGCTGGGATGCTCCGTTCAGTGTAACCGCCAGGCGCTTTGAGACGGAAAAAGACCCGGCGATTATTTGGGAAGGACATTACTCCGGAAGTAAAATCCCTTACTGCCAAATTGAAAAACTCGCCAATCTTGAGCAATTGCCTTCCACCGGTTTTTATGTGATGGCTTTTCCCGTAAAAGTTGAAAGAGCTTCAGCCGGATGGGCGCGTCCTGTCGCCATTCTTCACGCTGAACGTGAAATAAAGGATGAAGTGGTCAATGGCAAGAATACAATTAGCTGAAATTGATCGGGTACATAATGAACAAAAAGCGTAATACCAGCGGTTTCCGGCAAATTTAACGCGGGCTTTGCTGCGTTTGATTGATGAATGTGCGTACCCGCGTAAAAGTAACCGATTTAACATTTGAAAATACGAAACAAATATTCAGTGAACAGGAAAGAGCCGAATTCACTCTTTTGAATGTCGCACGTTTTTTGGAAACATTGGCTGTCGATCTGGATGAAGCGCCGCCCTCTTGGGATGGTGTAGAGCGAGCATGAAAGACTGACAAATACAGAAGAACCGAGGGAATACCCCTTGGTTCTTTTGGTCATACAACCTGGGTAAATAGGCAATAAAATGAATATAAGACGGCTAAAACTCCCGCTATTAAATTGAATTCGTTGTGTTTATGTTCCTGTTTTATCAACGTGAAGAAGAAAAGACCTGAAAAGAAAAATCCAATGAACCATCCAATGGAGATTTGCAGAAAAGTTAAAACAAAGCCGGTAACCCCCATCATTTGAAACACTCTAGGTAATTTGCCCACCAATAATACCCTCCTTTATTCATCACGATAACTCAACGCCTTTCGGAATTCATTGAGTAAAGTTTTATCGTTCAAAAAAATCTGGAACGTTCGGACATTACCTAGATAGTAAATTCAGATTCTTCTTTGTCAGCTTCATAAACCGAACGTAAGACAAGCTTAACAAAAGCCTCAACAGCCGGAAATTGCCATTTTTTCTTCTTAGTCAGCATGTGGGAATAAAGCGGGGCCGAGTTTTTCAGAATGGGTCAGAATGTTTTAGCTAGCCGCAATCCACTTCATCTTTCACTGTCATATAAGGTAAAGCAGAAAACCCGAGTCCGCTCATGACCATTTGTTTAATCGCTTCTATATTCCATCGTTTGAAAGTAGTGGAGATCATGTTTTAAAAGGTATCTTTCAAACATTGTCCGATAACTGCAGCCTTCTTCATTCGTTATAAAAAAATGGTTTTGATCATCTTCCAAATGATCCGGCCCTTCACTGCTGCCGACAAGGACGATCCTCTCCTCAGCCAGTGTATGATGAACGCATTTTTCTTTCAAGTTATGGACTCCATTCAGAAAAGTGATTCTTCACAAACTGCTTAAATTTCTCCACTGCCGGTGATAAATATCTTCCTTCTATCCAGGCGATGCCAATCAGACGTTGGCATTCCGGCCAGCTGATCCGGACTTTGGAGATATGGCTCTGATCCAGTCCTTTTAGGTCGGGCAGGATTGAAATACCGAGTCCTGAGGCGACAAAGCCTGCTGCGGTGGCCACTTCCTCACCTTCAAAGAGGATCTCCGGTTGAATTTGCGCTTTTTCAAAAAGTTCATCTACTGTGTATCGGAGTGCGTAACCATTTTTTAATACGATAAAAGGCTCTTTGGCGACTTCATCCAATGTCACACTTTCACAATCGGCTAATCGGTGTCCTTTTGGCACAAACAAAAAAAGCTCTTCACTCCATAATTGCACCCAATGAATGGACTTTTCGGGCTTGATGGATTGCAGTAAGCAAAGATCCAGTTCACCGGACTTCAGTTTATCGAGAAGCCAGTAAGAGTGATTTTGTCTCAGGTGAAACTGAATTCCCGGATGCTGACGTTTAAAAGATCCGATTAAATCCGGAACAATCGTTGTCCCAAGCGTATGCAAAAAGCCGAGTGATACTTCCCCATGGTCCGGATCCAATAACTGTTTGATTTCTTCTTTGCCGTCATGAAACTCTTTCATCATCACATCCACCCGTCTTAAAAAAATCTCTCCATACTTGTTCAGCCTGATTGTGCGTCCTTGTCTGTCAAACAGCTGAACACCTAAATAGACCTCTAAACGATGGATAGAACGTGAAAGTGCAGGCTGAGAGATCGATAAACATTCTGCAGCTTTTGTGACGTGCTGTATCCGGGCAAGAGCTTGAAAATACTCAAGTTGTTCCCATTCCATAGGTTCCGTCTCCTTCCCATCTCATGACACTAAAACATTAAAAACATATTTATAATGCATTATATAATATAAATGAATAGTGCTACCATCATTGATAAAGGGGCCGAGAAGATGTGCAGAAGACAAGGCAAAGCGTTTCAACTATTCTTGATGTTGTAAAATAAATATCTTCATTGGGAGGAATTGATTGTGATCAAACGGCTTGATCATTTTGTTTTAACTGTAAAAGACCTTCAAGAGACAATCAGCTTTTATACGCGGGTTTTGGGAATGAAAGAAGAAACGTTTGGCTCAGGCAGAAAAGCGTTGCGTTTTGGCAATCAAAAAATAAATTTGCACGAGGCTGGCAATGAATTCACTCCCAAAGCAAAACATCCGCTTCCCGGCTCTGCAGATCTCTGTTTTATCGCGGAAGAAACAATAGACGATATAATCGAACATCTACGTCAAAACAATGTGAACATTGAGGAGGGACCTGTCAGAAGAACCGGCGCGCTTGGTCCGATTGTATCTGTATATATTAGGGATCCTGATCAAAACCTGATTGAAATATCACAGGATCTAGACCCTTTAAAAAGCTGAAAAAGAAGGGATGAGTTTCCTCTCCCTTCTTTTTAGGACTCACTTTATTCGCCGCCACTTGTGTTAGCACGTTTTAACCTTGGCAGTTAATTGCTTTTCTCAGCGGAAGCCGGAAATGAGCTTAGATTAACGTCCTGCTTCATGCTTATCTCATTAATGCCAAGATTCGTTTACACCTCTTGAACTTGAATAAGGATTTTGGTGATTTGATTTTCAAATCCATCGACCATCACTTCATCAAGCATGAATTCCTCATATGCATACTCACCTATCTGCATCCCATTCTTTTCAATGAATTGAATGATTCTGCTGTAGGCATCTTCAACTTCTTCGCCTTTTTGGTAGCCGATTGCATACAGCCCTTTTCGTCTCACATGCTCGTTTGCCGTATCGATTCCTTCTTTTACTTTTACATAAAAGTGAATGTAATTATAGAAGTCTTTATTTAAGATTTGTTCCCGTGCCAATATACCGCCGACAGGATACCCCTCATCTAATCCACGAGACTCAACATCGTGAATGAGCTCTGAAATGGCTGCAACGTATTTTCGTTCTGGTAAATGTAAAGTATTTTTGCCGATCATAAATGTTTCTTCATTTAAATATTGGAAAGAAACCGAAGAGAAGTCTGTTTTTAACGCTTGTTCTGTTAACGACACTTTCGTCTCGATGATCTTTTGCAAATGCTTGAGCTTTTTCACTTTGTCCTCAATTTCAACAGACTTTTCTTTCAGAAGCGGTAAGATTCGGCCCGGTGTTTTACCTTTGATGAGGGACTTGATTTCTTTTAACGGTAAACCAACCTCTTTAAACAAGTTGATCACTTGAAAAAGCTCAAATTGATGATAAGAATAATACCTATAACCATTCTCTTTTTTGATCTCCGGAGAAATCAAACCGATCTCATCATAGTGAAACAGCGTTTGTTTTTTGATGTTGCAGAGCTTGGCAAACTCACCCGTTGTGAAATATTTTTTTAAATCTTCGCTCATAAAAAATCTCCTTGACTATACGGTAACCATATACTTTATGATTTTATTGTACTTGAACACAG
Organism: Bacillus sp. NSP9.1; assembly: GCF_000465465.2. NCBI lineage: Bacteria > Bacillati > Bacillota > Bacilli > Caryophanales > Bacillaceae > Bacillus > Bacillus sp. NSP9.1. Next base: position 4,004,859 of record NZ_CP048273.1, read on the forward strand.
CTTCGATCCAAAAAGAAAAGGATCATAAAAAAACGGAAAAACTCTCCGCTGGAAACGATTACGCTTTGCCTTGATTAATGTAAGAGGAGTTTTATAGATGAAAAAATCAATAAGAGAACAAAAAACGGTGCTTATTATATTATTAAGCAACATTTTCATAGCATTTCTTGGCATCGGTTTAATTATTCCAGTTATGCCTTCCTTTATGAATATCATGCATTTATCCGGCAGTACAATGGGGTATCTTGTTGCGGTTTTCGCCATTTCCCAATTAATCACTTCCCCTTTTGCGGGAAGATGGGCTGACCGTTTTGGAAGAAAAAAAATGATTGTCATCGGATTGCTTGTATTCAGTATATCAGAGTTGATTTTTGGATTGGGAACCCATGTTTCCATGTTTTATTTATCGAGGATATTGGGCGGAGTCAGCGCCGCCTTTATCATGCCTGCCGTTACAGCGTATGTAGCTGATATAACAACACTGCAGGAAAGGTCAAAGGCGATGGGCTATGTTTCGGCAGCGATTAGCACCGGCTTTATTATTGGACCTGGTGCCGGAGGATTTATAGCCGAATATGGGATTCGGATGCCATTTTTCTTCGCTGCCGCCTTGGCATTTACAGCAGCTGTCTCTTCCGTTTTTATATTAAAAGAATCCTTGTCAAAAGAAGAACGGGAACAACTCTCGTCTCAAACAAAGGAATCCAATTTCTTTAACGACTTGAAGAGGTCGATTCATCCTGTCTATTTCATTGCATTTGTGATCGTTTTTGTGCTGGCTTTCGGCTTGTCAGCCTACGAAACGGTATTCAGCTTGTTTTCTGATCATAAGTTCGGCTTCACACCAAAGGATATCGCAATCATTGTTACGATCAGTTCGATCGTTGCCGTCATTATTCAAGTTTTACTATTCGGGAAATTGGTCAATAAACTTGGAGAGAAAAGGATGATTCAGCTTTGCCTCATCACCGGCGCGGTCTTGGCTTTCGTGTCAACTGTCATGTCAGGGTTTTTAGCTGTTTTGCTTGTCACTTGTTTTATTTTTCTGGCGTTTGATTTGCTGCGCCCGGCCCTGACGACTTTCTTATCCAAAGTCGCCGGTAACCAGCAGGGTTTTGTTGCAGGGATGAACTCCACTTACACGAGCTTAGGAAATATCTTTGGTCCGGCTCTGGGCGGTATTCTCTTTGATCTTAACATTCATTATCCTTTCCTTTTTGCAGGCATCGTGATGATTATCGGCCTGGGTCTTACAATGGTGTGGAAAGAAAAAGCAAATGAAGTTCAATCTTAAATGAGGCCGGAATCACAATACAGTTGCGTTAAAAGAAAAACAGACCAAATCATATTGGGATGTTTCAGATTGTTGACAAAATCCTTTCAGCGTGACCCTCAACCTTTGCAGTCTAGAAAGGCCGGGCATCGGAGCGGACTTTCACAGGATGTGATGACGGCGGCGTTCAGGCAGTAGGCCTGCGCAATTAGCCGCCGATCCTCGTTATCATTCGTGAGCACCGACTGAGCAGACCTGACAACGAATGCGAGGGTTTGTCGACACGCTGGCGCCCCTGTTTCAGGGTTTTGATTTTAAAGAAAGTGTTAAGAACATGGTTCAATTTTTTACAGAAGTTTTATTAAACATTGCCAATATTATTCCTGATGCTGCTAGACTTATCATTAAGGAGGAGATATCTAATCTAAATATATTGTTTATTCCATCAATGAAAAGTGTCCATAAAACATATATGGTAATCGCATTTAGTGCAAACATTTTAAACCATCTAGGTATCGCCAGCCAAGCTTTTAAAAGATCGGTAGAAAATTTGCCCATTTTGTTTCTCCTTATTATTTTTCTGATCTTTTATCAAAATAACATAGTTAAATTTTCAACGCTACATGCTCTGCCTTTTGATTTCTCACTTGGTATGTTTTTCAATCCAAAAAAACATAAATGTGCGGAAATAAAAAAATACCAAGGCGTCTAACCCTTGATATTTCTTTTGACTAATCCTTTAATCCCTTTCCATCGAGAATGTTCTGCACATATTTTTCAACCCTTGACTCTCGGGTTTTGGATTGTTTGGCTTGAGAAAAATAAAGAATATATGCTCTTTGCCGTCCCGGGGTTAATCCTTCAAAAGCAGCTTTCAAGCCAGGGATTTCTTCGAATTTTTTTTGAAGTTCTGCAGGAATTTGATATTCTGTATTCTTTTTAAAATCGACTTCCAAACCGGCTTTTTCAACTTCAATCGCTTCATGAATATAGGCTTTCAGGATGGTTTCCAGTTCAATGATTTCCTCAACATTTTTGAAGCGAATCTGCCGCGCCGCTTGTACATTCTCCGTTTGTTGAACAAGAATCCCATGCGGGTCCTTTAACAAGGCACCTTTATGAAACAGAAGCGCACAATATTCTTTAAATCCATGGATTAAAACGATGTTTTTGTTATTAAACGTGTAACAAGGATGCATCCACTTAAATTCTTCGGTCAGCTCACAGTCAAGAACGATATGTCTTAACTTCTCAAATTCTTTCTTCCACTTTGTAGCCCTGCTTAAAAATTCTTCGACCTTGGGATTTATTTGACTATTTGTCATCAAGGAACACCCTCTTTCCGAGCAGTTTGCTTTTTCCTATACTCTTTCTTACATTTCTTCTAACAATTTTTTAAGATCTTCGCCCATTTTCGCCCAACCGAATTTTGCACCATTGAACGCTTGATCTTCTTTTTCGAAACCTGTGTGTTCGAGATGCAGGGAGGTTTTTCCCTCCTCATGCTTTAATGTCCATGTGACTGTAGTGTTTATTCCGCCGCCGACCCAAGTGTAAGATAGCTTGTAAGGCTCGTCTATTTCAAGAACTTCGGAATCAATTATTAAATTCCACTGCTCATTGCGAAACTGAAATTGATGTCCGACGACAGGCTTAAAATCATTAGGCATGATCCATTTTGCAAGAGTATCTGCATCCGTTAAAGCGAGCCATACCTTCTCGATCGGGCTCTCAAAAGTAAAATCATGTGATACTGTTAAATCCATGTTTTGTTCCTCCTTTAATATTTGGTCTAAAAGCAACATTCTTTCACTCCAGAATTTCCTGTAAAACGATACCCAATCCTCTATTTCTTTCAATGGGGCAGCATTCAGCCGATAACGCGTTTCCCTGCCGGCCTTTCTGCTCATGACGAGACCGGCCTCTTTAAGGATTGCCAAATGCTTTGAAATAGCGGTACGGCCCATGTCAAAATGAGCGGTCAACTCTTTGAGCGGCAATTCTTCCACATCCGCTAACAAGCGCATCAATTGACGTCTTGTTGGGTCGGCAACAGCTGCATAAATATCACGATCTTGATTTTTCTCGTTCAAAATCCTCCTCCCCTTAATTGGACACCAATTGGTGTCTTAATTATATGACACTAATTGGTGTCATGTCAATTTTATCTTAGACATGACGGTTTCGGTTTTATTCTCCCAGCATTTAATTTGCCGGTTACGGAACAATAAAAGAAAGCTTGAGCATGAGACGACTTTAGCTTAATAAACGGGTTGTTCACCGCCTAGTTGAAAAAACCCGGCACAAAATGGGCACTGTTATAAATCAATGAATTAAAATAAACAAAAAAAAGAATAGCCTTTCGACTATCCTTTTATTTATCTTTGTACCTTTCCCTGCGGAACCAAATGACAATCAGTATAATTCCTTGTACCGCCGGACGATTTGAATGATCTATCAAATCAACAATTTGAGCAATGCACTAACTGCTCCGGTTCCATCCTTTCATTCTCACAGCAAAGGGTTTAATAAAAGTAGGCTTATATTTGATTTTTCATTCTCTTTTCCATCTGTTCTGCCACTTGTTTCGAATTTGGATTTTCTTCATTTTGCAATTGATCAATGATGTTCGTATAATCCGTTTCATTGCGATTTTGACTTAATTTATATGCAGCCTGAATGTCTTCCACCTTAATCTTAAACCCGACAATCGCTTTCAGTTGGCTTTCTAAAAGTTGAGGAGAAAGCCCATCCCATAAAATGGGGTTTTTTCGATGTTTTTCGTATTTTTCCATCATAATTGTTAATTCTTCTATTAATTCATCTCTCTCTAGCATGCTTGCTTTACCGTATATATGGACGGCTTGATAATTCCAAGTTGGAACATCTTCATGCCCATACCAAGAAGAAGAAATGTAAGCGTGCGGTCCCTGAAACATAACAAGCACATCATCACAGGTTTCAAATGTTCTCCACTGAGGATTTCCATAAGCGATATGCCCAGTGATATAGTAATCATCACCTTTTTTATTGAAGCCTAAAGGCAAATGAGTGGCAATAGGTTTTCCTTGTTCTGTCGTGACGATTGTGCCAAAAGCGTTTTTTTGGACAAAATCCCAAATTTCATCAACATTTTCGACCTTAAAATATTTTGGAATATACATCATCATCCCCCTTCCTATAAAGTTATAGGAGTGTTTTCGTCATGATCAAGTCCGTTTGTTCTTCATCCCCCATATAAAAAGAGTGGGCTCCGGTTTGGACAAACCCCATTTTCTTATAAAAATCAATGGCATTTTCGTTTTTTTCCCATACGCCCAGCCAGATTTTCTTTTTATTCCGTTCCTTCGCAATTTCCACAGCTTTATTGAACAGATATTTACCAAGCCCGTGTTTTTGAAAGTTGTTCTTGATATAAATTCTCTCGATTTCAAGTGAATCATCACCCATTTTTTCAGACTGGGCCTCATCGGTGTTGACCTTTAAATATCCAGCGACTTCATTGTTAAAATAAACAAAAAAGAATTGCGAAGAGCTATTGGATAATTCTTTTTCTAATTGTTTTAAGTTAAATGCCTTGTCCAAGTAGGCTTTCATATTTTCTGGCGAGTTCTGATGCTTAAATGTCTCATTAAATGTTTCATAACCAATTTCCTGAAGCTTGTGTAAGTCTTCAAGGGTACACCTTTTTATATTTACTGTCATTCAATCTGCCGCTCCTTTACGCTGTCAATAATTTCTTTTGTTCCCCTTTTTCACGAATTCCCAGTCCTTTTCTACATTTTTTCTTACTCTTTGAAGAAGATTGAAGATAGTCTCCGCTTCCCCCTCGGAAAATCCCTCTAATGCCACACGATTCGAATGATCATTTTCTCTTTTGATAAAAGGAAATACCTCATTTCCCTTTTCCGTCGGAAAGAGTTTTTTTATTTTTTTGTTATGTTCATCATCTTTCTTTTCAATAAAGCCCTTCATTTCAAGTTTTTTTATTGCCCGGGCTGCGGTTGTCCGGTCTACTTTAATCATCTCAGCCAACTTCTCCTGAATGATTCCCGGGTTTTCGCATATTCGGACAAGGTACAAATACTGCCCTTTTGTCAGATCATGTTCTTTAAATTCGATATTGCTTATAGAATCCAATGCTCGGGCAATCATTCCAATTTCACGAAGGATTTCTTTCATCGCTGCCTCCTGCGCACATATTTTTGTTGTAAATGCAATAAAATTGTTGTACATTCAATATAGCCGATTTTTGTTGCATTTGCAAGGAAAAATAACAATAAAGAGGTCGAGTAAAGTGAAGTTTATTTTTTATGTATTAGGCATTTTAATATTAACCCTCGGTATTGCTTTCACGATCCAATCAGACCTTGGAGTTTCACCTTTTGATGCACTTTTGGTGGGACTGTCCGTAAATGTCGGGCTAACTGTGGGAAGTTGGGAAGTCATCATGGCTCTAATATTAATAGGCTGCAATTCGTTTTTAAAAAGACAAAGACCGGAAGTTTCGGGGATGCTAACGGCGTTTATAACCGGTATCGGCATTGACATGTGGCTTTTTTTGCTGCATTTTTTTGTGACACCAGAACAATGGTACAGCAAAGCGATTTGTTTTGGAATCGGCTTGGTTGTTACAGGGTTAGGAACCGCGACATACTTATACACAAATTTTGCTTCGATGCCAATTGACCGTTTAACATTCATCATAAAAGAATTAACGAGAACCAATATATTTTTTTCGAGAACGTTCATTTACCTCGCCTTCTTGATACTGGCCATGATTTTGAATGGACCAATCGGCATTGGAACTTTATTAACCGTTTGTTTAGGGGGGCTGATCCTTAATGGCTTTATGCCGTTTACTGAAAAAGCATTGAACCGTATATTGACAAAATCCAATATATCAGCAGATGATGTAAAACATTCGATATAGAATGGATGTTAAGTAAGAGGCAAAAAACAGATGAATATAAAAAATACCAAGGGCGTCAAAACCCTTGGTATCTCTGGTATGCGGCCGAGAGGACTTGAACATTTGCCTAGTAGAAAACGACCTTTAACCATTACTAACGATTTTAATAATCATTTACCATACCCGAGGCATATATTGGAATTCCAACTAAAAGACCGCCGCCTCTTAGTAACTCACAATAACAATGATTATAAAATTTCTCAAGGAACGACCAGCAGCCCGTTAGCTACCCTGATTAAAGGTAATCTGTTACCACACTGTTACGTTAGAACTTCCACTACTTTGATATCCCTCTGTCGCTAAGACTTGGTAAGACCAATTACTACCCAGATTCATTCCATGACTCTTCCATGCTTTAACATGATTGCTGAAAGTGATTTTAGCGTTGCTTCCAGTTGGTCTCTTGGACTGGCGAACACTCCAGTACTGCGTGAAAGTAGTTTTTTCGCCATCAATGGAAGGTGCGTTATAACGTGTAGTTGTATATATGTCATATGTACCCCCATCACTTTTTACAGTACCTTTATACGTTCCAGTAGGTCTATAAGTACCCCATGAATCCACTACATAATATTCTATGAGAGGTGATCTCGTCCAACCATATAAAGCCAAATATCCATTGCCATTCGGCGCCCAAACTCCGGCATTATAGTTTATTGTCCTAGATGGCGAACCTGTAGTCCAACCTTTACCAACAACGAAATTTCCGGTATTAGACCAATTCACACTGTAATTCCCTCCAGGCCCATTAACAGCGTTTACTGTTCCGCCGCCATCAGTCCAATTTTGCCAGTAATCTGTGCTAGCTGCAGAGGCGGTTGCCGAAAACAAGCTAATACTCATTAAAGCTGCCGTTAATCCAACTAAGAAATTCCTTTTAAACTTAAACATATGTTACCTCCTATATATTTTTTCTGACTTTGACATGAGGTAGCACTCGTATATATTTAAAACATTATTAATTACTAACGCCAAAGCGTTTGATCGTCCCCTTCAATATAATATCACGAATTCATGAGTGAATATTAATAATATATGTAAAATAATTACAAAGACCTAAAAAATTACATTATAAGTGTTCTTGTATCACCATAGCCTTATCCTCTTTTCGCAGAATCACAATTCTTGTTTCTAAATCTGATGGAGTTATGTCCGACCTCCGACATTCACATGTCGCTCTTTTAATAAACCAAGGTGAAGACTACATTACTATAAAGGAACGTCTAGGCCATGGTTCAGTGAGAACAACTATCGACGTTTACGGGCACTTATATCCCAACAAACAGAAAGAAATGGCGGACAAGTTAGATGACTTATTTTAAGTAAGTGGGCACAGCGTGGGCACAATAGCGAAAAAACTAGACCAACACAAAAATACCAAGGGCGTCAAAACCCTTGGTATTCCTATGATGCGGCCGAGAGGACTTGAACCTCCACGGGGTTGCCCCCACTAGGCCCTCAACCTAGCGCGTCTGCCATTCCGCCACGACCGCATGATATGTTGTTTTTAAAGTGCGGGTGAAGGGACTCGAACCCCCACGCCGTAAAGACACTAGATCCTAAGTCTAGCGCGTCTGCCAATTCCGCCACACCCGCTTATGTGACATGGTGAGCCATGAAGGACTCGAACCTTCGACCCTCTGATTAAAAGTCAGATGCTCTACCAACTGAGCTAATGGCTCAAGATTAAATGACATCCTTAGATTGAAGCTAATACAACGACGTCCACATCTCAGAAAGCTTTTTCGAGATGCCGCTCGATGTGTACGCTGAAGTAACTTCTCCGAAGCGTATTCGGACGTGCTCTACCAACTGAGCTAATGGCTCAAATAAAGATGGCTGGGCTAGCTGGATTCGAACCAACGCATGACGGAGTCAAAGTCCGTTGCCTTACCGCTTGGCTATAGCCCAACAGCTATGAGAAATGACCCGTACGGGATTCGAACCCGTGTTACCGCCGTGAAAGGGCGGTGTCTTAACCACTTGACCAACGGGCCATATGATGTCAATATCGCATTTTAAATGGCGGAGAAGGAGGGATTTGAACCCTCGCGCCGCTTACGCGACCTACACCCTTAGCAGGGGCGCCTCTTCAGCCACTTGAGTACTTCTCCATATGGCTCCACAGGCAGGATTCGAACCTGCGACCGATCGGTTAACAGCCGATAGCTCTACCACTGAGCTACTGTGGAATGATCAGACTCATTCATTATACCTATATCGACAAATTGTGTCAAGAACAACAATTTGTTTTTGATGCCCTGTCTTGCGACGGCTTTTATAATTTAACATAGGCAAGTCTGATCAGTCAACCCTTTTTCACAATTTCTTTTATTTTCCCTCCGCACTTTCCGCAAACATAGCGGCTTGTATCCATGGCGCGCTTGCGCACAAAAGTTTGTCCGCATGCTGCACACTTGTATGTGCGCACTTTTCTCGGCTGTTTTTTCGCATCGGCGAGCGGTGTGCAGAACCTTGGGGCTCCGACTTCCTTTAAGAGCATTCTAAAATCTCTGTCGCGGTGTTTGTAGCCTTTTCCTTCAAGATGAAGGTGGTAATGGCAGAGCTCATGCTTGATGATGCCTTCAAGCTCTTGTCGGCCGTGCTCTGCCAAATATTTTTTGTTCAGCTCGATATCGTGCGAGTGCAATAAATATCTGCCTCCGGTCGTCTTCAGGCGGCTGTTGAAATAAGCCTTGTGCCGGAACGGCTTTTTAAAATAGGTCAAAGACAGCTGTTCTGTCAGCTGCTGCAATTGCTGATCGTCCATTGAATCCACCTCATTTTCAAAAACATCGAACAGGACAAATTCCCGTCGGCATAAACTAAAACAAAACCCACACTCTATCTTCAGAGCCTTCAGGAGGGATTGTCAATGCCGAATTGGCTCAAAAACCAGATGCAAAGAGCTTTTTACGAAAAGGATCATTACCAGATTAAACTGCTGAATCAGTGCTGGTATTTTTACAGAAAAAAACACTGCTGATGAGCAGTGCTATTTTTCTTTTACCATCGATAACGACACCCTTCCTTTCGCCGCATCTGCACGCTCTACCCAAACTGTCACGATATCGCCGACCGATACGACGTCAAGCGGATGTTTGACAAAGGAACGGCTGAGCTTGGAAATGTGCACAAGCCCGTCCTGTTTGACACCGATGTCGACGAATGCGCCGAAATCGACGACATTGCGCACCGTACCCTGCAGCTCCATTCCTTCTTTTAAATCCTCCAGTTGGAGCACATCGGTTTTGAGAAGAGGTTTAGGCACTTCATCCCTTGGATCGCGCTCAGGCCTTGTCAGCTGGGCGCAAATGTCTTTCAGCGTGATCGCGCCGATTGCCAATTGTTCCGCCGCTTCACGAATATCCAGTTCATTTATTTTGCCCTGGAGCTCGGCCGAACCGATTTGCTCTGTTGACAAGCCCAGCTTTTTCAAAAGCTCTCTCGTTTCTTTGTAGCTTTCCGGGTGGATGCCTGTGCGGTCAAGCGGTTCATCGCCGTCAGGCACCCTCAAAAAGCCGATGCACTGCTCATATGTTTTCGCTCCGAGCCGCGGAATATCTTTCAGCTCTTTGCGGGTCGAGAATTTTCCGACTTCCTCCCGTTTTTTGACGATGTTGGATGCCACTGATTTCGATAAACCGGCAACATACTGCAACAGCGCGGCCGATGCTGTGTTGACATTGACGCCGACCTGGTTGACGACGGTTTCCACGACAAAGCGGAGGGAGTCGTTTAATTTTTTCTGGCTGACATCGTGCTGATATTGACCGACGCCGACTGATTTAGGGTCGATTTTGACAAGCTCGGCAAGCGGATCTTGAAGCCGGCGGGCGATCGACACGGCGCTCCGCTCTTCCACCTGCAGGTCGGGGAACTCTTCCCTGGCCAGCTCTGAAGCGGAGTAGACGCTTGCTCCCGCTTCATTGACGATCAGGTAATAAACCTTTCTGTCGATGCCTTTCAAAAGGTCGGCGATAAATTGTTCGGTCTCTCTTGACGCCGTCCCGTTACCAATCGCGATCACTTCAATTTGAAATTCTTCGATGATATGTTTCACTTTATCCATCGCTGCGTTTTTCTTGTTGACAGGCGGGTGCGGGTAGATCACATCGATTTTCAGCACCTTCCCTGTCTCATCGACGACCGCAAGCTTGCAGCCGGTGCGGAAGGCCGGGTCAACGCCGAGGACGAGCTTCCCTTTCATCGGCGGCTGCAGCAAGAGCTTGCGCAGGTTTTCGGCAAAGATGTGAATCGCTTGGTCCTCCGCTTTTTCGGTCAGCTCTTTTCTGATCTCCCTTTCGATGGACGGCTGGATCAGGCGTTTATAGCCGTCTTCAATCGCGTCCTTCAGCAAGTCTTTCGCCGTTGTTTGTTTATGCTTAAGGATTTGTTTTTCTAAATAATCGAGGATGCGGTCGAGTGGCGGCTCGACGGACACTTTTAAAATGTCCTCTTTTTCGCCGCGGTTGACGGCGAGCACGCGATGAGGCACGATTTTTTGGATCGGCTCTTCATATTCATAATACATTTCATAGATTTTCTTTTCGTCCGCTTCAGCGTCTTTGGCCGCAGACTTTAATGTTCCTCGTTTGAAAGTTTCCCGGCGAATCCATCTTCTGAATTCAGGTTCGTCGGAAATCCGTTCGGCAAGAATGTTTTTCGCGCCTTCCAGCGCTTCCTCGGCGCTGAAGACTTCTTTTTCTTCGTTTATGTATTTTTGTGCTTCAGCCAGTATGTTTTTGTTCTGCGGCAGGGCGCTGATGAAATCAGCCAAAGGCTCAAGCCCCTTGCTTTTGGCGATGGTCGCTTTTGTTTTTCTTTTCTGTTTATAGGGTCTGTATAAGTCTTCTACTTCCTGAAGCTTGTCCGCCTTTTCGATCTTGAGCTTGAGCACGTCTGTCAGCTTGTCCTGCTCGGCAATCAGACGGATGACTTCTTCCTTCCGCTGATTTAAGTGCTGAATGTATCCCCAGCGTTCGGAGATCGTTTGAATTTGCACTTCATCCATAGAACCCGTCTGTTCCTTGCGGTATCTCGCGATAAAAGGCACGGTGTTTCCATCTTCCAATAATTGAATGACATTGCCGACGTGCTTCGGCGCCAGCTCCGTCTCTTTTGCGATTTGTTTGACGATTAACGCTAAAGTATCCATTGTATCCTCCATAAGAATGTTGTCCTATTAGTGTACCAAAAGATATTGAAAAACACCTATATCAAAAGGACAGCTCCTCTAAAAAAGCTGTCCGATGATGTAGGTCAGATCGTCTTTTCCCATCAGCGTATAAGTTTCAAGCTGATCTGAAATATCTCCGGGAGAGTGGTGCAGTTTCAAATAAGATCGAAGGCCTGGTACGACCAAGCCGTCTGAATGGATGATAAATCTCGATCCTTTTTCATACGTATAGGTGAATGTTTTATAGGTTTGCGGTTTTCCCGACATATATCCGGTCACGGGGAGAGGGTAAATATATTGATCTGAAGGAGCATATAGGATAAAGCGAATATTGCCGATTGAGCTGTAAGCGATGGTCCTCGTTTTAAAATCGGCTTTTAAAATCGAGACGGTCGCACCCCGCTTTTGCTTCAGCGCTTGATTGCACCTCTCCATCAAGCTTGCGACATCTTCATCACCATGCTCTTTGACAACCTCGCTGATCGCCGAAGAGGATTCATGAGCCATTTCACCGCTTCCCAGTCCGTCGGCCAGGGCACAGATCATTCCCTGGTCGGTCGCATTGAAATAAAAGCTGTCTCCGCAGATCGATTTCCCGTCTTTAGGCAGCTGGTAGACAAGTGCGCGAATGTGGTCATTCGATTCGGTCCAGATCATGGCTTTAACTCCATCAAGGGATCTTCTGACAAAGCTTCCCTCAGACGTTTGACGGCTTTCCTCTGCAGCCTCGATACGTGCATTTGCGATATGCCCAGCATTTCCCCTGTTTCTTTTTGGCTTTTGTTTTCGATGTAAGTCAGCTCGATGATTTTTTTCTCACGATCGGACAGGACATGCCATACACTTTCCAGCATCAGCTTTTGGTTGACTCTTTCATAGCCTTCTTCCTGTGAGCCGACGATATCCAGAATCGTCACCGTACTGCCGTCGGCATCGGCTTCAATGCTGTGGTCAACGGAAAGCGCCTGATAGCTTTTCCCCATTTCCATCGTTTCCAGCACTTCTTCTTCCGTCACCCCGAGATATTCGGCGATTTCCTCGACTCTGGGCGACCTCTGGGTCTCCGCCGTCAGCCGGTCAACCGCCATTTTGATCCGGGGTCCGAGTTCCTTGATTCTTCTCGGCACATGGACACTCCAGGTTTTATCCCGGAGAAACCGCTTGATTTCTCCGACGATGGTCGGTATGGCAAAGGCTTCAAACGATTTTCCCACATCAGGATCGTACCGTTTGATCGCCCCCAGCAAACCGAGCATTCCCACCTGGCTCAGATCTTCGTGAAAACTTTGGCCTTTGGAATACTTTTTGGCCAGCGCCTCGACGAGATGTTGATATGTCTGGACAAGGATCGCTTGAGCCTCTTCATCATGGCTTTCCTGATATTTTTTAATCAGCCGGGCGACTTCATCTTTAGTTGGTTTCGTATTTTTGGACGGTTGTGCCATCATCAACTCGCTCCCTGTTTAAGAACTTTGTCATCGACACGGTGACACCAGAGTTAATTTGCACATTCACTTCATCCATGAGCGTTTCCATTAAATATAAGCCGAGCCCTCCTTCTGACAGCTGATCTGCTGTATGCTCAGGAGAGTATGGCCCAAGCGCTTCCTGTTTATCGCAAATATCGAAGCTGTCCCCTTGATCTGCGACAACAATCTCAAGGCGATCTTCAAAAACGCCGAACCTGACGGAGACCTCCCCTTGTTTATCCGCTTGATAAGCGTGCTGCACAGCGTTCGTGCAAGCTTCGCTCACAGCGATTTTCAAATCTTCGATATCGTCATAGGAATATCCCATTTTGCTCGCAATCCCCGACAGGGTCAAACGAACAATTCCCACGTACTCCGGTTTGGCAGGTGATTTCATTTCAATGTAATCAACTGCAGTCTTCATTATAATCCACCCTCTGACTTTCCAGAAATATCAATGATGTCCTTTAAGCCTGTAATATCAAACAAACGAATTAAGCGTTCAGATAGATTTTCAAGCACCAAAGAACCCCCAGTCCTGTTTACCGCTTTATATACGCCTACAAAAACGCCCAGTCCCGTGCTGTCCATATATGACACGTCTTTCAGGCAAACTTTCAGATCCCTTCCTTCCTCTGCGAGCGGCATCAGCTTATCACGCAGTGCAGGTGCAGAGTGGACATCGATTTCTCCCGCTACTTTGATTTCTATTGCATAATCAGTTTTGTTCGTATCGACTGCCAAATTCACAATATCACCTCTGATTCTCTTTAATCGCTACAGTATGATTACCCGGCAACATGAAACATTAAACCTTTCTTCTGAAAACGATGAGAGTGAAATCATCATGGAGCTGAAATTCCTGGAGCTTGAGCAGATGTTCGTAAATCTTCTCAACCATTTGCTGCGCCGGCTCCTTCATATGTACGCTGATCAGGTCTTGAAGATCGCCGCGCTCCAAAAATCCGGACTCTGTTCTGGATTCAGTCACTCCGTCTGAAAAAAGAATAATCATATCGCCGATATCTAGTTTTTGCTCACATTGTTCATAATCATAATCTGAAGAAATGCCGAGAACGAGACCTTTCGCTTTTAAATCATAGAATTTGTTTTCTCCTGAAGAATAATAAAAGCCAGGTTCATGACCGGCGGATGCATACGTGAATAGGTGTTTTTGAAGATGATAGTTTCCGTAAAACATCGTAATAAACATGCTCGGATCGACATTTTGTTCGACCACCCTGTTCAAGCTTTTCAGCACCTGTGAAGGATCAGTGCCCGAATCCGGCAGAGAATCCATCGCATACTTGATCATCGACATGCACAATGCGGCAGGTATGCCTTTCCCGATCACATCTGCAATGGCGATATTCATCGATTCCTGATCGCGGACGAAATGATAATAATCACCGCTCATTTGCTTCGCCGGAACGCTCAGCGCCCCGATTTCGAGGGCTTCGACTTTCGGAATTGTTGTCTCAAGCAGCGTCTGCTGCACATTTGCGGCAATTTCCATTTCCGATTTAATTTCCTGCTGAATGCCTCTTAATGTTTGATGTTCTTGATAGGCCAACCCGTATCCAATCATCACTTCAATTAAAAAGTCGAGCGAATGGAACACATGGTCTGGAAGATCCGGATACAATTCAGACAGAACTTTTCGGTGTATGCTGATAATTTCTTCCGGCGGCACTTGATGTTCGATCGTTTTTCTGCTGAATTTCTGTCCCTGATAAAGGGACGTTTCTGTCAGTTCAGATATATAACGGCTAAGCAGCTGTCGATAGCGCTGCTCAATCACTTCCCTGAAATCCATTTCTCCCCTCCTACCGCAGCCACTTTACGGCTTGTATGTCTGTTCCATTTTCTGCGTCTGAATTCAATTCGAATTGATCCATTAAACGCTTTACCCCCGGGAGTCCGGCTCCAAGACCGCCTGAAGTCGAGAAACCGTCTTCCATCACCTTCCTGATGTCGGCGATTCCCGGCCCTTCATCCACCGCAGTGATTTTCAATCCCTTTTTACCCCTTTCTTGAACCTGTTCGATACAAATTTGACCTTTGCCGGCATATAAATAGATGTTCCGGGCCAGCTCAGAAATGGCCGTCGTAATCCTGGCCTGGTCGACTGTGCCGAATCCCAGTTCTTTCGCGACATTTCGCCCGAGCTGTCTGGCAGCCACGATATCCCACTCTGTCAAAATCTTCACACAGGACTGGTCTTTCATGTCTATTCCCCCAATTCCCGCTGCAATGTCTCGAGCCCTTTTTCGAGATCGAGCGCCGTTTCGATCTCGTCCAGCGAAATGCCGAGTTCAATCAATGTCACGGCAACAGCCGGCTGTATGCCGGTCAGAACGACTTTGGCCCCCATGAGTTTTGACATTGCGATCACATCGCCAAGCACTTTGGCGATGAATGAATCGATGATATCCACTGATGTCAGGTCGATCACCACTCCGTTCGATCCTGTTTCATAAATTTTATTGAGCAAATCCTCCTGAAAGTTCAGAGCGGTTTGGTCATCGAGCTCCACTTGAATGGATACCAGCAAACAATTGTACAGTTTCAATATGGGAATTTTAGGCACTCTCAACGTCTATTCCTCCAGTGAAACAATTTTTCTGTCCGTCATTTCCAATGCCGTTTGAATTCCTTTTTGCAGGGTGTTTTTTGTAATGACCTGGGTGAGGTCAATTCCCAGATTGACAATCGTCTGCGCGATTTCCGGGCGAATTCCGACGAGCAGGCATTTAGCCCCGACCAGTCTGACAGCTTCAGAAGCTTGAATGATGTGGTGCGCCACCATCGTATCGACAACCGGCACTCCCGTAATGTCGATTAAAACCACTTCTGAACGATGCTTGACGACACCGCTCAAAAGATTTTCCATGATTTTTTTGGCGCGCTCCGTATCGATCGTACCGACGAGAGGCATCACCGTAATGTTGTCAAACACCGGAATGAGCGGAGCGGACAGCTCTTGTAAAGCAACCTTTTGCAGAGCAACGGTTTTTTCCCAGGAAATGGCGTATTGATTCAAAATTTCGCTGTTGATCGGTTCGATAAAATGATCGATCTGCCAGATCAGATCGTAGCACTGCTTGTCTTCAGGAACATCCTTGTTCATTTCATAGTAAAGGTGCTTCCAAAACGCCCCCACCCCTGATGAGAGAAGCTTGAGCGGAACACTCATCTGCACAGCCTTTGAAGAAAACTGATAAATCGTGTCGATCACTTTGTCATCATCTGTGTCTGAATGGTTCAGCAAAATATCAATGTATTCATTGCTGATCGTCTGATACATGTGTTCAGTCAGTTTTGCGTTTGATATTTTTTTGTTCAAGTTTTTCAGAATATCGGCCAGATTTTGCGCAAGCTCATCTTGATGTTCTGAAATAAACGATAATACCGCTTGATTCGACATGTTCATCCCCCCAACTACATGCGATAACAATTTTTGGACTAACAGTATTATTATATCGTTTGTTATTTTTGAACACAAAAAAAGTTGCTCTTAAGTATGAGCAACTCTGTGTTCTTATTAAAAATCGATAAGGGCCAAACTGATTTGTAAGGCTTCGTTGACTTTTTCCATCATTTCATCATCGAGATGAGTGATTTTGTCCGTTAATCTTTGCTTATCAATCGTCCGAATCTGTTCGAGCAATATAACGGAATCTCTTTCAAAACCATAGCGTTTCGCATCAATTTCGACGTGGGTAGGTAATTT
The DNA here is from genome assembly GCF_000465465.2 of Bacillus sp. NSP9.1. NCBI lineage: Bacteria > Bacillati > Bacillota > Bacilli > Caryophanales > Bacillaceae > Bacillus > Bacillus sp. NSP9.1. Next base: position 4,021,485 of record NZ_CP048273.1, read on the forward strand.
TGCTTTCTGTATTTGGGCTGTTATGGCTGCAACAATAGCAGTTGGGCTGAAGCGATTGCCGATGTTGTTTTGTATCACTAAAACCGGGCGCACCCCGCCTTGTTCTGAGCCAACAACAGGAGATAGATCAGCAAAATAAACATCGCCGCGTTTAACAATCAAATGATTATCCTCCGCTTACTAAGCGCTCTACTGTGTTTTCAGCCTCATACTCTGCAAATTGTGCCTCGGAAGAGATGTTCAAATTGATTTTTGCCATCTCCATATAACCGCGTCTCATCGATTCCCGAATTTGTCGATTTTTGCGCTCGCGTAAATACATTTTTGTGGCTTGGTAAATCAGTTCATTTCTGCTCCCGTTATCTTGCATGACGACACCATCAAGTTCCGATACTAAAGCTTCTGGCAAGCGAATCATAATTTCAGTTGTTGCGCTGGATTCAGACAAAAACATACACCTCCACCAAACTTACGGATACAATTCCATTCCAATCATAATCATATCACTATTCTCTCCGCAAGCAAAGCTGTTTTTCCGCTTATGATTTATTTTCAAATATGATTAGGCAAGATCGGATTCCTTATTTCCATTATACTCCCATTTTCCAAAAACATACGGGGGACCCGCGAACTTATCATGCACGTAATTTCATAATTAATCGTCTCCAGCCTTTTAGCGATTTCATCGACTGGAATCCATTCGTCGTCTTGTCTGCCGATCAATGTCACTTTTGTGCCGACCGGATATTCTTCGGGAAGGGAAATCATAAACTGATCCATACAGATTCTGCCGGCGATCTTCTGCCTTTTCCCGTCAATCAGCACTTCTGTGCCGGCCAGACGGCGCAGCCATCCATCGGCATAGCCGACCGCTACGGTTCCGATCCATTCGTCGTGCGTGGCCGTATACGTCGCTCCATAGCTGACGCTTTCACCTTTTTTGATTTTTTTCACATGGGTGAGTTCAGTGTGGAGCGAGAACACTTCCCGCAACCGGAACGGAAGCTCGTCCTTTATTTCCGTTGACGGCGACAAGCCGTACATGCTTATGCCGAAACGGACGGCATTAAAAAGCTGTTTTTTGAAACGCAGACCGGCGGCGCTGTTTGATGAATGCACCATAATGCGATCGAGCGGGAGCGGTCTGATCAGCTCTTCGAAACGGTTCAGCTGCATGTTGAAATAATCGGTATCCAATTCATCAGCTGTCGCAAAATGGGTGAAAACCCCTGTGCAATCAAGCTTTTGACTCGATTCGGTGATCTCCATCATCTCTTTTATATCCTCTTCCGTTTTGCAGCCGAGCCGCCCCATCCCCGTGTCGATTTTTAGATGGAATTCAAGAGGAGCCCCGGTGTCATCGAGGCAGCCGAGCACTTCCTTCAGCCATTGCACCGAATAGCCCGTTAAGATAATCCGCTTGTCTGCAGCAATACCGGCATACTCCGGCGGCACCGCGCCGAGGACAAGTATCGGTTCGTCAATCCCTCCCGCTCTCAATGAGAGCGCTTCATCCAATAAAGCCACGGCAAGAATAGACGCCCCTTCGCTAAGAGCCGCCTTCGCCACCTGTACATCTCCATGACCATAGGCATTCGCTTTTACAACGGCCATCAGATGAACATCTTCGCCGATATGCCGCTTCATATTGCGGACATTTTCTTTTAATGCCGTTAAGTCGATCTCCGCCCAGGTCTTTCTATAAAACGGTTTTAAGCTCATCCATTGACACTTCCTGTTCTGTTTCAAATCATCTTCCCCCATCATACTAAAAAAGCCGTTGAAAGGGAAATTTTGTCCTCTGTATTCTCCCAATAAATTGCTGGTTCCATATACATTTTGCGGAAGCAGTCTTTAAAACATACATTGATTGAAAATAAAAACAGCCTGTTCTTCCGTCTATCGAAGAACAAGCTGTTTGGGCTGCAGTTACTTGGACGATTGACCCTGCATGCTTTTGGCAACCATCAGAAGCTCATCCTGGGAGAGGTCCTCTGATGAGATGAAATAATCGACTCCGTCATATGTCCAAGAAACTGATTTGTCTGTTAAAACACCGACTGTAAATCCGAGGTTGACCGGTTCACCGTTCATGGTAACCGCTGTCGAAGTTTTGGCGACGCGGGCTTTTTCCTGGATTAAAGTGAACGATTTTTCTCCGCCGTATGTGATGATGACTCTTTTGCCGTCATCTGTCGTGATTTCCTTTTCTTCAAGTTTTTTTGCGCCCTGCGGTACATCAAGCGGCGTTTTGACGGCGAATGTGTCCGACGGCTCAGCGCTTGTCGCCACATCTATTTGAGAAAGCGTCATATTTTTCTTTTCATCGAAAGAGTCTTTATCAAAAGGTTTATTAAATTCAAAGCTTGTGAATTCAACCTTTACCATTGTTTTTCGGTCTGTATCCATCACCTTCACCGATTGAGGGGCCATGTTTTTCTTATTGAATACGATTTCTTGTGTGGGGAGCATCTGATTATGCTGATAGTTTGTCTTCGTTTCAAAAGTATACTTTGAGTCCTTTGCTGAAAAGGAAGCTTCTCCATCGTTTTTGATGTCTTTTACGAGTGATTCAAACAAATAGACCTGGCTGCTGTTGTTTGGCCAATCGCTATGAAAACGGAAGCTTTTGTTCAAGGATGGCGTCAAGACAAACACGCCGTTTTCATTTCGCAAAATCACCTGGCTTTGGTCTTTTTTCGGGTTTTCCAAGTAGACCCGGTAAAAAGAAGGTTTTTTATGCCAGATCTCCACATTATACTCTTGCGGTTCATTGCCCGTTTCGATCGTCATTTTTGCTTTTGCCTTATAGGACGTGTATTCTTTTGCCTTCTTATCGAGCCCCGTCACAACATCTTCTTGCGATTTTTGGCCGCAGGCAGAAAGCATAAAGACGACAAGCAGCCCCGTTAAAAGCAAAACAAAGCTTTTTCTCACCTTTTTCAACCCCTTTTTAATCATTGATGTAAAAAGGAAGAAACCGCTTGTTCGACTTTAACGGTACGCCTTTAAAACAGGGGCCGGCCAGGATCGGCATGCGTACCATAAAAGCCTGCAACGACTTGTCTCCCTTATTGCACTACCCAATATATGAGGGTGGGTGAGACAATATGCAGACTAGCATGACAACCTTTTGAATTCGTTTCATCGGCATACTTTTCCGGCGCCCGCTCATAAACGTGTTACTATAGATGTACGAGATCATTGTAAAGGGGCTTGGGCATGTTTATCAGAACAGAAAATTTTCAGACGTTTATCAGGCTTTTTCCGGTGACGACCGCTATATTGGCCCTGCAGCTTGCCATCTGGATTCTTTTTATCATCCCTCTTCCCGGTGTGCAAATGTGGTCCGATGCCTTGATCGGATTTAACTGGGGCATTGCCAACGGCGAATGGTGGCGGCTGGCAACGCCGATTTTCATTCACGGGGGTTTTGCGCACCTGCTCTTCAACTCGATGTCGCTGTTTTTATTTGCTCCCGGACTTGAGCGGATGCTGGGCAAGCTAAGATTCATCATCATTTATCTAGCAGCCGGTGTGGCCGGCAATATCGGCACCTTTTTCATCGAGCCTCTTGAGTATATGCATGTCGGGGCTTCCGGAGCCATCTTCGGCTTGTTCGGCGTTTATTTATACATCGCGCTGTTTAAAAAAGAGCTGATGGGCAGAGAAAATTCGCAAATCATTGTGACCATTCTTGCCGTTTCTGTTTTGATGACGTTTATCAATCAAAACATTAACATCATGGCTCACATTTTTGGCCTGATCGGCGGATTTGCGCTTTCACCGCTGCTCGTCAAAAAAAAGAGTGGCGGCTATTGACCGGTCACTCTTTTTTCATAGGAATACCAAGCAAAAATCTCTTCCGAATCTTTCTGATCCACATCAGCTACAGAAAACTTCTCCATTAAAATGGATGATTTTGTTGATGTATGAATGGAAACAAGCTTTCTTCTGCGCTGAAAAAACGAACGGCTGACCTCAAAAACCTGCATGCGCCGGCGCTTGACGACGGCTGTCGTCCTGCTGATGAAGCGGGAGGACACGATCAGCCTGTCACCGCTGATTTTCCATCCGGCATCACGGTAAGCCAAGTAGCCGATGATCCAAAAAAGAGGGATCAACAGGATGGATAAATACCCCCATGGCGACAGAAATATGCTGAGGGGAATCACCGCGAGAACAGGCCAGGACGCGCGCAGCAAATACCTTCTCATCGACCGCTTCGGCAAACGGTTCAATTCTTCTTCAGGAGCATAATCCGGAAGAAAATCACAAAGATGTTTTTTGATCTGTTTTTTCTTGATGATCGGAAACAAGACGGTTGATTTGTCCTCTTCCATCGCGCTTCCGCCGGCGCTGACGATTGTGACGGTTGCATAGCCGAACGGCTGCCTGATCAGGCTTTCTTTTATTTTAATCGCCTGAATACGCTGCAGCGGAATGGTCGTTTGATGCTTTTCGATCAGCCCCCGGGAAATGATAATGTCTTTGTTTTTTCTCACGATCGTGAAATTCGCATATTTTAAAAGCATCCCGATGACGCTGAGCAGCCAGGCGATGACCAGTCCGATGAAGACGACCAGTCCGATGACGGCGGCCCCGGCGCTGTTCAAAAAAGAAAAACGCTCATACAGCCAGTCCAAATTGAAAACATCGTCGATTTGAGTAATAAAGGCGAAAACCCCTGAAATGATCACGCCGATGCCGCTTGAAGTCGAGGCGGCGACGAGAAGCTCCTGCCCGCTCATTTTATATGTCAGCTCAGGTGCCTGCGGTGCTTCTTCCACTTTCTCGACAGCCTCTTTTTGCAGTCCTGCTTCACCTGTTGCAATACCTGTTATTTCCCGCTTCCTGTCAAACAGAACCTGCTGGATATTGTCAGCTTCTTCCTGTGTGATGGCGACAAGGGACACTTCCGCTTCTTTGCCGTCACCGGCCGTTTCGACCTGAAGCTTGACAAGCTTAAACATTTGCTGGATGAGACCCGCGCTCGTGTTGATCGTTTGAATGCGCTCAATCGGAATGTACCTTTTCTTTCTGGTGATCAGACCTTCCTCGATCCGCAGTTCATCCTCCTCAATCCGATAGGTGAATTTCCGCCATTTGATTATGCTGCTTGCAATCAAAAAAAGGAAAATCAGCACACCCGCAGCGATCGCTATCATTTTGACAAGATGGTTTTGATTTAAGAAAAAGGCCACACCAAAAGGAATGATATAATTCTTAACGGTTTCAACAAGCCCGGTAAAAAAATTGAGAATCATGGCTGCCGGGTGCATACGCTTCGGTTCAGACATCATCTTCTGTCACCCTTGCCAAACGGGAGATGAAATCCCTGAGCTGATCGGCTTCTTCCATATCGAGAGCCGGGATTGAATGGGTTGTCGCCGCTGTTGAAATTTGCACTGAAGCGAGATTGTATTTTCTCAGCAGCGGCCCTTGTGATGTATCAACATGCTGAACCCTGACCATCGGCACGATCACGCGCGTCACGACGAAAATCCCGTGCTGAATATCAATTTCATTCTCATGGACTTCATAGCGCCATATTTTGTGGCGGAGATTCGGGATAATCCATATGGTGAAAATGGAAAGGATCAGCCATACGGCGCCTGCCAAAATCCCGATCCATAAAGGCCACTGAAAAACCACGCAAAGCACGGTCAAACCGGCGGCTGTCAGAAATAAAATGAATGATGTGATGATTGCGGAAATTCTCCATACTTTTACGCCATCACGGCTGATTTGATTTTTCGGTTCATTTCTCAACATTTGACTCCCCCAATCTTTATTCTTATGTACGTTTTTCAAGCGGAAAATGTTTCACTCATTTGCACCTTTTAAAAAAGGCGAATCCGTTAAAAGGATCCGCCTTCTGATTAAGAATGATATGATTTTTTCTGGCGTCTGTCATTAGAAGAACGCTTTTTATCATAGGATGAACGGCTGTTCTTTCCTTTTCCTCTGTATCCGCCGCCGTCTCTGCGCTTAGATGAACGGTGGTGGTTGTTTTTGTTCCGCTTCGTTCTGAGCGGCGCCTCCTCTGTTAAGCGAATAGGCGTATTATCCGGCTCTTTTGTCATCATTTTGATGGCAGCCGCCACGACCGTGACAGAATCATGGTCTTCAAGCAGCTCCGCAGCCGCGGACATATAGAAGTTCAGATTGTTTTCGTCAATAATCGTGCGGATGCGGTCAACAGTCACCTGCTGTTGTCCTTCAATCGCCTCGTCAAGAGTCGGCGCTTTCATCCGGTCCATTTTGCGTTTTGTCGTTTGTTCGATGGCGCGCAGCATATCCTTTTCACGCGGTGTGATGAAGGTCATCGCCATACCCGTTTTACCCGCGCGTCCCGTTCTTCCGATGCGGTGTACATAGCTTTCCGGATCTTGAGGGACATCGAAGTTGTAGACGTGTGTGACACCGGAAATGTCCAAACCGCGGGCGGCGACGTCTGTTGCAACAAGCACTTCAATTGCGCCTTGCTTGAATTTGCGGAGGGCGACCATCCGCTTTGCCTGTGTTAAATCTCCGTGAATTCCTTCAGCCGTATAGCCGCGCAGGTTCAACGCCTCCGTCAGTTCATCAACACGGCGTTTCGTGCGGCCGAATACGATCGCAAGCTCAGGCGACTGAATGTCGAGCAGACGCGTCAGTGTATCAAACTTTTTCCGTTCATGCACTTCAAGGTAGAATTGCTGAATGTTTGATACCGTCATTTCCTTTGCTTTTACTTTAATGTGCTCAGGTTCGTTCATAAAACGCTCGGCAATCCGCTTAATCGGCGCCGGCATTGTTGCGGAAAACAGCAGTGTCTGATGGTCTTCAGGCACATTGGAAAGAATCGATTCGATATCCTCGATGAATCCCATGTTCAGCATTTCATCCGCCTCGTCAAGCACAACGGTGTTGACCGTTTGCAGGCGCATCGTGCGGCGGTTGATATGGTCGATCAGACGGCCCGGAGTTCCGACGATGATGTGAGGATTTTTCTTAAGTGCGCGAATTTGCCGGCCGATATCCTGTCCTCCGTAAATTGGCAGCACTCGTGCACGCTTATCTTTTCCGATTTTGTATAGCTCTTCAGAAACTTGAATGGCTAATTCACGAGTAGGTGCGATAACAATGGCTTGAATGTTAGGAGACTCGGGGTCGATTTTCTCAACAAGGGGGATGCCAAATGCAGCCGTTTTTCCTGTTCCTGTTTGCGCTTGTCCGATGACATCTTTATTTGCAAGGCCAAGCGGAATCGTTTGCGCTTGAATCGGTGTTGCTTCTTCAAATCCCATACGCTCAATCGCTTTAGTGAGATCAGAACTTAATTGGAAATCTTGAAACGTTATAGTCAATGTATTCAAACTCCTTCTGCTTACTGTTTCAGTAATGTCGTGTTTCATCAATAAAAACTGCCCTTTATATAAAGGACAGGTTCATACTTATACAAAGCCCGAATTACTTTACATGTTATATTACCATTCCGTTATATGTTTTTCAACAAGACGAGACGACGGGATGTGCTCTCATGCGGCATTTTTTTCCGGGCCGGCCAAGAGGGCCTGCCGCCTGTCCTAACCCGGCAAAACAGAGCCCCGGCTTAAGAATTTAAGAAATCGCCTTTGGAGCATCTTTTACACATTGTAACACAGGCTTTATATGGTTAGATATTTATTTTTCCCGACCCTACTCTCCACGGGTTATAGTTTTTCCAAAATCTTAAGGAATTATTTATTTTTTTAAATCCATCAGAGCCCATGCTTGAGAAATGTTTCCACGGTTTGAAACAGGGATGCGGGGTTTTCTTCAAGGCAGACATGATGCTTGGAATCCGACAAAAGGCAAAGTTCTTTTTCCTCGGAAGGAATCGTCTCATACAAATAATAGGCGCTTGATAAAGGGACGATGGCATCGCATTCCCCCTGGACGATGAGCACAGGGATGCGCAGGTTTTTCAAAGCCGGTTTTGTCGCTTTGACCAGCTTGCGAAACTGGAGAGCCGAGGAAACCGGTGTGCTTGTCAGCTTTTCTTTGTACCTTTTGTACAGCAGATTATCCTCAAGCTTGCCTTGGAATGAATCCTTGATCACATTCTTCAGATCCTGAATCAGCTGTCCGGGGCTGATATATTGGGCAGCCGCGCTCAAAAGCACGAGGCGGCTGACAGGGTACTTTCCCGCCAAATAGGCGGCTATCATTCCGCCCATCGAAAAGCCGATTAAACATACGGTTTCACATGTTTTAAGAAGACGGACGAGCTCAACTTCAGCGCAGGCTATCCATTCCTGGTAACTGACGCCTTTTAAAGCCGGCATATCTCCATGTCCCGGCAGAGTGATCAGTTCAACATGCCAGCCGGTCGCTTTTTTTAAGTGGGCAGCCAGCGGTTCAACCTCGTACGGAGCTCCGGTAAAACCATGAATGCATAAACATCCGATCATGACTTTTCACCCGTTTCTTTTTCCTGTTTATCATATCTTCAAACGACTTTCTGACTCCCTTACAAGTCTTTTATCGTTTCCTCAAGCCGCATCCCTCTTGACGCTTTGACAAGAATTAAGTCTCCGGCGTTCGCTTTTGCTTTCAGCGCTTCCTTGAGACTGTCTTTATCCTCTTTGCCAAAATGGAAGACGCGGTGCTCAGGAAAATGCTTCATTGCTCCTTTGGCAATATATGCCCCGAGGTCTCCGTATGCAAATACAAAGTCGACCGCTTCCGGGTGAATCGCTTTCCCGATTTCTTCGTGAAAAACTTTTTCCCCTTCGCCAAGCTCAAGCATATCGCCAAGAACGAGCATTTTTTTGCCGTAGCCCTTCATTTGCTCCACCAGCTCAATCGCTGCTTTCATCGATGTCGGGCTTGCATTGTAGGCATCATTAATGACGGCAACGCCGGCCTTCGTTTTCACGAGCTCAAGCCGCATCCCCGTGACCTTCAGCTTTGTCAGCCCTTCGGCAATGTGCGGGCGGCTGACTTTCAACAAGTCCCCTGCCGCAATGGCCGCCAGCGCGTTTTTGACATTGTGCTTGCCGAGAACAGGTATAAAAAAGCGGGTTTCAATGCCTCTGACGCGGAAAGCAGTTCCTTCTTCCGACTGGTTGACATCCTCCAGCTGATAATCCAAAGCCGCACCCTCGCCAAACGTCTTTGTATGGTACGGAGTTTGTTTAAGCTGATCGGACAGAAGCGGCTCATCACCGATATAAATCAATGTGCCTTCATTTGAAAGACCGTTGACGATCTCAAGCTTTGCTTCGGCGATCGCTTCCCTTGATCCGAGTTCAAGGAGATGCGATTCACCGATGTTGGTGATGACGGCAATATCCGGTCGCGCCAGGCGGGTCAGAAAATCGATTTCTCCTTTGGCGCTCATCCCCATCTCGAGAACGGCAATTTCCGTATCTTCCGGCATCGCCAGTATCGTAAGCGGCAAACCGATATGATTGTTATAATTTCCTTCTGTTTTATGCACTTTATACTCCGTTCCCAAAACGGCATGAATCATATCCTTCGTTGTCGTTTTCCCGTTTGAGCCGGTTACGCCGACCACTTTGACATCAAGCTGATGGCGGTACGCTTTGGCGAGGTTTTGCAGTGCTTCGAGCGTATCATCGACGATGATGACCGCTTTTCCTTCCGGCGGATTCGGTTCGCTTCGGTTCCACAAAACCGCGGCAACACCCTCGCGAAAGGCCTGTTCTACAAAAGCGTGGCCGTTGAATCGCTCACCTGTCAGCGGAATAAACAACTGGTCTGTCGCCAGCTTTCTTGAATCTGTTGAGACGCCTTTGACGAGCCTTCCGCCGAAATTTTCATCGAGCAGGCGGCCTCCCGCCATTTCAGCCATTTCTTTTACCGTTCTTTTTATCATCTTCTTCCCTCTCTTTCTCCAGCAAGGAAAAGAGACACTATCAGAACAGATAGTGTCTAAAGATTTCAGGAAGCGAAACCGCGGTCCGCACCTTTCTAACCCCATGCCGGATTTTGGTCTTGGAGCTGCCGGATTGCCGGCTGCACCCGTTTAAAAAGTATGTTTAATCTGCTGTTTTTCTTCATGGCGCTCGATCGCCAAAGCGACGAGCTTTTCGATCAATTCAGCATAGTCGACTCCTGCTTGCTTCCATAAGAGCGGAAACATGCTGAACGGTGTAAATCCGGGCATCGTATTGACCTCATTGATCAGCACCTTCCCTTCATTTGTCAAGAAGAAGTCGGCTCTGACAAGGCCTGAACCGTCAATCGCCTGAAAAGCTTTAACCGCCATGGCGCTGATTGTTTCATATTCATCTTCTGTTAAAGAAGCCGGGATGATCAAATCGGTGTCACCGTCTTCATATTTTGCTTTGTAGTCGTAAAAGTCTTTCTTCGGAGCGATTTCGCCCGCGACTGAACAAGCCGGATCATCATTTCCGAGAACGCCGATTTCAATTTCGCGGCCGATCACACCTTCCTCAACAACGATTTTCCGGTCATATTGAAAAGCAAGCTCAAAAGCTTTATCAAGCTCGTCACGGTTCCGGCATTTGCTGATGCCGACGCTTGACCCGAGGTTTGCCGGTTTGACAAAGCACGGATAGCCCAGCTTCTCTTCAACCTGATCATAGCTCTCTTCCTTCGCTTCATTCCAGCTTTTTTTCACAAAGGAAGCGTATTTCGCCTGATCAAGCCCCGCTTGTGCAAACAGGTGCTTCATGACCACTTTATCCATACCAGCAGAAGAAGCCAAAACCCCATTTCCGACGTAAGGAACATTCAGCAGTTCCAGCATGCCTTGAATGGTGCCGTCTTCTCCATTCGGTCCGTGCAAAAGCGGAAACACAACATCGACAGATTCTTCTTTGGCATCAGACTGCCCCGGAAACATGTCGCGGTTTAAAAGGGCAGGCGAGAACGTCCGGCCCGTCTGCTCGAACTGCAGCATTTTAACGTTTGACACAGGCTCTGTCAGCTGCGGCCCCCTGACCCATTCGCCTTGTTCAGTTATATAAATCGGATGTATATCAAATTTTTCAGTATCCAACGCTTTCGTGACGGCTAGTGCGGTTTGCAGGGAAACGTTATGCTCCGCTGATTTCCCGCCGTATACCAATCCTAATCTTGTCTTCAATTCGTACTCCCCCCACTGGATTCATCTTTACTATCTTATCACTTTCCGGAGAAAATGATCTAATAATTTTAGACATACATGAGCAGCCTAAGAAAAAAGCTTTTATATGTAAATCCTTTTCATTTTATATTACAATGGCATTGAAAAGGAGAGGTTGCAATTGAAAAAAATCACAACTGAAGCACAATTTAATGAACTGATCCAATCCGATAAAGAAATCATCGTGAAGTTTTTCGCCGACTGGTGTCCTGACTGCACCCGCATGAACATGTTCATCGGCGACATCCTTGACGCTTATCAGGACAATGACTGGTATGAACTGAACAAAGATGATCTTCCGGAGCTTGCCGACAAATATCAAGTCATGGGCATTCCGAGCCTTTTAATCTTCAAAAACGGAGAAAAAACAGGCCACCTTCACAGCGCAAACGCCAAGACGCCTGAAGAAGTGAACGAATTTTTATCAGAACACATAAGCTAATTCGTATGATATCCGCATTTTATGTCTTGTGGACATGGGAAAGCCCATGTCCTTTCCCTTTAAAAAAGACGGAAGAGATGCCAAAATTGTTTCAACAGATTCGGCCCGACTCCCGATTCGACATCTAGTATTTCCCGGGAAACGCACTTTGTCGAAATGTCGCAAAAAATTCTTGATTCGCTTTTTATATTCGGGTAGAATGATTTTTGTTCCTATTTTGCAATTATTTTTTCTAGTTGTGAAGCCCATGTCGGCTTCTTTTTTTTGCCTTCTAATTGGATAATCATTCATATTTTGCAACCTTCTTCAATATTCTTTAACGGATGTCCCTTTACAGAAGGCGATCTTGTTTTGTATAATGTTAATTGATAATGATTATCAATATCGATTAAGAATATGAGGTGAATATGTATGGCCCCTCAATTAGCAGAAGCAGTGGAATCAAGAAAAAAACAGTTAATACAGCGGTTAATCCAGCTTGGTATATACAAAAAAGAAGAACGCCATCTTTATGAATTGACTTTAAGCGAGCTTGAAAGCGAATACCGATCATTAAAGAAAGGCGGATAATCATGACAAAGCGAAAAATAAAACCTTATCATCAGCTTGTCGAAGAATACAAGAAGGAAATCATCCACAGTCCTAAACAAATGGATATGATTTATGAAAAAATCGACCGCAGACATGAAAACAGCATCCTTTCTGTTTCCAAAGACAAGCAAGCATAAAAGAGCCGGACTTTTTAAGTCCGGCTTTTTTAAAGCAAACCCTTATTCACTAAATGCGAGTCCGGCAAGCCTGCTGATTGTCGCATCATCCATCGGCGGGTTGTGAAGGCCGGCCCGAACGTCGCGGTAGTATCTTTGAAGCGGGTTTGTTCTTGCAAGGCTTTTCGCTCCGACAACCCGCATCGCCTTGTCTACGACAGCAATCGCCGTGTTTGTCGCCGCGTGTTTGACAGCTCCAAGTTCCCCCGTCAATAAGCCTCGGCGTTTAGGGTCATCGTAAAGTTCTGCGACATGATACAAAAAATGGCGCGCCTTCATCAGTTCCAGATCCATTTCACCGATATGCCGCTGAACTGCGGGCACTTCTTTAATCGGTCCTTTTAGACTGTTTGGCGTATAATCCTCCGCAAATTGGACGGCATAGTCTCTCGCTGCTTGCGCGATGCCAAGGTAGACGGCCGGTATGTGCAAAAGCCAGCCGTTGAGTTTATCCGTTCTTTTGTTCGTCTGCAGTTCCACAAGCATGGAATCGTCCAAAAAGACATCAGTCAGGACGAGATCATGGCTCCCGGTTCCTCTCATCGCGATCATATCCCATGTTTCTTCGATCGTTACGCCTTCTGTGTCCTTATGAATCAAAAAGACGCCGACCGTTTGTTTTTCTTCAATCCAGGCGGTGACAAGAAAATAATCAAGAACATGAGACATTGTCGTAAAGGTTTTCCTGCCGCTGACAACCCAGCCGCTTTCTTTTCTGACCGCATTCGTTCCCGGACGGCCGCCTCTTGTCGGACTGCCTGTCTGCGCTTCGCTGGCCGCTCTGTTGACAAGCGCACCCTTCAGCGCTTCTTCAGAAACCATTGTGAACACTTCACGACCCCAGCTGTTTCCTTCCGCCAGCTCACCCATGACGCTCAAGTGCCAGCCGATGCTGAGAGCCGTCGGTCCGTCCCCTTTTGCCAGCCTTTCCTGAAACAGCAGCATATCATAAAGCGAAATGCCTTCTCCTCCGTAGTCTTTGCCGACAGTCAAAGCCGTATAGCCTGAATCACGGAGCTTTTGAATATGTTCTGTCGGAAACAGAGCATGTTCATCATAATAGGCCGACGTTTTCGCAAATTCATCGGCAAGCTTTCCGATTTTACTAAGCCATTCCTGCTGTTTTTCATTTTTTACAAATACTGAGCCCACACGGCACCCTCCTGACATAATTCCGATAAGTTTAATAAGTATTATAGATTGATAAAACTGGATGTGCAACCAATAACCATTATCATACAAAAAAAGCACGCACTCAAATGAGTGTGTACTTTTTCCTTTAAACGGTCTGGCCGTCCCGTACGTCTTCCTTCATGCTGAGATAAATCAACATGTATGTTAAATAACCCATCGTCATCACCAGGCCGCCGAAGAAGAAGTTGGAAAAAAGCGGTTCTTCATAAGCGGCGATGCCGGCCAGTGCGATCCAGCTAGCATACAGATAGGCCATGAACAGCAAAACGCGTTTTTTTAATTTATACAACATCAACAAACCTGCAAGCGAAAACAACCCAAGTGCAAGTCTAAAATAGACAAGATGACTGAAATGAAATGCAAAAGATACGAATGAAAATGACAACAATAAGATAATCGGCAGCACCGTTATCAATTTTCTCATAGATGTCTCATCCCCCATTCCCTTATCGTTCAAATTATAAAGGAAAATAGGAAATTTAGTCGGTAAATGCAACATCTTTCACAAAAATGTCATTCCTTTCGTCACACTTTTGAAAAATAACTTTTACACCTTCATGTCCCGCCTGCAAAAACTCCACCATGCCGCACCGAGAAAAAATGCGAAGTGAACGAGGATGATGCCGATCGAAAAAAAGGGTGTCATCCCGCTGAAAAGCGGTTTGGCGTGTTCCGCGTATTGGGTAAAATCAGTGTTGGCAAACAGCAAAAATTTCCCCAGCGGATTTTCCAAATAGGACATGATCGTCACGAGCGCTTTCGCTCCGTACAGAACGACGATCGAAACCATGATGCTGAGCGCGCTGCTTCTAAACAATGCCGAACAGAAAAACGCGAACGAGACCATTAACAATACTTCCAGCCACTCTGATCCGATCAGCTGGAGCGTATTCAAAAACAGTGTTCCAGCTTTTTCATCAAGCTTCACACCAAAAAAGATCAGGCCGAACAGCAAGGAAAATCCGTAGTAGATGATATAAAGCCAAATGCTTGCCATCACGCTCGTCAAAAATTTGGAAATCAATATTTTCTCCCTGCTGACAGGGCGGATCAGCAAAAATTTGATCGTTTTTTTATCGTATTCAAAAGAGATGATCGAAGCGGCCACGGCAATTGAGAGTACCTGCAGCAGAATATTGAGGTTTGGGGCAAATGAGAAATAGCCGATGAAATGGTCATCGGTTCCCGCGCCCATCAGTATCCTTTTGGTCACCAGTGCAAGCAGGAACTGCAGCGCCACAGTCAGCGCCAGCGCAACGAATGTCACCTTTCTCTTCAGCAGTTTGACATGCTCATTTTGAATCAGTTTAAACATCGGTATTCCCCTCTTCCATTCCATTCGTCAGCGCCATATATTCATCCTCAAGGGAGTGCTTAAACGGAGCGATCGAATAGACGTCGATCCCGTTTTCGACAAGCTTTTGATTCACAGCCGGTATTTGCGCTTTCGCGACTTTGACGGCCAGCCGTCCTTTTTCGGAACGCGCTTCAAACCCATGTTCTGTCAGCCATTGCAGCGCTTTTTGCTGCGGCTCAACTTCGAAAAGCGCTTTTTCCTGCTTTTCGTCGGTATTCCTCAAGCCGACTTCCGATTTGATCTTTCCTTTTTGCAGGATGACAACCCGGTCGCAGAGATCTTCAACTTCTTTGAGCAGGTGAGTGGCAAACAGGATAGCCGTTCCCTCCGCCTGTGCAAGCTCCCGCAAATGTTCGCGAAAATCCTTCATTCCCGCCGGATCCAATCCGTTTGTCGGTTCATCCAAAATCAACAGCTTCGGCCTGTGGAGAATCGCCTGGGCAATTCCGAGGCGCTGCTTCATTCCGAGCGAGTAGGTTCTCACTTTATCATCAATCGCAGCTTCAAGCCCGACCCTGGCGGCGACTTCCGCCAACCTTTCTCGAGTGATGCCGGCATGCATGTTGGCATAATGTTTCAGATTTTCATAGCCTGATAGGTACGGATAAAATTCGGGGTTTTCCACGATCGCCCCGACGGCTTGAATCGCTTTTTCAAATTGGCGGTCAATCGGAAAACCGTTGATGATAATTGAGCCGCTCTTTTTTTTGATCAAACCGGTGATCAATTTGATGAGCGTCGTTTTTCCCGAGCCGTTCGGACCGAGCAAACCGATGATTTCCCCGGCATACGCTTTTAAGTGGATATCATGCAGTATCTTTCGGCCGTCCATATTTTTGCTGACGCTTTCTATATGTAAAACAGGATGCTTTGTCATGGCTTCCTCCTCTTTTTCCCCCAAAAAATAAACAGTGCCTAAAAACAGGCACTGTTTGATTATAGCATGTTTGATTTACATGGACACTTCTGTATGAGGCGCCTCGATTTTGCCGTGTTTTTTCTCCGTCTCGGTGACAATGACAGCGCAGGCCGCATCCCCTGTTGTATTGACAGCAGTCCGAATCATGTCCAACAATCTGTCAATTCCCAATATTAGGGCAATTCCTTCAACAGGAAGACCAACCGTTTGCAGAACCATCGCCAGAAGGATCAATCCGACGCCGGGAACCCCCGCCGTACCAATGCTTGCAAGCACCGCTGTCAGAACAACTGTCAACAGCTGGGTCAAAGTCAGATCCACACCGTACACTTGAGCGATAAAGACTGTCGCCACCCCTTGCATGATCGCCGTTCCATCCATGTTGATCGTAGCGCCGAGCGGCTGAACAAAGCTCGAGATCGGCTCAGGAACCTTCAGCTTTCTTTGGGCGACGTCCATGGAAACAGGCAGTGTCGCGTTACTGCTTGACGTACTGAATGCCACAATCATGACTTCTGAAAAATCTTTAAAGAATGTAATCGGATTTCGTTTTGCGATTAAAGCAACCGTTGATCCGTATGTGACGATCGCATGAATGAACAGGGCAAGCACAACGACAATCATATAAAGCCCCATCGCTTTGATCGCATCCCAACCTTGGCTTCCGATTGCACCCGCGATCAAGCCGAACGTTCCGTAAGGCGCGAACTTCATGACAAAATTGACAAGGAACATCATCAAGTCATTCCCCTGTTCGACCACTTTCAGAAGGGCGTCCGCTTTTTTTCCAAGCATCGTAATCCCGAGCCCGACTAAAATGGAGAATGCGATAATTTGCAGCATATTCCCTTCAGCCATTGCCTGAACAGGGTTTGTCGGAATGATATTCAAGAGCGTTTCAGCAACGCTCGGCGCTTTCTCTGCCGAATATTCCGCACCGCTTGTGTCGTAAGTTCCAATTTTACCAGGCTGAATGACCAATGCCAAAATAAGTCCGATGATGATGGCGACCGCAGTCGTCGTCAAAAAGTACCCAATCGTCTTCGCTCCGATTCTCCCCAGTTTTTTCGGATCTCCGAGTCCTGCTACCCCTAAAGTGAGAGAGAAGAAAACAATCGGAACGACAAGCATTTTAATCAGATTTAAAAAGATCGTGCCAAGCGGCCCGAATAAAAATGTATTAAGCTTGCTGAACAAATCCGGTGACGTGACATTCAACAAAATGCCGACCGCCGCACCGAGCAACAAACCGATGATAATCTTTGTAGCTAACTTCATATTGATGCCTCCCCTTTCTAAAAAAAGCCCATGAGAGATCTCCCACGGGCTTTTACCATTTCAATTGGTTCCACATGACTCTCTTCACGTTGATGAGGTTAGCTGACGGGTTCGGACGAAGAGATGTCCGTCTTTCAGTTCCTTTGAACTAAAAAATTCACCCCAAATGATCGGGTCCCCCACTCCTACAAAAGGATTAAACGTGTGGCTTTATATCGTTATATAACAGTTATACCTGAAAATTCGAAATATGTAAACCACCTTTTCGAATTTACAAATATATGCTATTTCGCGGTTCGGTTTTCTTCCTTATTTGTAACATCAAGTATATCCAGTAAAAAGACAAATATCGGAATCCCAATGATCAGACCCCAAATCCCAATAAAATGTTCGGAGAAAATCAGCACGATAAACGTAAAGAAAATGGGCAGCTCTGTCTTTGCAGACATCAATTTCGGATTCAAAAAATAAGTTTCGATCGCGTGGACAATCATAATGACCAGCACCAGTGAGACGATATAGGCGATCCCTCCAATGCTGTATGCAATGATGCTCAGCGGAATGAGGGAAATCACAACACCGGCGACAGGAACCAGTCCGAGGAAAAACACCATGACCGCCAGGCCGAAAAGCTGGGGAAACCCCATAATCCCGAGAGCGATTGTCGTCAGCGCACAATTAATCGTCGCAATGATGAATTGCGCTTCCAGCACTTTGCCGAACGTTCTCGTGAATTTTTTTCCAAAAAACGCGATTTCCTCATAAAAAACGGCGACCTTGCTCGTTTTAAATTTATTCATCAAGCTCATCACTTTATCTTTTTCAATCAGGAAGAACATACTGAGAATTAACGACATCAGCACTTGCAAGCCGAAGGTGCCGATATCCGTAATGTATGTATAGATAAAGTTCAGTCCTTTTTCCATATAGTGTGTCAGGTTGAAATCGCCGAAGATATTTGTGAACATATCAAGAAAAGGAATACTGTCAGGGTGTGACGCGATATATTTTCCTTGTTTAATAAGCTGCTGAATCTGTATGACGATCACGGGATAATACATGACCCCGCCAATTGAAAGCCCGATGGCAAGAGCCGCATATAAACAGGATACGATCAGTTTCTGGCTGACCTTTATAAAACGATTTAAAAAGCTGCTGATCACACTTTCCAAACGGTTCATTAAAAACGTAAAAATAAATGTGAGCAAAATCAGATTCATCATGCTTCGGAACATATATAAAACGCCCGCCAAAACAACAAAAACAAAAAAACGCCTGACCCCAGGGTGCTGAAAAAATTTAAACAACGCTGCCATTCGAGTACACTCCCACCAGTACTTTAGTCCTTAACTTTTTTAGCATATTCAAAGTTTCATAATTACAATTAGAGTATCATTTGAAATTATATAACAAAACAACGCGGAAATCTCTTTTCCGGATCAATAATTTATCATATTTTAATTTAGACAATGAAGGACACTGTATGGTGAAGCATAATAAAAGAGAGGAGCTTCTGTAAAGCCCTCCCTTTTCTTGATTAGGATTATCCGCTTCTTCTTTGGCGTCCGCCTTTTTCGCCAATTTCCCGGTAGAACTCCTTGTCATGATTTTGACTCGTTTTTTCTCCGCCTTTTTCACCGATTTCTTGATAGAATTCTTTGTCATGGTTGCGTTTTGTCGCCTCTCCGCCTTTTTGACCGATCTCCTGGTAGAATTCCTGATCATGGTTTTCGCTTGTCGCCTCTCCGCCTTTTTGACCGATCTCCTGGTAGAATTCCTGATCATGGTTTTCGCTTGTCGCCTCTCCGCCTTTTCTGCCTGCTTCTTCCCTGCTCATTTTGTTGTTTTCGTTATTGTTTGCCATTTTGTTTTCCTCCTTTATAAAGTGTTATGGTTTTTACATTCCACACCTTAAAAAGAATAAACAAAAACAGCACATTCCCGAAAATCTGCGGCCGCTCGTCCTAGACCCTCGTGCCGTTGACCGTCCATTCCGGTTCAAAGACAAGCTCCGCGCTATACTTTTCGAGCGCGCGGCTTATCTCACCCGGATCTTCAAGAAGGCGAATAACACTTGATGCAAACGTGTCTTGCTGATTCGTGTTTTCATAGATCAGATCGTGATCGTTCCTCATAAAATCCAAATAATCCCGTTTTGTTTTCCAAAGCGCCATCACGACGGCTTCCGGGCCGGATTCAGACTCCCGCCATCCGCCCCATTGTCTGATCAGGCCATTGATGTCCTTAACCGGGGTCCATTTCGCCTGAGCCTCACTGAACGGGCGTTTATCCTGTCCGGCCGGTTTGCACCGGATGAGCTTTAACACATTGCCTTCATTCAACATGACGGTTTCCGCGTTTGTTTTTTCGATGCAAAGATTAACCGTTCTTTTTTCAGCTCGCGTCCTGTGAATCACGCCTCGCGGTATAAGAAGAGAATCGTTCGGCTTCAGCACTTCTGTGCCGCGGTCCTTGAAGTCGATTAAAAGCTCGCCCTCGATCACCATAAACAGTTCATCCGAATCCGGGTGGAAGTGCCATATGTAGTCTCCCTCCAGGACTGCGGCCCGCAGGCAATGATCGTTCACTTCAGAGACGATGAAATTAGCGTGTTTTTCCCCGATTTCCTTTGTCATTTCAGCCATATTCATTTTCGATCCCATTCGAAAGTCCATTTGACTTCCCCCTCTTTTTGATTCATTTTCTCCCGAACTAATTTTACCATTTGACTTTTGGCCTTTCGCCTTTTAAAGTGTTGAATATTGGTGAAAAAACGGTTATAGCAATAGAAGAGGTGTACGTGATATGCAAAAACAAAACGCAAAAGCTTCCGGGCTTTTGCCGCTATTTTTATTTGTCTGCTTATTTGTCGGCTCAGGGCTTGTCACGGGCGACTTTTACAGCCTGCCGATTTTGGTAGCCGCTCTTGCCGCGGCGGTTGTTTCGCTCGCCATGAACCGAAAGGAGCCGCTCAGCCGCAAGACCGAGTGGTTCGCAACAGGAGCGGGACATCCCGATATCATGATTATGGTGATGATTTTTATTTTGGCGGGGGCGTTTTCTTCTGTCGCAAAAGCGATGGGGGCTGTAGAGTCAACGGTGAATCTGGCTCTTTCCCTTGTGCCCGGGCAGTTTTTGGTTGCCGGCTTATTTATCATTGCCGCTTTCATCTCCGTTTCAATGGGTACATCAACCGGCACGATAGCGGCGCTCGCTCCGATCAGCGCCGGGATCAGCGCTGAAATCGGGGTTTCCCCGGCATTTTCGGTTGCTGCCGTTGTCGGCGGCGCCATGTTTGGAGATAACTTGTCATTTATTTCTGATACAACGATTGCCGCCGTCCGCACACAAAAAACAAAAATGTCGGACAAATTCAAAACGAATTTCTTGATCGTGCTGCCCGCAGCGATTGTAACGATCATTCTGCTGATGATTTTCTCATCGGGAGGACACCCTGTATCACAGGCAGGGACTTACAGCTTGATCAAGGTACTGCCGTATCTCGGCGTTTTAATTTTTGCGCTTCTCGGTTTTAATGTGATGGCCGTCATCCTTGGCGGAATCGTCTTATCCGGTGTAATCGGCATTTCCGACGGCAGCCTGACTCTTCACTCCTACCTGCAGGCGATAACGGAAGGAATCGGCGGGATGTCCGAATTGATCATTCTGTCTCTTCTGATCGGCGGAATGGCGGAAATGATGAAACGAAACGGCGGCATCGCCTTCCTGCTTGAGTTTGTTTCCCGCAGAGTCCGTTCGAAAAAAGGAGCTGAAGCCGGAATTGCGGGGCTCGTCAGCACCGCCAACCTGGCCACGGCCAATAATACGATTGCGATCATCACGGCCGGTCCGCTCGCTAAGGATTTATCAGACCAATACGGAATTGACAGCCGGAAATCAGCGAGCATCCTTGATATCTTTTCATGCGTCATCCAAGGGCTGATTCCATACGGCGCGCAAATGCTGTCAGCGGCGCAAATCGCCAAAATATCGCCGATCAGTATTCTCCCTTACTCCTTCTATCCGATTTTGATCGGCATTTGCGGGATTGCCGCGATTTTGTTCGGTTTTCCAAGGTTTACAGAACGTCAGAAAAAGGAAATCTAAACCCGCATCCTGGGCCCTCATTAAGAGGGCCCAGTTTTATTTTGCTCAACTTTAAAAAATGCCGCAGACGTCGAGCCCTCACTTATACTTGACCTCTGCAAACACCTAAGCGCTTTGTACGAATCTCTGTTTCACTGATTTCACCATTTGCACATTTGACTTTGTATGACTTTGCATTTGCCCTGGAACTGACAGAAGCAGCCAGTGTTTCATTGATAAAGTGCACAGCCGCACCGTCATCGACTGCATAGCCTTCTTTTATTTTTCCTTCCAAGATGAACTTGTGATATGAAGGCTTCCTTTTGCTCTCTCCATCATAATGAGGACAATGGCTTCCCTTCAGAAAGCCTAGACCATCGAGCTTATATAAAGGCGCATTCAACGGGTCAGTTATCCCTTCTTCAAACCAGCAAATTGAACCCGCACTCAATCCAGCAAGTACAACCCCTTTTTCATATGCCTTTTGCAAAACGTCATCTAATCCCCATTCCTTCCACAAAACAAGCATATTCCTCGTACTTCCCCCGCCGACATATATCACATCTTTTTCAACAACATATTTCTCCAATTCTTTAAATTGCGGTTCAAATAAAGATAAGTGTGACGGCTCGCAAGGCAGCGTGTGAAACGCCTTATAAAACCTTTCAATATCATTTGTTTGGTCACCGCTGGCTGTTGGAACAAAACATACCTTTGGTAAATCGTTTTTGACTTGAGCTAAAATATATTGATCTAATAAAAGGTTTTCCGGCTCCATAGAAAAACCGCCGCCGCCCATCGCAATAATCTGCCTCATTCCCTCATTCCTTCCAGTCTGTTCATTCGCAAATGAACTGGATGCATTTTTTAAATCTTGCAAAAAAGAGCACCGCATATATAGCGATGCACGTTTGCCAAAGGAATATATTTATTTTCAGATGACCGGAACCTCTATTGTTTCAGCGCCTCAACTATTCCCCCAATCTTTCCGGTTCTTTCTCGATATCCTCCAGCCGCTCCAATATTCTCCGTTTTTTATACATCATCATGCCTGTTTCCGCCACACCGTTCATCATCGAACGGTTCGTGATCGCGCCAAACAGAATACCGGCGATGGGCACCATTTGAAAAAGCTTTTTCCAGCCGAAGGAATCGCGGTATGTATAGACAACTTCCCGCCAGCCTTGAATTTGCGAGATCATGTTTTGGCGTTCATCCGGGCTGCGATGATATTGGCTGAGTTCTTGAATGATCGCTTTTTTTCCGACGATATCGGCAGAACTCAGCTGCAGGCATTTGATGATAAACATCCGCTCTGTCTTTTCTTTCGGATCATAGCCGTAAGACACCGCGATATCCTGCAAGGTTTTCAAAGAAAGGCCGAGGATGGCGGGAATATCGATCGCTAGTGTGAAAAGGCCGCCCACACCAGTTGTCGCCCCTTGCACGGCCGCGGTGTTCGCTCTGTTTTTGCCAAGCTCTTCGCAAATTTGGTCCATCACCGCTAAAGGCACCTTTTGCACATCAGCGATCGTTTCCATCGTTTCGTTCGGAAGCTCTTTTTGAAACTTGCGGATCAGATGTTTTTCAGACGTCAAATACTGACCGCCGTTTTGAATAAAACCGCCGATTTCATCCAGCAAAAGGCCGATTTTGTCTTGAATAAAAGCCGGTGTCAGCTTATCCAGCACTTTAAACGGAAGCCGGCCGATTCTTTCCCAAAACCATACTTTCTGCTGTTCTTTTTCCCATTTTTCTATGATTTTCAACTGTTCTTCCAGCTCTGTCTTCTCCAAGAGAATTCTGTCCTCCTTGTTGTTTTGTTTTAGTATACAATGATTCGCCTCAGGAATCCTCGTTTTTGGCAAAACCGCCTGAACAAATAACATCGGAGAATTGGTGGAATCAAAATGATGATGACATCACTGAACAATCAATGTGTAAAGGTATCGGGGTAGAGAAGCATCTTCAAGGATGGGAAAAGGAAAATTGGTTGAGACGCCTGAATGGGCTTGGATTGGAAGGTTGGCAGACTGCGCCGGATTGAAAGCCGGGATGCCGTGATGAACACAATGCCCCATGCAGGAAACCCAACAGTCTGCAAAACGAAAAAAAGGAAAAGGGAAGTTTTATCCCTTTTCCACTGTTTCATGCACCAGTTCAAAAATAGCATCAGCAGCCCTTTTGTAGCCCCCGGCGCTTCGGAGCGATTTGCCGATGTCGGCGGCGCTGTCAGCATAGGAGCGGTTTTCAAGCACTTCTTTCACCTTTTCCCGCAAAACCTCTGATGTGAGCTCTGTTTTGTCCAGTTTAACGCCGGCGCCTGCTCTTTCCACCTGGCTGGCGACGAAGAACTGATCGCCTCCCATCGGGATGACAATAAGCGGTGTATCAAAGTAAAGCCCTTCATTTGTGCTGTTCATTCCGCCGTGTGTAACGAACAAATCAGCGGTTTTCAAAAGCTCCAGCTGCGGAATATAAGGCTTGACGATAAAATGGTCTGGGATGTCGTTCAGCTCATCCGGATTCGTATGTCTGCCGATTGACATAACCACTTTTCCGTCAAAGTCTTGCAAGGCATCAATGCACATATTGTAAATCTCTTTTTGCCGATTGAAGATCGTCCCCATTGAGATGACGATGACGGTCTCGCCCTCGAGTTCATGCATCGGGAAGCTGCCCGGGTCGTGGCGGCTCGTGACAGACGGGCCGACGAACAAGTAGTCCTCTCCAAACCTTTCAGCATGAGGCTGAAATTCCCTTGAAGTGAAAACGATTGTGATGTCTCCGGGGCATGAAAAGACATCAAACGGCTGGCTCAGGCTGACAGGATACCGGTCACTTAATTCCAAGAGAAACTGCTGAAGTTGTTCTAAGCAAGGCGAGTTTTCAAGACCGGTTTGATGCGTTTTGCCAAAGGAATGGATCAGTTCTTCATCCATGGCAAACGTCGTGCACAATGAAATGCAAGGCAGCCCCATCATTTCGGCAATGATTTTTCCTGCCAAAAAGTGATGATCGAAAATGACATAATCATATTGCTCATCTTTGACTTCCCGGTATATGAGCTGAACGATTTCATCCGCCTTTTTTGCCATGTTTAAACCGATTTCGGCAAAGTCCATTTTCTCATCACCGGTTCTGCTTCTCCCGAAGGATAAATCATCTCTAAAATCGGGATATAAACGAACTTCGGCCCCTGTTTTTTTTATTTTTTCCGCGTATTCTTCGACTGCATAATAGACGACCTTTTCTCCACGGCTTTGCAATTCTTTCGTTACACCTATAGAGGGGTTGATATGACCTTCCCCTGGAAAATTAATCATCAGTACATTTCCCATCACAGTACTTCCTTTCCTGCTTCCAAAATTTATTATGAACTTTACTACAAAAACGCTTAACCGTAAAGAAATTTAATGAAGTGAATAATACACAAACATAACCATATGACCATTTGTCTGTTTTTGTATATCTTTCCTTGAAAATTTTTCGTCATACAAATGATCGGATTCGATTATTGAAAACAGGCTTTTTATTACTTGACAACCTGCTTTAGGGAGCCGAATTTACTTTTTTTACTGCAAATTAAAATGCGGCGGATCGTGACACACTACATGATAAGAAACAACACACGGAGGGGCTTATCCATGGAAACGAAAACAACCCGGATTGAAAAAGACTTTCTAGGAGAAAAAGAAGTTCCGGCTGATGCTTATTACGGGGTACAGACGATGAGAGCCGTTGAAAATTTTCCGATCACCGGCTATCAGATCGATGAAGAGCTGATTAAAGCTTTGGCTATGGTCAAAAAAGCGGCCGCTCTCTCCAACATGGAAATCAAGCGGCTGTATAAAGATCTCGGCGAGGTCATCATCAAGGCGGCCGGTGAAATCATGGACGGACTCTGGCACGATCATTTTATCGTCGATCCCATTCAAGGCGGAGCCGGGACCTCAATGAACATGAACACCAACGAGGTGATCGCGAATAGAGGATTGGAGCTTTTAGGAAGAGACAAAGGCGACTATTTTCATTTAAGTCCAAACACACATGTCAACATGGCGCAGTCAACGAATGACGTTTTTCCGACGGCGATTCACCTGGCGACATTGAATCATATCAAAAAGCTTTTAGGGACGATGGAGGATATGCTTGACGCATTCCGACAAAAAGCGGCTGAATTTGATTCCGTCATCAAAATGGGACGGACCCATCTTCAAGACGCGGTTCCGATCCGGCTCGGACAGGAGTTTGAAGCCTATTCGCGCGTGATTGAAAGAGACATCGAGCGAATTAAACAGTCCCGGCACCATTTGTATGAAGTCAATATGGGAGCGACCGCAGTCGGCACAGGCTTAAACGCCGACCCAAGATATATCAAAAGCGTCGTCGAGCACCTGTCAGAAATCAGCGGCTATCAGCTGAAAGGAGCGGACCATCTTGTTGACGCCACCCAGAACACCGATGCCTACACAGAAGTGTCCGCCGCCCTTAAAGTCGGGATGATGAACATGTCCAAAATCGCCAACGATATCCGCTTAATGGCTTCAGGTCCGAGAGCGGGTCTTGCGGAAATCCGGCTGCCGCCGCGCCAGCCCGGCTCTTCGATCATGCCGGGTAAAGTGAACCCTGTCATGCCTGAGGTGATGAACCAGATCGCATTCCAGGTCATCGGCAATGATCATACGATCTGCCTTGCTTCAGAAGCGGGACAGCTTGAATTAAACGTGATGGAACCCGTCCTTGTTTTCAACCTGCTGCAGTCGATCAAAATCATGAACAACGGCTTCCGCGTCTTTACCGATTACTGTATCAAAGGAATCGAAGCAAATGAAATCAGGCTGAAGGAATTCGTGGAAAAAAGCGTCGGCGTCATTACCGCCGTCAACCCCCATCTCGGATATGAAGCAGCGGCAAGAATCGCAAAAGAAGCGATTGCGACAGGACAATCGGTTCGCGAACTTTGTTTGCTGCATGATGTGCTGACAGAAGAGGAGCTTGATCTGATTCTCGATCCTTACGAGATGACACATCCCGGCATAGCCGGCGCCTCGCTGCTCGAGGAGTAGCCATTCGTTTCACCCGATATGTTTTTACGTGTTTAGCAGTGCTTCAGGAAGGCTAAACATTCAATATAAAACAATTGAAAGAGGGTGGAATGACAATGTTGGGATTTCTCGTTTCTTTAATTGTTGCAATTGTCATCGGTTTGATCGGAGGTGCAATCGGAGGCAGCGGCGCTCCCGGCGGATGGATCGGCTCCATGGTTGTCGGCTTTGTCGGAGCCTGGATCGGTCACGGGCTGTTCGGAACGTGGGGGCCTGACATTGCTGGATTCGCCATTTTTCCGGCTATCATCGGAGCCGCAATCCTCGTCTTTATTTTGAATCTTCTGTTCCGGGGAAGAACAGGTTCGCGGTCTGAAGCATAGGACAGAGGCAGCCAGCATCGCAGGGAGCGGTGCTGGTTTTTGTTTGGCTTGTATAAACTACGCATCTTATGGTTGACAATTCATAATGTCAGGGCATATGATGAATATGGAATTTGCATTAAGGAAACTTTTATGTACAAGGAAAAAACAACGAGAATCTAGGTGAATCATATGGTCAGTCAAGATATGTCCAGACACGCACAAATATCAAAAGAAGCTCAAGACGCACTAGATGGAAAAAGCAAAGGTTTCAAAAGGCTCCTTCCTTTTCTGGGGCCGGCTTTTATAGCTGCCATCGCCTATATCGATCCCGGCAACTTTGCCACAAACATTGCTGCAGGTTCCAAGTACGGATATTTGCTTTTATGGGTTATTCTTTTTTCGAATATTATGGCGCTGCTTATACAGTCGCTGTCCGCCAAGCTCGGCATTGCAACGGGCAAAAATCTTCCCGAGGTTGCAAGGGAGGAATTCCCAAAACCGGTGTCGGTCGGCCTTTGGATTCAGGGAGAGCTCGTCGTCATCGCGACAGACCTTGCCGAATTTATCGGAGCGGCTCTCGGCCTTTATCTATTGTTCGGCATTCCGCTTCTTGAAGCATCGCTCATTGCAGCGGCTGGATCATTCGCGATCCTGGAGCTGCAACGGCGCGGCGTCCGCCCGCTCGAAGCGGCGATTACAGGAATGCTGTTTATCGTCGTGATCGCCTTTGCCTTTCAGACTTTTTTTGCAAAGCCTGACATTGGATCGGTTTTGGAGGGCATGTTTGTCCCTCGCTTTGACGGAACCGACAGCATTCTTCTGGCGGCGGGGATCCTCGGAGCAACGGTTATGCCGCACGCCATTTACTTGCACTCCGCTCTCACCCAAAGAAGGGTGGTTGGAAAAACGGATGCTGAAAAGAAAAAAATATTCCGGTTTGAATTTATCGATATTTTGATCGCCATGCTGATTGCCGGAGCGATCAATGCGAGCATGCTGATCGTTGCCGCCGCATTGTTTTTCAAAAACGGGATTTTTGTCGAGGATCTGGATGTCGCCTTCAGCCATTTCAGCACAATGGTCAGTCCGCTGTCAGCCGTGTTGTTCGGCATCGGACTTTTGACGGCAGGCTTATCCAGTTCATCTGTCGGAACACTTTCGGGAGATATTATTATGCAAGGATTCATCAATTTTCGAATTCCGCTTTATTTAAGACGATTTATCACGATTTTGCCGCCGATTGCCATCATTGCTTCAGGCGTCAACCCGACAACCGCCCTCGTGTTAAGCCAGGTCGTCCTGTCGTTCGGAATCGCCTTCGCTCTCATTCCGCTTATTCTATTTACAAGCAATAAGCGGATCATGGGAAGCCTTAAAAACGCCGCATGGGTGACAGCCGTATCATGGATCATTGCTGTTCTGATCGTCGGACTTAACGTGTTTCTCATTTTTGATACATTTACCGGTTAAAAAAGCTGACTTCGGTCGGCTTTTTTCTTTATACTGGAGAAAAGGAGGATTCTGGATGTTCACACTGAAGATTGATCATGATCTGTATTTAAAAATGCTTGAACCAAAGGATGCACCCGCCGTCTACAAACAGATCCAGCAATCCAAACAGCATTTAAGAAAATGGCTGTACTGGGTCGACGGAACGAAGAAGCTTGAAGACACCGAAGCTTTTATCGAGGATGCCATGAAGCAGGCTGCCGCGAATAACGGCTTTCAGGCAGGGATCTGGCATCAACAGCAATTCGCCGGCATGATCGGCCTGCACTATATCAATTGGACCAACCGAACGACATCGATCGGCTACTGGCTCGGTGAATCTCATCAGGGAAAAGGAATCATGACGAGCGCATGCCGCGCGCTGATTGATATGATGTTTAACGAATATGAACTCAACCGGGTTGAAATCAGGGCGGCGGTTAAAAACAGCAGAAGCCGGGCGATACCCGAAAGGCTCGGATTTGTGAAAGAAGGCTGCCTCAGACAATGCGAATGGCTTCATGATCATTTTGCCGATCATTTCGTCTACGGACTCCTGAGGAAAGAATACGCCGAGCGCGGCAAATAAGTTCGAAACTTGTCACACCCTTTTTTACCGTTTATCTGGTATGATAGATAAAAAAATATGAGGTTTTCGCAATGAAAATATTTGTCCTATTCTACTTATGGCTTGTCCCGCTTGTTATCGGACTGATCTTTTTCCGGATCACCCAAAGGATGAGCTTTCAAAAAAGATTCTTTCCGGCCTATGTGATGATCGGACTGGCGGCTCTCGTGTTTGCCGTGTGCTATCTGATCGGACAGCCTTATCTCGGCAACTTCTTCGGAGGCACGATGCTGTTTGGAACGGTTCTTCCGTTTATGGCTGCGGCGATGAAGAAAAACAAATAACCTGTAATGAAAGCTTGTCAAAGACAGGCTTTTTTTATATTTGCACCAAAACCCACTCTGCCAGAATCCTGATCGGACGCTTATGGGCTCACAAGCTGAACATCAATCGCTTGATAGAAAGCGTTTTCAGTATCAGCCACATCCCAAACGGCCAAAATCACATGGTATCCTTGGCGATCTTGTGGCACTTCTATTTGATGGGATAGATGATTGGATGCAGGAGACCCGTCATGTTCTATTGTGCCGATCGCTTCAAAGTCGGCTCTTTTCAGCGGCTGATTGGGGTCCCAGTCTTTTTTGGTGATATAGTAGTGCCATTGGCTCGTTTTGTGGGGAGCGGTATATGTCCAAGTAAATGTATGGACGCCTCCGGTCATGATGTGTTTAAACCAGCGATTCTCAGACTGCTGATCAAGAATGCCGCCGAACAGTCCGCCCGCAGATGCAATTTGCCCATCAGCAGGTCCGTCCTGCGGAAACCCCTTTTTCGCCTCCAGGCTTTGCGGTTCATACATGACGCTGCCGCAATTCAAATTGAGCAGTCCATAGGACTCGCTGCACAAAGCCGCCCTGCTTTCGGGCTTTTCAACAAAACCATGGGCAAACGCCTGCTGAGGAATGAACAACAATCCCGACCATAATGCCGCCGCTATCACCGCGGCGCTTCGCTTTTGAAAAAGCTGCATTTTGATAACCCCTCCCTTTTCATTGTGAGATGGGTTTTGGTGCGCTGTCGGCCGGCTGTTTTACACGCCCCGCCTTCTTTTATTTTCCATATAAACAGCCGATAAATCAACGGAATCGGAAAAAAATCGCCAAGGAAGCTGCTGCCCCTTGGCAAAATCATTAAAATAACCTTTTTATACTTTTCTTTAGCGGAGGCAAGTCCAGTTCTTTTTTTCCAAAGAATTTCTTCACCATATATTTGCTGTAGTTCGCCGCTTGTGTATAGGATATCTTTCCGGGAAGCGGCGGCTCGTCTTCGATCGTCACATCAATAATGGCCGGTTTTTGTGAGGCAAAAGCGCTTTTCAACGCCGGGATGAGCTCTTCATGCTTGACCACACTGAAGCCTTTCCCGCCGCAGGCTTCGGCAAATTTGGCGAAATCGATGTTTTCGAGATCTGTCGCATATTCAAGATGCCCCTTTTCCTGCTGTTCATATTGAATCATCCCCAAGTTTTGATTATTGAATATGACGACGACAAGCGGAAGGTCGTATTTGACAGCGGTCGGAAAATCGTGCATCGACATGCTGAAGCCGCCATCTCCGCAAACGGCCACCACCTGGCGCCCGGGGTGCGACAGCTTGGCGGAAATCGCGCCGGGTAAACCGCAGCCCATCGTACCGAGCCAGCTTGAAATCAGAAACTCCTGACCCGTCATTTGAAAATGGCGGGCCATCCATACCGTCACATTCCCGACGTCAACCGACAGCACCGCATCATCTGCGACTGCATCTTCAAGCCTTGCGATCACCTGCTGCGGCTTCAGCGGTGATGTCGCCACTTGTTCGTCTTTTTCTAATTGCTGCCGCCATTTGTTCATATGTTCTGTACAGCTTTCTAAGAATGAACGGTTCGTTTTTCGTTCGATTGTTCTCGTCAGTTCAGCGAGCCCAAGCTTGGCATCACAGACAAGGGCCGCTTTTACCGGATACCGCTTGCCGATTTTTGCAGGATTGTTGTCGAGCTGAACAGCCGCTGCACCCTCCGGCAGATAATCGCGGTAAGGAAACGAAGTCCCCAGCATGATCAAGAGGTCGCATTCCTCCATCGCTTCATATGCGGGCTTTGTCCCGATGTGCCCGAGATTTCCGAGCATATGCGGATGCCGGTCGGGAACAATCCCTTTTGCCGGAAGCGTGATGATGATTGGAGCGGCCGCTTTATCTGCAAACGCCAGCAGTTCCTCCCTCGCCGCTTTCATTCCTCTTCCGGCCAAAATCACCGGCTTTTTCGCCTCATTGATCAATTGGGCGCATTGCAGTAGCTGACTTTGCTTCGGGCGAAGGTCGCCGTCGATATAGAGCGCTGATGTATACACCGGCTTTCGCTCGACTCTTTCGGCAAACACATCATCGGAGACGGATAGAACGGCGGGCCCTTTTTGGCTGTATGCGGTGCGGATCGCCTGATTGAGAAGATCCGGAAGCGCCTCTGCCGAATGGACCTGCTGATTGAAGACAGATACATCCTCAAACAGTCTCTCAAGACCGATCTCCTGAAAATAATCCCTGCCAATCTGATTCGAAGACACCTGTCCCGTAATCGCCAGCACAGGTGCGCCATCGGCTTTCGCATCGTACAGCCCGTTCAGCAAATGAACGGCGCCCGGCCCTGCAATCGACAGGCAGACACCGATTTTGCCGGTTAATTTCGCCTCAGCCGCAGCAGCGAGAGCCGCGGTTTCCTCATGGCGCACTTGAATAAAGCGAATATTGCTTTCTTCATGCCGCAAATCATCGATCCATTCATTGATGCTGTCTCCCGGCATGCCGTATACATGATGGATATTCCATTCTTTCAACAGCTCTGCTGCTATTTTTCCTGCGGTTTTGTTTGCCATACTACGTCCTCCTTTGTTTCTTTCCTTACCACCTCCCATTTTTGCTGAAACGTTTTGCGGCGTACCCGCTAGAAAAAAAGCTTGCAGAGGCAGGCTCTGCAAGCTTTGTTATTGATCAAGCTTCAGCTTCTTCAGCTGTTCGGCGAGCGCGTTGTTGACCGGCTCATCCTTGTTTTGCTTTTTCATGTAGGCATGTACGTCGCGTTTGGACGCTTTTGAGTTTTTGTCTTTTGCTCTGCGCTTTTCAAAAACAGAGAGCTTTTCTCTGTGGCCGCAGACGCAGGCGAAGGTCTGGCCTTCTCCGTGGCCGCGCAGCTCCATCCGTTTATGGCAGACCGGACAGCGGGCGTTCGTTTGTTTGGCGACCGTTTTGCGGTGGCCGCATTCCCTGTCCTGACAGACGAGCATTGTGCCGCGCTTGCCGTTTACTTTCAGCATCAGTTTTCCGCATTCTGGGCAGTGCGTGCCTGTGATGTTATCATGCTTGAATGTTTGATTGCTGCTTTTGATTTCCTTGATCGTCTGCTTCGTATACTCCTTCATTTCCTTGATGAAGGCGGCCGATTTCAGCTTGCCTTTTGCTATGCCTGACAGCTTCTGCTCCCACTCCGCGGTCAGCGCCGGCGATTTTAAATCGCTTGGGACAAGTTCAAGGAGCTGTTTGCCTTTTGAAGTGATATAAATATCTTTTCCTTTTTTCTCGATCAAAAATGTGTTGAACAGCTTTTCGATAATGTCGGCGCGGGTCGCGACCGTCCCGAGTCCGCCCGTCTCGCCAAGCGTTTTCACAAGGTTCTTTTCTTCCCCTTGCATAAATGCGGACGGATTTTCCATCGCCGACAGCAATGTTCCTTCATTAAAACGCGCAGGCGGCTTTGTTTCCCCTTTGGTTTCTGTCAGAGCACGGACGGGCAGCTTGTCGCCTTTTGCAAGCTTGGGAAGAGTTTGATCCTTTTCTTCCTCATCGTCCTCATCATCGGCATAGTCATACACCGCTTTCCAGCCTTGGGACTGAACGGTTTTTCCTTTTGCCGTAAAGGTTTCGCCGCCGATTTCGGCAAACACCTTTGTTTCTTCATATTCAAACGGAGGCAGCAAAACGGACAGAAAACGCTTGGCAATCAAGTCGTACAGCTTTCTCTCCTTATCGCTTAAAGCGCCGAGCGAAAGCGGCTCTTCCGTTGGAATAATCGCGTGGTGGTCGGATACTTTCGCATCATTGACAAAGTTTTTGCCCGCTTTGATCCCGCGCTGCAAAATCCGGTTGACATGCTGGGCATAAGGCTTGACCTGCATCCCTTCCAACCGGTCTTTCAGCGTCGGAACGATGTCGTTTGAAAGAAATCGTGAATCCGTCCGCGGGTATGTGACAAGCTTGTGCTGCTCATAGAGCTTTTGTAAGACGGACAGTGTTTCTTTCGCGGAGAAGCCGAAGCGTTTATGGGCGTCCCTTTGCAATTCTGTTAAATCATAGAGACCGGGTGCAAAGCTTTTTTTCGCCGTTTTCTTCAAATCAGAAATGACCGCCGGTTTGCCTTGCAGAGCTTTTGCAAGCTGAGAGGTCACAGATGCATTGAAGGTGCGGGTCTGCTTTGTTTTTTTGTCCTGCCATGTCAGCGCCATGCCGTCAACTGCGGCGCGCAGGCCATAGTAAGGAACAGGCTTAAAGTTTTTGATGTCTTCCTCACGTTTGGCGATCATTGCCAGTGTCGGCGTCTGCACGCGGCCGCAGGAAAGCTGGGCATTGAATTTCGTCGTCAGCGCCCTTGTCGCGTTGATGCCGACGATCCAGTCAGCTTCGGCTCTTGCCACGGCGGAATGATACAAGTTTTCAAATTCTTTGCCGTTCTTTAAGTTTTTAAATCCGTCTTTGATCGCTTTGTCTGTGACAGATGAAATCCACAAGCGTTTCAAGGGCTTGGTGACCTTTGCCTTGTCGATGATCCAGCGGGCGACAAGCTCGCCTTCCCGTCCTGCATCTGTGGCGATGACGATGTCTTTGACATCTTTTCTGATCAGCTGTGATTTGACCGCCTGAAATTGCTTCCCTGTCTTTTTGATGACGATCAGCTTTAATGGCTCAGGAATAATCGGCAGGTCTTCAAGGCGCCATGACTGATACTCTTTTCCATAGCCTTCCGGGTCCGCCAATGTGACCAAGTGGCCGAGCGCCCATGTCACGATGTAGCGGTCTCCTTCAAGATATCCATTTCCCTTTTTATGACACTTCAGCACGCGGGCCAAATCCCGGCCGACTGAAGGTTTTTCTGCTAAAACGACTGTTTTTGCCAAGTCCATCACATCTCTTTCTTATTCATCCATCCTTTTATTATAACAGATGGAAAGGATTCATCTCTAACGTTCAAAGTCTTTCGTTTTGATTTCTGAAAAAATGACATGTGTCACCGTCTGAGCGTAAGGGGACGTTTGATTGATAAACGCTTCGATTTGCGCCAGGCTTTCGGCGTTTATTTTCAGCATATAGCAGGCCGCTCCCGCGATCCGGTAGCAAAATTCGATGTTCGGCAGACGTTCGATGTAGGTTTTAAACCTTTCATACTCCCCGTTTTTAACCGTCGCTTCAATGATGCAGGAGACCGGAAGTCCGACTTTCTGATAATCGATAGCCAATGTGTACTTTTTAATGATGCCGAATGCTTCAAGACGTCTGACCCTTTCCGTTACCGCCGGAGCGGAAAGATTGATCTTCCTCCCGAGCTCCCTCATCGACGAGCGGCTGTCTTTTTTCAATTCTTCGATGATTTTGTAATCGATCTCATCCATTTGCAAAGTCATGTCCCCCTTTTTCGTATCATTTATAAAACATTGATCGATATATCTTTACGAATGAAATTCCTATTGAAGGGTGAGTTAGATACTATTATGGAGAGGTGATCAAGATATGACAAGAATTATTCCTTCATCAAGGGGAGAGACTCCGTTTCAAAGACTTTTAGGGCATTCCGAATCGGTTCTTTCAGCCTGGACGGCATTGGCGGACGAACTTTCCGGAGACGGTTTGTTATCAAAGGAGCTGAAGGAACAGGTACGCCGAGTGCTGGCACAGGGCAACGGCTGTGAATATTGCAAGGCTAAGGGCAAGCCTGAAGCTTCCAATCTTGAAAAAACCAGCCTTGCCATGGGCTTTGCGGAAGTGTTTCTGTCAGAAAGAGACCGAATCGGCGACAGGCAGTTTGACGTGCTGAAAGAGATGTTCTCTGATGAAGAAATCGCAGAGCTTACAGCATTTATTTGCTTTACGACGGCACAGCAATATTTCGGGGCTTTAATGAAAATTCCGGCACAAAAATAAACGCGGGGCCTGTTCTAATTGTATACATTTAGTCTATATTATAGAGGTAAGATTAGAACAGGGAGGGTATCTCATGCTGCAAACACCGATTGGCCGCCTTCGAACGATGGGGTTTATTGAAGGCATGTCACTCTTAATCCTGCTTTTTGTCGCCATGCCTCTGAAATACTGGGCGGGTTATCCGATGGCCGTCACAATCGTCGGATCGCTTCACGGCGGATTGTTTATCATCTATCTGCTCGTTCTGTTATATGTGACATTCGCCTTGAGGTGGTCGCTGAAATGGCCTGCCGCGGGTCTGCTCGTCGCTTTTGTTCCGTTCGGAAACTTTCTTTATGACCGGGGTTTGAAAAAATATGCTCAAAAATAAGATCCGCCGTGTTATTCGGCGGATCCCTCGTCAAGAAATTGTTGCAGTGCTTCTTTATTTTTTTCCAGATCCAAATCCAACACATCTCCGTATTTTGGATCTCTTAGATTTGTATATGAGCCGTCAACAGGCAGCCTGAAGCTTTTCGTTTCTTTTGTTTCTCCTAAAAAGAAGTCTTTACCGACTGAAAATATGACGCCGTTCGGAAGGTTTGTCTCGACATACGGGTCGACGAGGCCCAACACCTTCGGAAGCCGCGCGACATTTCCGATATTCACCGCTTCTTTCTCCAGCTTTCCAAAGACCTCCTGTTGCCTTCTTACCCGTCCAAAGTCGCTTTCTCTGTCATGTCTAAACCGGACATATCCGAGCAGTTTGTCACCGTGAAGAACCTGCTTTCCCGGTTCCAATGTCATGCCGATTCCGTAAGACATCCTTTTCGGCACATTGACTTCAATGCCATCGGGGGCAATCGCATCGACGACTTTGGCAAACCCTTTAAAATCGAGTACGGCATAGTAATTGATGTTCAAACCGAAGTTTTCCTTCAGTGTTTGACGGACAAGCTCAGGGCCGCCGAAAGCATATGCTGCATTGATTTTTTGCTTTTCATGCCCCGGTATATCGACATAGCTGTCCCTCATGATCGAGATCAATTTAGGCTGCTTTTGTTTTTTATCGTAATGAATGACCATCATCGAATCCGATCTTGAATGCTCTTCCCCC
This sequence comes from Bacillus sp. NSP9.1, assembly GCF_000465465.2. Taxonomy (NCBI): domain Bacteria; kingdom Bacillati; phylum Bacillota; class Bacilli; order Caryophanales; family Bacillaceae; genus Bacillus; species Bacillus sp. NSP9.1. The sequence continues at coordinate 4,057,461 of NZ_CP048273.1, forward strand.
CTGGAATCGATTCCGAGTACGAGGACGTTCACTTCATCCAAATCCGAGCCTTCCCCGTTGAACTCGAACTGACCATCGTTTTTAAAGCTTCCGTCTGACTCTGATAAACCTTGTCGGTATTCGTAGATGCTGTATCCTGTAACAGCAATGATAAGCAGTACGATGAATAGCAACAGCCGTTTGATGATTTTCCGCCGTTTTTTCTTCTTCTTTTTTACCTTTACTCTTACTCTTTTCACATTATCCACTATTATCACCGCCCCAAATAGACTACCACAGGATGACATAGTCGACAATTAATAAAAGAAAGCTGTAAAGGTATTCACCATCCGTAATATTATACTTCATTCTTCTTTATCTTACAAAACGAAATAATATCATTCGCTTTTTGATCATTTCGTCAAATAACACCTACATCCATTTGGTCATCCATGCGATATAGTAAGATGCCGGTATAAACAAAATTTGCGCAAGAACCGTGCCGGTTACCCTGGATACGGCCATTGTGACAGAGGCCCATTTCAAATAAACATAGCTCCGCTTCCCTTTGGCCACATCATCGGCCAGCACGGAAACCTTCGGATCGACAAACAGCGCCAACAGCATCGTTGCGATTCCATTGACAAGTCCTGATGCCATCACTGCCGTTGTGTGCCGTTCCGGAACGAGAACACCGGCGTATAAGGCGGCCAGCACACCGATCGTGTAAATGGCCGTGATCACCATGTTTAAAACGAACAGCCGTTTTGGGATGAAGCGAAACTGAAAGCCTTTTGCATATTGTATAGTCGGCCTTTTCAAATAGCGCCTCATATTTTTCAGGCTGCTTTTCGAAAACGCCTTGCGAAACACGTGCAAAACAGAACCGTCCTTACCGGCCAAATGAATGATCGCCCGCGAAAAAACGGCGATGAATGTCGGCAAGAGGAGCATTCCGCAGATGGTCCCGACGGTTGAGCCGAAGATTAAAAACCGAAACTGCTTTCCCACGAGTGAGAGTGCATCCGCGCCTGCCATATCAACGAGCTTCCCCGTCACAGGCTGCTGAATCATATTGGACATTCTCGAGACGATCACCATCACATTAAACAAGGACAGAGCCGAAGCGATAAACCCGACTCTGGCGCCGGACAGCCGGGCCGCATAAGCCAATGTTTCAATAGAGTGTATGAGCAATAAAAAACAAAAAATCAAGAGTACTTTTGAAGTTAAAACATCCATATTCCTGTCCTCCAGTCTATTGATTAGACTTCTTACTGCGAGGAAAGGTTTCGGAAATTTAAAAAACCGCTTCAGCATGCGCCAAAGCGGTTTTCCATTTCATTTAGTCTTTTTATTCGAGCAAATATTTATATTCAAAAGTCCGCTAAAACTGCGGAAGATCAGCATCTATCGTTCCGAGTGAAAGTAAACACCATGGAATTTCTGAAACCAAGACAACGAAAGCCCTACCTCTCAATCGTCCTTGCGGCTCCGAAGCCGCGCCAGTGTGAATTGTGAAACAAAAAGTCTTTTTTCCCTCTAGCCTGTGTTAGGGGCGGTCAGAGGAAGAAAACAAGCATCTTCTAAGAAAGAAAAAAGAAGTTTACTTTTCATTATTTGCTCTTAGCGTGTTCCTGTGTTGTATTATACTACAGAATGATCCAAATGACAAACTGTGCTATAAATCAAGGGTCACCGGAGTGCTTTCCCCTCCGTTCATCAGCCTGATTTCCGAAGGATGGATTTCAAGCACGGTCAGGTTTGGATCGTCTTTTCCGTCAAACCAGCGCTCAAGTCGTTCATCCCAGATTTGATCCTTTAATTCTTTTGAGTGGTTCAGCTCGGCCGTCCCCTTGATTTCCAGATAAGCGTCGCCGAAGCCTTCTCCGTCATAGCCTAAAAGCACATGGACATTCGGATTGTTGTCGATCTCTTCGGCTTTGTGTGTTTCATCGCTTGTCGGCGTGTAGAGTGTCATTCCGTCGTGGAAGAACGTCATATAGCGGGAATTGGGCTTCCCCTGTTCAACCGTGGCAAGCGTACCGATCTTATGATGATCGAGAATATCGAGCACCTTTTGTTTGATCTGCTGCTGATCCATTTTAAGTTCCTCCTTTTCATCGAGTCCACTGTTACTTTTCCACAATGTCCGGTATATTAAACAATGGAATGAGGTGGTTTCATGATGAATATTTTAATTGCATTTGATGCTGAAGCTGATACGGGCTATATTTCCCTGACGGAAAAGCAGACCGCCCCCGTCACAACTGAAGATATCGGAGATTCGCCATTGATGGCTGATCTTGATCGCGACAACCGGATCATCGGCATTGAATTTACGGGAAAAGCCGCACCTGATGTCGCCCAGCTTGGAAGCTTAACCGGTAGGAAGCGCAAGCTTGAAGTCGCATCCTTGGCTGACAGATCCATCTATCGCTTTCGGGCGAACGGTTTAAAGGCAGTAAACATGCTGCAAATGAACGGGATTCGTTTTTATTTTGCTGATGACGAATTTCGGCATTTCATCGGTTTTGATATTGAAAGAGAAAAAAGCGAATGAGAGCTGCTCCCATTCGCTAAATTCTTGGATCCGTAAACATATCGTGGTCATCTGTGCTTGTAGAAGAAAACTCACTCATCACCGCGCCCTCACAGCCGGCTTTGAACCAATGCTTTGTGTTTGGCGGAATGGTGTATTGTTCGCCGGGAGACAGTCGGATTTCACGCCAGACGGTGAAATGCTCCCGATCCTCAATGGGCGGCAGGACGGCGGGTATGTCTGTTGTTTCTCCTTCCACATACAAATAGACCTTTCCATACCGGCATCTCAATGTTTCTTCTTTTCCCTTTTCTCCATTGACAGGAGGATGACGGTGTTCAGGGCAAGTCTGGCCGGGGAACAAAACAAGCTCTTTGGCACAATAGCGGTCTGTATTGACGTAAACGATGAGCTGAAGGCCGAGCTTGTTCAGTTTATTTAAGCCGTAGTCCATGATTTGAATGCTGTTTTTTTCATCCTCGGACAGCATGATCCCCGCTTTTTGATAGTATTGTACGACATCTTCCTTCATCACCTTCACTGCGCTGTTTCCTCCTCTTACGTCGTAATAAAGTCTCCGCCATTGACATGAAGGGTCTGTCCAGTCATATAAGATGATTCGTCTGATGCGAGAAGCACATAGCAGCCGACAAGTTCGGCCGGCTGTCCCGGACGGCCCATTGGCGTGTCTGTTCCGAATGCAGCGACTTTATCGGCGGAGAACGTTGATGGAATCAGCGGCGTCCAAATCGGTCCCGGCGCTACCGCATTGACGCGGATCCCGTCTCCGACAAGCGCCTGGGACATCGACCGTGTGAAGGCATTGATCGCTCCTTTTGTCGCTGTATAATCAATCAGTTCTGGATTGCCCCGGTAAGGATTGATTGAGGTGGTATTAATGATCACACTGCCAGGTTCCAAATAATCGATCGCTTTTTTTGTGAAGTAGAAATAGGAAAAGAAATTGGTTTTAAATGTTCTCTCAAGCTGCTCGCTGGAAATGTCTTTAATTCCGTCTTTAGGATGCTGTTCTGCGGCATTGTTGACCAGAATGTCAAGCCTTCCTAATTTCTTGACAGTCTGTTCAACGGCATCAATGCAGAACGCTTCATCCCCGGCATCACCGGGAAGCAAGAGACATTTGGCGCCCTCTTTTTCAACAAGGGCTTTCGTTTCCTGTGCGTCTTCATGTTCGTTCAGGTAAACGATTGAGATATCTGCGCCTTCTTTGGCATAAGTAACGGCGACGGCTCTGCCGATTCCGCTGTCACCGCCTGTGATAAGCGCGACTTTCCCTTTCAGCTTATCCGTGCCTTTATGGTTTTCAACCTCATAGATCGGACGCGGATCCATGACGCTTTCCACACCGGGCTGGCGGTCTTGCGTTTGTGCCGGCTGTCCGTTTGTTTGCCGATGGCGTAGATCCATTTTAATTCCTCCCTTTTGTTATATTACTTTCCTTTTAGCCGCCGATTGGTCTGTTTAAACACGCAAAGCCCCGGAGGATGCTCCGGGGCCTTTTCACCATTCTTTGTTTTGGATGAATTTGTGAAATAACATGTTCAGCCTGCTGTAAAGCTCATCTGCGTCACCCGTCTGGTATGCACGCAGGCTTTCATCGCTTTCAATAATCGATGAGCTGATCAGACTTAACAGTTCGGCTCCTTCTGGAGAAATTCCGGCCGGGGCCAGCATGATCAGCATTCGCGACATCTGCATGACGCTTCCGTCCATTCCTCTGATCTCATGCGGTGCCGAGAGGTCAACGGTTTTGAATAGCGGCACGGCGGCCGCTTCGCTTTTTAAATGAAACAGTGCGAAGGATGTACCCGGTATTCCCAGACCTCCTTGTGCTTCACGTTTTAAAAGCCCTTCAGCCACTTGCCGGCTGTCGGTGATCAATCCTTGCTCTTCCAGCATCCCGCAGATGCGTCTCACCGTCTGTTCGTGACTTGTATCATTCTTGTACACGTCAACCGTAAAATGGGATAAAACATCTTGAATCACCGCTGCATAACGGCTGATTTTCCGGGCGATATCAAGCATATCGGGAAACGGTTCGGACTGTTTTGTTTCCGACCTTTTTTTCTTTAAAATCAGCGGAATTTTTCGGGTTAATTGGTGCTTGATTTGTTTGACGTCCTCTTCATTAAGCAGCGGGCTGACGGTGACATAATCGACCCCTTCATACGGAATCGGCACAGTTGAGACAATGATGTCGTACGCTTCGGCATTCTTTGTTTTCAGTTCCATCAGCGAAGAAATGTCAAATGACGCGATTTCAGGAAGCTCTTTTTTCAATCTTGAAGCCAGCATCTTGGATGAGCCGATCCCGCTTGAACAGATGACAAGCGCGCTGATGTCTACTTTTTGTTTGCTCATTTCAAGGGCTGACCCAAAATGAAGGACAATAAAAGCAATTTCTTCCTCAGGAAAACGAATCTCCGGAAAAAATGTTTCGACACCCTCTTCAATCGCCATATACAAGAGAAAATAATCTTTTTTCACCTGCTCTGTTAAAGGGTTGTGCACCGACATTTTTTCTTTAATGCGGATGATCGCAGGTTCGAGATGGGCGATTAATCCTTCATACAGCGAATGGTTGCCGGTTAAATTCATCCCCGTTTTTTGCGAGATGAAATCAATCAGCCTTTTCGTCCTGAGAGCGGTGTCAAGCTCGATATCTTCCGCCCTGTAGTCCGTTTTAAAGCTCTTGTTGGCGCTTCGCAAATGCATCGTGATATACCCGGCTTCAGCTTCCGGGATCTTCACGTGAAACGCTTCTTCGAGCGCGTCTGCCATCGCAAGGGCAAGCTCAAATTCTTTTGTATTTTTCAGCTCCGCCAATTCTTTGTCATTGATATTGATCACTTCGCCAAGCTGAATTCGTTCAATCGCAAACGTCAAGTGTACGACAAGGGCGATATAGGCGCTGTCGGAAAGAGAAAGCCCATGCTTTTCTTTCATCTCAAACAGCACCTTTTCCGCTTTCAGCAATTTCCCCCTGCTGACGACCCCAAATATTTTTTCCGGCGCTTCGTTCTTGCCTTTAATATTCATTTCGATCGTCTCCAGAAACTGCTGAACGTCAAGCTTGTCCGCCATAAGATTTCCGACGATTTTCCGTTTTGCGTCTTCAGGTCCTCTCAGCTCAATGCCATAGCCTCTTTTTCTGATCAGCGAAAGTCCGAACGGGGCGATCCAATTCTCCAGCTCATCAAGGTCATTGCTGATGGTCGCTGTCGTCACCTGCAAATCATTGGCGATTGTATAAAGCTTGATCGGCTCACCCGCTTCAAGCATCGCGCACAAAATCAACAGCTTTCGTTCATCAGAGCTGTATTCGACATGGTTATCCCTGGACAGATCGCCGAGAAGCCGCTGTTTATTCCGGTAAGCTCCCACCAGCTTCAAGCCTTTTCCAGGCTGTTTATCAAGCTGGAGCTGATACTCGCTCAGAGCGGATTTGACCGCTTTGAGCTCGCGATGAACCGTCCTTGTGCTGACTTCAATATAGTCGGCAATTTCATTGACTTTGACATAACGATTTTGGTGTAAAAGATATTTAATCAGTTTTTGTTCCCTTGCTGTCATATACATAAAGCGCCGCCTCCGGTGTTGTCGTTTTTGCGGGGTGATTAGGGGGGTGCCGACGGTTGAAAATGGTATCCCTATCATAAAACGCTTACAAGAAATCTTCAATTCAAACTAATTAATTTTTTACTAAAATATAAGTGGAAATTTTTTCAGAAGTGAAGAAACATCAGCTGACAGCTGATGCTTCTACTAGGTTATGTCCCGAGCCACCCTATCATTCGTTCCGTTTGTGGCAGGCCCCCGCCAGGCTCCCGCGGTTTTATCGGAAACTATTGTTTCAAATGCTTCATCACCAGCGCGAACAAAGATTCATTCTTGTCGAGCCCGCATACGTCCTGAAGCACTTCTTCATAGCCTTTTTCAGCGATCATGCTTTGAAGCTGAACGGCTTCCTGATCATCAGCAAAATCGAACTGCAGCGCCAAGGCGATCCCTTCCGCTAGGCGGACAGGTTCAACCCCCGATTTGCTCAGCTTTTGGGCCGGACCGACAAGCCGGTCATGCGGGCCAAGCTTACGAAGCGGCGATCTGGCCACACGTGTGACATCGTCTGAGAGGCTTTCATTTTCAAACCGGCTGAAAATTTTCTTAATATAGCGCTCGTGCTCCTCCTCTGTAAAATCATATGTCTCAACAAGGTAGCGCCCCGTTTCTTCCAGCGCGCCTGCGACCGTTTGGCGCACCTCCGGATGATCGACGGCCTCTTTTATCGTCTTGAGTCCTTTTTGATAGCCGGCATATGCGGCCATGGCATGTCCGGTATTGACGGTAAAAAGCTTTCTTTCAATGAAAGGCGCAAGATCGGATACATAGGTCACCCCTTGAATATCGGGGATATCGCTGATAAACGCGGTTTTGTCGACCGCCCATTCGAAGAACGGCTCAACGCTCACCTTCAGCGGGTCTTCGTGATGCTGGATCGGCACAATCCGGTCTACCGCGGAATTCGGAAAGGCAACGACTCCGTCAAGCGCTTTGCGCTCTTCTTCGTTTAAGTGGCTGAAAACCTCCTCCTGCAGATGACTGCTTCCGCCGATCATATTTTCACAGGCGATGATGTGAAGGGGTTTGCCGTTTGTTTTGAGCCGCTTTTTCAGCCCTTCTGCGATCGGCTTGGCAATCAGTTTCAGCACTGATGGGCCGACGGCTGTTGTCACGAGATCGGCTTGTTCAAGTGTTTCATACAACACTTCAAGCTCTGTGCCGCTGTTGATCGCCCGGACGGGGCCGATCGTTTCCGTCTTCCGGGCTGTGTCAGCCAATTCGACGGTATAGCGCCGCTTTTCGTTCAGTTCTTGGATGACGGTTTCATTCACATCGGCAAAGACAACTTCATATCCCGATTTGCAGAGCAGGGCGCCGATGAATCCGCGGCCGATATTGCCCGCGCCAAAGTGCAAGGCGATCATAGCTCTGCACCTTCTTCAAAAACCGTCATCAATTCAGCTTCGTCTTCAGCGTTGATCAATCGTTCAACATTTTCGGTTTCAGAGCAGACGATGGCAATCTTCGAAAGGATTTCAAGGTGTTCATCGTTTTTCCCGGCGATGCCAAAAACCACTTTCGCAATATTTCCATCACCGTATTCAACACCTTCAGGTATTTGAATGACGGAGATGCCTGAGTGAAGAACGTTTTGTTTGCTGTCTTCTGTACCGTGCGGAATGGCGATCGCGTTGCCCATGTAAGTGGATGTTATGCTTTCCCTCTCAAGCATCTTCTCGATATAGTCCGCCGTGACATACCCGGAATCAACAAGAGCCTTTCCTGCAAGCCTGATCGCTTCTTCCTGTGTTGCGGCAGATTGATTGAGATGAATGTTTTCTTTTGCAAGTACTGGTTTCATTGGGAAATCACTCTCTTTCATACATGTTGTGTGAGCCTGAATGAACAGGCTCACGGGTTGCAAAATATTATTTTTTCAGCTGATTGATCAGTTCGTCGTATTTTGGACTGTTAAGAAAATTTTCTACTGAAATGTGTTTGGCGGTTGGAAGCTTCGCTTTCGCGCGCTCCGTCAAATCTTTATGCGTAATGACGATATCCGCGTCATCCGGCAGATTGTTAATCGATGTATTGGAAACATCGATATCGAGTTCAGCCTTTTTGACTTTGTTTTTCAAAATGGACGCTCCCATCGCACTGGAGCCCATTCCGGCATCACAAGCGAAGATGATTTTGCCGACATTTTCGTATGCTGATTCCTCAGCTTGTTCAGCTGAAGTCAAGGCAGAAACGGCCTGGCTTTTCTTGCCTTTCATTTGCTGCATTTTTTCCGTCGCTGCTGTTAAATCTTCATCAGCTGCTTTAGATGTTTTGAGAATGAGCGCCGCCACAATAAATGAGACCGCCGCCGCGACAAGAACACCAAGGATAATGCCGATGTGGTTGCCTTTCGGTGTCATCGCCAAAACTGCGATAATGCTTCCCGGAGACGGAACGGCCGCAAGCCCCGCATTAAAGATGGAGAATGTCAGCACACCGCTTGCACCCCCTGCGATTGCAGCTAAAATGAGCAGCGGTTTCATCAAGATGTAAGGGAAATAGATTTCATGAATTCCCCCAAGGAAGTGAATGACCGCAGCCCCAGGCGCGGTTTGCTTTGATGTTCCTCTTCCGAATACCATATAAGCCAGCAGAATGCCGAGGCCCGGTCCAGGATTCGCTTCGAGCAGGAACAAAATCGATTTTCCTGTATTGGCCGCTTCTTCAATCCCAATCGGACTCAAAATCCCGTGGTTGATGGCATTGTTCAGGAAAAGAACTTTCGCCGGTTCTACAAAAATGCTGGCCAGCGGCAGCAGGTTCGCATTGACGATCACTTCCACGCCGGCCGCCAATGTTTTATTCAAGCCGAGCACAACCGGACCGATCGCCAAGAAACCGAGCACGGTCAGGATAAATCCGAGGATGCCGGCCGTGAAGTTGTTGATCAGCATTTCAAAGCCTGAACGGACCTTATCTTTGAAAAGCCTGTCGGTTAATTTGATCAAATAGCCGCCCAGCGGCCCCATGATCATCGCGCCGAGGAACATCGGAATGTCCGCGCCGACAATGACGCCGATAGCAGCTGTCGCCCCGACGACGCCTCCGCGGTGGTCGTACACCATCTTACCGCCTGTATAGCCGATCAATAGCGGCAGCAAGTATTTAATCATCGGATCAACCAATGAAGCGAGCGCTTCATTCGGCATCCACCCCGTCGGAATAAATAAGGCGGTAATGATGCCCCATGCGATAAATGCGCCGATGTTCGGCATAATCATTCCGCTTAAATAGCTGCCGAAACGTTGAATCTTTACTTTGAAACCTTTATTTTGTTTGTCTTCCATTTCATAACCTCCTTTGTTGTCTTTAAAAGCAACAGATCAAAAAATGATGTCGAATAATGTCGGCCTCTTGTTTTTATATTAAAACGCTTACAGACGCGTCTCAATTGAAAGAAAACGCCACTTTGGCATTAGCGGTGTGACAAAATTTAATAGTGAATGTTTGATTGTGTCTTTGCCTGCGGCAAATAAACCGGGCAGAGCCTTCCAAGGCATAAAAAAAAGACCTTCTTTTATCAGAAGGATCTTTCGTTTAACGATTTAGATTTCATTGTCAAGCGGCCCATAGCCCGCCTCCCTCAGCTTTTCCGCCATGGCTTCATATCCCCTGCTGTTCGGATGAACCCGATCAAATGACAGCAGTTCTTTTTCGCGTCCTTTAAAAACGGCATACGTGTCGATGACCTTGACATGCGGCGGTGCTTCCAGCTGTTTTAAGTGCCGGTTAAAGCCGGTAATCCACTTGTCGGCCAATTCGATGTGCGGAAACGGATTGTATAAGTTGAGGAGCCGGATGACATAACAGCCGTCTTTTTCGCCCTTGATCTCATTTATTTTTTCCAACATGTTTGAGTAGTTTTTCTGGCAATGGGAAGAGGCTTCCAAAAAAACATGCTCATCCTTTTCTTTCTCGTATATGTCCAAGGATCGAAGCAGATCGTTCCCACATCCCGTGATCGTGATGACATCCGCTTTTTTAACCTGTTCTTTGACGAACGGCATATTGAGCATGTCGAGAATTTCCGCCGTCTCAAGTCCCGATTTTGCGAATTTCACTAATGAGACATCCTGCTTCAAGTCTTCCTCCACTTTTTTCTTATAGCGCTGGACAAATCCCGGCTCAAACAAGCCGGAGCCGACTCCGACGGTCAAAGAGTCGCCGAGAGCGACATATTGAAGCGTCATATCCTTTCCCCCTTCTGTTTTGTGACAGATACCATATATGTACTCGACAGAAGTGAAAAAGGATACTCTCCTTCATTTAAAAACCTAGTTTTTTGGAAATGTCGAGCGCTGCTTTTTTGACCCGTTCCGTCAAATAGGGAAGGCGGTCTTTTTGAAAGCGCGCTTCAAATCCGGCAATGCTGATACCGGCGACAACCTCGCGTTTATGGTTGAAAATCGGCGCGGCGATGGCGGATGTATAATCTTCAAGCTCTGAATGGCTGACGGTGCAGCCATTTCGGTATGATTCCTCAAGCACGTGTAGAAGCTCCTCCTTGCCGCGGATCGTTCCTGAAGCCATCGGCTTCAACTCGATTTTTTCGACATAGGAATCCCGCTCTTTTTTGGGCAAAAAGGTCAAAATGCTCCGCGCACAGGCTCCGGCATACAGCGGCGAGCGCCTGCCGATCGCCGTGTAAAGGCGAACCGTCTGTGTTCCCTCTATTTTTTCTATGTACATCGCTTCATTCCCCCGCCTCACAATCAAATGGACGGCTTCATCCACTTCATCGCGAAGCGCTTCCATAATGGGCAAGGCGATTTTCCGGATATCAAGCCTTTCTGAAACGAGCTGGCCGTATTGGAGAAATAACAGCCCTAAAGCGTACATCCCATTTTCATCGCGATCGAGAAACCCCATTTCTTCGAGAGAGCAAACCATGCGGTACACAGATGTTTTCGGCATGCCCGTAAGCTCAATCATGTCATTGAGAGAGAGCCTTTCTCTCGTCAAAAACAGATTGAGCAGAGTCATGGCTTTGACAACCGTTTTATTCCTGTTTTCCATCCCTTCCCCCTCCTGATACACATCACACTATATCATAACATGTATTCAAGCTTTAAGCGGGCCGAAAGTTCGCTGATTTTTGTCTCCCTTTCAATATACATTCGTTCTGCATCATAGAGGCTGACTAGCTCAAACTTCACCTGTTCCCCCGGCATCATCTGGGCCACAGTGGATAAGTCGGTCGAAATGATATGGGCAATTCGCGGATACCCCCCTGCCGTCTGCCTGTCCGCAAGCAGCACGATCGGATTGCCGTCAGGCGGAACCTGGATCGTTCCGAAAGATACCGCTTCAGAAATCATTTCCAGCGGTTTTTTCAGTTCAAGCACTTCTCCTTGAAGACGGTAGCCCATCCGGTCGGATTTGGCCGTCACCCGAAAAGCCTCTTGGAAAAATCTTTCCTGTGAAGCTTCGGTAAAAGCGGTCAATTGCTCTCCTTTGATGACACGGATCACCGGGTTTTTCTTCAGGGGAAGAAAATACTTTTGATCGACGGCCCATTTTGGAGCCGCGAATCCTCTCTGATTCAATTGATCTTTCAACTTCTCCATCATTCTTTCCGATAAAGGCGTCAGTTCTCCGGCCGCCAGCAGGTCGCTTTTTTGCAAAGGTCTTCCCTTGTAGCCGCCGATTCCGGCCCTGACATATGTGCTTTTGCTGTCCATCACGGAAGGGACGGCGATTCCCCCGGCAACGGCCATATACGCGCGGCTTCCCCGTTTGCACATTCCGAATGTCAGGACGCTTCCTTCCTCAACCAAGACCGGTCTCCACAGCGGTACTTCTTCATCATTTACAGTCAGTGAAAAGTCCGCTCCCGTAACCGCGATCAGGGCTCTTTTCTGAAAGCGGAGGGACGGCCCCGGGCCCATCAGCGTCACTTCAAGCGCCGCTTCATTCTCACTGTTTCCTGCAAGCATATTGGCAAGGCGCAAAGAGTCGGCATCCATTGCTCCGCTGACAAGGACGCCGTATTTTTGATAGCCGGTGCGCCCTAAATCTTGAACCGTCGTCATCAGGCCCGGCTTTAAAACTTCGATGCTCAAGCTTCTCCCTCCTTCAACCTGTTGTACTCCTCTTCAGTCACACTGACAAATTTGACAACATCTCCCGCTCTTAAATAACTTGGAGGCTGCTCATAAGGCCTGAATAACTCAAGAGGTGTGTTGCCGATCAGCTGCCAGCCGCCAGGTGTAGATAATGGATAGACACCTGTCTGCATGCCGGCGATTCCCACTGAACCTGCCGGAATCGCTGTGCGCGGAGAAGACCGCCGCGGTGCGGCGATTTTTTCAGACATTCCGCCCAGATAAGGGAATCCCGGTGCGAAGCCGATCATATAAACGAGGTATTCACCCGCGGTGTGAATGTCAATCACTTCTTCAGGAGTCAGACCGTTGATCTTGGCCACTTCCTCCAAATCAGGGCCGAAACTGCCCCCATAGCATACAGGGATTTCAACCGTGCGTTTTTCTGCGTTTTCTTCTAGCGTCAGCTCTTGGAGGTTTTTTTTGATGAGGGCTTTTACTTTTTCAAATGGAGAATCAAAAGCCGGATCGTTCTTGATCAGTTGATATACTGCAAATGGACGATAGAAAACGGTCACGCTCGTAAATGCCGGCACACATTCAATGAAGCCTGGAAACGGATCGCTTTCAATCTGTTTTGTTAAAGCGCTTGCCAACCGCTGGATCTGTTCATCAATATCGGTTCCAAGCTGAATGATCACCGCAGAATCTCCGAGCGGCTCTATTTTTACATCTGATAAACTGTTCAATTCTACACCACCTTGCCTTTATCCCCAAAATCAAAAATCAATACAGAGCAAATGGCTCTGTATTGATCGCTATAAAACACCAAACTGTTCATCACGCACATCCGTGATCAGCATGTGACCCGGCGCATGTGTGATCATCAGCTCCGGCTTCACATGCATTGCGACCGCTTGAGGCGTAACACCGCAAGCCCAGAACACCGGAACTTCCCCTTTATTTATTGTCACCGCATCACCGAAATCGGGAGTTGGGATGTCTTGAATACCGATAGCTTCAGGATTGCCAATATGCACCGGGGCTCCGTGAACGGCGGGAAACCTTGATGTCACCTGAACGGCCCGCACGACCTGCTCCTCCGGAATCGGACGCATACTGACGACCATTGGCCCTTTGAACCGGCCCGCCGCAACACAAGGGATATTCGTTTGATACATCGGAACATTTCGCTTTTCTTCAATGTGTCTGACGGGAATTCCATTATTCAGTAAGGCTTGCTCAAATGTGAAGCTGCAGCCGATTAAAAAACCGACCATATCCTCCTCCCACAATGGCGAGATATCCGTGACTTCGTCCGTTAATTCACCGTTTTTGTAGACGCGGTACTTCGGAAAATCGGTGCGGATATCTGCGCTCGGCGCTACGATTGCCGGAATGGGAGAGCCCGGTTCTGTGACATCGAGAATCGGGCACGGCTTTTGATTCCGCTGGCAAAACAGCAGAAAGTCAAAAGCAAGCTCCTTTTTTAAAATAACCAAGTTTGCCTGAGTGTAGCCCCCGGCCATGCCGGCTGTCGGTTCGGACAGTCTCCCCTGCCGAATCAAGCCGCGGACTTCTTCCGGGCGCATCATTTGTAAATTTCGCAATGAAATCATCCCCATAATTTTGGAATTTCATTGATCAGTGTATAGCCTCCCATAATCGCCATCACAATTACGACGATTATGCCGGGAATCGTCAGCCAAACCGGATGTCTGTAATCGCCGACAACGTTCTTTTTATGGGCGCCGATTAAGAGGGAGCCGAGTGCGATCGGCAGGATCAGCCCATTTAGAGCACCGGCAAGAACGAGCAGGTTGACAGGCTTTCCGATTGTTATAAAGCAAAGCGTTGAAATCACAATAAAAGCGATAATAATGACGTTCGAATTTTTTTCGATTTTCGGCGAAAACGTTTTAAAGAATGAAACCGATGTATAAGCGGCGCCGATAACGGATGTTACAGCAGCCCCCCACATGACGAGACCAAAGATTTTATAGCCGACATTTCCTGCGGCAAGCTGGAATACGGAAGCCGGCGGGTTATCAGGATTAATCTGCAAGCCTTTCGATACAACGCCGAGGACAGCCAAAAAAAGCGCGATCCTCATGATAGATGTAATTAAAATGCCGGAAACAGAGCTTTTCGTCACTTCAGGAATGGAATCTTTTCCTTTCACACCTGCGTCAAGCAAACGGTGTCCGCCGGCAAACGTAATGTATCCGCCGACCGTTCCGCCGACAAGCGTGACAATTGCAAGAATGTCGATTTTATCAGGCATCACCGTTTTTGTGAGCGCTTCGCCAACGGGCGGTCCCGTCGTGACAGCGACATACACGGTTAACAAAATCATGACAAAGCCCGCAATCAGCGTAAACCGGTCCATCGCTTTACCCGCTTCTTTGATGACGAAAATAAGAATGGCAATGACGGCGCTGATAATGGCTCCTGTCTTTGGTGAGATTCCGAATAAAACCTCAAGCCCGAGACCCGCGCCCCCAATGTTTCCGATATTGAAGGCAAGCCCGCCGAGGACGACGAGGAAAGCGATCACATAGCCGAGACCCGGAAAGACAAGGTTGGCGATTTCCTGGCCTCTTTTTTCAGAAACAGCAATAATTCTCCATACGTTCGTTTGAGCGCAAATATCTAAAATAATCGATACCAGGATGACAAAACCGAAACTTGCGGCCAAACTTTGGGTAAATACTGTTGTCTGTGTAAGAAAACCGGGTCCGATTGAGGACGTGGCCATTAAAAATGCCGCTCCCAATAATAGTGTCCAGTTGCTTGAAGCGGCCTTCGTTTTTTGTTTTGCTTCAAATTGTATTCCTCCTTTTGTCGGCAATCATGTTGAGAATGCTTGTACTTTTATATCTGATAATTCCAGTTCACGGCGGATTTTTTGCGCAAATTGAAGCGCATGCGCACCATCGCCGTGAATACATACGGTATCTGCTTTCAGACTGACATCCGCTCCCTGCAGACTGCGGACTTTTCCTTCCTTGACCATACGGATGACTTGAGCGACCGCTTGATCATCGTCTTGAATCAGCGCGTCATCCTGCAGGCGGGAGGTCAATGTCCCGTCTTCCTGATATGTACGATCGGCGAACACTTCATGAGCCGTTTTCAAACCGGCTCTTTCCCCGGCGAGTACGAGCTCGCTTCCCGCCAATCCGAACAAAATCAGCTCGGGGTCTGTGTTATAGACGGCTTGAGCGATCGCATCCGATAATTCCCTGCTTTTTGCCGCCATATTATAAAGTGCACCATGCGGTTTAACATGCTGCATGTTGACACCTTCTGCTTTTAAAAAGCCGGACAGTGCGCCAATTTGATATACCACGAGATCATATGCTTCATCAGGTGTAATGGCCATATTGCGGCGGCCAAATCCCGCCAGATCCGGAAGTCCGGGGTGAGCGCCGATTTGAACGCCTTTTTCCGCCGCCATCGCCACGGTTTTCCGCATAACACCCGGATCTCCGGCATGAAATCCGCAAGCCACATTGGCTGATGTGACAAATTCGAGAATATCCTCGTCCAAGCCTATTTGATAGGCGCCAAAACTCTCTCCGAGATCACAGTTTAGATCCACTAGATTCATGTTAATCCCCCCTGTTTATTGATGCCGCAATTCGCCGATTTTTAGTATATCCCCTTTTTGTTCCGATTTTCGGAACCTTTATTCCGAATAATCAAACTTAACATAGATTATAACAGGGATTTACCGTCTTGGCATCATATTGTTAAGAAACCTGACATATGTCCTAATCATATACCGGCCGAAAGGGCGCTATCATAAAGGATTTTCAGGATATTTTATTTTTCGAAATTTTTTATTTCTAAATAAAAAAGAGCCTGTCCGGCCCTTTTTTTCATATATTCATCCTCTATGACAATACCCAATGTCTGATCGCTTTTGCGACACCATGTTCTGTATTGGCATCCGTAATCCAATCAGCTGTTTCTTTGACGATGTCCTGGGCGTTTCCCATGGCGACACCCAGCCCCGCTTCTTTGATCATGGCGATATCGTTTAAACTGTCGCCAACCGCCATCACATGTTCCATTGTAAAGCCGAGGCGCTCGCAAACCTTCACCAAAGCCGCCGCTTTATTGATGCCGATGGCGTTGACTTCGATATTGGTCGGGCTGGAGTTGGTGACTTCCAGTTCCTTGTTTTTTTTCAGCTCCTCGAGCACCCGGTTTCTGACTTCGTCATCCGGAATGTCAAACCCGAATTTCAGCCATTCATACGACTGTATATCATCAGGAAACTCGCCTCTCCACACTTTATCGACGCTGGCCGCCCAAAAATCGGTTTGATGTGTATTGCGCAAATCCCACATCATCTGCACATGATCGGGGTGAAGCAGCTGGCGTTCAACCAGCTGAAAGGAAGAATCCCAGATTTCACTGCCATTAGCCGTGATCAAAAATGAAGACAGCTCCAACGACTCCGCCAATTCGCGGCACGTCATCAGCGTCCGTCCAGTGCTGAGCACGACATATACCCCTTTCTCTTCGGCTTCTTTAATCGCTTTTCTGTTTTCATCTGAAATGGTCTGCTCATCGTTCAACAACGTCCCATCCATATCCAATGCCACTAGCTTCACATCGACTCGTTCTGTTTGATTGACTGACACGATATTAAGATACCTCCAGTTTTTATAGGCTTCTATCTATTCTAATATAAAAATCGGCCAGGACAAAGAAATCGTTAAGTCTATTCACTTGGATAAAGATGTTATCATCTTGTCAAATTATTCTAAAAAAATAAACGTAAGCAGCGCTACAATAAGAATTGATCGTGCAGTCCATCAGGAAAATCGGAGGTCATATTGATGAAAAAAGTATTGATAGTGGTTGCAATCGGTACAGCCGTTTTGTTCGGAACCTGTTCAGCAGGTATTCCAGGACTTCCCGGCGCACACGCTCAAGTCGCAAAAGCAGCCAACA
Source organism: Bacillus sp. NSP9.1 (assembly GCF_000465465.2). Taxonomy (NCBI): domain Bacteria; kingdom Bacillati; phylum Bacillota; class Bacilli; order Caryophanales; family Bacillaceae; genus Bacillus; species Bacillus sp. NSP9.1. The sequence goes on from NZ_CP048273.1 coordinate 4,074,636, forward strand.
AACTGCCTAAAGGAATCGGGGGCCGCGCCTATTTGAACAGCACAGGTTCGATTTTTACTGCAAAAATCCAGCTTCCTAACACAATGAAAGTCTCTAACGCAACTGCTTATATTTATTCGGGCTTTCGTGCAGTCAATGGAACTGAAGCAGATATCGGTCTTCAGTACAGCAGCACCTATAACATCTGGAAACCGGTGATGAAGGTCGGGGCAAAAAATGAGGAAACCTATATTGAAGGGAAGGAACAATTTACATACAAAAAAGGCTTCCGTCCTGGCAGCACAGTGCAAATGACCATCTATAAAAACTTGAATGGCAATACACGAGCTACATTTTGGGGAACAAACAACCACGGCTATACCGGACGCATTATCGCGGAAATCAAGGGATCAAACATCGGCTCCATCTCGAAATGGAAAACACTCGCCACCGCAGCCGTCTCAACTGAAAGTCAGCGATCCGCCATTATCGCGAACTTTTCAACCTCTTTCACTGGGATCAAGATCGATCATAAAACGGTCACACCTGTTGTGGACATTGAAGACTGTGCAACGGTTAACGCTTCTGCCGGCAGTGTCAGCATAACCGTCAAGAAAACGAAATGAACAATAGCGCCGAGCAATGCGGCTCTTAAACAATCTAAAACAAAAAAATGGTGAACTGCCTTACGCGGTTCACCATCTATTTGTCGGGACATCCCCTAATATCCTGTTATCCAAATGTAAGCTAGCATATAAAGCAGACTTGATAATATGAAATATATCGTTGTTGGAATCGCTTTTTTCTTAGAGCCATCGTATTTATGATTCATGAATAACTCAAAAGAAAATATGTTCAATACCATTAAAATAAACAATATCAAAGTAGAATATACATCTCGTGTACGATACAAAAGAGTTAAACAGGTGAAAAGTGCAATAGGAGTAAAATTAACAGTCAGTTGGTATCTTTTTAAAACAGGCTTTGGTTTGGACATGCAAGCGAACCTAGGTCATAAGCTGTTGCCATGCCAGTGCCGACTGCCCAACCTGCTGTCCTGATGCTCCTAATAACACTCCAGCCCAAGCGCTACAACCCAAAACCAAAGACAACGTGACGACAGTTAATTTAAATTTTCTTTTTGAAAACAAAACATCATCCTCTAGTCTAAGATTTAATAAGCTGAAACCCCAATACAGAATTCCACCATTTTAGTAACAAATGTCATTTTATCATATATTTTAAAACTACAAAACAGATTAAAAAAGAGGAGGCACAATGCCCGCTCCTGTATTTTGCAATCATGTTATTCTCAGCAATCAGTCATCACTTGAAAAGCTTCATTTGCATCCTCATCTGTCTTCCTCTTCACATGATCACCGTTTTCAGCATCCCTTGATTCACTTGCCGCTCTCCATAAAGATTCCCAGCTCAGCTTCCGCTACTTTTGTTCCGTTAACAGAGGCCATTCCTTTTCCGAATAAAAATCCCCGTTTATAACGGGCAACTTCAAAATACAGATCAAGCTTGTCTCCCGGAACCGCCCTGCCGATGCATTCGGCTTTTTTCACAGAAGAAAGAAAGCCGAGCCCAGTGCTGTCTTCCTGTGCGGTAAATGCAGCAACCTGAGCGAGAGATTCAACCATGATGGAAAATGGCATGTCCTGTTGGCTCTCCGTGATAAACCAGTCATTTTCCGTGATCAATTTATACCCTCTCGCCCATTTTCCCGGCTCAGTATCAACAATGCAGTCGACAAATAAAAATGGATATTGATGCGGCAGTCCAGACTTGTTCACGCTTATCATCCTTTTTTATCATGATTATACCGCAATTTGGTTTATTTCTCCTGTATTTGCATCAACCTAAATATGTTGATCCGAAAAAAGGAGGCACTTCCATTGAAAAGCGCAAACCCTTATCTCTTTATTGAGAATTGCAAGGAAGCGCTCAGCTTCTACCAGGAGACACTGGGCGGAGACATTCAAAATGTGCTGCTGGCCGATGACATCGAGATGTTTAAAGGAGATGAAGGAAAATTATCTGCACGCCGAACTTCATCTCGGAAACAGCATCATCCATTTTTCTGATGTGTTCGGAAAGGAGAACAGGGATATGCTGAAAAGCCATCGAAAACAAATTGCGGAGGACATTGGCAGACTGCAGGCCAATTTAGAAAAAATCGATGCCAAAGTCGAATATTATGAGTCTCTTCAAAAAGAGGGTTAAAATATACCCTCTTCCATAGCCTTCGTCAGGGTGGAAAAGTCAGCACCATAAATTTCTTCATAGACCCATTCGTAACCAGTTTGTAACCAACCTGGGAATTGATCAGGTAATATTTTTCCGAAAGTAACTTCAACTTCTTTGAATTTCTTTTTCCTTTTAACTTTACGATAACCCTGAGTAAATAAAATCTTTGCTCTAAGGGCTTCAAAAGAGTAACCTCGACCAACGTGGTTCATTGTCTTAATTAAACGATTCAAGGACTCTGTATAGGCGTTTGTAATGGAGAACTAAAATAGTTGAATATCTCTTCTTCCCAATTACTCATTGACTTAATAAGATCTTCAAAATAGGTCATTAATTCTTTAGGAATATTTGAAAGCCAATTTTGGTATAGTTTATAGGCTTCGTTGATTGATTCAGCTTCATAGATGTCAAAGAATTGTTCTTTAAGCTCGTATGCTTGTCCCAGTAACGGGAACATATCAGTCCATACCTGCAATTTTATTTGATCGTCGAAGTCATTAAGGTCTTTACGCCTTGTCAGAAGCACATAACGGTCTCTCATGAGTTGCCTACGCTCTTTGGCTGACACATTTTGACGGTTAGCCTTTCGTATCTTTTCCAAGGCTTCATTGGCTAATTTAACAACATGAAACTTGTCAATTACAATTTTGGCATGTGGTATCACTGTATTAACAGCACTTTTATAAGGATTCCACATATCCATTGCTACAAATTCAATTTTATCAATGTCTTGGAGCTTTGAGAGGTAACTGATAACAGTATCTTTATTACGTTTTCGTAAAATGTCAGTTACAGACTTGTTTTCAACGTCTGTAATGACACAACGATAATTTTTGAGTAGATGGACTTCATCAATACCAAGCCATTTTGGAGTTCTAAAGTCTGTTTGTGCTTCAAGCAATGTAACGTAGTCATTAAAAATGTTTCGGACAGTCTTTTCATCGACACCAATCTCATCTGCAACACTGGTGAAGGTTTTTTCAAGACTTACTTGTTGAATCCATTCTATAAGTCTATTAGTGACTGATCGCCCATCATCTATATCTGGTAGGCTTTCAAAGAATGTAGCCCCGCATTCCTTACATTTGTACCGTTGTCTTTTAACGAAGATCCCTACTCGTTTTGCGTGCATCGGCAAATCAAAGAATAACTGCTCCTTTTTACCATGCTTGTATAGATTAGCAACCGTACCACATTTTGGGCAGTAAGAAGAGGGTGGTAAAGTAGTCTCTACTAAGAATCTATAATCATATTCACTCTCCTTCATATCAAGAATCTTAAAACTTGGTAGATTGAGCATATTGGTTGTCATTATTTCATTTCCTTTATTGTATTGATTATTTTCCAATAAGAATCATTTATGAATTGCTGTTAAACAAGAAAAGCATTACTAAATTGTAATAGTAATGCTTCATAGTTAAAAAGGCTATTAGGAAAACAGTTCACAATTGTTTAGTATTTCCTCTGCACTAAGTAAGGTAGCTTCTCCTATCCCCACATTATTGGCTTTCATGAAGGACTGTACTGCTTGGTATCCTACTGTATATCCCGCAAACGGTGATAACCCAACAGGTTGATACCCCTGTTCTTTTGCAACGGTGTCACCAAACATATAACTGCTAACCTCTGCAAATCCTTTAACATTTAACGCATCTTTTATTATTTCGATTGAGTATTCTAAGTCCTCTTTATCAAAAGAAGTAACCCAAGGACCTAAAAGGTCTTCTCCATAAAGCTCTTTTGCAAATGACTCTGCTAAACCTTCTATAATTAGGTAATCTCCAACTGTAACGTTACCATGATCCCAATCAAAATAAGAAAAACGGATATTATGATGAAATTCATGTGCAATGACAGCAGGGATTTTAGGAACATTATAGGAGTTAGGGAAAATTGACACTTGAATAAATCCTGGAATTCCCCCAAAGCCACAATAACCTTTTTGTAATTCGAGCTTCTTTGGATCAGCTATATACATTCCAAATTTCAATTCATCAGTATTTATTTTTAAGTTATTCTCCTGTATAAAATCAGCACAGTGATTCAAGGTATCATATGCCGTTTGAAGAGCTTGAATCTCCTTTAAATTCTCTAACGCTATCTTTCCAATTTCGTTTTCCGTTATATCAAGATACCCAAGCATTTTTGTAGCCATTATTACGTCATATCCATTAGGTTGATTGGCTTTTAAAGGAACATTAATGGTATTCCACATTTTTTCAAAAGGTTTCATCATAGAATACCGAAAGTAGTTTTCTTTTTCTTTCTCCATAGAGAACAACTTTTCATATTGCTCGATTGTATTTTCGATTACTATTTTCATTGCTACCACCTTTGTTATTTTTGATTATCTGAATAGACTTTCATCGCTTCGCTCATAAAATTAGCTAATCCATGACCATATTGATCAATGTTTTTGGTAAATCGTTCATCGTTAATATAGAGTTGACCCAATCCATAAATGGCATCAGGAGAGTATTTGCCAAAGTTTTCATTTAAAAAGTCATACCATTCTTTAATTGTTACTTGTACTTCTTTAGATTTGGGAGATTGATCACGAAGGAGTGCAAGTTTATTGAAAATCATATCCCACTTTTCAGATAAACCTTTATGTTCATCTTTAGTCATTCTCTCTAATTTAGCATTAATCTTGTTGACAGGTTGATCTCCCCAACGCTTGCGAGCCTCTTTCTCATATTGGTTATGATTAAAGTTAATCCCCTCAAACCTCTCTTCGTTTGTCATTTGAATTTCTCCCATCATATGTTTAATCGTTTTATCAATGGTTTCTATCATTTTATCGACTCTATTCCGTTTCTCGATCAACATTTTTCGTTGTAAGATTAACGCTTCCTGTCGATTAAACGACGGACTATTAATAATCCTTTTAATTTCCTTTAGGGAGAAATCAAGCTCTTTGAAAAATAAAATTTGTTGTAACTTTTCAAGATTTTCTTCCGAATAAAGCCGATAGCCAGAATCGGTGATTTCTTTTGGAGTCAATAATCCAATCTGATCATAATGATGTAGTGTACGAATACTTACTCCAACCATTTCAGCTACTTCTTTTACTTTCATATCCATCTTTTTTGCACCTCCTTCAACTGCTACTATAAAGTATTACGCAACGTAAGAGTCAATAGTTAGAGGATATTATTTTTTATGCGATTTTCTATATGAATGGGGAAATTGTTTACCTTTAGACAAGTTTTGAATGAGGAGATTTTGCATATGGGATTCCACACTATTATCCGATTTATGGTATGGTAGGTGTTATCTATTTAAAATTGGGTATTCTACACGATAATCCGAATACCCCAAAAAGAAAAAGACAAACACGAATAAAGCCGGGCTTATGTCAGCCCGGCTTTTGTTTACCGCTTCAACTGGTCGGGAAAGATGGTCAGATCGACTCCCCACAGGTGAGGAAGGATATAGAACACAGCTCCGACAATTAATATCAGTGTGAAGATGTTAATGATAAATCCCGTCCTGACCATTTCGCTGATTTTTATTTTTCCCGAAGCGAAAATAATCGCATTCGGCGGTGTCCCTACAGGAAGCATAAACGCGCAGTTCGCCGCCATCGCCGCAGGCACCATCAGCGCAAAAGGATGGACGTTGAGCGCCAGCGCAAGCGACGCCAGCACCGGCAGAATCATCGTGGCCGTCGCCGTATTGGATGTGATTTCAGTCAAAAACAGCACCAAAGCCGCTGAGACGACGACGATAATAACAAAATTAAATCCGTCTAATATTGTCAGCCGTCCGCCGATCCACTCGGCCAAACCCGTTTCTTTAAAGCCTGTCGCAAGGGCGAGACCTCCGCCGAACAACAGGAGGATGCCCCATGGCAAGTCTTTTGACACCGTCCAGTCCAATACCCTTCCGCCTTTATTCAATGATGGAATGAGGAAAAGCAGTGAAGCTGCAAAAATTGCGATCATCGTATCAGAAATGCCTGGTATGCGATCGTCCCATAAAAATGTTCTTGTCACCCACATAAACGCGGCGAAGCCGAACACGAGCAGCACCATTGTTTCTTCAAAGCTGATCGTTCCAAGCTTTCTTTTTTCTTCAAGAATCAATTCTTTTCCGCCCGGCAGCTGTTTCATTTTGATCGGGTGGGCGACCTTGGTCAAGTAAAGCCATACCGCCACAAGCAAAATCACAACAACCGGCACGGCAAAGGCCATCCAGCCGGCGAAAGAAATTTCCGCTCCGTACAGCTTTTGAATATTGGCCGCCAAAATAATGTTCGGCGGTGTACCGATCAGCGTTCCGAGTCCGCCGATCGTTCCCGCGTACCCGATGCTGAAGATGAGGGCCTTGGAAAATTTCTCTTCCTCGCCGGCGAAATCTTTTCCTTCGGATTTCATAACCGCAGACACCTGATGGATAATGGCCGTTCCAATCGGCAGCATCATCATCACCGCGGCCGTGTTGGAGACCCACATCGACAAAAAGCCTGTCGCCGCCATAAACCCAAGAACAATTCTTGATGTGCTTGTGCCGACGATGGATATAATGTTGAGCGCGATCCGTTTATGCAGATTCCAGCGCTCCATGGCAAGGGCAATCAGAAATCCCCCTAAAAACAAAAACACAATCGGATCGCCATAGCTTGCTGTGACAGCATCTCCTTCCAGCGCTCCCGTCAGCGGAAGCAGCACAATCGGCAGCAGGGATGCTGCAGGAATCGGCACGGCTTCGGTAATCCACCAAACCGCCACCCATAATGTGGTCGCCAAGACCATTCGGCCTTCATAGCTCAACCCTTCGGGAAAAAAGAACAAAATAACGGCGAAAAACAGTGCAGGGCCAAGCAGCAAGCCGATTTTTTGCGGCGTTTTATAGCCTGGCGGTTTCTCTTCCCGCGTGAGCTGATCCGCCTTGAACGGCAATCCGGCATCCTTTCCGGATTTGGCGGGTACGGAGAACATCAGCAGCCTTTTGGCTTCCCTGTGTGACCTCCAAAGCATATCCCAAGCTGATGCAACATTTGATTTCATTAATATTTCCCCCTTCCCTTCTATCAATAAAGCGCTTACAATAGTAATCAATGAACAACCCGCCGACTGTCGACAGGTATAATTTAAGTATAACGGACACGGAATAGCAGTCAACACTTTTTTGTCACAAATTGATCAAGATTATGGAAATATAAGGTTGAAGGTTTTTGAAGATTTTTGCTAGACTATTAATGATTTCGGCAGTGAAAAACAAACGAGGTGAACAGCGTGAAATTTTCCATACAGCGTGCAGTCTCTTACTATGATCAAGTCCACCATTATTTAAAAGACATGATTATAAAAGGGGAATATCAGCCAGGGGAACGAATCTATGAATCGCAAATTGCCAGAGAACTGGAGGTAAGCCGCAGCCCTGTCAGAGAAGCGATTCGGACGCTTGAACAAGAAGGCCTGCTTTTCGTTGACGACAAATCGAGAATAACCGTATACGAGCCGACAATCAAAGACCTGGAGGATATTTATCAATGCCGCCAGGCGCTCGAATCACTGGCCGTAAGCTTGGCGACGCGCCTTGCATCCGCTGAAACCCTTGACCTTATAGCCGATACATTGCGCGAAGCGAATCACCAATTTGAAAAGCAAAACGGGGAATCGGCCAATGCCCTGCTTCACTTGAATACGAAGTTTCATGATTTGATTATAGAAGCGAGCGAAAATGTACGCCTGCAAAAGCAGCTTCTCGATTTGCGGTCTCTCACCTTTTTTTATCGAAGCAAAAACCTTGAAAAACGGGAGCGCAGTTTGGACATCATCGGCCAGCATGAGGAGATTTTTAAGCATATGCGGGACAGAAACCAACAAAAAGCGGCCGAGTCGATGAAAAGGCATATAGAAGCTGACCTTGATTATTTAAAAACCGTTTTGTTCGGTTAGCCATGAAAAAGGGCAGAAAGCGTTTTAAGAGAAAAGCTTGGTGGATGGTCCTCTTATTCATTACCTTTATCTATTTCAACAATTCTTCTTTTCTCGCAAACGACCGAAGCGGAAAGCCGGTGCTGCTGGCGCATCGGGGACTGTCACAGACCTTTCCGATGGAAGGGGTTGAAAGCGATACATGTACGGCAGAGCGGATTGACCGGCCTGAACACTCTTACCTTGAAAACACATTGCCGGCAATGGAAGCAGCTTTCCGGGCCGGGGCCGATGTTGTAGAACTTGATATTAAGCCGACAAAAGACGGACAATTCGCCGTGTTTCACGATTGGACGCTCGATTGCCGGACAAACGGCACAGGGATGACAAAAGATTATACAATGGCAGAATTAAAAAAGCTTGATATCGGTTATGGCTATACCGCCGATCATGGAAAAACACATCCTTTTCGCGGCAAAGGCATCGGCCTTATGCCGTCCTTCACCGAGGTTCTCGAACATTTTCCAAATCGCGAGCTCCTCATTCATATCAAAAGCCATGACCCGAATGAAGGGGTTCAGCTGGCCAAAATACTCGACAGCCTCCCGCGAAAACGGCTCCGCAAGCTGACTGTATACGGCGGCGATGGACCGATTGCAGCGTTAAAGAAAACGCTTCCTGAGCTTAGGGTGATGTCAAAAAAAACGATGAAAGCCTGTCTCATTCGATATATGTCTGCCGGATGGACGGGGTACATTCCGGACGGTTGCAAACACACACAGCTGCACATTCCTGAAAAAGTTGCGCCCTTTTTGTGGGGATGGCCGGACCGCTTTTTCAATCGGATGGATAAAGCAGATACGCGGGTGATTGTGACAGGCGGAAGCGGACTTGGTTTTTCAAGCGGATTTGACACGGTTGAAGACATCAAGCGACTGCCTGAAGATTACACAGGGGGAATCTGGACAAATCGGATTGACCGGATTGCGCCTTTATACGGGAAACCATAACAAACAGCAGAAAGCAGGGGAATTCCCCTGCTTTTTTACCGATTTGCGATAGATACTTGCGGTCTGGCAGTATTCAGCTCATGTAAATAGTCTTCCAGGGGGACATCCTCTCCGAGCACATGAACGAGCTTAAATCGAGCCTCGATAGCAGCTCTTTCCGCTTCATGACTGAGGCAGACAGCATGGATATGATCAATGGCATCGTCAGGCGATATCCCGATCTCTTTTGCCTCGCTCATGAAAAGCTCGACACATTTCCGATTCGCAAACAGGATGATGTCGATGGGAAATTCATTGATTTCCCTTTTCATCATCGAGGTGAAGCGGTTATCGATCATCTGCTCATGTGTGATAAACGTCTCGCATTCAGGATGCGGTTTTGCTTCAACCGCCTGAGGGCTGCCGATCAATAAACATCTGCCTGAATCGGGCAAATCTTTCTGCTGGTCAGCCATAAGCCCCCGTTCTTGGAGTGCGGCTTGGACAAGCGGCTCTGATGCGTAAAGCCGGGCGCGAATCCGTCTGATATCGATTTTCAGGGCGTTCAGCCGGCTAAAAAACAGACGCACCGATTTCTGTGATGTAAACAGGATGCTGTCAAAGCGGTCGATCCCGTTTAAGACGGCATCATCAGCGGCCGTTTCAAGCGGTTTCCACCTGGGCCATTCCATGACTTCAGCGCCCTGTTCCCGCAGAAGGCCGGTCGGCAAGTGTTCTTCTTCTCCGCTTTGCACGGCCAAAATATTCATCCCGATACAAGGCTTTTCCTCAAACCAGCTGTGCTGCCGGAATGAGATGATATCGCCGATGACGATGATCGCAGGATTTTGAATATGATGCGCCGCGATTTTTTCCCGGATGTCGCCCAATGTTCCTTTGACGCTTCGCTGACGGCCCCATGTGCCCCATTGGACCACCATCACGGGAACGAAAGGGGACTTGCCGTTTTTGATCAGCTGCTCGCATATATAGCCGAGGTTTTTGATACCCATATAAAAGACGAGGGTTTGAACGCCTCTGACAAGGCCTTCCCAGTCCATATCTGGTTTGCCTGACTTGTCATGAGCGGTCACGACAGCAAAGGATGAAGCAAAATCGCGGTGGGTCACAGGCAATCCGGCATACAGAGGCGCCGCGATTCCAGAGGTAATCCCAGGCACCATTTCGTACGGGATGCCGTGTTCAGTAATGGCGGCCGCTTCTTCGCCGACTCTGCCGAACACGCTGGGATCCCCGCCTTTCAGCCGGACGATATTGAGACCTTGTAAGCTTTTTTCGATCAGGAGTGCGTTGATTTCACTCTGCTTCATATAGTGCCGGTTTGGAAGCTTTCCGCAATAGATGAATTCACACGTTGCTTTTGCATGCTCAAGCAGCCGGGGGTTAACCAGTCTGTCATACAAAATAACGTCGGCCGACTCAATCAGCGCCTTCCCTTTCAATGTGATCAGCCCGGAATCTCCCGGACCGGCTCCCACAAAAAATACTTTCCCATTCCCCATCAACTGTCATCCTTCCATCTGCCGATTCTGTGAATGCGTCCGCTGGCCGTGTAAGCACAAACCAGCCATCAACTTAATATACGATAAACAGGTCTTCCCCTTCAATCACTGTCTCATATGTCTGGATGCAGCCTGTATCCGGCTCTTGAACTTTTCCGTCTTCAAGGCTGATCTTCCAGTCGTGCATTGGACAGAATACGAATTCGCCGCTTACCATTCCTTCGGCAAGCACCCCTCCTTTGTGGGGGCAGCGGTTTTCAACCGCGCGGACGCCGCCGTTTGAAAGCCTGAAAACCGCGATTTCCTTTCCTTCAACAACCACTGTCTTTCCGAGCTGATTCGGCAAATCGCCGACCTTTGCCACATATACCTTTGTTAAGCCTTTGTTCACCATGCGAATTCCTCCTTAAGGATTATTTAAGAAGTGACGACATTTTCAAAAAGCTGCTTCGTTGTCTTTTCATCTTCCAAAAAGTTCTTCCACGGATCTTTGTGGACAGACAGCGCTTCATTCATCCGGTCATTCAATTCTTTGCGTTTCTCTTCATCATTCAAGACGGACTGGACATGGGACAGGCCGACCCGTTCGAGCCATGCGGACGTCCGTTCTAAATAGTTGGCCGTTTCTCTGTAGTATTGGAGATAAGCGCCTGTGATTTCAATGACTTCCTCAGACGTTTTGACTTTCATCAGCAGATCGCCGGCGCGAAGATGTGTACCTCCGTTTCCGCCGACATAGATTTCCCAGCCGCCGTCAATGCCGACGACACCGAGATCTTTGATGCCGGATTCGGCACAGTTTCTCGGACATGCCGAAACCGCCATTTTAATTTTGTGAGGGGTGTAAAGGCCTTCGAATTTTTTCTCAAGGTCGACCCCGAGAGCCATTGAATCCTGCGTTCCGAAACGGCAGAACTGTTCACCTACACATGTTTTTACCGTTCTGAGCGTTTTGCCGTAAGCAAATCCAGAAGGCATATCAAGATCAGCCCATACTTTCGGAAGGTCTTCTTTTTTGACACCGATCAGGTCGATCCGCTGTCCGCCCGTCATTTTCACAAGAGGAATGTCATATTTATCGACGACATCGGCGATGCGCCGCAAATCGTTCGAATTGGTGACACCGCCATACATCCGCGGGACGACGGAATATGTGCCGTCTTTTTGGATGTTGGCATGCATCCGTTCATTGACGAATCGGGATTCTCTCTCATCTTCGTATTCTTTCGGATTGATCATGCCAAGATAGTAGTTGAGCGCAGGGCGGCATTTGGAACAGCCTTCCGCCGTTTTCCAGCCGAGCACATTCATAACTTCTTTCGTATGTGTCAAACCTTTCTCTTTGATTTCTGCCACCACTTCATCTCTGGACAGGTCGGTACATCCGCAAATCGCTTCTTTTTGGGCGGCTGCGTCAAAGTCTGAACCGAGCGTATGCTGAAGAATCTCGGCCACAAGCGGTTTACAGCCTCCGCATGAACGGGATGCGCCCGTGCATGACTTGATTTCATCCACTGAAGAACAACCCTGCTCTTTAATGGCCTGCACGATCATTCCTTTTGAAACACCGTTACAGCCGCAGACGATCTCATCATCGCTCATGGCCGCCGTGATGCTCATGCCTTCCTCCTGATTCAAAGGCTGCAAGATTGAAACTTTGGAAGTTTCTGAAATGTCTGCTCCTTTTTGAATCATCGAAAACAGCCTGTTTCCTTCACTGCTGTCGCCGAACAATACGGCCCCGATGATTTGATTTCCGCGGAGCACGATTTTTTTATAGATGCCATCCTGTTCGTCAAACACCTTGAGCGCTTTTTTGCCTTCGTCATCATCCTCATTGAAGTCGCCGGCAGAGAACACTTCGACTCCGGAAACCTTTAACTGTGTTGACAAAACAGAACCTTCATACGGTTTCGTCTCAACGCCGCAGATTTTTTTGGCCATTACTTTGGCCTGCTCGTAAAGAGGAGCGACAAGTCCATAGGCAATTCCTCTATGTTCGGCGCATTCCCCGACGGCGTATATGTGAGGGATTTCAGTCTCCATATAATCATTGACGATCAGCCCTCTGTTGACAGGGACGCCGCAGTCTTTTCCAAGCTGAACGTTCGGCTTGATCCCGACCGCCATGACGACTAAATCTGCCTCAAGCGTTGATCCGTCTTTGAATTTCAATCCTTCTACACGTTCGTCTCCGCAGATTTCTTCCGTCTGCTTTTCAAGCAAAAACGTCATGCCCTGTTTTTCCAATTCTTTTTGCAAAAGGCGTCCCGCTGTCGCATCAAGCTGACGTTCCATCAGATATGGCGCAAGGTGGATGACGGTGACGTCCATACCGAGGTTGAGCAGCCCGCGCGCCGCTTCCAGACCGAGCAGTCCGCCGCCGATAACAGCCGCTTTTTTGTACGTTTTCGAAGCCTCAAGCATGACATCGGTATCCTTGATATCACGAAAAGCTGTCACACCTTCTTTATCCACCCCGGGCAATGGCAGGATGAAAGGGAGAGAGCCGGTCGCCAAAATCAATTCATCATACGGCTGAACCCTGCCGGAGTCAGTCGTTACCGTTTTGGCTTCAGGATCGACTTTGACAACCTCTTCACCCGTATATAGCTGAATACCGTTTTCTTCATACCAAGCCCAATCATTCAGTGTAATGTCTTTTACGTCCGTATCTCCCTGCAGCACCTTGGAAAGAAGAATCCGGTTATAGTTTGGATGCGGTTCTTTTCCGAAAATCGTAATCTGGAATTGGTCGTTTGAAATGTTGAGAATCTCTTCGATGGCCCTGACCCCGGCCATACCGTTCCCCACAAGAACCAGCTGCTTTTTTTCCACTATGATCCTCCCCTTTTTTTAAACAATTCACGCGATCGTCCAAAAAATGTATTTCATCTACATCTTTAAAACTATCACAAATTATATTTAATTTTGTTAACTTTTTATGACTTTTTATGACAGTTTATTCACAATTTTGTCATCAGCAGGGCGAATGCGGACAGAAGTGACCTTAAAACCCGGCATTTTGCAAGACGGGTCCAAATCTTCCGCCACCAGACTGTTCACATTTTGCGAATCGGCCCAATGCATCGGTACAAAAACGGTGTCCGGCCTGATCGACTCTGACCATTTGCTTCTGACGACCATGCTCCCTCTTTTTGATTCAACCTTTACCAAAACGCGGTCTTCAATCTTATACTTGGCCGCTGTTTTCGGATGGATTTCCATAAATGATTCAAAGTGCCTCGCCCTGAGCGCAGCGCTTTTTCTTGTCTGCACACCTGTTAAATAATGGGACATCACCCTTCCCGTCGTTAAACAGAGCGGGTATTCTTCAGTCGGCTCATCTTTTTTGACCGCCGGTTCATTAGGGACGACACACATTTTTGCTTTTTTGTCCGGATGGGCGAATTCCGTTGCAAACAGGCGCTCTGTCCCCGGGTGCCCCTGTTCGGGACAGGGCCATAAAATGCCGCCTTCCCGTCTGAGCCTGTCATAGGTGATGCCCGAATAATCGGCGATTCCGCCACGGCTTGCTCTCCGCAGTTCATTAAAAATCTCCTCGGCAGATTCATAGGAGAAAAAGCGGCCTTTTCCTAAAATCTCAGCAATGTCGCAAATGATTTGCCAGTCATGCCTCGCTTCCCCCGGGCAAGGCTTTGACGCCTCTCTTAATGTGACCCTGCCTTCTACGTTTGTCATCGTCCCTTCGTCTTCAAGGTAGGACGAAGCGGGCAAAATGACATCGGCCAGCCTTGCCGTCTCTGACATAAACAGGTCAACGGCTGCAAAAAACTTGAGCTGTTTTAAAGCGGCTTTGACGAAATTGGCGTTCGGGCTGGATACGACAGGGTTTGAACACATGAAAAACATGCCGGTGATCCCACCCTCATGAATTTTTTTCATCATTTCGTAAGCGGAGACTCCTTTTCGCGGCAGCTCATCTTCCGCGATTCCCCAGACATCTGCTATATAGGCGCGGTGTCTTTCGTTTTCAATGGAACGGTATCCGGGAAGCTGATCCGCTTTCTGGCCGTGTTCCCTCGCTCCCTGTCCGTTTCCTTGACCGGTGATCGCTCCGTAGCCGCAGCCGAATTTGCCGATCTTCCCAACTGATATTAGAATATTCAGTAAATTCCTGACAGCCGCTGTTCCATCTGTCTGCTGTTCAACTCCTCTTGCGGTAAACAGCATCCCCGTTTCCTCGCGGGCGAATTTCACGGCAGCCTTTCTGATCTGATCGACCGGCACACCGGTCTTTTCTGATATATCCGCCAATGACAATGAGGTCACATAGCGCTTCACATCCTCAAAGCCTTCCGCCCTCTGCCTGATGAATGTCTCATCTGTCAGCCCTTCTTCTATAATGATCTTCAGCATGCCGTTTGCAAGTGCGGCATCTGTCCCGGGCTTGATGTTCAAATGCAGATCGGCGATGCCCGCCGTCGCCGTTTCGCGCGGGTCAATGACGATGATGTAGGCTCCGTTTTCCTTCGCTTCTTCAAAGTAAGGCATGATCGTCGGCTGGCATTCGGCAATATTCGTCCCGGCAAGGATGATGACTCTCGCGTGGGGAATTTCGGAAAGCGCATTTGTCAGCCCCCGGTCCATCCCGAAGGTTTGATTGGCTGCCGTGGCCGCGGCTGACATGCACAGCCTGCCATTATAGTCTATATGCTTCGTTTTCAAGGCGACGCGGGCGAATTTACCGAGCAGATATGCTTCTTCGTTTGTCAGTGACGCGCTTCCGTAGACACCTACGGCATCACAGCCGTTTTCACGTTGAATGTTTGTCACTTGCTCCCTGATGTATTGAAGCGCTTCTTCCCACGATACACGCACGAACTCGCCGTTTTGTTTGAGCAGCGGATGTGTGATGCGCTCCGGATGGAATGCATGCTGATGGGCGTTCATTCCTTTCATGCATAAGCGCCCCTTTGTCGTCGGATTGTCTTTCCCAACCGCACTGTACTTTTTCCTGGTCACAATCGTTTGTTCGATGAGCTGTATTTTGCATTGCATGCTGCAAAACGGGCATTGCGTGTCATACGTTTTTTCCGCTTGCACTTCCTTCTGCTTTTCGCGAAAGTATTTCAATAATAATTCTGTCACTTCAGATCAGCCCTTTTATCATTTCTTGCTTCAGCAGCCGTTTCTCCCCTTCAAGCCGTTCGATCAGCTGCCTTCTGAGTCCGTTGTCAAATAGAACTTCCCGAATATGAATGATGCCGGCGCGTTCGATCCATCGCCCGATGTCTTCAAGATAATTCGCTGTTTCCCGGTAATACTGCAGAAAACCTTTAATGAAGTCACCCGCTTCCTCCAGCTGATCGGTCACAAAAATCAACTCCCCGGCAGCAGCGTTCGGTCCTCTTTGACCGCCGGCGTATATTTCCCAGCCCATGTTCGCCTTCAGAATGCCGATATCCTGTACCGCTGCACGAATACAATCATCCCGGCATGCCGATATTCCGATCGAGACCTTTGCCGGAATCAGCAGCGACCCGGCCGTTTTCTCCAAATCGGCAGCCGCTTTATGAACCATCTCCATATGCCCGCAAGTGCATGCTTTCACAGCGGCGATTGTCTGTTTCTCCTGCGGGACAACCGGCAAGTGGAGCTCTTCTTTTATGCTTTGGAGATCCTCCTGTCTGATCCCTGAGAGCCTCAATCTTTGATCATGTGTGATAAACACCTTGGGAATCTGATATTTTTCCATCACGCCGGCCAGCCGTTTCAGCTCATCTGCACTTGTCAGACCGCCGTACATTTGCGGAACGAGCGAGCATGTGCCATCTTCCTGCTCCTGTGCCTCCGCCAGGAGACCCTCATTGACCTCCGGCCTGATCATCCTTAAATAATAGTCAATCGCCGGCACGCAAACAGAGCACCCGCTGCTCTTTTTCCACCCCAGAGCCGTGATGACGTCCTGAACGGAAGAAAGATGCTTCATCTGTATTTCGTTCACGACTTCATCTTCCGTTAATGATGTGCAGGAGCACATCGCTTGTTTCAGCGTCTGCTCCTCAAATTGCTGGTCTGCAGCCACAGCCAGCAATTCTTCTATTAACGGTTTGCAGCCTCCGCAGGAGCCGGAAGCCTTTGTACAGCGCTTCACATCGTCGGCCGTTTTTAAACCGCGGACGCGGACGGCCTCGATGATCGTTCCTTTTGTAACCGCGTTGCATTGGCAAATCGTTTCCCCAGGCGGCATGGAAGCGACTGAGCTTTTTTCATCCCCCGCTTCAAACAACGCTTTTTTTATAACTGAAATATCCCTTTGTTTGACGATGCTTTCCAGCAGCTTCTCTTTGCCGCTGGTATCCCCGTATAAGATCACACCGGCCATTTTGTCGGCTTGAAACACCGCCTTTTTATAAATGCCGGCTGACTCGTCTATCAGTTTGATAGCGGTTGTCGTTTCATCTTCTTTGATTTTGCCTGCTGAAAATGCGGCGATGTTTGAGATTTTCAAGGCTGTGGATTGAACGGACCCTTGATAGCCGCCGCATGCCAAACCGCAAATATGCTTTGCCAGCACTCTTCCCTGCTCATATAAGGGATTAATCAGACCGTAAACCGTTCCATTATGCTCCGCGCACTCCCCGACGGCATAAATGTTTGGAACATTTGTCTGCATATAGTCGTTGACAATGATGGCTTTGTTTACTGAAATGCCGCTCGTCTTCGCCAGCGCGACATTCGGCCTGACGCCGGCCGCCATGACGATCAGATCGGCGCGGGTCTCCGTCCCGTCTTTGAACCGCACCCCCTCGGCGCGTTCTGCTCCCAGAATCTCTTCCGTATCTTTTTCTAAAAGAAAATGAATGCCTTGGCGTTCTAGATCATTCTGGAGCATAGTTGACGCTGGGCGATCAAGCTGATGTTGCATGATATAGGAAGAATGATGAATCACTTCAACATCCATGCCTAAATTCGCAAGCCCTGAAGCCGCCTCAAGTCCTAAAATGCCGCCGCCGATGACGGCGGCTTTTTGGTACCGCCTTGATGCATCTATAAACGCCCGGCAGTCTTCAATCGTCCGAAATCCGTACACCCCTTCTTTGTCCGCACCCGGAACCGGGAGGATAAACGGGGAAGAACCTGTTGCGACAATCAGCTTGTCATAGGCGATTTGACGGTTCTGATCAGTTGCCACCGTCCGGTTTTCGGTATTGATCATGACAGCCGTTTCTCCGGTATAAAGAGTTATCCCGTTCTCTTCATACCAGCTGTGGGTGTTCAGGAAAATATCTTCCATTCGAGCCTCGCCCTGAAGAACGGAAGACAGCAAAATCCGGTTGTAATTCAAATGGGGTTCGCTTCCGATAATGACGATCTCAAACCCGCTTTCAAGCTTTAAAATCTCTTCAATCGCACGAACCCCGGCCATGCCGTTCCCTATTAAAACCAGCCTCTGTTTCCCCATGTTCTCCCCTCCCCTCTGTGATTATTATTCCACATTGCTTCGCTAAAGCGTTCAAACCTGTGATATTTCCTGACAAAGGAATTTCGAAACAGTGCGGTTTTACTATTTCCCAATCAGGTCATGCGAACTAAAAAAATACCATTTTAACTTTTGTTAAAGTTCAACATTTCATCACATTTTTTATCATCATCCCGCTTGTTTCTTTTCCTTCAATTTAATAGGCTTATACATATACGAATCAAGAATGGAGGGGGAGAATGCTACCAATCAAACGGAGGCAGCAAATTTTGGCGTGGATCAAAGAAGAGGAAACCATGCGGATTTCCGACATTTCAAAAAGGCTGAACGTCTCTGAAATGACGGTGTACCGCGATATCAAACCGCTTATTGAAAACGGCCAGGTCATCAAAACGGCCGGCGGGATCGCTTTAAACCGGCCGAAGCAGCCGCAGGGCCAGCTCTGTCTCGTCTGCGGAAAACCGGCGGCGAATCAGAGGCTGTCCGTCCAAATCGTGAAAGCCGACGGCGGAGTTGAACAATTTTGCTGCGCCCACTGTGCCATGCTCCGCTATGAAAAGGTAAAGGATGATGCAGCACAGATCATCTGCCGCGATTTTTTATTGGACACGACAATCAGCGCCAAAATGGCCGTTTTTCTGCTTGATGCCGATCTTCATTTGCATTGCTGTGAGCCGCAGGCGATCGCGTTCGCCTCAAGATCCGACGCGGAGAAATTTAAGAAAGGGTTTGGAGGCAGGCTTTTGTCGTTTGATGATGCGGCACAGGAGATTCAGAAAAACATGAAGGAAGTTTGCTGCCGCCTGAAAACATGAAATTTTTAATGAAAGATTGGATGAATATGAAAAAAAGAGCTTCACTTTGGACAGTCATGGCTGTTCTCTGCTTCTTCATGGTGCCAAAAGCCGCCTTTGCCCATGCTTATATCGTCGATTCGGCGCCGGCGGCGAATCAGGAGCTGGAAAAAGCGCCGAAAGAGGTCAAAATCGAATTCAATGAAGTGATTCAGGAAGGATTTCACTCGATAACGGTCAGAAATTCTTCGGGTGAGCGCGTCGATTCAGGGGAAACGCAAATCGATCCGGACAACCGAAAAATCATGACCGTCAGGTTGAAGCAAAATATCAAGAATGATATTTATTCAGCTGAATGGCGTGCTGTATCGGCTGACGGCCATCCCGTCTCAGGCACGATCCCCTTCAGTGTCGGCAACGTTCAAGGCGGTTTGGCAAATGAGCAAACAAGCGCCGCAAAAAGCCTGCCATCGGCCGATACCGTTATGAATCGAGTTCTTCTTTACACAGGTTTTTCCCTTTTCATGGGCGCTGTTCTTTTCAGGCTCGTCTGGCACCGCCCTGAAAACGGATGGCCGGCCAACAGACGCCGCCGCGTGAACCGGGTCAGGAACATCGCGCTCCTGTTCATCAGCGCAGCTATCATCATTCAGCTGCCGCTTGAGACAAAGGCAAATGCGGGAGTTTCATGGACGGAGGCTTTTCAGCCTGGACTGTTAAAGGAAACGCTTTTTCATACAACAAGCGGGATGCTGTGGATCGTCAACATCGTCCTCGTCGCTCTGCTTGCCGTTTTCTCGCTGAAAAACGGACGATTGAACAGCATTTTAGGGTTGATCCTGTTCATAGGGCTTTTATTTGTCAAATCGTTTTCCGGCCATGCCGCTGCAACGAGTTACAGCTATATGACGACAGCGATGGATTTCATCCATTTGACAGCAGCATCCGTTTGGACCGGGGGACTTGCCTCCATTGTGCTGTTCTTCGGGAAAGACTGGCTCAAGCCTGATAAAGACCCCATATGGGCGACGATCCGGCGCTTTTCGCCGTGGGCGCTCGTTTCAGCGGGGCTCCTGATGTTTTCGGGATTGCTAAACAGCTTTTTCATTGTCCATACATTGAACAACCTGTTGGAGACCCTTTACGGGAAAACGCTTCTGCTCAAATCAGGGCTCGTCCTGTTGATGATCGGCTTTGGGGCGTTTCATTATGTCCGCTTCAGAAAAAAACCGAAACACTCAAGGCACACGATCAAAGCCGAATGGGCAGCCGGTCTTCTCATCCTTTTGACAACAGCGGTTTTCACCAACATACCAAGCCCGCCGGCGCCGCTTCCGCAGCCATTTAATGAAACAAAGCAGCTGACTGACGGTCAAACTCTGTCACTAAGAATCAGTCCGAACATGCCCGGAGCCAATACATTTGAAGTCGTTGTCAAAGACCGAAGGGGAGAAGTGATCAAAGATATTCAGAAAATCGACTTAACGGTCTCCAAAACAAGTCTTTTCGGCGACAGCAAGGAAAGCACCTTCACCCTTTCCAAAAAGGAAAAGGGCGTATTCCGAGCGAAAAATTTAAACCTGAATGAAGAAGGCATCTGGAAAGTCCGGGTGCATGGCTTAACAGCATCATTTGAGGAAATCAGAACGGTTTTTAATGCAAAAGTCAATAAAAAGGAGTCTTGATAGCATGTTTAAACAAAACTTGTTTTTAAGCGCCGTATGCGCAGCACTTCTGCTTTTTGCCGTACCGGTGAGCGCACACGTCACCGTCAAGCCCGCCGAATCCGCGGCAGGATCATGGGAAACATATACGATCAAAGTGCCGGTTGAAAAAGATATCGCAACGACTAAAGTCGTTCTCAGCATGCCTGATGGCGTTGAGTTTCAGCAGTATGAACCTGTTCCCGGCTGGAAAACGAGCACCGAAGAAAAAGACGGAAAGGTCACAAGAGTGACATGGGAAGCTGAAGACGGAGGCATTCAGCCGGGAGAGTTCCAGCAGTTTACCTTCACGGCGAAAAACCCCGACAAACAGCAGCAGGCCGCATGGGACGCCTACCAGTATTATAAAGACGGAAGCATTGTCGAATGGACCGGTGATGAAGACGCCGATACCCCGCACTCGATCACAAACATCGTCGATGCTTCCAAGCTCGGACACGAAACCGTTGATGAGCATGGAGCGACAACAAAAGAGACACCGCAAGAAGCTCAGGGAAATTCAGGGATTCAAACCGCTTCTCTCATTTTGTCAATCCTTGCTGTTTTACTCGGGGGAACGGCACTGTTCGTGACAGTGCGCAGAAAGAAATCGTAAAAAGACTTATGCTGCCTGAGAGGATCTCGGGCAGCTTTTTTTGCGGAAAAGAAAACCCCCGTTATCACGTCGTTATGATTGGTTCACCAGGGGTTTAGTGATTCTGCCAAAATATAATAGGACATACCCGTTTTTTCTTCCGTTTCAAGTAAATTCCGGCCGATCGGCAACTCCTGTGTACAGCTTTTCGGTATGCCTTGAATGGCTTCATCCGCTTCCTCCATGAATGGATTGATCACCTATGATATGATTTCGCCAAGGGTGTTGACCAGTTCCTTTTTCAGGAGCGGAGTAATCGCATTGCACATCATCATATGATTTAAAAAACGGCAAACTTGTCATACAATAGAAAAAGTGAAATTGATCGGTATTTTGACCTGAGGGAGAGATCGGAGCATGAAACTATCGATTCTATTTGTCTTGCTGGCTGCGGTTTTATGGGGAACGACAGGAACAACCCAGGCGTTTGCGCCAAAGGAAGCGGCGCCTCTTGTTTTCGGTGCCGTCAGAATGGCGGTCGGCGGCTTAACCTTGCTGCTTTTCGCGGCCGGACGCGGGCGGTTGACACGCGCAGGCTGGCCTGTACGGCCGTTGGTCATCGCAGCCCTTAGTATGGCATTCTATCAGCCTTTCTTTTTTTCGGCCGTCAGCTTATCCGGGATTGCCGTCGGAACGGTGGTCGCCATCGGCAGCGCACCGGTTCTCGCAGGCTGCCTTGAATGGCTGACCCACCGCAAGATTCCCGGCAAAAGATGGTGGATTGCGACGATGGCGGCGATCTGCGGTGTATCCTTGTTATTTATCCCATCCGCTTCCTCAAAAGGCAGCTTCTTCGGCATTTTGCTGGCGCTTGGGGCGGGGCTCTCTTTTGCCGTGTATACCTTGACGAGCAAACAGCTCCTGCAAAGGCAGATGCCCGAGGCCGTAACCGGGGTTGTCTTCTCCTTAAGCGCTGTGATGCTCTCTCCGTTATTGTTTCTGTATGATCTGAGCTGGATCTTTTCCGCCCGGGGTGCGGGGGCCAGCCTTTATATCGGAGTGATCGCGACTGCTGCAGCATATCTCTTGTTTACAACAGGCCTGAAAAAAGTGCCCGCTTCAACGGCCGTCACCCTGTCCCTGGCCGAACCGCTCACCGCTTCGCTGTTGGGGACCGCGCTTGTCAGAGAGTCCCTTTCTCCCGTGTCATGGGCGGGGATCGCGCTTTTGTTGCTGGGGATTTTTTATGTATCGTATACACCTAAAAAGAAACGGAGTTTCGGAGTCTATGAAAACGTATAGCGGTGTGCGTTTTCACAGCACATCAATTCGTCCGAAGGTATCGATCGTAAAACGCGCAAGCTCCTCCATATCATCTTGAGAAGTGACGTCTGTTACTTTATATTCAACTGTGCCGCCCTGTTTTTCAAGTGCCAGCTTAAGATTCCGCAGACGGCCTTCACGCCTCGCCGTAAGCACAACCTTGGCACCATTGCTTGCAAGTTCTTTGGCAACAGCTTCTCTGATTCTGCTGGATGCTCCGGTTAAAATAACGACTTTCTCTTCAACTGTCTTTATACATCAAAAAACTGCACTTCACATGATGATCTGTAGCCGTCGAGCTGCATTTGGTTTCCAAAATGAAAGCCCTGTATACTTGATTGTACACAGGGCTTTCTTTTGACACATATCGGTGAGGTTGTCGTCTTTTAATCACCCAAACCGATGGACAAATATTTCGTTTCAAGATAAGGTTCGATTCCCTCAATTCCGCCTTCACGGCCGATGCCGCTTTCCTTCATGCCGCCGAACGGTGCCTGTACTGCAGACGGGCCGCCGTCATTCCAGCCGAGAATGCCGTAATCAAGGTTTTCCGACAAATAGATGCCGCTGCGATAGTTTTCCGTAAAGAAATAAGCCGCTAACCCGTATGGCGTATCATTGGCAAGCTTGATCGCTTCATCCAATGTTTTGAAAGACGTAATCGGTGCAACAGGACCGAATGTTTCTTCATGCATGATCGTCATCGAAGCATCGACATCAGTCAGCACTGTCGGATGTACAAAATAACACGATTTCTCATCATCGCTGTCATATTCCGCGCCGATTAAAACCTTTGCACCTTTTTCGACCGCGTCATTGATTTGATCGACGATTTTTTGGAAGCCTTTTTTATTGATGATCGGTCCGACTGAAACGCCTTCGTCAAGACCGTTCCCCACTTTCAGCTTGGCGACTTCCGCGCGGAGTTTTTCCGCAAATTCGTCCTTGATCGATTCATGAACGATCAGACGATTGGCGCAGACACAGGTTTGTCCGGCGTTTCTGTATTTTGACAGCATAGCCTGTTGAACGGCAAGGTCAATGTTGGCATCCTCAGCAACGATCAGCGGCGCATGCCCGCCAAGCTCCATTGAGACATGCTTCACTGTATCAGCGCTGTTTTTAATCAAATGTTTGCCGACAGGCGTTGACCCGGTAAATGTGATTTTGCGGATCAACGGATGACTTGTGAAAATAGAGCCGATTTCTTCCCCGTCGCCGATCACACATTGAAGGGCGTCTTTCGGAATGCCGGCTTCATGCCCCAGACGCACAAGCTCAAGCGCTGTCAGCGGCGTATCCGGTGCAGGCTTGATGATAAAGGTGCAGCCCGCTGCCAGCGCAGGCGCGGCTTTACGCGTGATCATCGCCGCCGGAAAGTTCCACGGGGTAATGGCCGCAACAGGACCGACCGCCTGACGGGTGACGACAATCCGCTTATTGGTGACAGATGCGGGAACCGTTCTCCCGTAGACGCGCTTTGCTTCTTCTGCGTACCACTCAATATAACCTGCGGCGTACATCACTTCACCCTGTGCTTCCTGATAAGGTTTTCCATTCTCAAGCGTAATCAGCTTGGCCAGCTCTTCTTTTTGCTCAACAATGAGATCAAACCACTTTTTCAGCAAGCCCGCTCTTTCAACAGCCGACGTTTTCGACCATGTTTGAAACGCCTCATGTGAACGCTCAACCGCTTCTTCGACTTCCTTTGCGGATTGCTGGGGAACCGATTTGATTTTTTCTCCGGTTGCCGGGTTAAACACTTCTAGCATGCTGGTCATCTTGAATCTCCTCCCCTTTAT
The DNA here is from genome assembly GCF_000465465.2 of Bacillus sp. NSP9.1. Taxonomy (NCBI): domain Bacteria; kingdom Bacillati; phylum Bacillota; class Bacilli; order Caryophanales; family Bacillaceae; genus Bacillus; species Bacillus sp. NSP9.1. The sequence goes on from NZ_CP048273.1 coordinate 4,098,929, forward strand.
GCTTTGAATTGCTGTTGTATAAAATAATGCCGATCAATGTCCATCCCGCCAATATCAGCCATTCATACGGCCACACGAGCGCAGCCGGCATGCCCGGCAAATAAAAGGCAAGGAAGATAACACTTAAGAGGATAGCAGATAAACCCGTTGTTTTCCACTTATTGATTTTGTACGGTCGGTGTAAGTGGGGCTCTGTTTTTCTCAGCTTCATAAACGCAATTGACACGATCAAATACCCGACGATAATGCCGGTTCCTCCGGCATCAACAATCCACACGAGAGCGGGGCGTCCCAGGAGAGGCGCGAAGAATGCCAACGCGCCAAGAAATAAAATCGCATGTGTCGGCGTTTGATACTTGGGATGAATATAGCTGAACCATTTCGGAACCATCCCTTTTTCAGCCATGGCAAACAGGATGCGGCTCGCCCCGATGATAAACGCGTTCCAGCTTGTAATGATGCCGGCCACACCTCCAAGTACAAGGACAGTGCCGAACAGCTGACTGCCAAGCAGGTTCACCATGGCGTCTGCCGTTGCCAAAGAAGTCTCCGCAAGCTCGCTTTCAGATAAACCCATCGTCACCCCGAAGACGATCAAAAGGTAGAACACAACCGCGCTGACAATCGAGATGATTAAAATGTTGCCGATGATTTTTTTCGGTGCTTTGATTTCGGCCGCCACCTGAGGAATGACGTCAAATCCGACGAACAAAAACGGGATCATGACGAGCACGGACATCATTCCGGAAAATCCGTCTTTAAAGAGCGGCTTGACATTTTCAAAATCACCGTTGAACAAGGCGCCGCCCAGAAGCAGAAATCCGGTTGCAATGATGGCAATCGTAAAGACCGATTGAAAAATCGCAGCCGGCTTCACTCCGAAGTAATTGAGGGCGGTCAAAACGACGGCGCCTCCTGAGCCGATCAAAACCCAAGTCAAATAAACATCCCAGCCGCTGAGCGACCATAAAAACCCTTGGTGTTCAACAGGCATCACATAATCAATAACAGTCGGCAGTGCGACGGCTTCAAAGGTAATGACTGAAACATAGCCGAACAGCACACCCCAAGCGGCGATAAATGCCGTCTTCCGCCCAAATGCCCGATAGACGAAAACCAGTCCGCCTCCCGTTTCCGGGATCGCGGAAGACAGTTCCGCATACGTTAAACCGATCAATATCACAAGAATCCCGCCGATGACAAACGCGATCGTGCTGCCCAAAAAGCCGGCCGTCGAAATCCAGTCGCCGGAAAGGACAACCCAGCCCCAGCCCAGCATGGCCCCGATCGCCAAAAATAGCACATCCGTCTGCGACATTGATTTTTTCATTTTCTGTTTTCCCATGAACATCCGCCCCCTTTGTTGGTCAATCTAGAGTTGTTCCAGCGCTTCTTCGATGATGCCAAGCCCTTCTTGCAGCAATTCGTCCGTGATCACAAGCGGCGACAGAAAACGGATGATATTGCCGTTGATCCCCGCCGTTAATAAAAGCAGCCCGTGTTCATTGGCATACTTGGCGATATTGGCGGCTGACGCTTTGTCCGGCTGACGCGAGCTTTGATCTGTGACGATTTCGATCGCCGCCATCGCCCCGAGCCTGCGGACTTCACCGATCATCGGGTATTTCGTCTTCCATTCAAGCGCTTTCTCTTCGATCGCTTTTCCGATTTCTTCAGAACGCTTATTCAGCTCTTCCTCTTCAATAATGTCGAGCACGGCAAGCGCGGCGACACAGCCGAGCGGACTGCCGGCATACGTCCCGCCAAGCTCGCCGGGGGATGCGGCATCGAGCATTTCCGCCTGTCCGATGACACCGCTGAGCGGAACGCCTGCGGCAAGGGACTTCGATACCGTCACAAGGTCAGGTACAACATCGAAGTGTTCAATCGCAAAGTATTTACCTGTGCGGGCAAAGCCTGTTTGAATCTCGTCAGCCACAAAGACGATTCCGTGCTGTTTGCAGAAACGGGCGACATGCTGGACAAACCGTTTGGAAGGAATGATAAAGCCGCCTTCCCCCTGCACCGGCTCCATGACGACACATGCGACCGTCTCGGGAGCGACAGAGGAAACAAAGAAATCGTCAAAAGCCTGAATCACCATGTCATCATAGCTTTCATCCGTCATGCCTTCCGGCTTCCTGTAATAGTAAGGGAACGGCGCCTGATAGACCTCAGGTGCAAATGGCCCGAATCCGAACTTGTACGGCTTGACCTTGCTCGTCATGCTCATCGTCATGTTGGTGCGGCCGTGGAATCCGCGGGTAAAGGATACGACCGCTTGACGATTGGTATATTTTCTGGCGATTTTTACGGCGTTCTCAACGGCTTCAGCCCCCGAATTTAAGAAAATGGCTTTTTTATCGTGTGTGCCTGGTGCAAGCCGGCACAGCTTTTCCGCCAGTTCCAGATATGCAGGATACATCATCACATTGAAGCCCGGATGGATTAGCTGTCCGGCTTGCCGCTTGACCGCTTCAACGACTTTCGGATGGGAATGCCCGACGTTTACCGTACCGATCGCTCCTGCGAAATCGATAAAACGCCGGCCGTCTATATCATATAAAACCGCACCTTCTCCTTTTGCTGCCAGCTGGCGGTTGCCATTGGCAACCCCTCTTGCCACAAATTGATCCCGTTTGGCCTGCCAGTCTTTCGTTGTCAACTCTGTTGTGTTAAGACTCATAAATGATCTCTCCCCTTCATTATTTCTTACTATTCTGAATATTTTTTGGTATGATGAAAAGTACCAACTTTTAATTTTTCATGGTACCAGAAGGAGGGGCTATGATTACAATACCGATTGACCGCTCTGGGGACGCGGATTATATTTATCACCAAATTTATCAGAAAATCAAAGAAGAAATATTCAACCGAAATCTTTTGCCGGACAACAAACTGCCGTCAAAACGCGAACTTGCCAAAGCGCTGAACGTCAGCATCAATTCCGTCAATGCGGCTTACCAGCAGCTTCTTGCCGAAGGGTACCTCTATTCAAAGGAAAGAAAGGGTTTTTTCGTGGAGCAGATCGAAACATTTCACGCCAGCCGGCACTCAGAACCGCTCCGGCTTGATGCAGAATTGGCTGAAGAAGCGGAAAAAGGAGGCGGCTGGATTTCTTTTTCACATATGAACGTGGATACAACTCATTTTCCTTTTAAAACATGGCTTCGCTGCGAACAAAAAGCTGTCGCTTCCCATACGAGTGAACTCGGAGAAATGACGCATCCGCAGGGCGTATACGGAGTGCGTCAGACCATCGCCCGCTTCATCGCGCTGACAAGAGGTGTCAAATGCCATCCCGAGCAGATCGTGATCAGCGCCGGCACTCAGCCGCTCATCCACACCCTCCAGGACCTGCTTCCGGAATCTGCCCTTTATGCAATGGAGGAGCCCGGATACAGCCGCATCTACCAATTGCTGAAAAATGAGAACAAGCGGGTCGCAACGATCGAGCTTGATCATAAAGGCGTGCGGATCAGCGATATTCAAGCGCTGAACCCCGATGTTCTGTTTGTGACGCCTTCACACCAGTTTCCAACAGGCATCATCATGCCGGTATCAAGAAGGATTCAGCTGTTGAACTGGGTGTCCGACGGTGAAGACCGCTATATTGTTGAAGACGATTATGACAGCGAATTTAAATATGGCAGCGACACCATTCCGGCTTTGCAAAGCCTTGACCGCTCTGAAAAAGTGATTTACATCGGAACATTTTCCAAGTCGCTTCTTCCCGGCCTGAGAATCAGCTATATGGTGCTGCCGCAAAAACTGTTGAAGCGATATAGAAAACGGCACCATTTCTCCATTCAAACAAGCAGCGTCCTGACGCAATTCGCCCTTCAGGAATTCATTGAATCGGGAGAATACCAAAAACACATCAAGAAAATGAACCAAATATATGAAGAAAAACGGACAAGGCTGATCGAAAGCCTTGAGAACACCTTCGCGCACCGGCTGAAGATCAAAGGAGCAAGCGCAGGGCTGCATTTTGTGGCCGACTTTGAAACAAACCACAGTGAAGAGGATGTTTTACGGCGGGCCGGAGAAAGACGGGTGGAAATATACGGGATGAATCGCTTTATATTAAATGGAAAAAAAGAGAAGCAACCCGGTGTCGTCTCTCTTGTTCTTGGATTTGCGAAAATCGGCATGGGGCAGATTGATGACGGGGTGGCAAAGCTCTATGAGGCGGTCTGCGGATAAAACAAATACACCGGCAGCGCTATCTGCCGGTATTCCCGAAAATGAGCTTCGATATGTTTTAATTAAGGTTTACCACCGTTCTTTGCCGACTTGAAGGATCGCATCGATCAATCCCGGAAACTGCTTATCCAGTTCATCCTTGCAAAGGGAATAATAATGGTGCTTTCCTTCAATCCGCACTTTGAGAAGACCGGCTTCCCGAAGCACTTTGAAATGGTGGGAAAGCGTCGATTTGGCCACTTTGAAATTGCTGCATGAACCGCACGTTTTTTCCGCCGTTTCAGCCAAAGCTTGGACAATTTCCAGCCTGATCGGATCACTCAGCGCCTGAAGAACGGAGATTAACTTCATGTGATGTGTTTTCATGGGTTAAATGTATCATAATCCTTACTTCAAGACAATTAGGCAAATTGTTTGCCGAAGAAAGCTCCTCATGATACGATTCAACTGTTCGATGATTTTCGAACAATAAATTCAAATTGAATAACGGAGGTCATATCCGATGATCGTATTACAAGCTTACATGAAAGTAAAACCGGAAAAACGAGACTCATTTTTAGAAAGCATTCAGCCATTGCTTAAACATTCAAGAGCTGAAAGCGGAAATGCCCAATACGAGCTCTTCGAGAACACCGAAGAGGCCACTACATTTGTTATGCTCGAACAATGGAAAGACCAGGAAGCGCTTGACGCCCATAATCAAACAGAGCATTTTCAAACGTTTGTTAAACAAGCAGGCGACCTTTTAGCTGAACCGCTCAATGTGGTGCGCACGCAAACAACGTAAATGAAGAAGGGATAGATGAACATGAATGAAGTATTAAAAACACTGACAGACCACAGATCGATCCGCAGCTATACAGATGAGCCTGTCAGCCCTGAACAGCTGGACAGCATCATCCAAGCCGTCCAGGCCGCTCCGACATCGATCAACGGCCAGCAGGTCACCGTGATCACCGTCCAGGACCAAGAGAGAAAACAGAAGATTGCCGAACTGGCCGGCGGACAGGCCTGGATCGATCAGGCTCCCGTTTTCCTCCTCTTCTGCGCAGACTTCAACAGGGCGAAAATCGCGCTTGAGAAAAACGGACAGAACCTTGCCATAACAGACGGAATGGAATCGGTGCTCGTCGGGGCGGTCGATTGCGGCATCGCCATCGGCACTGCCACGGCTGCCGCCGAATCTATGGGACTCGGCACCGTGCCGATCGGCGCTGTCCGCGGCCGGGCCGAAGAACTGATCGGACTGCTCGAGATTCCCGAGTACGTGTTTCCGGTTGCAGGCCTTGTCGTAGGCCACCCGGCAGACCGTTCAGCGAAAAAACCGCGCCTGCCTGAACAAGCGGTAAGGCACAGCGAAACATACCGACGCGATTTGAAACCGCTGATTGACACATACGACGAAGAGATGTCCGAATACATGAAACAACGCACAAACGGACAGGAATCGCGAAACTGGTCGCAAGGCATTTCAGCTTACTACAACAGCGTGTATTATCCGCACATTCGGGAAATGCTTGAAAAGCAAGGATTTAAACTGAAATAGAAAAAACATGGGCTATCGCGTTCGATAGCCCTTTTTCAACATTCCGCAATCAAAAGCTCCATCATCAGTCTGCGCAATGTGGCAAACTGCGGCATCCTCCCCTTTTTGAATCGATCAAACCAGCCGCCAAATAAACTGAAACAAAATCGTTGACCGTACCGGTCGTGTCTGCTAATATTCTTTTATGAAAACTCATGAGTTTTTTTATGACTCATGGGTTTTATCATTGTGAGAGAAGGATCAAGGATGAAGGATAAGAAAGCAGACATCATAAAAGCCGCCAAAAAACTGTTTGCCGAAAAAGGCTACCTCAATGTTTCGATGCAGGCGATTGCTGAAGAATGCAAAATTTCCAAGGCCTCTATTTATAAAATCTTTCAATCAAAAGAAGAACTGCTGCTGGCATTAATCAACTTCAGAAAAGAAGAAATGCTGAAGAAAAGCGCCAAAATCAATACGGAATCCTCTTTGACGCCGAAAGAGAGATTCGCAAAGAAAATCGCCCTGGAAATCATGGAGTTTAGAGAAAACCGTCAATTTATCAACTTCATGTCCAACGACGGGGCGTCTCCTGATACGGCCCTTATTCGAAAGCATCTCAAACAGACGAAGTCGATGATTATCAGCTGGCACAGAGATTCGATCATTCAGGCGTACGGAGAAGAGGTGAAACCGTACATTTGGGAGCTCGTGATCATTTACCACGGCTTGATGAGGGAATTCCTTTTCTTAGTCGCCGCTAAAAAATCTCAGCCTCATGTCGAGTCGATTCCGCCATTCATTATGTCTTTGTTGGATTTGTACATCGAGAAAAAACAGACCGGTGAAATGAAACCTTCATTAAATGAAGACATTATAGCCAGCTATATGAATATGGCCATTCCACACCCGCCCAAAAAGGAAGAATTGCTGGCCGGGCATTTACAAACACTGAAAGATGCAATCCGCTCGCTGTCAAACGATGACTTTGACGTCAAGGAACTGCAATCTGCCGCGGGCATGCTGTGCCAAGAAATGTTCGAAGAAGAGCCGCGTCCGTTTTTGATTCAGGCTCTCCTCGATTACCTCGGAAAAATCGAGACGCTGGAACAGACAATAGCACAAATCAAAACAATATATACGAAAGAATAAGAGGGATTTCACATGAATACTCAAACTGAACAGCAAACCTATAATCGAAAGATCATCGTCGGTTTGCTTATTGCCGGAGCCTTTATCGCGATCTTGAATCAGACGCTTTTAGTTACCGCGCTGCCGCATATTATGGCGGATTTGAATATCGATGCGACACAAGGACAATGGCTGACAACGGCCTTTATGCTGACGAACGGGATTCTGATTCCGATTACCGCCTTTTTGATTGAGCGGTATTCAAGCCGGGCGCTTGTCATTGCCGCGATGGCAATCTTTACAGCCGGTACGATCGTCGGCGCGTTCGCGCCTAACTTCCCGATTCTATTGACTGCGCGGATCATCCAGGCCGCGGGCGCCGGAATTATGATGCCGCTTATGCAAACGATCTTTTTAACGATTTTCCCGGTTGAAAAACGGGGATCGGCAATGGGGATGGTCGGCCTTGTCATCGCCTTTGCCCCGGCGATCGGTCCGACATTGTCAGGCTGGATCGTTGACAGCTTTACTTGGAGATACTTATTCTATATCATTTTGCCAATTGCGCTCATTGACCTTGTATTGGTCATCATTCTGATGAAAAACGTAACGAAATTGAGAGAAACATCTGTTGACATCCTCTCCATCATCCTGTCCAGCTTAGGGTTCGGCGGATTATTGTACGGATTCAGCAGCGCCGGCTCAGAAGGATGGGGAGACAATACCGTTATCACTTCATTTGTCATTGGCGCCATTGCCTTAATCGTCTTTATTATGAGACAGTTGAGGATCAAAAGACCGATTCTCGAATTCCGCGTCTTTCAATCATGGACGTTCAGCATAACCACATTGCTGGGAATGATTGTTTTCGCCTTAATGATCGGTACAGAAACGATTTTGCCGCTTTATACACAGAACGTCAGAGACGTTACCGCTTTTGATTCCGGTCTGATGCTTCTGCCGGGAGCGGTCGCTATGGGGATTATGTCTCCGATTATCGGCAGGATTTTTGACAAGATCGGCGGAAAAGGGCTGGCGATCATCGGATTTGCCCTCCTGCTCTTGACGACGATACCGTTTGCCGATCTGAAAATCGATACATCACTGACATTCATTGTCGTCATTTATACCGTGCGCATGATCGGAACTTCGATGATCATGATGCCGCTGACAACAGCCGGCATCAACGCTTTGCCGAATCATCTGATTCCGCACGGAACAGCGATGAACAATACGATGCGTCAAATCGGCGGTTCGATCGGTACGGCTGTATTAATTTCTGTGATGAGTACGTCGACGAAACACGCCAGCACTTCAAATCCGTTGAACGCAGTCGTACACGGAATGAACTCAGCCTTTATCGTCGCAGCCGTCCTCGCCTTGATCGGATTTATTCTCTCATTTACGCTGAAAAAGAAGCCGCAGAAGCAAGAGCAGCCTGCGCGCTGAAGGAAAGACACCAGTTCGAACTGAACTGGTGTCTTGTCTTTTAATAAAAAACAGCCGGACTGTGCCGGCTGTTCCGTTTGTCGAAAATCCGTGTGAGAAAATATGACGGTTTATTCCAAATTTGTGAAGTCTTCAGCAGGTAAGCTTGGATAAAAAGAAAAAATGATCTATCGTCACTTTCGGGCCGAAACGCTTGCATCCTTTATTATGATAGCTATCGAACTGCAAGTGCTGTTCAGCGCCGGAGAATCCATTTTTTTTGCTAAACAAGACGCCGGATATGATTGCGGGACGGCAGCGGGCGATTTTAGTGAACGAAAGAGAAAGATTGATAGAACAACAAAAAGAAATTGAAGAATATGAAGATGTTATTTTAACAAAAGAAAGAGGACTGGCATTATCTCGATAAGTTTCGTATAGAAGACTATTCATGCCAACAATTTCTCATTACAATCATAAGAGCCCGGCTATATTGAGGCAGCAGGCTCTTATGATATATGACACTATTTTTTTGTATAACGCACCCAGTCGTAATGAGCGTATAGCGGTGTTACACCATTGTAGGAACCGAGCCATTCATCGACACCAGTACCATTCCACAAGTTCATCATGATCTTTCCTGGTGTTGTCGGAATATGGCTTGTCGCAGTATGTTTTAATTGCCCATCGACATACCATTTAATAGAATTTGGCTGCCAATCGAACGCATACGTGTGATAGGCATTGGCTGCATCAAATCCGAGATTCACAAGCTTCTCATGGTTTCCTATACCATTTGTATAATAGTTAAATTGAACCTTTGTTGTGTCTTTTCCTAAAAATTCGATATCAATCTCATCCCAAGGCGTTCCATCTGTTGGACCTGTGTAAGTGAAGAACGATGAAACGATCCCTGTGTTTTTAGCTGGTTTCATTTTGACTTCATAAAGTCCATAGCCATATGTTTGAACAGAACGGTTTTCCCCGCAGTCAAACTTGTTATAGGATGGACTTGTTAGCGCCAAACGCATTTCACCCAATGACGTCATTGATACATTATTTGCACGCCAAGTGCAGTTGAACATATTTCCATTCGAATAACCATTTGCTTTTTGCCATAAACCGGGGTTATAGCTGTTAAAAGGGTCAAAAAACGATCCGCCTGCTTGAGCCGAGGCAGTAGAAGTGAATGCAGACAAACTCATAAACAATCCAGTGATAAGAAGCAACAACACTCGTTTCATACGATAAGGCATGTTGGCAGTCCCCTTTTCTTGAAAGCGTTTTCTTTATCGATCATACATGATCCTTTTAACAGGGAACATCGGTCAAAATAATGATAATAAAGAATCTTACTTACTAGAATCCTGTACCTATCTTTTAGATTGAAAAGTCATTTGGCTTTGCACATTCTTTGGATTATACTTAGACTCAACTTTAATTGATATGGTCACGGCGTTTGTGAATTGGTCTTCTCATTTCAAAAAACGGGATGGGATATTGTTAAAGATTCATCCGGCTCTTTAACAGATGGCTTCGTGTTAAGGACATTTCAGATAAGAAAACGATCGAAAAGCTCTCACGAGATACTTGGGCAGTAGGGTCTGCGTTGATGTAGCGGCTGAAGTATCCGCTGATTTAAATATGACGGAAAGCCGCGATATCGCCAATGCAATTGAGCGGGGAATAAGGAGGAGCATGCGGTTGATTATTCGCATGTTCATATGGAGCCTATAGAACGGAAATAATTAGCTTCCTGCCACAGGAAGCTAAGATTAAAGAGAAAGTGGGGTTTTTAAAGACTGATATCAAAGAAACCCTCATTTTTATTTTCTCATACACAATATAAAGTGTATCTATAGGACGAACTCAATATATTGTATAGATAACATTTCAAAAAGGCTGTCGGGATTTTCTCAACAGCCTGAACAGCCGGACTGTGCCGGCTGTTTTTTATTTCAATCCGTTTTCGACTTCTTTCACCATTTCTGACACAGACTCAAGTCCTCCGCCTGATAAGTACCAGTAGCCCGGGTCAAGGTATGTGATATGACCGTTTTTATACGCGTTTGTCGATTTGACGATTTCGTTTTCAATCACTTCTTTGGCTGTTCCTTTTTCCCCGATGGCCGCGCTCCGGTCGATGACAAACAGATAGTCCGGATTTTTTTCTGAGATATATTCAGAAGAAACGCTTTGGCCGTGAAGGGATACTTTGATGTCTTGATCAGCAGGCTCAACGCCAAGTACATCGTGGATCAGGCCAAATCTTGAGCCGCTTCCATAAGCGCTGATTTGTTTGTCGCTTGTCAGGACGACCAATCCTTTGCCGCCTTTTTCTTTAGCCAGTTTGTTGACTTTCTCTGCCTGGCTATCAATTCTCGCCAGCTCATCCTTTACAGCATCTTCTTTGCCGAAGATTTTGCCGATGTTTTCGGTATTTTCTTTAAAGCTCTTCATATAGTTCTTCTGGTCAAGCTGAATGTCGATCGTCGGCGCGATTTTTTTGAACTCATCATATTGTTCCGACTGTCTGCCTTCGATGATGATCAAGTCGGGCTCAAGTTCAGCAATTTTTTCAAAGTCAGGCTCTTTCAGTCCGCCGACACTTTCATACTTATTTTCATTATATTTTTTAAGATAAGCCGGAAGACTTTGCTTCGGAAGGCCGACAACGCGGTCGCTTAATCCAAGCTCATCAAGTGTGTCAAGCACTCCGAAATTGAAGACAACGACTTTTTTCGGATTTTTGGGTACATCTGTTGAGCCGCTCGCATGTTTGATTGTGACCGTTTCTCCTTTTTTCGCACCTGAATCAGCGGATTGGCTTCCGCACGCCGCGATGACAAGCACTGTCACCAGCGCCATTAACAATAATGATAGTTTTTTCAAGATAATCACCTCATCCTTTAAAATAAACGCAAATTTTTTGGTCTCCGATTTGCTCAATCGGGATATCCATGTCATAGATGTCTTTCAGCACCGGTGTTTGAATGATCTCATCCACAGGCCCCTCTTTGACGATCCGCCCGTTTTTCAGGGCGACGATCCTGTCGGAATAAACCGAGGCAAAGTTGATGTCATGAATGACAATGACGATCGTTTTGCCGAGCTTTTCGACGAGATTTTTCAACAGTTTCATAATCTCCACCGAATGTTTCATATCAAGGTTATTCAGCGGTTCATCAAGCAAAATATAATCGGTATCCTGCGCGATGACCATTGCGATAAAAGCCCGCTGGCACTGGCCGCCGCTCAGCTCTTCCAAATGCTTATGTTCGATGTCTTTCAGTTTCATATATTCGATCGCTTCATCAACATATCTCCAGTCCTCTTGCGAAAGCCTTCCCTGTGAATAGGGAAATCTGCCGAAGCTGACAAGCTCTCTGACGGTCAGCCTGATGTTGATTTGGTTGGACTGTTTTAAAATGCTGATTTTTTTAGCTAAGTCATGGCTTTTGTAAGCACCGATTTCTTTGCCGTCGATCAGCACTTTTCCGGAATCCATGCCGGTCAGTCGGCTGATCATGGAAAGCAGCGTGCTTTTTCCCGCTCCGTTCGGCCCGATAAAAGAGGTGATGTTCCCTTTTTGAATCGAAAGCGATGTACTCTCAACAACGGTTTGGCCTCCGTATTGTTTGCTGACATGTTGAACTTCTATCATCCTTTACGCTCCTTCAGCAGCAGGTAAATAAAATAAATCCCGCCGATAAAATCAATGATCACAACCAAAGTCGCCGTTAAACCAAACAGCTTTTCAACGATGAACTGGCCGCCGACAAGCGCGATGATGGAAAACAAAACCGCTCCCGGAATCAGGATGCTGTGCTTATATGTTTTAAACACTTCCCTTGCGACGTTGACGACGAGAAGTCCCAAAAAGGTAATCGGCCCGACGAGCGCTGTTGATACGGATACAAGCATGGCGATGACGACCAGCATTTTTTTCACCGTCCGGTCATAGTCGATGCCAAGGTTAACGGCTTGGTCTCTGCCGAGCGACAGCACGTCAAAATACGGGTTGAACCGCCAGGCATAGAGAAGAACCGCCACAATCAGCACCGAAGCGATCAGCAGGATGTCCGTATTCAAATTGTTGAAGCTGGCGAACATTTTGCTTTGCACGACCTGGAATTCGTTCGGATCAATCAGCATCTGCATAAAGGAAGACAAGCTTCTAAATAAAGTGCCGAATATGATCCCGACAAGCAGAAGCAAAAAGATGTGCCTGCCTCCGCGGCGGAACATCAGGACGAACAGCACAAATGAAAAGCAGATCATCAAGGCCGTCGACAATAGAAAGTTGCCGTTTTTCCCAAGGTCGGCCAATCGCGCTGCACCGAAAAAGTAAATAATGGCCGTTTGCAGCAGCACATAAAGCGAATCAAGTCCGAGAATGCTCGGCGTTAAAATTCTGTTGTTTGTGATCGTCTGGAAGATCATCGAAGAATACGCGATCGCCGTCCCGACGACGATCATCGCCAGCACTTTGGCTATTCTTCGCGGCAGGGCATATTCCCAGACGGACGGCAGACCGTAAAACAGAAATACGCCGATGCAAACAGCCGCGATGATGATCAGGATCAACATTTTCTTTTGATCACGCATAGGCTTTTCTCCTTAACAGCAAATAAAGAAATACGCCGCTCCCGATGATGCCGACCATCAAACCGACGGAAATTTCATACGGAAAAATGATCAGCCGCCCTAATATGTCGCAAAACAGGACGAATACGGCGCCGAGCAATGCCGTATGAGGAAGGCTGTTTTTCAAATGGTCCCCGCGGTAAATCGAGACGATGTTTGGGATGATCAGACCGAGAAACGGAAGCGTCCCGACCGTCAAAATAACGACGGATGAGATCACCGACACGATGATCAGGCCGATGTTGACCACTCGCTTGTAATTCAGCCCCAAGTTGACGGCAAAGCTCTCACCCATTCCGGCTACCGTAAATTTGTTGGCGTACAGATAGGCGATGATCACGAGCGGAATACTCAGATATAACAGCTCATACCGCCCTTTCATGATCAGTGAGAAATTACCCTCAAACCATGCATTGAGATTTTGGATGAGATTATACTGATAAGCGATAAACGTCGAGACCGCGCTGACGACGCTTCCGAGCATCAAGCCGACAAGAGGGATGAACACGGCGTCTTTAAACTTGATTCTGTCCAAAACGTTGACAAACAGAAAGCTGCCGATCAGTGCGAACACGAAGGCAAACAGCATTTTCACCACAAGCCCGGCCGAAGAAAAAAACATCATGGCAATGATCACGCCGAGTCTCGCCCAATCCATCGTTCCGGCCGTCGTCGGTGAAACAAATTTATTGCGTGTCAGCTGCTGCATCATCAGCCCGCAGATGGCGAGGCTCATGCCTGCGAGCACGATGCTGATCATGCGGGGGATCCTGCTTATGTAAAGCGTTTGAATGTCGTCCTTATCCAAATGAAAAAGATCAAAAGGCGATAATGGCTTCACGCCGATGAAAACAGAACAGAAAGAAAGAATGATAAGCAGTAGCCATAAATACCGTAATTTCATGCTGCAAAAGCCTCCTTGCCAAACAAAAAACATACCCCCTCAGCCAACCACAAATGATTATCATTATCAATAAGACCCATCCATCATCTTATCACTTTTTCTGACATAGTCAATATGATGCAGCTCATTCAATCAAAAAGTCCTTCTGAAAAACACATTTGTTCTTTTAGAAAAGAAAAACCTTGATTCTTCTTGTAAAAAGCGTGATAATAAAAATTAAATTTATTGTGAAAATTTAAACTTTAGGAGATGTCTTGAATGAAAGTCGTTAAATTTGGCGGCAGTTCGCTTGCAACAGGAGCACAGCTTGAAAAGGTTTTTCAAATCGTCACTTCCGATCCCGAGAGAAGAGCTGTCGTCGTATCAGCCCCCGGGAAACGCCATGCACAAGATACGAAAGTAACCGATCTGCTCATTGACTGCGCCAGGCAGTATTTATTATCAGGGGAAGCGCCCGAGCTTGTCGAAACGATTGTCGGGCGATATGCCGACATCGCAATGGAACTGGGGCTTGGCGGTGACGTGGTCAGCCGCATCCGCCGGGATCTGCTTCATCTGCTTGAAGGCGATAAGCAAAATCCCGAACGATTTATAGATGCGATCAAAGCAAGCGGAGAGGATAACAACGCCAAATTGGTCGCGGCATACTTCCGGCATCGGGGAATTGAAGCCGAATATGTCAGTCCAAAAGACGCCGGCCTTTTTGTAACGAGTGAACCAGGCAACGCCCAGGTGCTGCCCGAATCATATGACAACCTGTTTCGCCTGAGAGAGCACAAGGGGATCATTGTCTTTCCGGGATTTTTCGGTTTCAACCAGAAAGGCGAAGTCATTACGTTCTCGCGAAGCGGTTCCGATATTACAGGTTCGATTTTGGCAAACGGCCTGAAAGCCGAGCTTTATGAAAATTTCACTGACGTTGATGCCGTTTATTCCGTCAATCCGTCAATCGTTTCCAACCCGAAAGAAATTCGCGAACTCACCTATCGGGAAATGCGCGAATTGTCTTATGCCGGCTTTTCCGTTTTTCATGATGAAGCTCTGATCCCGGCTTTCCGCGCCCGCATCCCGGTTCAGATCAAAAATACGAACAATCCGGCCGCAGAAGGGACAAGAGTTGTAGCTGAGCGGGACAACACCAACGGTCCGGTCGTCGGAATCGCCAGTGACAGCGGCTTTTGCAGCATTTACATCAGCAAATATTTGATGAACCGTGAAATCGGATTTGGACGCCGCGTTCTGCAAATCCTTGAAGACGACGGTCTGACATATGAGCACATCCCTTCAGGCATCGATGACATCACGATTATTTTGCGGCAGGATCAAATGGATGAAACGATTGAAGAGCGGGTCACCAGACGGATCAAGAAAGAACTGGACGCCGATGAAGTGACGATCGAACACAATATCGCTTTGATCATGGTGGTCGGTGAGGCGATGCGCCATAATGTCGGAACGACGGCGAGAGCTTCAAAAGCTCTGTCTGACGCACATGTCAATATTGAAATGATCAATCAGGGCTCATCAGAAGTCAGCATGATGTTCGGTGTCAAAGAAGCGCAGGAAAAGCAAGCGGTCCGCGCCTTATATCAAGAATTCTTCGCGAAAGTGCTCGTGTAAAAAACCCCTTTTTTTATGGGGTTTTTTTGTTGTGAGAACATATTCCCGTTCCTTTATTTGCATATCGGAAATTTCATATGAGTTCTCTTCACAACCGCTCTTCACAGACCGATATCTATAGTAAATAAACGACGGGAGAAAAAATATGAACCTGCTAAAAAACATCAAGATTAGAAGCAAGCTATTTATTATCATCATCATCTCCGCGCTTGCTTTAGCCATCGTCGGCATCCAGGGCATCAGAGGATTGAACAAAATTTCAAATGGCTCGGAGTTGATTTATCAAGAGCAATTAATCCCCAATCAGTTATTTGCAAAACTAAGAGCCAACAACCTTGAACTTGATACGTACAACTTTGAATTGATGGTAACGAAAGACAAAAACCGAAATGAAACCTTGCAAAAAAACATCAATGAAAAAAACGAAGAAAACACGTCCATCATGGAAAAAATCAATCAACTGAATTTAATGGACAATCTATCGGAAAAGTATGAGAGCTTTAAAAGCGAATATACGGATTTGCAAAACATCAGCAAGCAGATGCAGAGCCTTGCGATAGATAACAAAAACAAGGAGGCGTATGACGTCTACCTGAAAGATATGGAGCCTCAGAGAGAGGCTGTCGCTAAACAGCTTGAAGAGATTCAAACGCTGAATGCTGAGAACGCAAAAACGATTTATCAGCAAGATGCTAAAGAAGCCAGTTCGCTTACCATGCTTCTCATCGCTGTGATTGCTGCTGCTCTTATTTTATCTGTCACAATCGGCCTTTTAATCACAAGGCTGATCGCCAAGCCGATAAGAGACATTCAAAAATTGTTTGCCAAAACAGAGCAAGGTGATTTTACAGTTGAAGGAACGTATCAATCAAAAGATGAACTGGGCTTATTGACATCTTCATTCAACAATATGGTGGCGGGCGTCCGCTCGATCATTGAAACGGTTGGTGAAACGTCTCATCAAGTGGCCTCCTCTTCCCAAGAGTTAAGCGCGAGTGCTGAGGAAAGCACGAAAGCAAGCGAATATATTTCTTCGACCATTCAAGAGCTTGCAGCAGGCTCTGACAAACAGGCGGAAAGTGTCGAAAACAGCAGAACCATCATTAAAGGAATGACGGAGTTTGCCGGAAGAATTTCTTCCAATGCAGAAACAGCGGCGGCAACCGCTGATCAAACCGCGCAAATGTCGCTCGAAGGAACGGCGGTCATGCAAAAAGTCAGCTCACAGATGCAGTCCATTAATGAAACGGTTGCCTCACTCTCAGAAGCATTTAAGCATTTGTCAGACCGTTCAAATGAAATCGGGAATATTACTGAAGTCATTACGAGCATCGCAGAACAGACGAATCTGCTCGCATTAAACGCGGCCATCGAAGCGGCCAGAGCGGGGGAACAAGGTAAAGGGTTTGCCGTTGTCGCTGATGAGGTCAGAAAGCTGGCGGAACAATCCGCACACTCCGCAGAACAGATTACAAAGTTGATCACGATTATTCAAAATGATACAAAACAAACGATGAATACGGTTGTTTCGGCAACCGGCGAAGTCAAAGAAGGACTTGTCGTCGTCAATGAAGCCGGCGGCGCGTTCCATAAAATCGAGAATGCGATTAAAGGAGTGGCCGCGCAGATTAACGGTGTGACAGACCTGGTGAAAAACCTGACGGCCGGCACAGAGGAAATCGAAACCGCGATTAACGGTGTGAAAGAAGTGGCGGAAACAGCCGCGGAAAGCACGCAAACAGTCAGTGCGGCAACACAGGAGCAGCTCGCTTCAATGGAAGAAATCGCAGCTTCATCCCAGATCCTTGCGCAAAACGCCGAAGAATTGCAGGATCTCATTCAGAAGTTCAAAATCAAAGCTTAGCTTGCCAACCCTTAAACGTTCCAGTTTAGGGGTTCTTTTTATTCAGCAAAAAAAGCAGCCTGACGTTGTCAAAGCTGCTTAACCATCATCCCTCGATGTCAAAGGGAGACGGATCACAAATTTCGTTCCTTTGTTGTTCTCGCTCTCAATTTCGACGGTCCCGTTGTGAAGCGCGACAAGCTGTCTGACGATGGACAGCCCCAGTCCATACTCTCCGTAAGGGGTGTTCGTCCGCGATAAATCGGCTTTATAAAAACGATCCCAAATGTTCTCAATATCGTTCTGATCGATGCCGATTCCGTTATCCTCCACTTCAATGACGGTTTCTTTGTAGTCTTCCCTTCCCCTCAGCCAAACGGTTCCGTTTGAGGTGAATTGAATGCTGTTTTTCGTCAGGTTGACAAGGATTTGAATGAGCCTGTCATAATCGGCATTCACCATCACATGATCCTCCACATCAAGGATCAGCTGATTATGTTTTTCTTCCGCCTGGATCGCCAGCTGTTCTTTAATGATTTCAAACACTTCGATCAGCGGATAATGCAGTTTTTCCAATGTTATTTGGTTGGAGCGGATTTTCTCATAATCCAGATTTTCGTTGACGAGGCGAATCAGCCTTTTCGTCTCCTCCGTAATCAGCTTCAAACATTTTTCCTGCTGATCTTCCGGTATGGTCTGGCTGTTCATCCCTTCCACCAAACCGCTGATCGTCGTCAAAGGTGTCTTTAATTCATGGGACACATCTGTGATAAACTGCCTTCTCCGTTTTTCCAGCCGGTCGATTTCTTCGCTTGAGCTTTTGAGCTTCCGAGCCATCGTATTAAAGTCGGTGCCCAGACTGCCGATTTCATCCAAATTGCGATTTTCGATATGAATGTTATAATCCCCTGCGGCGACTTTTTTCGTCGCATCGCGAAGCTTTTGTATGCGGCTGACATGGAACTTGGACGTCAGCCAGCTCAAAAGAAAGGCAATTAAGATCACACCGGCTGCCGTATAAAGCATAAAGCGGTTCATTTCGCCGATCATTTCCTCCGTCCCGCTGATCGGTGCCGTCAGAAGAATGCCCCCCTGAAATTCGTTGTTGACGATGTTGGGCAGCGCCACGACCGATACTTCCTCATTAAAACGGTTCATATCGGTTTTGACGACAACGGCCTTCCCGTCTTGAAGCTCTTTCCACTCTTCATCGCTCAGCAGCAATTTTCGCGGCCGCAAGTCTTGAGGAGTCATCAGAACTTCTTTTTTTTCATTAAAAAGGAAGAAACTGATCTTCCTGCTTCTTAAAATTTCTTCAAAAGGTTTCATAATGGCCGGCGCCCCTTTCGGCCGCATCTCCATTTCGCCCATGATCCGGTAGCCGTAGGACGTCAGTTCGTCAACCTTGCTTTCGTATGCAAAGTTTTTGACAAAGTGTGAAAATACCGCTCCTGTGATGAGAAACGCCAATATTAAAATACTGATATGGCTGGCCAGCAGCTGATAGAGATATTTAATCTTCATCGAACTTGTACCCCACTCCCCATACGGTATACAGAAATGGGCGTGAATCGCTGCCAAGCTTTTTCCTCAACCTTTTAATATGAACGTCAACCGTCCGCTCATCTCCGTAGAACTGGTAGCCCCACACCTGCTCAAGCAGCTGCTCTCTTGAAAACACCTGTTTCGGACTCTGCACCAGATAATACAATAAGTCAAACTCTTTCGGGGTCAAGTTTTTAATTTGCTCTTCGTTTAAAAATACCTCTCTCGTCTTTTTATTGATTCTAAAATGCTCGGTTTCAAGGATATCATCATCAGCGGGAGCCTGCTGCCCGGTGTTTTGATATCTGCGGCTCACCGCTTTGATTCTCGCCACAAGCGCCAAAGGGCTGAACGGCTTTGTCACATAATCGTCAGCACCGAGTTCAAAACCGAGCACCTGATCGGACTCCGTATCCTTAGCCGTCAGCATGATGATCGGTACGGTGCTTTCTTCCCTGACCTTTTTGCAAATCGTAACCCCATCCATTGACGGCAGCATGATATCAATGATCAATAAATCCCAATTGCCCGATTTAAAGCGGTTATATCCTTCAAGTCCGTCATGGACAAATTCCGTCTCAAAGCCTTCTTTCGCAAAAAACATTTCCGTCATCGTGCATACGCTCAAATTATCTTCTATCATTAATATTTTCATTGTCAACGGCCTCCGCTAGTCAAACATTAGATTCATTTTACACATCGTTCTCTGAATTCTCAATTCTCTCCTGAACATTTAAAGGACTGGCAACAGTTTGGTCATAATTTTTTCATAAGTTGCGTCTAATATGAAATCAGGCAGTAAGGAAAAAGTCCTGCTGCCCCGAATGGACAATCACCACAATCATATAAATGGGGGAATAAAATGCTATGAATTTTTTCAAGCGCGCCTTTTGGAGCATGAAATCGAAGAAAGGGAAAACCCTTTTGCAACTGTTTGTCTTTACGATGATTTGCGTTTTGGTGCTGACGGGACTTTCGATCCAGTCAGCCGCTACAAAGTCGAGTGAATTGGCGAGAGAACAGCTGGGAGGCAGTGTCACTTACCAAGTGGACAGAGAAAAAATGATGAAGGAACAGCAGGAATCAGGAACCCGTAAAAGGTTTGCATCCACACCTGTTTCCGTCAAATCAGCTGAAACACTGGCAAAGCTTGACCATGTCAAAAGCTATAATTTTATCTCCTCAACATCTGCTTTAGCGGACAATTTCGATCCGATTGAAAGCGGTGATGAGGATTCCGATTCATCTAATACTGACAGCCAGCAGTCTGCCGGACCTGGCGGCAATGAACAAGGCGGACGTCAGATGATGCAGGCGGACGTATCGATCGAAGGTGTCACAAGCACGGCACTGGTTGACGAATTCTCCGACGGCACTTCAAAAATCACGAAGGGACGCGCTTTGACAGAAGATGATGTGAAGCAAAAGGTCGCCGTGATTGAAGAAACGCTCGCAGATGAAAATGATTTGGAAGTCGGTGACACGATCAAAGTCAAAGCAAGCACAGATGAAGACACAACAATCACATTGAAGGTTGTAGGTATTTACAAAACGACGTCTTCAGGAGATAACCAGGCGCAAAACTTCGCCTTTTTAAACCCGTACAACAAAATCTATACACCGTCTACAGTTGCGTCAACCTTAAAAGGAGACGATTATAAAAACACGATTGACGAAGCCGTATACAACATGGACGATGCTTCCAACATCGACGCGTTCATCGCGGCGGCCAAGAAAACCGGCATCGATTTAGATACATTCACATTGGATGCAAATGATCAATTGTACCAGCAGATGGTCGGTCCGATCGAAAATGTGGCCTCCTTCTCCAAAAATGTCGTCTATCTCGTCACGATTGCCGGAGCGGTGATCCTCGGGCTGATCGTGATGATGTCGATCAGGGAAAGAAAATACGAAATGGGCGTCTTGATGGCGATCGGTGAGAAGCGCTGGAAACTGATCGGGCAATTTTTGACCGAAATTTTGATGATCGCAGTCCTGGCCATCGGCATTTCCGCATTAACCGGCAATTTTATTGCAGGTCAAATCGGCAATCAGCTCCTGTCCCAGCAGCTTGAGCAATCAGACAGCCAGTCCGCGGGCGAAATGGCAGGCGGCGGTATGCCTGACGGCGGATTCTTTGGACAAAGCTCCGCACAAGTCGAAGCGATTGACCAGCTGAATATTCACGTATCACTCAGCGATATGATGGCGCTGGGCGGCATCGGCCTGTTAATCGCTGTACTTGCAACATTGCTGCCGTCGATCTCTGTTTTACGACTCCATCCGAAAACGATTTTAACAAAACAAGAATAGAAAGAAGGGAAAAACATGAGCAATATTTTAGAATTTAAAGATGTTTGCTACTGGTACAAAGATCAAGAACAATCTCTGTTCGAAGACGTCAATATCGAATTTAAGCAAGGCCGGTTTTACACGATTGTCGGAACTTCCGGTTCCGGCAAAACCACCTTTTTATCTCTTGCCGGAGGGCTTGATGTTCCAAAAGAAGGCGAGATTCTTTATAAAGGAAAAACGATTTCCAAGATCGGATTAACCAATTTTCGCAATCAATATGTATCAATCGTTTTTCAGTCCTATAATCTTTTGCCATACATGACGGCCCTGCAAAATATTACGTCAGCCATGGAGATTACGCGCTCAAAAATCAAAAACACGGAGCAGTACGCTTTGGAGATGCTGGAGAAAGTCGGCATCAGCGAAGAGAAAGCGCGGCAAAAGGTGCTGACGCTGAGCGGCGGACAGCAGCAACGGGTTTCCATCGTCCGTGCATTCTGCTGTGACGCCGATCTGATCGTCGCCGATGAACCGACGGGCAACCTGGATGAAGATACATCGAAAGACATCGTCCGCCTCTTTCAAAACCTGGCCCATCAAGAAAACAAATGCGTCATCATGGTGACCCATGACGAACAAATCGCAAAAGTATCTGACGTCAACATCAGGCTTTCAAGAGGCAGCTTTACGATCAAGCATAGACAAACGGCCGGCTAAAAGCTTCGCAGGCTTTGACCGCACATACCCGTTTTACACACCTCGTTGAAACGGCGGCGTCCTCATGCCTTGAGAACGCCGCTTCTTGGATCTTGATGACGACGATTAATGAAAACGGCCCGGAAATAGCATTCAAAAAAACAACTGCCGCCTTTCCGCTTCTTAAGCGAGGACCTGAAAAACGGCCAACATTTTTCATTTTGGTTTTATCTTAATTGGGCCTGGCAGCTGTTTTGTTCGGGTTTTTAAATTCAGGAGTGATCTTACATGAAAACACCAGCACGGCATTGCGCAAAAAGGATTTCACGACGAGGCTGGAAAGCAGCAAGAAGAGAAAAAGCCTGGAAAGTTTAAACACTTCTAAAAAGGAAATCGCGGTAAAATGCATAGAATGCGATGAAATCTTAATAAATGAACCTTAACTGATAGGCCCCCACCTTAAAAAAGGATGGCGGTCTTTATTTTAAAATGTCACACTCTGCTCATATATCTTAATGAGACTCGATAGAAGTAAAAAATTTTTACACTTAATTTCAAAAAACTTTGTTTTGAAAAAAAGGAGGTGAGATCACGAAATTTATTTTGAGAGGAAGGGACTGCATTTCAATTAATTCCGTTGTTCGGGACATTGATTGTAATGATACTGACACTAACACACAGCTACCAAAAGGAGGATTCAGGGACACTACATGAAAAAAGAGGAGGGTCTTTTATTTATTTGCAGCTTCCTTTAAAGTTAAATATAGAAATAGATCGGCTTCTTGCAGGGGTGTTCGGCTCACCTCCAGTTTAGCAAGAGGGAGGTGAGAACATGGATGTGGAAAGCGCAATTCAGTTAATGATGAATCTTGATTGTAGGGATTCTGTCGCTTGCCCATCGTTTCTCGAAAAAAAAAGTAAGAACGCCCCAGACTCCGACATCTAGGCGTTCCTACCCTTGATTGGACAAAAGCCGACTCCCTTACAGGAGCTATTCTATTGCCGATCGGAGATGTAGCGAGCATCTTCGATCTTTTTGTATTTACAATATACTCTTCAGAATAAATTATATTCATGTCTGCTCGATCTGTGTTTGAGAATAGAAGTGTATACTGATTGTATATTGATTATACATTATGATTTAGTTTCATTGTAGCAACAAGAATAGTGGGTATCTACCCTGAGAGGGAATGAAATATGCCCCTCAGCAGGAATTTAAGAATCTGTTTGCAACATCAAGATCAGATGAGAACCCCGCCTCATACGGGACACCGCTTTTTTTAGACGGCAAACGCTTCTGCCGCCGCCATCATATAATAGGACAGTCCTGTCTGCTGGCTTTCAAGCACACCGCGGTGAAAATCGTCTTCTATAAAGAAACGGGTCTGCGCCTGAAAGTCTTGCGCCGTGATACCTAAAAAACCGATGTGCTGTTTAATCGAAGCCTGCACTTGTTCATGGTCGTGTTTTAAACCGTTCTTTAGCGCCTCAGCCATCCCGCTCATGAAACGGCTGGCTTCCTCGGCTTTTTCGTTCATCTCTTCCGCTTTGATCGGCTCACCTTTCAGAATATCCACATCATACATCTCTTGCAAATACTGCCTCTGCTCATCGAGCGCTTCCTCCCATTCTTCACTGCTGGAAAAACCTTTAAACATCGCTTCCTGATCCATCATTTCTCCTTTCCCGGCGTGCCTGATCGATTGCTCAAGCGTCTCCAAAAGCTGTTCCATCCTCTTCATTTTGGAGAGGAAAAGCTTTTTTTGCTCCCGTAAAAGTGTCAATCGATCAGCTTCACCGTCTAAGATTTGTTGAATTTTTTTGAGGGGAAATTCCAGCTCGCGATAAAACAGGATCTGCTGCAGCCGTTCGAGCTCTTTGATTCCATACAGGCGGTAGCCGGCTTCCGTTACCTTAGTCGGACACAAAAGACCTATTTTATGATAATGATACAGCGTTTTGATCGTGATATTGGCCAATCTTGCAACCTCTTTTACCGTATAAAGCATGTAAACTTCACCTCGGTATGTAATCTTAAGGGGTGACCTAAGGTTGAGGTCAACATCAACTTTACACTTTTTTTCGCTTTCTTGTTTTAAAATACACAAAAAGGCACATGAAAGCCGGAAATATCACTTGCATCGGCAAGTGTATGTATAATGGCACAAATTGAATTCCTTCTTTGACATGCTCAGAAATGTTGCTGGCTATGGAGACCGACAAAATTAATATCACAATCCCGACGGCGTGAACGACTTTTGACGAATGCTTCACTTTGAATAAGATGGAGATTCCTTCAGTGACGGCATACATGAAAACGCTCATTTTAAAGAAGCCGCCAATGACGAGAACAAGCATAAAAATGACATCAAGCCGATCCAAAAACTCAGCCACTTGAATCGTTTGGATCGTGCTGAGCAGCGGAAAGCGGGAGCGCATATTCAGATCGACGCCGAGCACGCTGATGTTCATGGCCACATTGAGGGACAAAACAGCTCCGCTGATCGCGATCGCCCACAAACCGGCTTTTTTGACTTTTTTCGGCTCGCTGATGTACGGCATGATGAGCGTAAAAACGATGATCTCTCCAAACGGAAAATACAAGGTTTCCGTCAGCGCGGCATTCAACATTGGTTTGATACCGTCTCCAAGGATGGGCAGCAGCTGGCGCGGATCGATCAAACCGGAAAAAACGATCAGAAGAAAGCCTGCGACCGCGATCACAAACATGATGCCAAACAGCAGTTCACCGGCTCTCGCTAATACTTCGATCCCCTTTCTGACGGTATAAATGCAAACCGCAATCAAGAGTCCGTTTGCAAAAACGATCGGCGTGTTCGGATAGGCTGAAGTAAGCAGCATTTCGCCAAAATCGCGCAACACGCGCGCTGCAATGTAGCTGTAGTAAATAATGTAAAGAAATGAAATGGTCCAGCCGATCGGCTTTCCAAACATCTGCATCACTGTATCATAAGGAGTCATATCCGGATTGACCTGATAAAAATAATGATGCATTAAAAACAGAGCAAGGCCGCCGACTGTTCCAAACAGAATCGCCAGCCATGCGTCCTGCTCTGCAGACTGGCCGGGGAATATCAGCAGGGAACTGCTGAGTTCAAACAGAATAATCAGCACAAACAGCTGGCTCGCACTGATTTTTGCTTTTTCCATCTAAAATCCCCTCCTTTTTTCGTCATGAACGGCCTTCCCTATGATTCAATATGTTCGGGTCGCTTCTTAATCCCGTTCTGCGCACATAAGCATTTACCGTAATATCGACATCCAAATCAGGAAAATAGCGGTTGCTCCACTCGGGCTCGATTTTATTCCAAAGCGCCGGATATGATCGATAGACGACATCACCGAATTGAAGAACATCAGTTTTATGCTGTTTGACGATATCGATCGTGTGCTGCAGTTCCTTTTTTATTTTTTTGGCTGTCCGCTTCTCAATTCGATCAAGGACATTCGGATCTTCCAGGCTGATGGGAACGCCGACTTCGCCAATATCCCCCTCCACTTCTACATGAACGGAAATGGCCGGCCGGTTGTTTTTCAGCCTTGCCGAGACATTGGTCTTCTGGCGAATGACATCGTAAGTGACAGACTGCTCTTCATTGTCTAATGAAAGCGTAATATAGGTCCGTTTTATTTTGTTCCGAATCCACAGAACGCCTCTTGCGGTTTTACCATTAAGGTAATCAACGAGCTTTCCCTCTTTGATCACCGCTAAGCCGTCGGCTTCAACCGTTGCTGACGGGGCGGTGGACTGAACATTTTCCATCTTTTCGGCTTTCTGTGTGCTGCCCACCAGTTTGAATGACGGAATGACCGGATGCCTCGCTTGAGAGGTTAAACATTTGATCACATCTTGAACGCTTGTCTTCATATGCTCTCCAAGATCCTGTTCCGTGAATTGCAATGTTTTGTTCACTTTGTTTGAGGGAATTTTATCGATCGGTGTCAGCGCCTTGATTAAATCTCTCGCTTTTTTTCCGTGTGAAATGATAATCGTCGCTGTTGCGCGAAAATCGGTGTCACGGTCAAGAACGTCAAGTATTTTAATGATCCCTTCATCTTTAGCGAGTGCTTCATCGACGACAACAAGGTTTGTATGGGAATAATAGAGCTCCCTGGAAATTTTCGTCGAAGCATGGCGGCTCATTTCCGTCAGGTTGTTCCCGGCGACCGAATAGTTTGATACGGGCGGCCTGTCTCCCCCTTGTCCACCCTGCAGTCCGCCGGCGGCGCTATTGGGATTGACGATCTGAAAGCTCATCACATATTTCGATTTTTCACCCTTGTCAATACCGATAGCTGAAACGAGCGACAAGTCGGTCAATTCCCGTTTATCCCAGCAGCCCGTCAAAAAAAGGGAAACGGCAGCAAGCATGAACAAGATGGCCAGCCTACGTTTCATTTTGGTCACCTTCTTTTTGCTTTATCTTCATTTCGCTTGAATCCGGTGCATTGGGCTTCTGATCTTTTCCTTGGCGGAGCTTATTATCATTGCCGATCAAATCAGGCCTTTCCTCATGCGTCCACCAAGGGGCGCGGACAATAGAATCTCCCCAATTTTTGGAGACAAACGGCGCAAAAGGCGTCATATATGGAACACCGAAGGAGCGAATGCTGCATAAATGGACAAACATGACGATCAGCCCTAAAATAATCCCGAAAAAGCCTGTCGTCGACGCGGCCAATATGAAGAAAAAACGAATCAGCCTGGCGGAGATGGCCATCGCAAAGGATGGTGTCGCAAAACTTGATATTGCGGTGATGGCGACGATGATAACCATCGCCGGAGACACGATCCCCGCTTGAACCGACGCCTGGCCAATGACGATGGCGCCCACAATCGAGACCGCAGAGCCGATCGCTTTCGGAAGGCGGATGCCCGCTTCACGCAAAATTTCAAATGATACTTCCATGATCAAAGCTTCCACCACAGCCGGAAAAGGAACATTTTCACGCTGTGCGGCAATGACGACGAGAAGCTGTGTCGGAATCATTTCCTGGTGAAACGTCGTCGCACCGACATATACGGCGGGAGCGATCAATGATATAAAAAAGATGAGAACGCGCAAAAAACGGATAAATGTCGCGATATCAAATCGGGAGTAATAGTCTTCAACAGATTGAAAAAATTGAATAAAAACAGCCGGAACAAGCAGGACAAACGGTGTTCCGTCAACAAGAATCGCGATTCTTCCTTCAAGCAGGTTTCCCGCCACCATATCCGGTCTTTCAGTGTGATAAACCGTCGGAAAAGTCGTGAAGGAGACATCCTCTATAAACTGTTCGATATAGCCTGATTCGAGAATGCTGTCCATCTCGATTCCCGCGAGTCTCTTTTTCACTTCTTTGACCGTTTTTTTATTGCAGATTCCATTGATGTACATGATTGCGACATCCGTTTTGGTGACGCTGCCCATGTTCACTTTTTCGACCCAAAGATTGGGGTTTTTGATGATTTTCCGAACCATTGCGATATTCGTATCAAGCGATTCAATAAAACCTTCGCGCGGCCCGCGAAACGCCTGCTGGTTTTCCGGTTCTTTGATGGAGCGCTTTTCCCCGCCTTTTGTGCTGGTGACGACCGCGCTCTGCGTCCCTTCAGCAAAAATGACCGTGCTTCCGGCCATCAGCGAATTCAGAATGTGATCGAGCTGTTTCTCCCGCTTCACCCCGCCAAGTGCGACGGCGTCCCCGGCAATCACCTCAAGAACCTCAAAGCCGCTCTCCTTCTCCTTCAGCTCCGCGGCATTCAGGATCGATTCAAGCAAAAAATCGTGTATCGCTTTCTCATCGGTAATGCCGCCGATATACACCACGGCTACTTCTATTTCTCCATCGACGCCTGTTTTCACCTTGCGGGTGACGACATCCGCGCTGTTTCCGGTGATTTCTTTGATAACATCGAGATTTTCGGCAAGTGAAAACCGAACCAAGCCATGGACATGGCTGCTTTCCGGCGTTTTATCATCGCTCATCAGAGATTCTCGTTTTTTTTCTGTTTTGGGACGACCTTTAAAAAAGAATGGCATGGCTGTCAGAATCCCCTTTTTTGTTTTTCATATGTTTCCTTGACAAAAGTACATTTATACTATTCCCTGCGAATAACGCTTTATGAAAACAGAAAACATAACGGAGAACGGAGCGTGGTCGAAAGTGAAACTCATCGGTATAACGATTTTGCTGTTCTTCTGTCTGATGACTTTTTCCGTCTTGCTTGACATATGGCAGGGAATGAATCTGCCTGAAGCCCTGCACAATAATCTGACGTTTGCCATATTGGAAGTGGGCGAATGGGTCGTCATCCTCTTTTATATATTGGTTGTTTTAGCGGAGGCGATCGATAATGCGATGAGCAAGAGAAAAAAACAACCTAAAAAATAAGCTCCCCGACAACAGGGAGCTTATGTTGTCATACCTCGATATTGCCGCTGACCGTATCGGTCGGATGGGAATGGATCATCCCATTGATGATCGTGTTCCCAGCGATCAGCGAATTTCTTGAAGTATCGGTTTGGATGGCTGTGATCCTGCCGGCCGTTTGACTCTGGATGGTGTTATCTATGATAGAGGAGCCTTGCGACTGGCTGAGATAGAGGACCATCGCCGGTCCCGACGGTCTGGCGAGCGTAATCGAGTTGCCTGTTATTTCATGGGAGCCTGCGGAAAGGAACACCGTCACGATGAGCGGTGAATCTTCAATGATATTGCTGATGATTTTCGTTTTCTGATTTGTCGTACAGTAGATCGGGAAGTTTTTAAAACGGGAGATGGTGTTATGCCGAATGGTGACAGAGGCCGTGTTTGTAACGGAAATGGCATATGATTCGGGGGCGATTTGAAACCCCGCCGGGGAAATAGAATTATTTTCGATGACCGCGTTTCCCTGTGACACCCAGATGCCTCTGGAAAACTGCCTGATGACGTTGTCTTTGATCTCGACATCAGTGCCTGTGCTTCTCACCGCCAGCATGACATGATGGATCTTATTGTTGGAAAAGATGATATTGTCTGACTGTGTGATGCCAAAAGCAGTGCCGTTCTTTGTTTCCCCGATGCCGTTTTCAATATCATTACCTTCAATAAAAGTATCCGAGGCTTGATAAGCAAGGATTCCGGTGTTTTCAAAGCCTTGAATCTTGTTTCCTGTGACGAGAATGCTTTTTCCGCGAAGGTCCATACCTGTCGAGAACCCGGAAATCAAGTTACCTGTGATCACCGCGTCACTTCTTTCTTCCAAAACCCCGGTCCCCAAACCGGCAATTCCTGTTGTCTGCTCTCTGTTTTCAGCATTTTTCTTGATCACATTGTTTGCGATCGTCGTCCGGGTCCCATAGCCATAAGATATCGTTCCGTCGGCAAAGTTGCCTTCGATTAAAACGGATGTTCCATTGTAATTGGAGACCGCGCTTTTGACATTGCCTTTAAAAGAATTGTTTCGTATCGTCACATTGACGGGTTCTTCATACACGATGTCTCCTTCACTGTACCCTTCGATATCGATGCCAAAGCGCGGAGCTGTCCCATTGCCTGTTCCGGCATCCTCGATCCTGCATCTCTCGACAAGGACAAAATCACAGCCTGTGATCGAGATGTTATTTCTTCGCGAACGCCTGATGTCACAATCGATGACCTTGATATGCTCGGAAGGTTGATAGTTCTGGCCGCCGGAGCTGATAATCAAGCCGTCGCCTGTGAAATCGGCGATTCTTACATGTTCGACCAGCACATTTTTAGACCCTTCGATACAAATGCCAAAGCCCCATTCATGGGTCGGCCTCGGTGACGGGGTATACGTGTGTTCATCTCTGTCCCCTATGATGTTGCCCCCGGAAATTTTAATATTGGATCTTCCGCCTATATAAAAAGCAGAGTACCCCCATGAACGGTTAGGTTTGACTTTGATAACGGCTTCAGCATCCATTAGAATCGTGATATCGCTTGGAACATTGATTCCTGCATTCCGAAACGGAAACGCCTGATCCCCATTGAGCGTCCCGTCGATCAAATACGTGCCATTTGGGATCCAGACAGTGCTGTAGCCCATAGACTTTGTCCACCTTAAGCATTCATTGATTTCCTCTGTACAATCCGTTTGACCGTCGCCGACCGCTCCAAATTTGGTCACATCGACAACAGTCATCCACATCTCTTCGGGTTGCTGCTGCAGCACGCTGCTTTTACCTCCTTCCTGAAAACCTTTTCTTAACATGTATATGCAAATTGAGCAAATTTGCTTGTACAAAAATAGATAAAATTTTATTAAAAAATCTTTTAATATAGACTTTCTTGGAAAACTTTTTTAAGACTTGGTATAAAGCGCTTCTAAAGCATGTCTCGCCATCTACTGAATGACAAATCATTCGAAGGTGTATTGACACGAACATTATATAAGAATATGATTTTTATAAGCTCAGAAAAGAAGGAGTATTGCGAATGTCAAATCATCAAAAAGAAATTTTTCAAAACATTCCGCAAAAGGGGTTTTTTGGACATCCCCGCGGTCTCTTCACTCTATTTTTCACCGAATTTTGGGAGCGCTTCTCATACTACGGAATGAGAGCCATCCTTATCTATTACTTGTATACCGAAGTGACGAAAGGCGGTCTCGGCTTTAGTGAGACGACAGCCAACTCAATCATGGCCGTATACGGCTCCCTCGTCTATATGTCGGGAATTATCGGCGGCTGGATAGCGGACAGGCTCCTTGGAACGGCAAACACCGTATTTTATGGCGGTGTATTGATCATGTTTGGTCACATTCTTTTGTCTTTCCCGGGAAGTGTTACAGCTTTCTTCATCAGCATGTTCCTGATCATTATCGGAACGGGCCTTTTGAAGCCAAACGTTTCAAGCGTTGTCGGCGACCTGTACAGCCCTGAGGATACACGTCGCGATTCCGGTTTCAGTATTTTCTACATGGGCATCAACCTTGGCGGATTCCTCGCACCGATCATTGTCGGAACCGTCGGCCAAACCTATAACTACCACCTTGGATTCAGCCTTGCTGCCATCGGAATGTTTCTCGGACTCGTCACTTACATCGCGACGAGAAAGAAAAGCCTCGGACCTGCGGGACGAACAGTACCGAATCCGCTGACACCTGCCGAAAGGAAAAAAGTGTTCGGGGGCATCGGAATAGGCGCACTGATTATCGCTGTGGTCTTTGGCTATTTAATCATGACCGGCGTTATGACAATCAAATTATTTACTATGATCGTCAGCGTTTTGGGTATTTTGATACCGCTCATTTATTTCATTGTGATGTATAAGAGCTCCAAAACGACAATTGATGAACGTTCACGTCTAGTCGCCTATATTCCGCTCTTTATCGCGTCCATGATGTTCTGGGCGATTCAGGAACAGGGTTCAAATATTTTGGCTACTTACGCGGATAAACGCACTCATTTAGAATTTTTAGGGATTCAATTGCATTCATCCTGGTTCCAGTCGTTGAATCCATTGTTCATCGTCGCACTGGCGCCTGTTTTCGCCTGGATCTGGATGCGGCTTGGAAAACGGCAGCCGGCAACACCGACGAAATTCGCTCTCGGCCTCGTGTTCGCGGGCTTGTCATTCATCGTCATGATTTTCCCTGCCTACATCAACGGCACTGAAACACTGGCAAATCCTATGTGGCTTGTGCTCAGCTTTCTGATTGTCGTGCTTGGAGAATTGTGTCTCTCGCCAGTCGGTCTGTCAGCAACGACAAAGCTTGCACCGGCGGCTTTCTCGGCGCAGACGATGAGCTTATGGTTCCTGTCAAACGCCTCCGCACAGGCCATCAACGCTCAGGTCGTCAGATTTTACAGCGAAGATACGGAAATCGCCTACTTCGGCATCATAGGCGGCATAGCGATTCTATTAGGCGTCCTTCTCTTTATGCTTTCACCGAAAATTCAGCAGTTTATGAAGGGTGTAAAATAAACAATCTAGCAGCCTGTCATTGCGGCAGGCTGCTTTTTATTGTCTATTTGAAGGATTCGCTTTTTGTTTAGAGAATAATTGAATGATATTTTAAAGAATGGGAGGATCTGGCTTGGACATCAAAAAAATAGAAAAATGCGGATTTACCGGTGTCGGCTTTACACAAACCGTTACATTTAAAGAAGCCCGCGCGAAAAAGCTGCACGGCATCATCCGGCGCTTGAGGAACCGTTACGGAGAAATAAGCGGCATTCGGGAGGACAGGGGGATGTGGGCCATTTCAAACCATCAAGGCGGAGAAGGATTCACTTTCTATATCTTAATGGAAACGGATGGGCGGGCTGACACCCTTCCGGAAGGAATGATCAGCTTTCAAGTCCCTCCTCAGACATACGCACATACTTGGCATCCCCGACACGAGCTTCCAGAAGCAACCTATCAAAAAGCCTATCAATGGGTGAGAGATCAGGGCTATGAAGTAAACACAGAAGCTTTCACACACATGGAATTTTACCCGATGAATCAAGATTTAAATGAACCTGAATTTGATATATACATCCCTGTCACATCCGAGA
This sequence comes from Bacillus sp. NSP9.1, assembly GCF_000465465.2. Lineage (NCBI taxonomy): Bacteria > Bacillati > Bacillota > Bacilli > Caryophanales > Bacillaceae > Bacillus > Bacillus sp. NSP9.1. The sequence goes on from NZ_CP048273.1 coordinate 4,131,289, forward strand.
AGACACACTGAACATGTACGGCCCGGCCTCTTGAAAAAAGGCCGGGCTTTCTGAATCATTTTTTGAAACGCGCCATTGCTGCAAATTTCATAGACGGTTCTGCTTGATCCCATCGATTCGTTTTTTAGCACTTAATGAAAAATTCACAATTTCTCAATCTGCTATTTGTATAAATTTGCTATTATCGAACATATCAAAAAGGAGGTAATAGTATGAATTTTTACAAGACACTTACAGCATCAGCGCTCACAGCAGCTTTATTGACCCCTTCATACCTCAGCCTGCAAAAGGCAGAGGCAGCCTGGCATCATGAGTTTACAGTGACGGCCGATTGCGAGACGGAGCCGGTGGAAACCGCCGATGACGCCGCAGACGATCCCGCCATCTGGGTTGATGCGAAACACCCTGAAAACAGCAAACTCATCACAACGAATAAAAAGTCTGGATTAATTGTTTACGACCTGGATGGAAAACAGATTTCATCCTTTGCGTTTGGAAAATTGAATAATGTCGATCTTCGCTACAATTTTCCGCTCGGGGGCAAAAAAGTGGATATTGTCGGCGCTTCCAACAGGTCGGACGGCAAAAACACGGTTGAAATTTACTCGTTTAACGGAAAGCAAGGCGAGCTGAAATCAATCGTCAATCCGAAAAAACCGATTCAAACATCCATTGATGAAGTCTATGGGTTCAGCTTATACCACAGCCAAAAAACCGGGAAATTTTACGCGATGGTGACGGGGAAAACCGGTGAATTTGAACAGTACGAGCTGATTGACAACGGCAAAGGTCAAGTCGAGGGCAAAAAGGTACGCGCCTTTCAAATGAATTCGCAATCGGAAGGACTTGTGGCCGATGATGAATACGGCACCATGTACATCGCCGAGGAAAATGTAGCTATATGGAAATTCAGCGCCGAACCGAACGGCGGTGAAAACGGGAAAGTGGTCGATCGCGCCGACGGAAACCATTTAACCGCTGATATTGAAGGGCTGACCATTTATTACGGCGCGGACGGAAAAGGCTATTTGATCGCTTCAAGCCAGGGTGATAACCGGTACGCCATCTATGACCGTGCGGGGCATAACAAGTATGTCGGGGCCTTTTCGATTGGCGACGGCAAAAAAATTGACGGGACAAGCGATACAGATGGAATCGATGTCCTCGGCTTCGGCCTCGGCAAAAAATACCCTTATGGCATCTTTATCGCACAGGACGGAGAAAATATCGAAAATGGAGAAGCTGTCAATCAAAACTTCAAAATCGTCTCTTGGGAAAAAATCGCTGCACCATTAGACGCGGTCCCCCACAAAGAAAATCAGGTCGATCCGCGCAACCTGAAAAACCGCGCCAAATAAAGACTAAGTCCCGCGTGTGGGAGGTTCCTGCTTAGAACCCTTCCCCCCATTTCCCCTCACATGTTAACATGAGGGGGAAATGGGGGGATGACTTTGCGTTTACCTTTCTGCGCTGTTCTTTTTATTCTATTGGCCGTGTTATCAAATTTGCTGTTCTTGTATGTCTTTCATCAAGGCGTGCCGGCTTTCGCGCTGGCCATCGTCTTCTTGCTGCTTGCCGCATACTGCACAACGCGGAGCCGGGTGCAGAAATGAGCATGAAGAAGCCGGCGTCAATCCTGCCGGCTTCGTTTTAAAATAGCGGTGCCGTATGAAGGCAGTTTGAGGACTCCTTTCTTTCTCGTTCCTTTCAATACATCTGTAAATGTTTCTTCCGGGAGAGCGACACTTTGCTGCTGTGCCGTGAAATTCAGAAGGAAAATGTAGTCATGCCCGCCGTCTGTGCGCAGCTGGGCTGTCACGCCTTTTGGCAGCTCTGTATCGAGCACTTTGGCAACTTTTGTATCTTCGATCAGCTTTGACAAAAAAGCCTCTTGGAAAGCTGTTTCATTCCGTGAAGCGATATAATAAGCTTTTCCCGCTCCGAACAAGTTGACGGTCAGCGCCGGACGGTCCGCATAAAAATCCTCTGCATAATGAGCGAGCGCTTCAGCTCCTTCCAAATGGATCAAATCGCAAAGCTCAGCGGCTTCATAACACCCGCTAAGACCGAGCCGGTTGTCTTCCGCCATAACCATTTGATTCGTCTGTCCATCGTAAAGCGCATCGATTTCTTCAGACCTGATGCCGAGCGTTTTTCTCAAGCCCCCCGGAAAACCCCCGAGAAACGCGAGATCATGCTCATCTACAATGCCTGACCAATATGTCACGACAATCGTACCGCCGTTTTCCACAAACCGTTCGATTTTTTCAGCCACGCCTTCTTTCAGCATGTAAAGCATCGGCGCGATCACCAGCTTATAGCGGGATAAGTCCGCCTCCATATGAATCACATCGACCGGAACACCCTTCTGCCAAAACGGTTCATAAAATGCTTTAACCGTCCGTTCATAATGAAGACCGATATTGCGCGGCCCTTGTGCATCCTCCAATGCCCAGCGGTTTTCCCAATCGAAAATGATTGCGGTCTCCGGTTCCACTGTCGTTCCTGAGATTTCATCGAGTTTGGCGAGCTTGTCGCCGAGTTTTTTCACATCCTGAAAAACGCGCGTATGCTCAGTTCCTTCATGATCGACGACGGCGCCATGGAGCTTTTCGCTTGATCCGCGGCTTTTCCTCCATTGAAAGTATTGAACGGTGTCCGATCCGTGCGCGACCGCCTGCAATGACGACAACTCATGCATTCCGGGACGCTTCAATTTGCTGACATCCTGCCAGTTCGTCATACTCGGCGTGCTTTCCATCAGCATGAACGGCCGACCGCCCTTTAAAGACCTGTTGATATCATGCACAAAGCCGATATCGGCGCCAAGCTTGGCGTCTTCCTGCCAATTGTTGTGCCACGCCGGATAGGAATCCCATGAGATGACATCGAGCAAGTCGGCGAATTTCCAATAATTCAAGCCTGCATACGTCCCCATAAAATTCGTCGTGACAGGCAGATCAGGGTTAAAGGAGCGGACATGGGCGATTTCATGCCGGCAAAAATCAACCGTCCGGTCTGTCACAAAGCGCTTCCAATCCAGGTTCAGGCCATGTACGGCATCCTCGCCGTGCGGAGCCGGTGATTCAATCTGCCCCCAGTCTGTGTAAGTATGGCTCCAAAACGCCGTCCACCATGCGTGATTCAGCTGATCAAGCGTTTTGTATTTCGCCAAAAGCCATTCTCTGAAACTTTCCTGACATAACTCGCAATGGCACTCTCCTCCGTACTCATTGGAGATGTGCCAGCCGATCACAGCAGGATGATCTGCGTACCGTTCGGAAAGCTTGCCATTGATGATCGCCGTTTTTCGCCGGTAGACAGGAGACGTATAGCAATGATTGTGCCGTTTTCCGTGAAGGTTGCGGACTCTGTTTTTCTCCGTTCTCAGCACTTCCGGATACTTCTTTGACATCCAGGCCGGCCTGGCGCCTGTCGGCGTAGCCAAAAATGCATAAATGCCATTGTCTTTGAAAACATCCAGCACTTGATCCAGCCAGTCAAATGTAAACCGGCCTTCTTCAGGCTCAAGGGAAACCCAGGAAAAAATGCCGACTGACATCACATTGCAGCGGGCCAGCTTCATTAAGCGAATATCCTCTTTTAAAACGTCCGGATATCGGATCCACTGATCGGGATTGTAATCGGCTCCGTGCAATAATCGGGGAACTTTCGGGCTGATCGGGGGAAATGATTGAACCATCTCATGTTTCATCCTTTCTTCCTCGTTTTTAAATGACGCGGAAACAGACAAGGGCGCACGAAGTGAAACACTTTGAAGAGATTGCTATTTTTAGATTATATACTCCCCCTTCATTCGCCTTTCCTGCTTACTGGATGAATTTTCCGGGATGATTGAATTTGTTTTTCTTTATTTGTAAAATATAATCAATCATTAACATTTTCACTTTCTTTTCATACACTTGACTTAAGCAACTATTTTATTATAAATTGATTAAAGCAACGATTTACAGGGAGAGAGGTTCTTAGATGACGGAAATCAATCATTCTATCACTTTAAAATTCAGAAAGTTCAATCGATTTTACACGAACGTGCTCGGTTTTCTTGATGAGCACATTTATGACAGTCCGTTTTCCTTAACGGAAACCCGGATCCTGTTTGAAATCAAAAACACCACTCATTGCACGGCAAAGCTGCTTCAGGATACGCTCAGCCTGGACCGCGGCTATGTGAGCAGAATCCTCAAACGCTTCGAAAAAGAAAATATGGTGTACAAACAGAAAAGCGAGGAAGACAGCCGCAACCATTATATTTATTTAACAGAGTTCGGCGAGACGATTTACAAAAAGCTGGAGGCGAAAGCGAATCAGCAGATTGAATATATGCTGAAACATGTGGACGGCCATTATCAAAACAAGCTGGCCGATGCGATGCAGACGGTCGAATCCATATTGTCGGATCACCTGTCTCCGGAAAAAGCGGCGATTTCGATCAGAGACTACTATCTGTCGGACGACATCGAGCTGATGATTGAAAAGCAGCGGGCGTTTTATGCCGAGACACACGGCTGGGACGAGACATTTTTAGACTACCTTCATGAAACATTTGACGCTGAGATTGAAAAGATTTGGATTGCAGAAAGCGCCGGAAGATTCGCAGGATCTGTCGGGCTTGTCAAGCATCCCGGCAACACGGTGCAGCTCAGATGGTTTCTTGTCGACTCCGTGTTTCGCCAGCAAGGCGTCGGCACGCGTCTGCTGCAGGAGCTGACCGATTATTGCGAGCGAAAAAAATTTGCGCGGATCTATCTTTGGACGGTCAGCACAATGGCCGAAGCCAGACCTTTATATGAGAAATTCGGCTTCAGACTGACGGAAATCAAAGATGAAGCTGTATTATGGGGGCAAAAGCTCCAGGAAGAACGCTGGGATCGAGAGCTGGCCTAATAAATGGGAGGATTTATGAAACGGAAACTACACTACGCTTGGATTATCGTTTTTGTGACATTTTTGACGCTTTTGGCCGTCCAAGGGGTTCGTCTTTCTTTCGGCGCCTTTATTGAACCGTGGGAAAGAGATTTTTCTCTGGACAGAGGAACGACTTCACTGATTTCCACATTAAGCTTTATTGTCTACGGGATTTCCCAGCCGGTGATCGGCAAGCTAGTCGACCGGTTCGGCCCCAGAATCATTCTGTCTTTGAGCACGCTCCTTGTCGGCTTAAGCATCTTCTTTACATACCTTGTGACTTCGCCGTGGCAGCTGTTTATTCTGTACGGGGTCATCGCTTCCCTCGGAGTCGGCGGGGCGTCGAATGTCGCCTCAACCGTCATCGTCACCAATTGGTTTAATGAAAGGCGCGGACTCGCTTTCGGCATCATGGAGGCCGGGTTCGGCGCGGGCCAGATGCTGCTGGTGCCAGGATCGCTCATGCTGATTCACTGGTTCAATTGGAAAATCACCGTTATTGTCCTAGGGATATTTTTAATTTTAATCGTGTTTCCGATCGTCTTATTGTTTTTAAGAAACCATCCTACAGAAAAAAACGCGGAGCCGATCGGCGGATTTCCTGCGGAAGAAAAAAAGGATGATGCACCTGATCAGCCCGGCAAAATTCCGTACCGAGCCGTATTTCTCAGCAGAAAATTTTGGTTTCTCATCTTGCCGTTTCTGATCTGCGGGTTTACGACGACCGGTTTAATGGATACCCACCTGATTCCTTATTCACATGACCACGGATTTTCAACCCATGTCACCAGCGCCGCCGTCAGCCTGCTCGCCGGATTTAACATCATCGGCATTTTGATCTCGGGGGTTGTCGCCGACCGCTGGAGCAGCAGAAAAATTTTATGTTTTTTATATGCCGTGCGCGCATTGTCCCTTGTCATCCTATTGTCAAGCCATCAGCCGCTGCTTCTGCTCGGCTTCGCGATCTTGTTCGGTTTGGTTGACTTTGCGACCGTCGCGCCGACACAAATGCTCGCAACCCAGTATTTTAAGCAGTATTCGGTCGGATTCATTCTCGGCTGGCTGTTTCTCAGCCACCAGATCGGTTCTGCGCTTGGATCTTATTTGCCCGGTGTTTGGTACAGCCAGACAGGTAGCTACAACGTGGCTTTCTACCTTTCGATTATCATTTTGGCGGGCGCCAGCATATTGAACATCCTGCTGCCTGAACCGAAAAAAAGCAATCATCCGCTGGATGCCGATGCTCATTCCGTCCAGCAAAGCTGAAAAAAAGCCTGTTTTTGTTCAGTCAAAAACAGGCTTTCATTATTAAAATATCCACTTTTTAAATTGCTCCACTTTATGTTCGATCAGGTGGACGGTTGCCCCTCCTTTTTCGAGCAGCTCCTGTGTGCCTACGACAGCCGCTTGTTCGACCAGCAACCCCGCTTTTTCCGCCTTTAACCGACTAATCTGCAATTGAATCGAATCAATATAATTCTCATAATCGTCATGGACGACATGGTACATCGCGGTGTGGGCGCTGTCCCGCTCATCAAAAAATGCTTCTGCACGACGGCCTGTCCAATGTGCGCCAAGCTCCGGCTTCAGGATTTGATTGATGTCCGAAGCGCTGATCCGTTGTTCTTTCTCAATGTTCTGCTGCGCTCGTTCCAGCTTGGAGATTTTCTCTTCAACGTTTTGCAGTTGCTGGGAAATGCCGCTGTGGGCCTGCTTGATCATTTGGCCAACATCCAATGAATAGTCACCTCTTCACACTTTCAGCCAAGGTTTGCCGAAAAGATTTTTTGCCATGATTGATATTATAAAGCGGAAAGTATGACTAAAAAATAGTTCTAAACGATCTTTTTCCAAAAAGAAAAGCTTTTTCCCGAATGGAAAAAGCTTCGAAACGATCCGTTAAGATTATGATGCTTTGTTTTTATTATAAATGTCGAACGCGACGGCAATCAGCAGGACAAGCCCTTTAATGGCCTGCTGCCAGTCAATGCCGAGGCCGAGAAGGGACATGCCGTTGTTCATGACTCCCATGACGAGGCCGCCGATAATCGCCCCGCCGATCGTGCCGATTCCGCCGTAGGCCGATGCGCCGCCAATGAAGCACGCCGCGATCGCGTCAAGCTCAAACAGGTTGCCCGCTTTCGGCGTGGCAGCGTTCAATCGGGCGGCAAATATCAGCCCGGAAAGCGCGGCGAGGACACCCATATTGACGAACACCATGAAGGTCAGCCGCTTTGTTTTGATCCCTGAAAGCTCAGCCGCTTTTTCGTTTCCGCCGATCGCATAGATTCTGCGGCCGATGACGGTTCTTTTCATCAAAAACGTGTAGGCGGCAATTAAGATAAACATGGTGATCAAAATGATCGGTATCCCTTCATAAGTGGCGAGAATATAGGTAAAAAGGTTAATAATTGCGATGATAAAAAATATTTTGACCGCAAACATTCCTTTTCCCTGCACATCAAATTGGAATTTCTTCTGCATGTTTCTTTGCTGCACCTGATAGATTAGATAAAGAATCGAAATACCGGCTCCGGCGACTATCGTCGTCATGTGGAGCATGCCTCCGTTCAGCCAGTCCGGGATAAATCCTGAAGCCATTCTTTGAAAGGATACAGGAAACGGGGCGATCGACTTTCCTTCAAGCACGATCATCGTCAATCCTCTGAAAAGCAGCATTCCCGCCAATGTAACGATGAAAGCCGGAATCTTTACATACGCGACCCAAAACCCCTGCCAGGCGCCGATCGCCGCTCCCAACAAGAGCGACAGCACAACCGCTGCAAACATCGGCATATCGTTTTCGACGATCATCATCGCCGATACCGCTCCGACAAAGGCGGCCACCGATCCGACGGATAAATCAATATGTCCTGTTACGATGACGAGCATCATGCCAATCGCCAAAATGAGGATATAGCTGTTTTGCAAGATCAGATTTGTAATGTTTAACGGCCTGAGCAAAATCCCGTCCGTCAGGATTTGAAAAAGCAGCATGATAAACACGAGCGCAATGACCATGCTGTATTTGCGGATGTTCTGCTTGTACATGTCGCGAAAGATCTGCGCATACCCTTTCTCCGTCTGGCCTTTATCCGTTTGCACCGGTGTCTGCATACGCTTCTCCCCCTTTCTTGATCCGGTTTGTCATATATTTCATCAGCGTCTCCTGACTGGCGTCTTCCTTTGAAAACTCGGCGGTCAGTTCGCCTTCGCACATCGTATAAATTCTGTCACACATTCCCAGCAGTTCAGGAAGCTCCGATGATATGATGATCACCGCTTTTCCTTCCTCAGCGAGCTGATTGATGATCCCGTAGATTTCGTATTTGGCGCCGACATCAATGCCGCGCGTCGGTTCATCAAGGATTAAAATATCGGGCTCTGCAAAAATCCACTTGCTCAGCATCACCTTTTGCTGGTTCCCCCCGCTTAAATTGCCGGTTGTCTGATAAATGTCCGGCGTCTTGATGTTTAATTTCCGGCGGAAGCGTTCTGCTTCATGTTTCTCGCGCCGTTCATCCATCACCAATCCGCTCGCCACCTTGTTCAACTTGGACAGCGTGATGTTTCCTTTAATGTTGTCCATCAAAATCAAGCCGTTGCCTTTCCGGTCCTCTGTGACATAGACGATGCCGTTTTGAATCGCATCCCCGGCATGGCGGATGTTTAGTTGTCGTCCATCTTTAATAAGTGTGCCGGATATGTTTTTTCCGTACGACTTGCCGAAAATGCTCATCGCAAGCTCTGTTCTGCCTGACCCCATCAATCCCGCGATTCCTGCGATCTCCCCTTTTCTGACAGACAGATTGGCATCGCTGACCACTTTCCGGTCAGGCCTCAGGGGATGGTGAACATTCCATTCTTTCACTTCAAATATGACTTCGCCGATCTCAGCGTGTCTTTCAGGATAGCGGTTCTGCAGCTCGCGGCCGACCATGCCTTTGATGATTCTGTTTTCGGTCAGTTCTCCGCCTTGGACATCAAGCGTTTCGATCGTCTGCCCGTCGCGCAGCACAGTGATTGAATCCGCGATCTTTGTAATTTCATTTAACTTATGAGAAATCATAATTGAAGTAATCCCTTGTTTTTTCAGCTCCAATAAAAGGTTGAGCAGATTTTCGCTGTCATCCTCATTTAACGCGGCCGTCGGCTCATCCAATATGAGCAGCCGCACCTTTTTCGCCAGCGCTTTGGCAATTTCGACGAGCTGCTGTTTTCCGACCCCTATTTGTGAAACGAGTGTATCGGCCGGCTCTGCCAAACCGACCTTTTTCATCAGTTCAAGTGTTTCAAGCTTTGTCTTTCGCCAATCGATGACGCCTTTTTGCGCCTGTTCATTTCCCAAAAAGAGATTCTCGGCAATGGAAAGCTGGGGGACGAGCGCCAGCTCCTGATGGATAATGACGATCCCCGCTTCCTCGCTTTGTTTAATATTTTTAAACCGACAGACGTTCCCTTGGTACAAAATATCCCCCGTATACGTGCCATGCGGGTAGACGCCGCTCAACACCTTCATCAGCGTCGATTTGCCCGCACCGTTCTCTCCGCAAAGCGCATGGATTTCCCCCGCTTTGACGCGGAGATGGACGTTGTTCAGCGCTTTGACGCCGGGAAATTCCTTTGTGATCCCTCTCATCTCCAATATGCAATCGGACATGACATCACTTCCCTAATTCCGATTCTTTATAGTAACCGCTTTCAACCAGCACCTCTTTGTAGTTCTCTTTATCGACGACGACAGGGTCAAGCAAGTAAGATGGGACGACTTTTTCTCCGTTGTCATAAGTCTTGGTGTCATTGACTTCCGCTTTTTCACCTTTTAAGACCGATGTCGCCATCTCAACGGCTTTTTTCGCCAGCTCTCTCGTATCCTTAAAGATGGTCGATGTCTGCTGTCCTTTGATAATCGATTTGACGGAAGCAAGCTCGGCATCCTGTCCAGTGATGATCGGCAGCGGTTTTTCATCGGTTCCGTAGCCGGCTCCTTTTAATGAAGAAATGATTCCGATGCTGATCCCGTCATAAGGTGAAAGCACCGCATCCAGCTTCGCTTTTGTGTAATGGGCGCTCAGCAGATTGTCCATGCGCGCTTGCGCGGTCGCTCCGTCCCAGCGCAGTGTTGCTCCTTGCTCAAATGAGGTTTGGCCGCTCAATACCTTCAGCTTCCCTGAATCGATATAAGGCTTCAAGACGGACATCGCGCCTTCAAAGAAGAAATGCGCGTTGTTGTCGTCCGGCGAGCCGGCGAACAGTTCAATGTTAAACGGCCCTTTTCCGTCCTTTAAGCCGAGCTTTTCTTCAATATATTTCCCTTGAAGCTCGCCGACCTTGCGATTATCGAATGTCGCATAGTAGTCGACATGCTTGCTGTTCATCAGAAGCCTGTCATAAGAAATGACTTTGATATCCTGTTTATTCGCTTTTTCAAGGACGTCTGTCAGCGCTTCGCCGTCAATTGAAGCGATCACAAGGACATTGACGCCTTTTGTAATCATGTTTTCAATTTGCGATACCTGGTTCTCAACAACGTCTTCAGCGTATTGCAGATCTGTTTTATACCCGAGCTTTTCAAATTCCTTCACCATGTACTTCCCATCATAAACCCAGCGTTCCGATGACTTTGTCGGCATCGAAATTCCGACAAAACCCTTCTCTCCTCCTCCGCTTGCCTGATTGCCGGAGCAGGCCGACAACATAAAACAAAAGATCACCGCCATGATCACAAGCCACTTTTTCATGTCTGAAATCCCCCTTTTTGATTTCTCCCATCATGAATCAAGCCAACTGTATCATGACTTTCTGCCCTTCGTCTTTTGAATTAATTAACTATTTTTATAAAAAACAGACTTTTTTAAAGCGCTTACATTACAAATTTCCCCTTGTTTGTTCCATTCCCGACATCCGCCGGTACTGATTCGGCGACTGTCCCATTGTTTTTTTAAACACGGTGCTGAAATAGTGCTGTGTATCATAGCCTGTCTGTTCGGCAATGTCATGGATCGCCAGAGAGGTTGTCCGCAAAAGGTAAGCCGCTTTTTGCATGCGCATCTCCGTCAAAAGCTGGACAAATGTCATGCCCAGCTCCCGCTTCATCGTCCGGCTCAGGTAAACGGAGGAAACTTGCAAGGCTTTAGCTGTCTCCATTAAAGAAAACTCCCTTTCCGCGAAGTGCTTCTGCATATATTCTTTCGCCCGCGCCACGACCGGGGAGAGATTGAAAGATTGGGAAACCTTTTGTCTGCAAGCCTTGTAGGCTTGCGGCAGCGAATGCCAGGCTTGTGCAAGACTGATAAAACAGGCGGCTGCACTGACCTCAAGCTCAGATTGAATGAACGCTTCAAGCGTCCGCCGTTCTTCTTCTGTGATCAGGCGCCAAACACAAATGGCGACAAGGCGGTCATCACTGGAAAAAACGGCCTTCACCGCTTCTTCTTTAAAAAATTGCTCGACTTTTTCTTTCACAAGAGCTGCTGGAGTGATCTGTAAATGTCCGGTGCCGACAACACCGAGCATCTCCGGTAAACGGGCTGGAAGCTTGAGACATTCGAGCTGCCGGGATATCTCTTCTTCTTCGACTTGATCCTGAACCCAGTCGTTGAAAAAATGCTCCTTAAGCAGATCAAGGTTTTTTTGAATATGCTCCTCAGCGAGCTTTTGCTCATGCCGTCTCTTTTTTTCTGCTGCAAGCGAGCTCATGATCGTTTCCAACACCTTTTCCAAATGCCCGGGATCGACAGGCTTTAACAGATAATCATCGACATTCAGCCTGATCGCTTCCTGGGCATATGCGAATTGGTCATAGCCCGTTACAATGACAAACCGGCACAGCGGCAGCTCCCGGCGCAGCTTTTTCATCAGCGTCAATCCGTTTATGATCGGCATGTTCAAATCGACAATCAATAGATCAATTTTGTACTGCAGGGCAAGCTCAAACGCCTCCTCCCCGTTTTCCGCTTCGGCCGACACATTCATATCATATCGCTCCCATTGCACAGCATCCCGTATACCCTCCCGAATCCACGGTTCATCATCGGCAATCAGCACCCGCCATTGTTCACTCAAGTCCTTTCCCTCCTTTAATCAAAATCGGCAGCCGAATCAAAACAGAGGTGCCCGCCCCTTTCCGGCTTTCAACCGTTAAACCGAAAGGCTCTCCAAAGGTGAGGGCGATCCGTTCATGGACATTGATCATGCCGTAGCCGGTCGCATTTTCCCGCTTTTTAAATTGTTCATTGATTTTGTTTAATGTGTGTTCATCCATTCCGGCTCCGTCATCTTCGACCTTTATCGTCAGACGGCCGTCTTCTTCCTTTCCAATGATCCGGATATGCCCAGGTCCGCGCTTTTCTTTGATCCCATGGTAAATCGCGTTTTCAACGATGGGCTGAAGCACCAGCTTCAAAATCAGCCGATCGCCTGCAAACTCAAGTCTTTCAATCGAATAATTCAGTTTATCGCGGTATCTCGCTTTTTGAATTTTTAAATAGTTTTCGACGTGTTCGAATTCATCCGCTAAAGGAATGATGTCCCGGCCCTTGCTCAGCGATATGCGAAACAGCTTTGATAGGGCCTGCACCAAATCGGTAACCTCCTCCGCCCCTTTTTTCCTCGCCATCCAATTGATCGTATCCAACGTATTGTACAGAAAATGCGGATTGATTTGCGCCTGCAAAACCCTGAGCTCCGCTTCCCTTTTTTGCCGCTCCTGCTTTTCCGTCACAAACATCAGCTCTTTGATCCTGAGCATCAAACGGTTGAAGCTCTTACCTAAAAGGCCGATTTCATCCTGCCGGTTCTCTTGATAAAGCGTCGAAAAGTCTCCGCCTTCGGCTTTCTGCATAAAAGAAGTCAGCTTTAAAATCGGCCGGGACATCGAATAGGATAAATAATAGGAAGCCGTCAGTCCCAAAAATCCGGCAGCCAACAAGAACAAGAGCACATACAAGTGGATTTCCTTCACTTCAAATACCGGTTCGCTCTTTTTGAAGACCCCGACTGTCGTCCAATTGGTAAAAGCGGATGTTTCATAAATAAGCTGGTAATCCTCCCCTTTGATCCGCTTTGAAAAATGACCTGAGCTTTGGTGCTGAAACCATTGTTTCGGCAAAAACAGCTTTGAAGCCTCAGGCGAATAAATGTTACCGCCGTTTTCATCCATGATCAGCAAATAGCCCGTTTTCCCCAAACGGATGTTTTTCGTCGCTTCCGCCAGAACGCGCAGCTTCAAGTCGATTAACACGACGCCTTTGACATGCTGCGTCTCAGGATCAATTACAGCTCTGACGGCTGAGACGACTTCATCTTCTCTGTAGTTGACATGGCTTCTGACATTCCGGTTCACAGGCTTTCCAATCATCTTAAAAATGCCTTCATTTTTCACGGCCGCCTGATACCAGGACTCCTTTGTCAAATCGGTTTCTGTCCGTTTATACATCTCATTTGTGATCATCTCACCCTCGTCATTGACGACGAGAATTCCCGCGGCTTCAGAATATAAGGAGGTCAGCCCCTGCAAAAACTTTCGCCGTTTATAATCCGCTTCCCCGTCGCCTTTTTGATGGTCAAAAAACGCTTCCATTTCTTCGTTCGTCGAAATTAAATATGTAAGATTCTGCATGTGGCTGACATACACTTCAGTCGTTTTATTCACTTCACCGATCAGCTGCAATGTATGATCGATCATCTGCTTTTCAAAAATACTTTCCACCGCCCAGGCCGACAAAATGCCGAGGCCGATCGTCGGCAGCATGCTGATTAACAAGAGAAGACTGATCAGTTTATAGCGGATCGGCATATTGTTGATCGCGTTTTTAATCATTCGCATAGTAATCTTCCACATTTTTTTTCGTGATGATGGTGATCCCGGTGTCGATCGATGCCGGGAGTGAATCCGCCCTTTTTAAATGGCGGCTTAAGAAAAACAGCATATGAAGCGACCAGTAGCCCATCTGCCATGTATCCTGCCCGAGGGTGGCGGCAATCGTTCCGTCTTTAATGCCGTCCAGCGTTTTTTTATCTTTATCAAAGCCGATGACCTGGACTTTTCCTTCGAGGCCCGCCGCTTTTACGGCCTGCGCCACCCCGCTCGCTCCATTCGCTTCGGTCGTGAAAATCCCTTTGATGTTCGGTTTTTTTTGCAAAATCTTTTCCGCCTCTTTTTTCGATGTCAATTCATCCCCTTTTCCGTCCAAAACAGCGGACACTTTCATGTGCGGATATCGTTGTTCGATCGTTTTGTTAAAACCTTTCGTCCTCTCCTGCTGATTATATTGGCGCGGCTGGGTGATGACGGCGGTTTCGCCTTTTTCGTTCAAGAGCCCGGCCATTTGTTCAGCCGCGGCAGCGCCCGCTTCCCTGTTATTCGTGCCGATATATGTCGGCGCTTTGCTGAAAGGAGCGTCCGAATCAAACAAAACGATCGGAATGCCCTGCTCACAGGCTTTATTAATAACGGGGTTCAAAGCCTCGGGATCGATCGCGGAAACGGCGATCCCCGCCGGCTTCTTCGCGATCACCTGTTCGAGCACAGTTGTCTGCTCATGAACATCGTAACGGGCCGCCCCCCGGTATTCGACAGAGACGTTGAAAAGCTGTGCAGCATCCTCAAAGCCTTTCAAACCGCTTTTCCAATATTCAATGCCTGACTGAAACGTCACCATCACATACTTTTCCGAGAGACTTCCTGTTAAAGGACCGCTTTCCCGCGCGGTGGAACCGGCTTGGTCGCTCTTGGAATAATCGTATACGTAAAGAAAAAACAAACAAAGCATGACCGCATAAACAACCAGCAGCTTTTTCATCTTCATCCCCCTGTTGTCCGGAGAACTAGACAGTTTCAAATCCGTTGAGCATGTATATGACAGCGAATTGGTTAGGAATCCAACTGAGACTTTTGACAGAATCCCGCCTGTCCCCTTTTTTCATCACAAACAGACAAATATCCCCCCTTGTTCATACGAAATATCTAATCTATTTGACATTTTCCACGAAAAACCTTGTTGAGCCTCTTGAAAGATCACCTTTTTCTTAAAATAACCTTAAAATTTGCGAAACGGAAAATAAATATGATAAAAAACAAGGTCTCAGGAACTAAGTCTTTTAACCTTATTCAAAAATGGGAAAAAGTCCAAAATCGCAGTCAGGATAAGGAATAGACCCATATTTCCAGCGGGTTTCATCCCTTGTTCGCGGTACATTTTTCCTATTCAACTCATTTATACCATGTTGTAACATTAATAAGGTCCTTTATCGGACGATTTCCAACAGGCCATTTGAATCAAATCGCCGGGAGGTGGCAGACCATGATCATCTGGGAAAAAACAGTCCTGTATGGTATGCAGGGTACACTTGTCATCAAAAAAGAACAGCTGAAAGAGCTGAAACATTGCAAATCTGAATTAACAAATATAAAAGAAGAATTCTCCGATTCGAAAAGCAGCATCAAAAAGCCCGGTCTGTCTTCGACGACATGGCAGGGCAGCCTTGCCGATTCTTTTAAAAGCGTCAGAAGCGATATGAAATCAGCCTACAATGATATTTACGGCAAGCAATTGAATGAGGTGTTTAAAAAATTAAACGAGCGCATCAACTCTTTAAACGATGAAATACATTCACTCGGTCAAGATATCAGCTCATTAAAAAAGAAAATTGAGAAGCTGGAAAAAGAAGAAAAACAATCGCGACATTAAAAGGAGTTGGAAGCATGAGCCAAGAAATCAAAGTCAATTCCGGTGAAGTCAAGCACACACTCTCACAGCTGAAGCATTCCGCACAGGGAATCAAGTCGAGCGTACCGACAGACATCGGCGGCAAAAACCATCTCGATGTCGTCAAAAAAATCGAAGGCATGAACAAAGATTTAAAAAAGCTGACAAAAGCCTACGCTTCGGCTCTCTCCAAACAAATCATCCAAACCGAATCAGCGGTAGAGACGATGAAAGATACAGACAAAAAGCTGGCATCATCCATTAAAACGAAGTAGAAGGAAGGGATACGGATTGAAAACACTAGATGTTCAGGCATTTCAAAACGGCCTTGACAAGACGCTGACTGAATTAAAAAACCAGGAAAGCGACATTGCCAAAGTCAAACAAAGCGTCAAAGGCATCACATCCCTTGACGACGCCTTAAAAGGCGCGGGAGGCGAAGCGATCCGTTCCTTCTATGAAGAGTGTCACACCACTTTTCTTCTTTTTTATGAATCTTTTATCTCCGACTATAAAGGAATTTTAGAAAAGACGAAAAGCGCCCTCCAATCCTTGGAGCCAACCGAAAACGGCTTTATCTCGCAAAGCTTTCTCGAACACGAACTCCATGACGGTGTCAGCCAAGCCGAATCGCTGACAGCCAGACTCACGGCAAAAGCCAATATGACAATGCTAACCGTCAAAAACATCGTCGACCTGCCCGATCTCGACGACTCCGCCGTCAACGAAAACGCCAAAAAAGCCCAACGACAAATCAGCGAGACGATCGAAAAGCTCCACACCTTCGACCGCGAACAGACAAACGCGCTGAAAAACGCGCGTGAAGACCTGGACACGATGAAGCAGTACATCGAGCAGCTGGAGAAGATGTATACGGGGCCGAAGATTGAAATCTCTCAATATAAAAGCGGATCGATCCTCGAAGCGCCAAACGACTCAACAATCAATCAGGCTTCCGGCGGCTTGCAAGGCGGAGTGCAAGACACCGGCGAAACACCGATGGAAAAGATGCTTGGGCGCTTTAGAGAAAAAGACGAAGAAGGCAAAATTGATGACGCGGCAAAAGAAGAATTTCCGTTTGAAGTCGATTTGACGTATCCTGTAGCTAGTGCAGGAAGTTTGTATGGGACGACTACTGCTGCGACGGATTTTGGGAAGAGTGTGAAGCATGTTAAGAAAGATGGAGTAAAGATTGAGAGAAAAGTAAAATTCAAAAAAGATGGAACAGAATTAAGACGTTATAAAGTGAAAAACGGAGAAGCCATAGGACTAAAAGGGAAAAGTTATGATGAATCATGGATAAAATCCCAGGTGAAGGCTGGTAACAACCCTGAAATTGCAAAATTAACTCGTCCCTCATCTGCTTTCAAAAGCGCTATGAAAAGCAAGCTCGGCTGGGCAGGCGTTGCCATTACAACTGGCGAAGACCTTATTCATAATATCAATGATGATGCTCCTATTGAAAAAACGGTTGGCGATGCTACTGTTGACGTGGGAATAGGTGCCGCGACACTAGGGGTAGGTGCTGTAGCCAGTGCGTTATTAATTGCGGGTGGAGCCCCTGTTATAGCGGCTGCTGGTGTATCACTTATGGCTACAATCGGTATATCTGAACTTCTAGGCGGAGTTAAATGGGGTAAGGACAAAAAAAGCATAACCGATATGGCAAAAGATTCTGTAGAATCTGGTTTAAAAACAGTAGCAGGGTGGTTTAAATAAGAAAAAGGCTGGTGAAGAAACCTTGCTCAAATTAAAGGAGAATACTAAATACGGTAAATTACCTTCTGACATTCAAACCCATCTTACGGCTTCCAGCTCAAAAGACGATAAACTGACGATGCTTGGATTCGTTATTTTGTTTTTAGATATCATATGCGGTGGACCATTAATAGCAAATGGTGAAAAAATGTTCATGATGATAGCACTGCCTTTTATGCTAGGTATTAACATATGGACAGTCATTGTCATGTTTTTGAAGCCAAGTTATCGTAATAATTTGCACTTCACTCTGTATAAAGGTGGAACTGGTGCCGTACTATCATTTTGTTATTTTGTACTTTCACAGAAATATGCCTTTTCAGCATTAGGCTTTAACCTTTTATTTTTCATGATTTCTTTATTAGCCTGTATCATGATCATTCTAGGATTTATTCGATACTACCTTATTGTTTTTCCAAATTTCCAAAAAAAACGGACAGGCAGTCCAGCTTGGGGAACCTACTTGCTAACCATAGGACCAGGATTAGGTTATATTATCGCCCAGTTCATCTTTCGCTTTTCTGATTCTATCGTTACCCTGTTTATGAGTTATATTTACTTGTTCCTTGCTTGTTTTTTTATTTATTTTGGAGTCAAATTCTTTCATCAATACTTTTTTATTAGAGCCAACCAAGACATCATCGACAAACATTTAAGAAAGGGGAAATACAGCCATGGCCGAAAATAACTTACTGCCCTCCGGCTCAATCGTCTTACTTCAAGGTGGATCAAAAAAATTAATGATCTACGGAAGAAAACAGATCGTTGTCAGCGAGGATCCAAAAATGTTTGACTATATCGGCGTTTTCTACCCTGAAGGCTACATTAATCCCGACTACACCTTTGCTTTTAACCATTCAGACATTGAGAAAGTAATTTTCGAAGGCTACCAAGACGAAGAAGAAATCGAGTTTCAGCAAGTTCTGGCTGAAGCGATTAATGATTGAATACACGAAGCATCTCACTCGGGATGCTTTCTCTTATGCTAATTTTCAAATTCAGAGCAGAAATTACCTGACGTTATTTTATAGCTTTCATCAGCCGAAATGGTATTCTCTGTTCTTTCACATCAATTGATAAAAGGCAGGTGAACACCTTGCTGAAATTAAAGGGAAATCCGAAATACAGGAATTTACCTTCCCGCATCATAACCCATTTAGCATCTGAAAGCTGTGATAAAGATGCTAAGTTAAACATGCTGTGGATGATTTTATTTACTGATTTAATGTGCGGCGTGCTGATCATAGCGATTGGGGAAACATTTTTCACGGCTATATCATTACCTTTTATGATCGGTATTAACATATGGACAGTCATTGTCCTGTTTTTAAAACAGAGCGATCGGAATGATTTGCATTTCACCATATATATGGGGGCAGCTGGCGCTGTATGTTCTTTTTGTTATTTTGTATTATCACAAGAACTCGTTTACGTTTTGCTCGGTTATGACCTGATATTTATCATCACGTCTTCATTCGTTTATATGATTGTGATTTTAAGTATGGTTCTACATTACCTTATCGTTTTCCCAAACGATAAAAAAAAGACAGATAGTACGACTTTGGTAAACTGCTTGTGTTTATTTGGAATAGTCGCTTACATTGCGGCGTTTTTCTTCCTGCATTTTTTTGAAGGCGGAGCTACCTATTTTATGAGTTATACCTTTTTGGCATTTACTTTCTTTTTTTCTTTTATGGGAGTTAAATTTATTCATAAATTCTTTTTTATCAAAGCCAACCAAGACTTGATCGATAGACGTTTCAAAAAGGGAACATACAGCCCTCGACCGAAAGTCTTGAAACGGAGCAATCGCCGGAACACAAACATGATTGATTTACGAAAAAAAACAGATCGAAGCTAGCCACAATTGTTTTCCTTTGCTTTTTCAGAGATAAGTATCGTTTGACCAAGAAAAAGGAGCTTTTTGATGAAACACGAAAAAAATGTTCTGTACAAAAAAATAAATGAAGCGATGATCATCTTCATGATTTTATTCCCTGTAGTTGGTATCTTTTTTGTCATCATGACAATATGGGCGTTAGGAGAACAAGCTCCTTCAGAAATTCCCTTGGTTATTACCGTTGTCAGCATATTTTTTTTCGCTCTTCCACTCCTACTATATATTTACAGAAAAAAAGTCTGGCTGAAAAAATGCACGCGGAATCGTTCAGAGGGATAAAACGATGAAACATAACAGCGGAGGAACAACAGCTTTACCTAGATTAAAAGAAACGCCTACATACAAAGATTTACCTTATCATATTCAATCTCATTTGACGGCTTCCATCAGCCTGGAAACAAAATGGGGAATGGCCTGTTTTATCGTGTTGATGCTGGATGTGTTATGCATATTCCCTTTACTGGCGGACGAAGTCCAGTTTTTCACTCTCGCCGCCATACCTGTCGTCATCCTGATCAATATATGGCTGATCATCATGAATGCCAAAAGCATGACCGGATATCATCATCACCTTCGGTATGTTCTCTTTATGGGCGTTTCTTTCAGCGGCATATCATATTGCCAGTTAATCGTCTCGCAAAAGATGATGTTTGCTGCCATCGGTTTTCATTTGCCGCTGGTCATTTTGTCTCTGTTCATATATGCCGCCGTCATCTTCCTTGTCATCCGCTACTACTTGGTTGTATTCTCTGATCGTAAACGATGCAACAGACAGGCGGCAGCTTGGACGGGGATGTTCCTGGCGTCCGTTCCGGCATCCGGTTTTATGATCAGTCATGCCGTTTGGCGTGTTTCCGAGTCTGCCGTCTATTTGTTGATGAGTACCGTCTATCTGCTTATGGCTTGTTTATTTTCGATGATGGGGGTCAAATTCATCCACAAATACTTCTTTATCAAAGCGAATCAAGACATCAGACGGCACATCAGGCTTTTGACGAAAAAAGGAGCGGTCATTTTTGCAAGGCAGAAATAAAATCATTCTCTCAATCTATTCTCTTCATGCAACAATCATTCTTTTGACCGGCCTTGTCAGACCTTCAATGAACTGGAAAGAAAAGATTGCTGTCACCGGCTTTATGTTCGTTTCAGTATCTTTTGTCGCATTTATCCTTTATGTGTTGTTACATAAGAAAAATCAACGCGAGCCTAGATGCAACATCGTCGCGAAAATCTTTTGGAAGAAATACAGAAAGCCGTTCACGCTCTCTTACTATTTCGCCGACATCCTGATTGCGGGAACATCCGTATTTTCCATGACCGGACTCTCTTTTGCATGGAAATCCGGCGTGTTCGCGATTTTGGTTGCGGTAATCTCGGGCAGCTTTTTTGCGGCTTATCAAGCGGCCAATCAAATGCTGGACGAGTCTTGTGTGGACAGAATTCCTGCGGAAGAATGAACAGGAGGGCTTTTAGGTGGTAAAAGATATTGCAAATAAAAGTATGTTAGTGGCTATTATACTCTTTCCGTCTTTCGGGATCTTCTTAACAATCATGACGTTATGGCTTTTAATAACGAAAGAAGCATTTTCGGAAATACCCGCTGCCATTGCAGCAATTTCTGTTGTTTTTTTCATTCCGCCATTCATTCTTTATTTTATCAGAAAAAAATTTTGTTAAAAAAATCCGGAGTCCGCAATTCATAAAGGAGTTATGATGTCACCTGAAACTTTTGTTGAATATACCGAATATTTCATCGCCGGTATGTTGACCGCTCATTTCGCTTATAGTTTGTGTTTTTTAATCATAGCGAGTCACATGATCATTGAATATGAAAAAATGATCTTTTTAAAACCTGATTCCCATAAAATCACAATTCATTCGTCATCCTTCTTGTCGGCACCGGTTACTTTGTTTACAAACGCCTATTAAGATACAACTGGTTCCTGAGAAAACTGGATTTCGCCCTTTATCTTGCGGGCAGAGGCATTTTAAGCATCATCATCTTTTGTATGTTTTCTTTTCTGCTGCATGTCATTTTCAGCGTTTAAATCATTCACGATTGGAGAAATCTAAATGTCCAAGTTTTTACAAAAACCAAGAAACAAAGCCATCTTGATCGTCTACTTGTTTTTCGTATGCGGCTCCGTCCTCAGCATGGCTGTGAATCCGGAGATGGGCTTGGGGGAAAAGCTGTTTATGCTCTGCTTTAATATTTTCTCGGCCACTTTACTCGCATTTCTCATTTATGTGCTGCTAAATAAGCTGATGAAAGATGAGGATCGCAAACATCCGGCAGATCCCGAAAGAAATGGGATCAACCAAGTCATTTGGAAAAAGTACAAAAAGCCGCTGATCCTGTTTATTTATTTCGGCAGCCTGTTTGCCGTCTGTGCGGCTGTCCTTCCCATGCCGTTGTACACCGTTAATGAAAAGCTCGTGATCGTTTTGATCGCAATCGCATTCATCACCATTTCCTGTATCTTGGCTTACAAAGTGACGAATAAAATGCTGCAAAAATAATTGAAAGGACCATGGCGAACCATGGTCCTTTTCTTCATTTCCTTAATTCCTCTATTGTCTCTTCCCATCGCCGTAAAACCGCCTCTTCATCCTTAAGCTTTATCTGGACGCCGGAGATGATATCAGCATATTTAGCAATGTCTTCCCGGGCCGCTTCGACGGTGCCGGCAAAGCGTGTTCTCGGGTGCTTGGCGTCTTTTAATTCGGGCAGTTTTGTTAAAGACAGCCGCATATAATGGGCTTTTCCTTGCCAGCATGCGACGAAGAGCGCCCGGCCCGTGCGGATGATGTTGGCCGTTGTGGTTGTCCCTTGCCAGAGGGCAAGGCGGATTTCGGTATCGTTCAGGGCGAGGATTTCCCCGGCGCTGATCATTGCCGTATGCGGCCAGCCGTCTTCTGTGACAGTCTGAAGCATCATCGCCTCGTGCCGCTTTCCGGCGAGTTTCTCTCCGTTTAAGAGCTGAAAGAGTTCCTGTGATATTTGAGCCATGCCGCGGGTGTCCCCCTTTAGATTTTCCGGTCTGGAATCGCCGGCACGTGTACGGCTGTTTCGACTTCAGAAGGGTCGATTTTAAAGGCCGGATTGTATTTTTCAGGATTGGTGATCGTTTCGGGTTCTGACGATCTCCATGTGAAAAAACAATGCTGGCATTGATAAACTTCCCATGCTCCTTCGACGGGAGACTTGCTGACGGTTTCCGCTTTTTTTAAATTGCAGCGCGGACATGTATGCATATCGAAACACTCTCCTATCTTATCGATTTAATAAATCCATTAATTTCTTTTCCCATTCCTGCGTGTTAACAGGGGAATCGAGCGGCTGCGAATAATGCCCTCTTGTTTCCGGTGCAACAGGTGTTGTGGCGTCCAAGATCATTTTGTGGGTGATACCCGCTGGTTCAGAACCTGGATCAAGCGCCAGAACAGATAAATCCGGGATGATGACTGCATCGTGTTTTGGATGCATTTTCGTTGATATTGCCCACATCACTTGCGGGAGGTTAAACGGATCGACGTCTTCGTCAACAACGATCACCATTTTGCAGTAGCCAAGGCCGTGGGGGGTCGTCAGCGCGCGCATGCCGACCGCTTTAGCGAAACCGCCGTAGCGGCTTTTCGTTGATACAATGGCGATCAAGCCGTGCGTATACATCGCGTTTACCGCGACAATTTCATTCGGATATGCCTCTTTTAGCTGCTGGTAAAGCGGCACACATGTATTAATGCCGACCATGTAGTCGACTTCTGTCCAAGGCATGCCTAAATAAAGGTGTTCAAAAATCGGGTTGTTGCGATGGCAGACGCGTTTGATTTTGATGATCGGCATGCTGCGGCCGCCGGAATAGTGTCCCGTAAATTCGCCGAACGGACCTTCATACTCGCGTTCACCCGCCAGGATTTCACCTTCGAGAACCACTTCCGCTCCCCATGGAATATCGAGGTCGGACAGTTTTGATTGAACGATTTTATAAGGTTCACCTTGCAAGGCTCCTGCCATTTCGTATTCTGATTGATCGTATAAGAGCGGTGTGGACGCCGCCGTCGCAATGACTGGTTCACAGCCGAGCGCGATCGTGACCGGCAGGTTTTCGCCGCGTTCTTCCGCCTGACGCAGGTGGATCGCAATGTCATGCTGCGGGACGGGCTGAATGCCGAGACGGTCTTTTCCTTTTACTTGCAGTCTGTACATGCCGACATTTTGCTTGCCGAAGTGTTCCGGATCCTCGACATCTCTGGAAATGACGCAAGCTTTGTCCAAATAAAAACCGCCGTCGCCCTGATTGATGCGGAAAAGCGGCAGGATCTCAAACAGGTTGATATCCTCCGTGATTTCATTCTCATGAAACGGCGCCGTTTCTTCGCGTTGAACCTTCACAGGAAACTGGTCATAGCGGCGGGCAAATTCGAAAAATTGTTCTTTGACAGGTGTGTCTTTCGGAAGGCCGAGCATTAACGCGTGGTTCGGCCAGGAGCCGATGACATTCAGCGCGATTTGCGCGTTGTTATAGCCGTAAATGTTGTTGAATAAAAGAGCGGGTGATTTGTCTCCGAGGTTGTTGGCGGCGCGTGCAGCGGCTCCCAAATCGGGTTCCGGCTTCACCTCTTCCTGAACTTCAAGAAGCTGCCCTTCTTTTTTCAATGTGTTTAAAAAGTCCCTAAAGTCTTGAAATGCCATTTTGATGTCCTCCTTTTATTTTGCCTGTTTCATCCCTTCCCAGCGCTTCGCATCGGACAGATGGATGCCAAATTGGTCCAGCGTCCGGAATACGATATGGTCGACCATTTCGGTCAAGTTTTGGGGATGGTTATAAAAAGCCGGCATGGGCGGAAGAATGACCGCGCCGATTCGCGATAGTTCAAGCATGTTTTCAAGGTGAATTTGATTCAGCGGGGTTTCCCTCGTTAAAAGGATGAGCTTTTTCCGTTCCTTCAGCATCACGTCCGCCGAACGGGTCAGAAGATTATCCGCCAGACCGGTGCGGATCGCCGCCAATGTTTTCATGCTGCACGGCGCTACTATCATACCGTCTGTTTGAAAGGAACCGCTTGAAATACGGGCTGCCTGGTCTTTATGCGAGTATGTAAAAGACGCAAGCATTTCCAAATCTTTTATGGTGTATCCTGTTTCATGCTGGATTGTGGCCCCTGCCCATGGTGAGATGACAAGATGTGTCTCGATGTCGGCTTTTTTCAGCCACTCCAGCATCCGCACGCCAAAAATGGCGCCGGTCGCGCCCGTGATACCGACGATGATCTTCATATGCATCCTCCTTTCTTCCTCTGTGGTGCCTTCATTTAAAATGATACGCCTCTATTTTCCATATTGAAAATATCTATAAAATCTACATATAATACTTTTAAGGTATATAAAGGGGAGGACCGTCATGGATATCCGTCAATTAAAATACTTTGTCACGATTGCCAAGGAAGGAAAAATCACAACGGCTGCAAAGAAGCTTCATATTGCACAGCCGCCTTTAAGCAGACAGCTCAAGCAAATGGAAGAGGAGTTGGGGGTTGTGTTGTTTGACCGCAACAAAAAGAAGAGCTTGACGCTGACGTATGAAGGAGAGGTGTTTCTAAAGCGGGCGAAGGAGATTTTGCATAAACTTGAGGATTCCATCCTGGAGGTGCGGGAGTTGCACGAAGAAGTCAATGGAACGCTTTCCGTCGGCTCAACAATTTACTGTGCGGCACTCCTTTTGTCCAAAGTCTCAGAGATCAGAGAGATGTATCCGCATTTAATGTTTAACATTTGGGAGGGCGAACCGATGCGCCTGAGAGAACTGCTGGAAAGCCGGCAGATTGATGCGGCGATTACGACAACGCCTTTTCACAGCAAAAATATCGAAACAAAAAGCCTCCCCGATATTCCCTGCAAGCTGGTTCTCCCCGTCAATCAATCGTACGGACTAACGAGGGAAGCCGAGCTGAACGACATTTCCGGCCTGCCGCTCATTTTACTAAGACCGACGCACGGCAAAGGGATTTATGATGAGGTCGTACAAACCTTTCAAAGATCCGGTGTAGAGCCGACTGTCGTCTGCGAATGCCATGATTCAACGACACTGCTCAGCCTTGTCACGTCGGGATTCGGAGCGACGATTTTGCCTTTATCCATGCTTCCCGAGCATTTTGCCAAACACGTTCAGACGCTGGAGATTAAAGACAACCCGTTTATTTTGACGCCGTCCGTTGTCTGGCGGGCCGACAGCTTTCTGCCGAAGCCTGTAAAGGAATTTTTGGCTTTGTTTTGATATTACGGGGCGGGTTAAGCAGTTAAAAAAAGAAGCGCATCCGAATAGATGCCCTCCCTTTTGCATTTTTTACAACAGCTTTTTTCCCAGCAGCGATTCGATCAATTCGACGGCCGCTTCACCGGTTTGATTTTTATAATCCAAGATCGGATTGACTTCGACAAACTCAGCCGACGTGATGATGTCCGCATCATGAAGCATTTCCATCGCCAAATGGCTTTCCCTGTAGCTGATGCCTCCGACAACAGGTGTGCCCACTCCCGGAGCATCGCTTGGGTCAAGGCCGTCCAAGTCAAGGCTTAAATGGATGCCGTCACAGTTTGCCGTCAGGTACTCGATCGTTTCTTCAATGACCTTCGTCATCCCCATGCGGTCAATTTCATGCATCGTGTAGACTTTCATCCCCGTTTCCCGGATATATTTCCGCTCTCCTTCATCAAGTGAGCGTGCGCCGATGATGACGACATGTTCCGGCTTGATTTTCGGCGCATACCCGTGCAGATTGACAAGCTTTTCATCTCCCACACCAAGGCTCACCGCCAGCGGCATCCCGTGGATATTGCCTGACGGCGACGTTTCCAGCGTGTTTAAATCTCCGTGTGCGTCATACCAGATCACACCGAGCTGTTTATAATGCTTGGCGACGCCGGCGAGCGTTCCGATGGCGATGCTGTGGTCTCCGCCGAGAACGAGGGGAAAGCGGCCCTGTTCGACGACATTGTCGACGATGCCGGCCAATTGCTGATTGCCTTCCAACACAGAAATTAAATTTTTCAGCCCTTTGTCACCCTTAGGCTGATCGCGGTTGATCGGCACATCGCCGAGATCCTTGATATCATACCCTAAATCAGACACGCGCTCAACGAGATGGGCATAGCGGATCGCGCTCGGCCCCATATCGACGCCGCGCCTTGCCTGTCCCAAATCCATCGGCATTCCAATCAGAGAAACATGTTTATTCATCAACAACCACCTCATCATTCATTCGATTTTGCTGCGCCGTTCTTTCTAACGGCTGTTGTTTTGTCTGTCGTTTTTTCACAAAGAAATGATACACAACATAGCAGGCCGCCATAAACAATGCACCGCAATACAAGGCCATTCGCTGCTCTGAATCAAAGGCCAGGCTCACAAGTACCGCGCTGTTTAAAATAAAGCCGGCCAACGGCAAAAAGGGATAGAAAGGCGTTTTAAATTTCAAATCCTCCACCCTTCCGCCTTCTTTTATATATTGTCTTCGAAACAGCAGCTGTGAAATGGTAATCGTGATCCAGCCGACTTGCGCGCTTAATCCGGCGAGCGACAGCAGCCAAATATACAGCGTTTCAGCGGCGACGACACTTGAAATAAGCGACAGCCCGGCGAAGCCGAGGGTGATCAACAGCGCGTTCATCGGAATGCCCCGTTTATTGACCTTCCTTAAAGCTGAAGCCGCCATTCCTTCGTTCGCCAAGGAGTACAGCATCCGTGTCGAAGCGTACAAACCCGAATTCGCCACTGATAATAAAGCGATCAAAATGACAAAGTTCATCAAATCGGCTGCATACGGAATGCCAATCTGTTCAAACACAACGACAAAAGGACTTTCAACAACACCGGCTTTTTCCCACGGTATCAAACCCGCAAGCACAAAGACAGACAAACCGAAAAAGACCAGTGTCCGCCATACCGTCTGTTTGATCGAGCGGGGCACCGTCTTTTCCGGGTCTTCGCTTTCACCCGCCGCGATTCCGATCAGCTCTGTACCCTGGAAAGCAAAGTTGACCGTAATCATCGTGATAAATAGGGCGCCGAAACCGTTCGGAAATATGCCATCCCCAATCAAATTGGAGAAAAACGGCGCAGGCTGTCCGCCTTCCATGTCGATCAGGCCAAACATGGCGCCGCCGCCGAGAATGATGAAAAGAAGGATAACGATGATCTTGATCCCGGACAGCCAAAATTCGGATTCTCCAAAAGCCTTTGCAGAGAGCGCATTGAGCGAAAAAAGCAGCGCTCCGAAAATCAAACACCAGACCCAGACGTCGACATCAGGAAACCACCTTTTCATGAGCTGTCCCGCCGAAAGAAACTCCAATGCGCAGGTGACCGACCAGCCGAGCCAGTAGATCCAGCCAACGGCAAATCCTGTGGCGGGTCCGATAAACTTCGTCGCATATGTTTGAAACGAGCCTGAGACCGGCATGGCCACTGCCAGTTCACCAAGGCAGAGCATTGTGAAATACATGATCATTCCGCCGGCCAGGTAGGAAAGGATTGCTCCGATCGGCCCCGCTTCATTGATGGTATAGCCCGTTCCCAGGAAAAACCCCGTCCCGATCACGCCTCCAAGCGAGATCATAAACAGGTGCCGTGACTTCATCGTCCTTTTCAGTGTATATTGTTCTCTGTTTTCATGATTCAAACCGCCTACACCCCTTCCGTGTGATTTTCCCCCTGTTATCCTACAATCCCCTTGTGATGAAATGACTATTTTTTAAATCTTCTGAATAATTTCCTTATATTTCAATTTACGACAAACTTCGCACCCCATGGCTAAAAACAGGCTGAACAATCCCTTATTGTTCAGCCGTTTTGATTATTTCGACAAAACACGGGTAATCTTTTCAATGGCCCAATCGAGGTCCTCTTTGGAGATGACCAAAGGAGGCGCAAACCGAATGACGGTCTCATGCGTTTCTTTGCACAGCAGCCCTTCTTCTTTTAAGTGTTCGCAATATGGGCGCGCAGCTTCCGTCAGCTCCACTCCGATGAAAAGTCCTCTGCCGCGCACTTCTTTAATGCTTGGATTATCGATTTGCAGCAGCTTTTCTTTAAAATATTCGCCAAGCTCTAAAGAGCGTTCAGCAAGACATTCATCTTCCAGGACGTCAAGCGCGGCGATGGAGACGGCGCATGCCAGCGGGTTTCCGCCGAAGGTCGAGCCGTGGGAGCCAGGGTTAAAGACGCCGAGTACATCGCGGTTCGCCGCGATACATGAGATTGGAAACACTCCGCCGCCGAGCGCTTTTCCTAAAATGTACATGTCCGGAACAATGCCTTCCCAATCGCAGGCGAACATCTTACCTGTGCGCCCAAGTCCGGACTGGATTTCATCAGCGATAAACAGCACATTGTTTTCTTTACAGATCTCCGCCGCCTGTTGTAAAAAGCCTTCCGGCGGAATGACGATGCCCGCCTCGCCTTGAATCGGCTCGAATAAGAAAGCGGCTGTATTCGCTGTAATCGCGTTTTTCAACGCTTCTGCATCTCCGTAAGGAATCAGCTTAATACCGGGAAGCATCGGGCCGAAGCCGCGCTTATATTCCGCTTCAGATGAAAGGGATACAGCCAGCATCGTACGGCCGTGAAAATTGCCTGCACACGCGATGATTTCCGCTTGATTGTCGGCCACGCCTTTTACATCATAAGCCCAGCGCCGCGCCGCTTTGACCGCTGACTCAACCGCTTCTGCGCCTGTATTCATCGGCAGAACCATGTCTTTTTTCGTCAATGATGCCACTTTTTCATAGAAAGGACCGAGTTGATCATTGTGAAAAGCCCTTGATGTCAACG
Organism: Bacillus sp. NSP9.1; assembly: GCF_000465465.2. Taxonomy (NCBI): domain Bacteria; kingdom Bacillati; phylum Bacillota; class Bacilli; order Caryophanales; family Bacillaceae; genus Bacillus; species Bacillus sp. NSP9.1. The sequence goes on from NZ_CP048273.1 coordinate 4,160,418, forward strand.
TAATCTTATCGGCTTGATTTTTCAGCGCCTGAATAATTTTCGGATGCCTGTGCCCCTGGTTGACAGCGGAATAGGCGCTAAGCATATCCATGTACCGGTTTCCTTCAGGATCTTTCACCCATGCACCTTCCGCTTCGGAAATCACGATCGGCAGCGGATGATAGTTGTTTGCGCCGTAATGTGCCGTTTTCTTCATAATTTCTTCGGACTTTGATAAAACCGCCATTCTGATTCCTCCTTCTTGTTTGTTAGGACATACATGCCAGATGTCGTTTTTTTCTTACACCCTTTCTAACATGCAAATTTTATGCCAACATAAAAAACCGCAGTCCGCACGAATTTTCTGTTTTTCATCCGCAAATTTTTATGCACCTTTTCTCCCAAAGTGCAAAAGATGATGCAAAACCATTTTGCACCTCTCTAGTTTTCGCTTACAATTAATAAGAGACAGACAAAGGGGGAAATTGACTTGCTGACAGACAGCCAATTCATGGAGCACATTTTCAAAAAAATTAGTGATGAAATTGATATCGGCCTGCATGTTGTCGATGAAAACGGCACTTCGGTCGTGTACAACACTAAAATGACGCAAATCGAAGGCATGGATGCTCAAGATGTGCTCGGCAAAAACCTGCTGGATGTATTTACGTTTGCCAGCCATCATGACAGCACACTCGTACAGGCGCTTCAATACGGAAAAACGATCAAAAACGTCAAGCAGACATACTTCAATAACAAAGGACAGGAGATTACAACCGTCAATCATACGTTTCCGGTTATGGAAAACGGTCATATCATAGGAGCCGTCGAGATTGCTAAAGATGTGACAAAGCTTGAACGCTTGATCAGGGAAAACATGAATAAAACCGAAAATACAAAATATACGTTTGACAGCCTGATCGGCGTCAGCCCGGAGATCCTGGAAGTTGCCGAACACGCGAAACGGGCGACACGAACCTCCTCTTCCATTCTCATTGTAGGGGATACCGGAACCGGAAAAGAGCTGTTTGCTCAAAGCATCCATAACGGCAGCCAGCGTTCGACAGGTCCGTTTATCTCGCAAAACTGCGCGGCCCTTCCTGAAAGTCTTGTCGAAGGTCTTTTATTTGGAACGGCAAAAGGCGCGTTTACGGGAGCTGTCGACCGCCCCGGCCTATTTGAACAAGCCGATGGCGGGACACTCCTTCTTGATGAAATCAATTCATTGGACTTGAATTTGCAGGCGAAGCTTTTGCGGGCCATCCAGGAGAAAACCATCAGACGAATCGGTGCTGCAAAAGACACGCCGATCGATGTCAGAATTATCGCGACGATGAACGAAGATCCGATCGACGCCGTCAGCGAAAAGCGCCTGAGAAAAGACCTTTACTACAGGCTGAGCGTCGTCACGCTGTTCATCCCTCCGCTCAAAGATCGGAAGGACGATATCCTGCCGCTTGCAAAGCATTTTATTGATAAATACAATGCCTTATTTCAAATGGAAGTCAAAGGGCTTGAAGATGAAGTGCGCCAGTTTTTACTTTCCTACGATTGGCCGGGGAACGTCAGGGAGCTTGAACATTTGATAGAAGGTGCGATGAACTTGATGGCTTATGAGGAAAACATCGACCTCACGCATCTTCCCTTGCAATACAGGACAAAAACGGCGGCAAAAGAGCAGCTCCCCCACACATCTGGATTCGACGTTTTCCCGCAGCCGCCTTCCGCCTCGTCAGCTCCTTTAAAGGAACAAATCGAGAACACCGAAAAATATTATATTCAGAAAACGCTCAAAAAATGCAACTACAATGTGTCACAGGCGGCACGGACATTGGGGATCAGCAGACAAAGCCTTCAATACCGCTTAAAAAAATGGAATATCAGCCATTCCCAAGCTTGATCACTAAAAACGAATCGCTTGACTCATAATAAAAAAGCTTTATGCTTTACTTTTGGAAGGTCCTTAAGTAAAATCAAATCAATTAAATCCAATCAGAAAAGTGGGGATTAACAATGAAAAAAGCAATATTCGCTGCACTCATGACGCTGTTGATCGCCGTGGCAGCCGCTTGCGGGCAGTCGGGCGACAAGTCCGAGGATCAGAAGACAGGCGAAAATCAAAACCTTTGGTCCTCGATCAAAGATAAAGGTGTATTGACCGTTGGTACAGAAGGAACATATGAGCCTTTTACCTTCCATGATAAAAAAACGGACAAATTAACGGGTTATGACGTCGAGGTTATAAAAGAAGTCGCCAAGCGTCTCAATCTGAAAGTCGATTTTAAAGAAACGCAATGGGACAGCATGTTCGCCGGCCTCAATTCAAAGCGGTTTGACGTGGTGGCCAACCAGGTCGGCAAAAAAGGGCGTGAAGACCAATACGATTTTTCCGATTCATATACAACATCCCAAGCGGTTGTTGTCACGAAAGCGGACAATAACGAAATCAAATCTGAACAAGATGTAAAAGGAAAAACGGCGGCACAGTCGTTAACAAGCAACTACAACGATCTGGCGAAAAAGGCCGGGGCGAATATCGAAGGTGTTGAAGGAATGGCGCAATCCTTCCAGCTTATCCAGCAGGGCCGCGTCGACCTGACTTACAATGATAAACTTGCCGTACTGAACTACTTGAAGTCGTCAGGAAACAAAAACTTGAAAATCGCTTTTGAAACCGGTGATCCGCAAAAGACGTATTTCGCTTTCCGCAAAGGAAGCGGCGAACTGGCGGAGAAAGTCAACTCCGCGCTGAACGATATGAAAGAGGATGGCACACTGGGTAAAATCGCGAAGAAATGGTTTGGCGAAGATGTTTCTCAATAATATACAGGCTTTGGCCATCGGCGCAGCCATCCCGTGGGATCTTGTGCGCGAGTCATTTTGGCCGATTTTTCTAAGGGGAATCTATTATTCGATTCCCCTTGCCATTCTCTCTTTTCTTTTCGGCATGATCATCGCGCTGATCACGGCTCTGGCGAGAATGTCAAAATCGCGTATCTTAAAGGCGGTTTTCGGCATATACGTCTCAGCGATCCGGGGAACACCGCTGCTCGTTCAGCTGTTTATCATCTTTTACTTATTTCCGGCTTTCAATGTGACGATTGCTCCGTTTCCGAGCGCTGTTATCGCCTTTTCATTGAATGTCGGCGCCTATGCGTCGGAAATTATCCGCGCTTCCATCCTTTCCGTCCCAAAAGGGCAATGGGAAGCCGCCTACTCGATCGGAATGACGCAAAAAACGGCGCTTTCCAGAATCATTCTGCCGCAGGCCGTGCGGGTGTCGATTCCGCCATTATCCAATACATTTATCAGCTTAATTAAGGACACATCTCTCGCGTCGCAGATTTTGGTCGCCGAATTATTCCGCAAAGCCCAGGAAATCGGAGCGACACACCTTGACCAGATTTTAATCATTTATATCGAAGCCGCATTCATTTATTGGATTATCTGTTTTGTTCTTGCGATTGCTCAGCAGCAGATTGAACGGCGTTTAGACCGGTATGTGGCGAAATAAGGAGGAAATGGACAATGCTTGCGATTAAAGGGCTGAATAAATCCTTCGGCGAAAATGAAGTGTTAAAAAGGATCGACTTGAATATCGAAAAAGGAAAAGTGATCGCCATTTTAGGGCCTTCCGGGTCCGGAAAAACAACGCTGCTTCGCTGCCTGAATGCGCTTGAAATTCCAAACCGCGGCATCCTTTCCTTTGAAGACTTTACCATCGACTTTTCAAAGAAGCATAAGCCTGGCGATTTGCTTCGCCTCCGCAGAAAATCGGGAATGGTGTTTCAGGCCTATCACCTGTTTCCGCACCGCACCGTGCTTGAAAATGTGATGGAAGGCCCCGTAAAGGTGCAAAAACGCGCTAAAGAGGAAGTCAAAAAAGAAGCGGTACAGCTTTTGAAAAAAGTCGGCCTAGAGGACAAAATGGATCTCTATCCGTTTCAGCTGTCAGGCGGACAGCAGCAGCGCGTCGGTATCGCCCGGGCGCTGGCCATCAAGCCTGAGCTGATGCTTTTTGATGAGCCCACATCGGCCCTTGACCCGGAGCTGGTCGGCGAAGTGCTGAAGGTCATGAAAGACCTGGCGAATGAAGGCTGGACAATGGTCGTTGTCACTCACGAAATCAAATTCGCCCAGGATGTCGCAGATGAAGTCGTCTTTATCGACGGCGGCGTCATCGTCGAGCAGGGACCGCCGGAACAAATCTTTTCGGCACCGAAAGAAGAACGGACCAAACAATTTTTAAATCGAATTTTAAATCCGGTATAAACATGGCAGCCTGATCTGATCAGATCAGGCTGTCTGTTATTTTGTACGTTCAATCAAATCCAGTTCCATTTGATTCGAATTATTTTGCCAAAATAACAAAGTCCTGTGGATGGGACCGGATGAAATCACCAATTTTTATCAGACTGTCGGCAACGATCTCTTGAAATCGTTCGTATAATCGATTGATGATATGTAACAGTTCCTGATCTCTCTGTCGTTCTTTGAAGGCGTCACCTTCTGCGTGAGCATTATGCCCATTAATCTCAATGGTCTGCTTTGTATCTTCGAGCAGTTTCAGCAGATTTTGATCATTGAAATAGTTCAGGGCCCCAGTCACACCTGTCCAGTATCCCGGTGTCTGCAACAAATAAGACACCCAAGAGTAAAACTCGTTCGCGGAGTCCTTTGCATGATCATAAAAAACCCTAAACATGCACAGTGCCTGCTGACTCCTATTCAAACTAGTAATCGCTGCTGATTTTGCCGCAGCATCCTTCCCACGAATACTTAAAAGAGTAGACTCAACACATACCCACCCGAGCCTCTCGTCACTTAATGCATCAAACTCCGCTTGTGTCATCGTTACGAATGTAATAATCCACACCTCTTTTTTGATTCGCATGAATGTCAATATAAAATCAAAAAAATTTATTCCGGCTTCACGATCGCTAGAGCTGTTTCTGTAACTTCCTCTACCACAGTCATTAACCGATCCTTTACGGGTTGCTCGGTTGTTCCTTCTTTCTGAAGTTGTCCCAAGTAGTTCATACCTTGTGATATAGCCCCCCAGAATTGCATAGCCATAAGGCTCGGATTCCCTTGACGAACCGTCCCCTGTTGAATACCTTGTTTGATTACAGAAATAATGGGTTCAATAAAAGCCCTTACCCATTCAAAAGAAGAAAGCTGTTCTTCAGTATAAAATAAATGGATGTCCAGACTAATCCTCATATAAAATTGCGAAACGGCTGGTTCATTCAAAACCTGCCTGCATACTAATCGTGCATACTCACTTAACAATTCCAACGGTGGCCGATCCTGCTGAAAGTGTGACACCGTTGTCTGCTGGGTCTTGGCCATTATATCCTCATACAATTCACGGAACAAGGCTTGCTTGTTCTTAAAATAGTGATACACCAATCCACGCGCCAGGCCAGCCTGTGCCGCAATATCACCCATTTCGGTAGCTGAGTATCCTTTTTCGGCGTAAACCAAGATGGCTGCCCGTAAAATGTCCTGTTTCCGCTGTCTTCGAATTTCTTCATTCTGTTCCTTTGTACGTGGTGACAAAAAAAAACCTCTTTTCATTGACATTCATGTTAATCAAAATTATAAAAGAAAATCAACTACCTGTAAACAAAGGAAAAAGTTGTTGCAACTATCGCGGGCTCCGAAGCACAAATTTGAAATTAAAGGATCATATCCCATTGATATCCCCCTCATTTATGATTTTAAAAGTTCTGAAGGTACTATATGAGCTCCGTTTTTGCTGGGTTGCCGTGGTGTCGGAGTAAAAAAGAAAGACGCCTGTTTAGCGTCTTTTAACTTAATTAATTAGCAAAAATCTTCGTCTATTTCTTTTTTTCGTTCTAAAAATACTTTTAACGCATCGTTTTCTCGCTCCATTAAACCATCGAAATGGCTTTCATCCATCACCAACTCTTTATAACCCCACACTGCGGAAATATCATTATCCCTATCGAAATTAAAATACCATTCTAGTGGCAACTGTTTCTCCGTAACTTCAAATAATTCCGAGGGATACCAAGATGGAAAGTTGTCTTCTTCACCTTTGATTAAAAAGTGTAAAGAAGAATTCCATTCACAAATACCATAAACGCTATATTGTTCGTCTTTTTTTAAATCGAAGATGGTTTCAGGGCTGTAACCAATTTCGTAAGTTTTTTCTGATAATTCTAAGCCTGTATTCATCTTGCATTTAACTTTCATTTATTGTCACCTTCATTTATTTGAATTTAAAATCATCGAACTGGCCTGTTTTAGTGTTTTTTAAATAATGAACTTCGACGCCATTCACATTCTTAGACATTTTAACCCAGCCTTCATCTTTAGGCCAACGAGAGTCTGTCATCCCTTTTCTTAACGGTATAGGTTTGCCGGTATTAGGGTTTGAGAGCACTTCCTTCATAGCTAATTGTTCATTTAAATTATTTGGTTTTGTTCTGCCTGTAGTTCCTTTTCCTAAAGACACACTCTTATAAAGTTTATCAAGGTCTCCAGTCCCTTTAAACTTGCTCTCGATAGGGTTTTTAAGAACATCATTCGTAGTTTTAGAAGTTTTCTTCTCAACTTTTCCAACATCCTTAGCTGCTTTCGCACCTTTCTCAACCTTTGCAATTTTCTTTGCTGATTCCTCACCTTTGAATAATTTGTAACCGCGTTTTCCGTATTTAAATGCTTTTCCAAAAGGTGTGACATAAAATCCAGCTAAAAAACGATCTTTGACTGAAACGATTTCACCTGTTGCAATGTCGTACCCAAATCCGGCTCTTACTGCATCATAAACTCCTGCAAATTCCAAACCAGTCTCTAGATATTTTTCCCATTCGCTTTTTTCAACATTTTCAGGAAGGGTGTATGCGGGTTCTATCTTGACGATTATATCACCATCTATATAAGCTCGGTACACTGTGTCATTATAAACAGTATATTTCTTTTCTAGCTTTTCTAACTCCTCTTCACTATACACTTTCTTAGAAACTTTTTGTGTCGCCAATTTTTTTGTTCGGTCAGGGTCGGCGAGAGTATTCATTTCAGTGTCTTCTTTGTCTCCGACTTTTTTCAACATAACACCCATCGCTGTTTCTTGATTTCCACTCAGGGTATCCATCTCATCCGGTTTTAAAATCGATCCTTTTTGATAGCCGGTGATTTCAATTTTAGGCCCGGTATACATTTTCTCGAGCCTTGAGATGTATTTTTGCATCGTTTCAAGGTCGTTTTCAGCGGTTTTGAGGGCGTTTGTCTGCTCCCTGTCAAAGGTGTGCAGCTTTTCAATCGTCTGATTGATTTCTTTCATTGCTTTTCGATTTTGTTCATGAAAATCGTTGTCGTTCAAATCCGGCAGATCGACAATATGGCTGACTTTTGCCATCGTAGCATTTGCTTTGGATACCAAGTGTTTAGTTGTTCGGTCAGCTGCATTCAAGCCCTGTTCCAATTCGTGTTCAAGAAAGGCTTGCGAAATATATCCGTTGTGATTCGGTTCAAGGGATTCCGATGCATTTTTGATTTTTTTCAGTGCTGACTGGTATTCGTCAATAAAAGATTCATAGAACTTCAAGAAAGGGGTGTGACATTCTTCATAAAAGTTACGAATGGCATCGCCGCCTTTTCCTTTTAAAGCATCGTCAAGGGACGTGATTCCATCCACACTTTTTTTGACATTGGCAATTTCATCTGATTGTTGTTTTAATTGTTCCAGCGTTTTGTCAATTGCATGGTGCAACGCCTGAACATCCAAGGTTTTCATGGCATTCTCCTCTAATACTAATGGTTACAATCAGCATAGAGTTTACCACTTTACGGAAATGATTAGTGAATAAATCCTGTCCATCCATGAAAATGAATCTTATTGATTAGGCCTATAAACCTAAATGTTTTTGTTTTTAAGGATAAAACGATCTTGATTTTTTATAAGTTAATAGCTTAAAAGATCTAACCTATCCTTTCGAATGGGGTCATAATTTAATTTAAGAGTTGAGAATAATTTCTTTCACTGGTCACCATTTTTTCACCAGATCTTTTATAAGAGAATTTGGCTAAAGTTTCGTCTTCATCTATATAGGGTGCTTTCCAAAATACAGAAAGTTCACTAATACTTCTGTCTTCCTCAGCAAGGCGAGCAGCCAAATCTTCACTATACAGTTCAATCATCTTTTTTGTTGTTGTTGATGAATTTTTAAGATCAAATGATTAGTGAACTAATGCAATGTATTGATCTTTTTTATCATTTCCCAAGTCTTGATTGACTTCAACGTCTTCAATAGAAACGTTCTTTAAATGTTCATTGACCAAACCTTCAATTTTATTTCTGATATCGCTTGTCTCATTCTCAGAAGATGAGGCATTTAATTCTGATTGATCACTTTTAGTAATTAACCCATATTCACTTTTGACACTTAATTTATCAGCAACAAAATGAAGGAATACAGCTGCATGACTTTCTAAGCCATCCTCTCCGTCGAAATCATAATCTGTTGATGAGTCACCAATTTTTTCTTCAGATTTTGCTTTGCCCCCAACAATTTTTTTGACTTCATCATAAGTCATGCCTTCTTTTATTTTTTTATATTCTTCTGGAGTAATGGTGGCAACTGGTTCATTTTCGTACTTTAGAAAAAATTTATTAATTAGTGCTATTGAAAGTAAAGTAATAATACAAAAAAGAGCCAGTCGAAGTCCAGCTTTTCTTGTTTTACTTGGGATTAGCATTAATACACCTATTAGTGTTCCTATAATCATAAAAGCAGCAAATAATGAAATAAATAAAGCCATAATAACCCCCCATTTGTTTTAAAACGAACATTTCCTTTTAAAACAAATAAGGGGGATTTTCTATTGAACTAAGGAATGTCGGTGATACCAAATTTGGCACCAAAAAATCGATTTAATTCTAAAAACCCTTCGAAAACCCCTTGCATAATACAGTGAAATCACTGATATCTTGCGGTTTTGTGTTTTCCTTTCGTCTTTATATAGTCGAATACCAAGGTTAGAACAGCCTGACCTCCGTTGATCAGGCTGTCTTTTTTTATTCCTCTAATTTAAACTTGGACGCCTCTTGACGCAATTCTTCGGACAAAGATGACAGCTGCTGAATCGCCGAGGCGATTTCCTGCATGCCGGCGCTCTGTTGTTCAGCTGCGGCCGCCACTTCTTCCGAGCCTGCCGCCTGCTCTTCCGTTACGGCTGATATCTGCTCCATGGCGGAAGAAATGCTTTGATAAGATTCTTCCACTTTTAATAAGGATTTCAGCAATTGATCCGTTCGTTCAGCAAATTGCGATATCCCTTTAAAAATGCCGGAAAAATTCTCATATGTGCCATTCATTAAAATCTGCCCTCTATCGACCGCTTCACCGCCCTCTTGAATGCGTTCCATTACAAGACGGCTGCTTTCCTGGGTGCCCGCAACAAGCTGGGAAACGGATAAAGCGGCTTCCGCCGAGCGTTCGGACAGCTTTCTGACTTCCCCGGCGACAACGGCAAAACCTTGACCTTCCTCACCGACGCGGGCAGCTTCGATTGAAGCGTTCAGCGCCAGCAAATTCGTCTGTTCGGCAATTGAAGAAATCATTCCGATCACTTTTTCGATTTCCTCTGTATGACTCTGCATATCCTTCGCCGCATTTTTGGACTCTTCCATCACGTTTTTAATCGTTTGGGTCTGATGCAATGTTTCTTCCACAAGCTCCTGCCCCGTCTTGGAATCCTTGCTGACGCCTTCTGCAACCTCCTTCATCTCGTTGACCTTTTCCGTGACGTTTGCGATCTGCCGGTCGATTTCAGCGGCCGATGTATGGCAATCTGTCACAGATGAGACGACCTCGTTGATCCCTTCGCTCATGCTGTTCATCGACTCAGCCACCTGCTGGGCGCTTTCGCTTGATTCGGACGATACGTTTTTCAGCTGAAGGCTGGTGTTGGACACTTCTTGCGATGAGGCGGAAATCTGGCCGATCAATTGTTTCAGATTTTCATTCATCCGCTGAAATGATTCAGCCAATTTGCCTGCTTCATCACGGCTTTTGACAGAGATTTGCGCTGATAGATCACCGTCGGCGATCTTTTCTGAAGCCTTCATCAGCTGCCTGATCGGTTTTGCGATATAAGTGCCGAGGAAATAAGCCATGAGCATGCCGATCAGCATGACAAATGCCGCGATTCCGAGCGTGTACCATTTAGCTTTTGCTGCTGTAGCCGGAATGACCGAGGCGTCCAAATCAATGCCCAAAATCCCCGTCTGTTCCCCTGAGCTGTCTGTCAGCGGCAGAAAAATCGACTGATGAATGCCGTATTGATCCTCATAAACATCGCTGATCGTCTCTTTATTGTTTGCCAAAGCGTCCTTCATTTCATCTGAAAAGGCGTATGAGGTCCCGAAATCATCTGCTGTATCTGATAAAACGACAATCCGCTCCTTGCCTCCTTGATTGGAGAGGATATAAAGATTTTCCAGCTTGTTTTTCTTTTTCAGCTGATTCACCGCATGTTTCGTCTCCTTGTAAAGCGGGCTGTCAGTTGAATCGATATCAAGCACATTTCCATCGATACGGCTGATTTGGTTTTCGGCAAGGTGAATATCGGTATACAGACGGTTTTGAAACTGCTCTTTTAGCTGTTCTGACAAATCGTTGCTAATGACCGTAAAAACTGCGGAAAAACTTGCAATCGTAATAATCAGCACCAGCGCGACGCCGATCATGATTTTGGCTGAAATGTGTTCCATTAGTTTTTTCATCGTTATATCCCCTTTTGTTAATACGCCGCGAGGGAGCCATACTCCCGGCAGACTTCCGCAACATTTTCTTTTAAGTAATCAATAATTTCCGGAACATGCTCAAGTTTTGTATAAGGAGAAATGACGAAAAACTTGCTGACTGAAAGGGGAACCTCAAGCCCTTCCCGGGTTCCCACCAGCAAATGTTTTTTCGTGTCGCCAAAAAACATTTTCTCCCGCTTTGCTCCGAGCTTTTCAAATAGTTTTTCATTCAGTGCATTGTTTCTTTTCAGCTCTTCTACGGTGCACTCTCCAGCAATCTCTTCGGCACGTCTCGGGGCGCCTTCCGGATAAATCCGGAACAGTGTCGACATGCCGCAGTTGTCCGGATTCATGATCTCCGCCTCCGGAATGCGGCGTGCGAGCTGTTCGCGAAAATGGAGGTTGACCTCAAGAAACTGGCCGATCAGTTTTTGATAGCCTTCAATTCCAAACGCCATCAGCGCGCTGTACATGCTGATCGAGCTCGCCATCCGCGAACATTCCAGCGTATATCCCGTATGATAGTCACCGTAGCCGCGGTGGCCGACATACGGCGTCTCATCCGGGTCAAGATCGACCCGCTTCAAATCAGCGGCGTCCTTCACGAGAAACAGACTGGTCACATAAGGTGTCTGTCCGAGCTTCTGAAAGTCAAAGCACAGTGAGTCGGCTGCATGCAAATGCCGCATTTTCCTTTGAATCGCTTTGATCATCCTGATGACGCCGGGGCTGAAAGATAAAGCGTTCTCACCAAGATCGTACTCGTTAAAAAACGCAAAAAATCCGCCCAAAGCTGAATCTGCGTGAATATGGGGAACCTGCATTCCGAATTCCCCGGCCGTTTCCTCAGCGGCAAGCCGGACCGCGCTGACATCATCAATCCCGATCGCATCCGTCGTCCCCGTTGTGGCCACGATATAAACAGGAACACCTCCGTTTTCATAAACCTGCCTCAGTTTTTGCCGCAAATCTTCCGTATCCATCGAATGATCGGGATGGGTTTTGACTTTGATGAGATGATCGCTGCCAAGCCCGGCTGCTTCCATTGATTTGTACAAGCTGTAATGGGCCGCTTCAGAACAGAAAGCATAGAAGTTTGCGGGCACGCCCTCTTTAAGGGAAGAAGGTGCCATTTTGGCAATCGCGATCCGCAGGCCGCTGTAGACAGCCCCCTGTCCTCCCCAGGTTGTGTAGCCCCCGCTTTTTTCGGCATCATAACCGGCAAGCTTTGACATCATCGCGGTGACCTTCACTTCCGCCTCGGCTCCGGCAGGGCCGTACACATCCCACAGATTGTTGCCGTTGACCATAAAGGCCGCAAGCATGCCTAAAATCCCCGGAATGCTCGCCATCGGCAAAATGTTTGTAAAAAAGTATTTTGAGTGGTAAGGATGTCCATGCAAAAGCTTTAACAGGTCTTCGTTGACTTCTTTCATCGGCATGCCCGAATCCGGAATCCGACTTTCAGAAACAAGTGTTTCATAAAACAGGCCATCGCGGTTCTTTTCACCTTTAAGGTTGACTTGTTCGGGGTTTTTCAGCTTGTCCACCCCATGAATGAGCTGTTCGATCAAATTGAGGAATTCATGTCTTTTCGCTTCATTTCCGTCTTCGCTCGGAAACCATTTCTGTACATCCGCTGTACTCGGTTGCTGCATGTTTCTCTCTCTCCTGCCTTGTCTTTTTATATTTCAAAAAAACATCACACACGCGATATCGGTCAATATATCCCAATTCTTTAGAAATTTACGCCAATGTTCATGAAATTGTTTTATCTTTTACTTTTCTTTTCAATAAAAAAACTTCTTAACATCATTTTGTTAAGAAGTTTACAACGAGATACAGGACCATTGATCCATCATTAAATTCAATTCTTTTTCGTTCCCTTTTTTAAGGCTTTTATTTCAATTTTCAGGACAAGATACAGACAAACAACAAGAGCGATGATGAAAGCGATCCAAAGAGGGACAAGCAGAAAAGGCGCATATGCTGACACCACCATCAACAGGATGGCGGCTAATAAAAACAGACTGATGAACCTTAATATGATCAGCAACTGAATCATCCTTTTTTTACTCATTATATCACAACATTTTACATTTATGGTGTTCTCATTCCTCTGCAAGGGTATGACTCAGCTCTGTGAACTGTTTTTCTATCGGTGTCAGCTTATGATTTAATCGGGTGATCATATACATATCGATATACCGGTGCATCGGGGGCACCTCTAAAAACCGTGTGATCTTGAAGCGTTTGGCGACTCGTTTGGAGACGAGGGAAATCCCCATGCCGATAGAGGCAAGCTGTACAAGCGTCTGCATATCGCCGAGCTCGATCAATTCTCCATGCCTGATATTTCTTTCTGCAAAAAGGCTTTCCAGGATGGAGAGATATAGACACTTATCTGAAAGCACAAGCAGGTTTTTCCCCTCTAAATAGTCTTCCAAGCATGTGCTGTCATCGATGCCTCCTCCGATCACGATCATTTCTTCAACACCGGATTTTTGATAGTGGATATTCTTGTTTTCCATCGATCCGATGGTGTAAGCCACATCAATATGTCCAAGCAGAAGCTGCTCCTCAATATATTCTGTATTGCCCGTTTTTAATGTCACCGATAAGTTCGGATACATGTGATAAAGACGGCTTAAAGAGCTTGCCAGCCGCGTTCCGCCGACAGACATCATCGTGCCGATTCGGAGTTTTTGTTCCTGCGTTTTCATCTTGCTTTCGGTTTCTTCCCACAGGAGGAGCATTTTTTTAAACTGATCGTAGAGCACTTTTCCCTCTTTTGTCAGCTGAACCCCTTTTGAGCTTCTGATAAACAATTCCTGCTGGTAATGGGCTTCTATTTTTTTAATTTTTGCCGTCATATTTGATTGGAGATGATTCAGCTTTGCGGCGGCGGCCGAAATGCTTTGCAGCTCAGCGGCCGACAAGAATGCCTTCATATTTTCAATGTCCAGCGGTTTACGCCTCCTTATCAGAAAAAATGATAGCAGCATCATTTATTAACATTTTTCATGATGACCATCCCTCATTATACTTGAATTAGCTCAAAACTTGCCACATATCGGCGTAGGAGGGATCATTCATGAAACATCGCACAATCAACACGGGCATCATCGGAGGCTCGATGAATAACCAATGGGCCAGCCGCACCCACATTCCGGTTCTAAAGGACAGCCCGCATTTTCGCATCACCGCAATCGGAACGTCCAACATCGACACCGCAAACAAGAGCGCGGCCGCCATCAACGCACCACTTGCCTTTACAGTTCACCGGGCATTGGCGGCTGCAAAAGAGGTCGATCTAGTCGTCGTCAGTGTCAAGGTTCCTTTTCATTATGAAGCTGCAATCGCAGCCATCGCGGCGCATAAACACATCTACTGCGAATGGCCGCTCGGTGTCAGCACCCAACAAGCCAAAGAATTGGCGGATTCGGCTGAACAAGCAAACATCCATCATGCCGTCGGATTGCAGGCGAGACAATCTCCGGAAATCAAGTACATGAAGCAGGCGATCAAAAAGGGCGAAATCGGCAGGGTGCTCTCCAGCACAATGCGTGTCGCCACACAAGGAAAAGGCGGAACAGCCGACCTGAAAAACAGCTACCTTCTAGAAAAAAAAAATGGCGCAGACCTTTTAGCGATCAACGGCGGACATTCACTTGATGCGCTTTGCTACATCCTGGGTGACTTTAAGGAACTGTCATCCATCATGAATATGAATTATGCAGAAGCCGTTCTCCAGGAAACCGGTGAAAAAACCCGAAAAAACACCGCTGACCAAATCGTGATAAACGGGACACTCACAAACGGCGCATCAGCTTCCATTCATATTGAAGGCGGGGTTTTACCGGCATTTCGTTTAGAAATCCAAGGGGAAAAAGGCGCTTTTCGCCTGACACAGGAGCGTTCCTTAGGACACGTCCAGTTCGGCCGTCTCAAACTTGAAAAAGCGGAGCACATCGGCGGCGCTGAGGATATCCATTGGAAAGAAATCAGCCGCTCATCGGAAAAAGACATGAATCCCGCAGGTTATGTCGACAGAGCGTATCATGTTTTGGCAAAAGATATTTTGGCCAATACATGGGACATTCCCGACTTTCACGATGCTGTGAAGCTGCATGAGCTGTTGGATGCAGTACGCAAGTCGGCCGAGACGGGCAAAAAGGTGATACTCCACCATTAGGGACAGACCGCAGGGCTGTTCCTCCCCTTCTGAAAGGAAATGATTGGATCCATCCCAAATCCGCTCTCATCAATGTGTTCAAGCATCTAAGAATGCTTGCCTGCCGGCAGCGAGGGCATAATTCCTATTCTGCTGACGAGCGGATTGTGTTACAATGACATTCGATTGTTTTTTTGGAAAGAGGGGAATCCATTGAAGCGGGAACTTGTTCTGCGCTGGCTTTTTTATTTTGTCGGATTGCTTGTTTTGTCTTTTGGGGTTTCTCTTACGATTGAAGGAAAGGTGCTCGGCATCGGTCCGTGGGATGCATTCCATTACGGCCTGTTCATGCTGCTTGGGCTTTCTGTCGGCCAATGGGCGATCATTGTCGGAGCCGTCATCGTAGGCTTAACATCATTGTTTACGAAGGCATGGCCGAAAATCGGCGCCGTATTAAACATGTTGTTAATCGGTATTTTTATAGATTTTTTTAATTATATTCTGCCCGATCCGGAGACGCTCTTGTCTGCCACTGTCGTATTCTTTCTGGGCGTCATTTTTATCGGGTACGGGGTTGGCATTTATGTATCGGCAGATCTCGGGGCCGGCCCCCGCGACTCCCTGATGCTTTTGATCTCGGAGAAAACGGGCTGGAATGTTCAATGGGTCCGCAACGGAATGGAACTGACGATTTTGTTCATCGGCTGGCTGCTCGGCGGACCGATCGGAATCGGAACCGTCCTGACCGCCATCATGACAGGCTTGATTTTGCGCTTTTCCCTGCCGCAGTCCAAACAGCTGCTTTCCTTTACAATGGCTGGACGGCGGCCGAAAACAGCCCGGCCTGTACATGTGTCATTGAAGAAAAACGGATGAGAAAAGCAGGCCCGCGCGTCCTGCTTTTCTTATTTTCATTACAATTTTAGAGTTGTCTTTCGATCTCGCATTCTTCCAGACTTTTCATCCTTTTTTAAATGGTAAAGGTCAATATCAATAGATGAATCGTCATGCCTCAAGTCCTCTTAAGTTTGCCTAATATCTATGGAAACCGCTCCTATCTTGTCCCTAGCATGGGTGGTGAATGCTCAGGCGTTTCACTCGATTACGCTTTTTTCACAACCGGTATCCAAATCTCAGTCACATGATCAGCCGATGTGACATCGCCGTCTTCAGGATATGATTCAAACTGCGGAGCATGGGCCAGCTCATAGCCTGTCGCCGGGAACCATTCCGAGAAAATCCGCTCCCACGTTTGGTTTACGGCTTCATCGACGGGGCCTGCGGCCTCAAACACAGCCCAGGTCGCGGCGGGAATGTCTTTGACGATACAGCCTTTGGGAAGGTCATCGGTTGTTTTTTCGACCCCTATAACATAGTTGAACGTTTCAGCTTGGTCGTTGAAATCCATGCAGACGCCGAGAAAGCCGAGTGGTCCGGCGTATGGCTGTAAAGAATCGGTGAACCCGTTTTGATTTAATTCATCCCAAAAAGCCGGAATCAGCGTTTGGTTTTGACCATCCTTCACCGTGACTTCCAACACTTTGCCGATCACTTGAAACGATTCTTTATCAACAATTTTGTAATTCATGTCCTCTGCTCCTTTGATTTGGATTTGAAAGGAAAGACGGGGAAACGCCCGAAGCGTCCGGCCTTCTTCACGCGCCTGGGACGGGCTCATTCCGTGCAGCCTGCTGAATGCTTTTGAAAATGATTCCGGTGTATTGTAGCCATACTTGAGGGCCGCATCAATGACTTTTACATCTGAGGCGGCCAGTTCCTGGGCGGCGACCGTCAGTCTGCGGTTGCGAATGTATTCGGCAAGGGTGACGCCTGTCAGCATGTAAAACATGCGTTGAAAATGAAATTTTGAGCAGTAGGCGATCTTGGCGATATCCTCATGCCGCAGCTCTTGATCGAGGTGCTCCTCAATATAGTCAATGCTTTCAGCCAAACGATTCAGGATTTCCATTGTTTTTCTCCTTCCGTTTTTTCATCATAACAGCCCTGTTTGAGAGGCTCCTGTCATTCTGTGCGTTGTTCTGACAGGAGCCAAACAGCCATTTGACCGCTTCCGGGAACCGATCAGCAAACCTTTCAAGCCGGTGAGCCCCGCCTTCATCGAGAACAAATGTAAGGTCTTTCCGAAAAGCCGCGCTTTCTTGCAAAATGCGGTAAGCCTCCTTAGTTCTCGGTATCATTTCTTTCTGGAGATTGCTGCGGTCTGTCCCTTCCGTGCTCCCGACATCCATATAGATGCGCAGATTCGCATTTTTGAAGTGTTGACTCCTCATCCATTCGATCATTCCCGGAAACCAGAAGGAACCTGACAAAGAACCGATCTTCCCGAAGGTTTCCGATGCGCGGTATCCGGTGTAGATCGAGATCAGTCCGCCGAATGACTTTCCGATGATCCCCGTGCTTTCACGGCTTGGGTCTGTCTGATAGTGCCGATCGATATACGGCTTTAACTCATTTGCCAAAAAATCGGCATACAAAGCGCCCTGTCCGCCGTACATGTGGTCAGGCTTGATCAAATGCGGTGCGGAAAACGGCGTGTATTCGCTTTCTCTGTCTTCTGAAGCAACACCGATCAGCAGCAATTCCGGAATGTCGCGATTTGAAAACAGCTTTTCGATGGCTGATAGGCTGCTCGTGTATGCCGGATCGAAAACATCTCCCCGGTCCTGCACATATAGGGCGGGATACCGTTTGGTTCCATTTCGGTATGAAGGAGGCAGATAGATGAAAAGATCCCTGCCGGAAAAGGTATCTTTTATTAAAGTTCCGTTGATCATATGTATTTCGCTCCATTCTTTTCTGTCTTTCCAGCCGCCTGTTTGCTAAAATCAAAGATAAGAAAAAATCACGTGAAGAGGTTCAATTTGATGAAGATTTACGCTGTTTATATCGATCAGCTGCCCGGGCCCGACCAATTTGAACGGATGATGGCTATGGTGTCTGACGATAAAAGAAAAAAAGTCAACAGATACAGATTTCCTGAGGATGCAAATCGGACGCTGATCGGAGAAGTCGTGATCAGGCATATCATCAAAAAAACATTCGATTTGCCGAATGAGCAGATCACATTCACCGAGGGACGTTACGGAAAACCGTCAGCCGAAGACCTGCCTGACTTTCATTTTAATACCTCCCACTCGGGAAAATGGATCATATGCGGGGTCGGAAGGAGACCGATCGGGGTGGATGTCGAGAAAATCAAACCGATCAATTTCGATATTGCACAGCGGTTTTTCTCCCCCGCTGAACATCGCGATCTGCTGGAGAAACGTGAGTCCGAACGCCTATCTTATTTTTATCATCTTTGGACAATGAAGGAAAGCTTTATTAAGCTGGCGGGAAAAGGTCTGTCACTGCCGCTCGATTCTTTTTCCGTCAAACTTGGAGAAGGAGGGCGCGCCTCAATTGAAACGCCGCCTGATTACCCTCCCTGCCATCTTCAAGTGTATGAGATTGATCCCGGTTATAAAATGGCGGTTTGCTCTGAGTCACAAGACTTTCCCAAAGATGTTGTCTTGTTAACATATGAAGATCTGTTAAACGGATGATACCGGGCCCGCTTCCGTTTAATAGCGGGCCGTGTCGACCGCCTGCTTCAATTGTTCGATCCCGCGCCGAATGTCTGCTTCCTTGACATTGGATGTATTGATTTTTAATAGATTCCGTTTTTCGAAGGATGATAAATAATGAGGCGTAATCGGCTCCAGCAGGACATTGCGCTTTTTCATGCTTTTGATCAGGCGGGAAGCCGAAAGATTTCGGTCTAATGCAAGGTGTGTGTGAATGCAGGGCTGGAGAGCGGGTTGAAAATCAACCCCAGTCCCTGCCGACGCGAAATGGTCTTGTAATCGGGCATGCAGCAGGCGTGATCTTTTTTCGTACGAAGAACGGATTTTTTGCTTATGCTTTTCAAACATCCCGCTTTTCAAATAGATTTCCAGAGCGGCCTGGGACAGCATCGAACTGTCGATGTCAAGCAGCTGTTTATACTGATTGAAGACCGCTGTCAGCGAATCAGGCAGAACGGCCACCCCGACGCGCAGACCCGGAAACATCACTTTGGAAAAGCTTTTTAAATAGATGACGTGTGAAGAGACGTCATAAGCAAACAGCGGGTCCGCCTTTTTATTCCCTTCCAGATCGCCGAGAAAATCATCCTCGACGATAAATACGTCATACTTTTCCGCAAGTCTGACGATGCTCTTTTTCTCCTGTTCCGTATAGGAGGTTCCGAGCGGATTGTGAAATCGCGGCATCGTGTAAAAGAATTTGATGTCCTCCGTTTGAAAGAGGCGTTCCAATTGTCCGATATCGATCCCTTGCGCCGTCCGTTCGATGCCGATTGCCGGGAGGCCGTGGACTTCAATGTATTTGATCAATAAATGATAGCTCGGCTGTTCAATGAGGATGTTCCGCTTCCCGTTCGGAAACGGCATCGAGGCGAGCAATGCCAACGCCTGCTGAACGCCCGATGTAATGAAAATATTGTCCTCGTTTGTAAACACTTGAGTGTTTGTCAGCTCTTTTCGGATGACTTTTATTAATGACGGAAGCCCTTTTGGCGTTCCATAGATGAACAAATCGTTTTTGTATGTATCAATCGCCTGATTGATGCAATGCTGAAAATCAATGTATGGAAACACATCCGGATCAGGAGCCGACGCGGCGAAGTCTATCACGTCCCCTCCTCTATCCAGCTGCTGTTTCGTTTTTTTGACGACGTAATAGCCGCTTTTCGGCACAGAAAAGATAAGATGCCGCTTCTCCAGTTCCCCAAGCGCCCGAATCGCCGTGCTTTTGCTCACACCAAACTGTGCGGCAAGCGTCCGGATCGACGGCAGCCTGTCCCCTTCCTGATACGATCTTCCTTCGATGAGAGCCTCCAGTTCATTCATCAGCTCGACGTATTTTTGCATGTTTTTCTCCCTTTGTCTGAAATTTGTACCGGTACAGATCAGTATTTTTTGTATTGTGCCGGTGTTCGCTTCCGTATAAGATGACAGAGCCGGTTAAATTACAGTATTGCATGCATACACACGGAGTTGAAAACCATGAACAAATCTGCTTATCTTGCAGCTTTATTATACGCTTTTATCATCGGATTTTCTTTTTTCTTTATTAAATTGGCGCTCACGGCGGCAGAACCGGTGGACATCCTCGCTCACCGTTTTACCGCAGCCTTTTTGGCCGCGCTTTTTCCCGTGATCTGCGGCTGGGTCAAGATCAGGCTCAGCTTGAAAGACGTGCTGGTGATCTTGCCGCTGGCGCTGTTTTATCCCGTCATGTTTTTTGCCTTTCAAGTGTTTGGACTCGTCTACACGTCTTCATCTGAAGCGGGCATCATTCAAGCGGCGATTCCGATTATCACGATGATATTGGCTTCTTATGTGTTAAAGGAACGGTTCACGAAACGCCAGTTTTTTTTCACCGTCCTGTCAGCGGCGGGGGTGGCCGCCATTTTTTTCATGAAAAGCGCTGGCGCCGGGGGCGCTGACGTAAGGGGAACCGCGCTTATTTTGCTTTCGGCTCTTTCCTCGGCGGCTTACAGCGTGCTTGCGAGAAAGATGACCCGCTCCTTCAGCTCTCTTGAATTAACATATGTAACAACCGGGGCGGGCTTTCTTTTTTTCAATGGCATGGCCGGTGTCACACATTTGTCATCAGGCACGATTTCCGGCTTCTTTGCCCCCTACACAGATCCGGTATTTTTGCTGTCCATTCTGTATTTAGGCATATTATCATCGTTTGCGACATCGTTTTTGTCAAATTACGCACTGTCCAAAATCGAAGCCGCGAAAATCAGCATGTTTAATCATTTGGCTACATTGGTAACGATTTTAGCGGGGATACTATGGCTTGGAGAGAGTCTGGAATGGTTTCATTTGCTTGGAAGCGTGATGATCATCACCGGGATCGTCGGCGCCACTGTCATTCAATCTAAAAAGAAATATGCCAACACATGAAAAAAGCGGAAAATCGGCCATGTATCCACCGATTTTCCGCTTTTTCTACATGGTTTATACAGGGGTTTTGCCGGTCGACGCAATGATCGACCTGATGCGCGCGGCAACCTGCTCTGTTTCTGAGAGAAGAAACATATGGCCGCCTGTAAAATAATGAAAATCAATGTTCTTCACCCATTGCCTCCAGCCAAATGCATCTTTTACACACTTGTCATCCTTTTCCCCGTTCAGCATATGGACAGGCGAGCTAACCACTGTATGGTCACTATGGCTGAACGTCTCGAGCGCTCTGTAGTCGGCTCTGAATGAAGGCAGGAAGAAGTTGATCATCTCCCTGTTCTTCACCAGTTCTTCAGGTATTCCGCCCAGCTGGACGAGGTGATCGAGAAAGGCGTCATCATCATAGTCGGAAACCTTTTTCCGTTTGATATGAGGCGGCTGGATCGCTGAAATGACGACAGCTTGCGGATGGATCCCCTCTTTTTCAAGCTTTTGCGTCAGTCTGTATACGACCATTCCTCCCATGCTGTGGCCAAACAGCACAAATGGCCGGAGCAGCTTCGGCTTGAGCGCCGTAAAATACATGTCGACGAGCTTTTCCAAATCATCGACAGGCTCCATGCGATTCGTCCCGTGCCCTGGCGGTTCTGCCGCCCACACCTCGCAATCGGTTTGCAAATGTTCGTAAAGCGGCCGGAATGATGCCGAATAGCCCCCGGCAAACGGGAAGCAGATCAATTGAATGCCGCCCGGAGCCGATCCGAACTGTTTGAATAAATCATTCACCTATCGTACACCTCCTGCTCTTGCAGGACGGCCTTCCAAAATCGGCTTGATGAGCTCTGCGTTTCGTTCGGCAAATTCTGCCGCAAGCATTTCATCATGTTTCCCGCATCCTTGATAGCTGCGGCAAGAAGCGCTCGTGCCTTCTTCCCAAGCGGAAAGCCATGCCGGAAGCGGACTCGTCTCTTCCGATTTGATCAAGTGAATATCAGCGCCGACTTTTCCCCGGTGGATCACGTTCACAAAGTATGAATAATACGCGCTCATCTTTTTGAAAATGCCTTGCTGAACCGCCTTGATTTGCAGATATTCATTATCTTGGTTGGCTTCCATCAGTCGAGCCACGTCATCTTCAATCGTACGTCCTTTTAAATCGCTGACATCGTTTTTCATATAGGAATCAATCATCAGCAGTTTTTCAACCTGCCGTCCGTTTTTTTCAAGCTCTTGCGCCACTTCAAACGCGAGGGCGCATCCGGCCGAATATCCCATCAATGTCAATGGACCCTCAGGCTGAAAATTGATGATGGCTTCAGCGAAGCGCTCGATCCGATCATCGCTTTCAATAAAATCAAAGGCGCAAAGCTTGTATTCGGGCAATTGTTCGGCAAGTTTGCCGTACATCACGCCATACCCGAGGACAGGCGGGAATGCAAACACCTGCCGGCTGCTTTCCGGATTGAAGACGGTTTTCCCCGCTTTGCCCGATTCCCCTCCGTTTTCGATATAAGCCGCGAGATGCGCAATGGTCGGCTTGTCAAACATGACATGCACCGGAACGTCGACTCCAAGCTCCTTTAAAATACGGGAAATGACAGCCATTGCTTTCAATGAATGACCGCCGATTTCAAAAAAGTTCTCATCAACGCCGATCTTTGGCCTCCCCAATACGTCCGACCAAATGGCCGCAAGCTTGTTCTCCGTCTCATTGCGCGGCTCCCGATCATCAGCTTTTTCGGAAGGTGCCGTCGCTTCCGGCAGAAACCGACGATTGACTTTGCCGTTTTCCGTCAGCGGAAGCTCTTCAAGGATGACAAATCCCGCTGGCACCATATACGCCGGAAGCTGGCGGGCCAGTCCGCGGCGAAGCGCCTCTTCTGACACATCTTCTTCAGGGGTTGGAACGACATATGCGGCAAGAACCGCATCCCCGCTCTCACTTCGTCTTGTGAGAACAACGGCTTCTTTTACGCTTTGTAAGCGGAGAAGCTGTTCTTCAATTTCGCCGATCTCGATCCGATGTCCGCGGATTTTCACCTGATCATCCACCCGCCCGATGAAATCGATGTTGCCATCCGGCAGCCAGCGGGCAAGGTCGCCCGTCCGATACATGATGTCACCGCTCTGAAACGGATGCGGAACAAATTTTGCCGCCGTCAAATCTGCCCTGTTTAAGTAGCCCCGCGATACACCGGCGCCGCTGATGCACAGCTCCCCGACCGCTCCCAGCGGCTGCAGCCGGCCGTTTTCCGTCAGAATGTATGCCCCTGTTTCGTTCAACGGTTTGCCGATCGGGATGGAAACGGCGGTATCAGGCACACTGTTGACCGGATAAAATGTCGCAAATACGGTCGTTTCCGTGGGGCCGTATACATGAATGATCCGATCATGCCCCATCGCGGCAAGCGCTTTTTTCACATGTCTGACAGATGAACGCTCGCCTCCAAACAGCACTTTGCGAAGGCCTTTCATCCAATCCGTTCCCTCATCGACAAGCAGGTTGAACAGCGCCGTCGTCGCAAACATAACCGTGATGTTTTCGTTTTGAATCGTTTCCGACAGCTTCTTGATATGAAGAATGGTCTTTTGATCAGCAATCACCAATTTTCCTCCGTTGAGCAGTGCGCCGTACAGATCAAATGTAAAACCGTCAAATGCATAGTTTGACAGAGACAGCACTGTGTCGTGCTGTGTGATGTCTATATAATTCGTCTCTTTGACGACCCGAGCGATATTGGCGTGCGTCGTCAAATTTCCTTTCGGTTTGCCCGTGGTTCCCGATGTGTACATGATATAAGCTAATGTCTCCGGCCGCCCGTCCAATTCAAGGTTGTCTCCGCTTTCTGCGGATGCGGCCGGACCGTCGATGGCAATCGTTTCTCCTGTGAAGGAAAGCTGTGCCGCTTGATCCTGAAGCTCTTCCTGAGTGAGCAGGCATACCGCTCCGCTGTCTTCAAGCATGTATTGAATGCGCTCTCTCGGATACTCCGGATCGATCGGCAAATAGGCACCTCCCGCTTTTAACACCGCAAGTATCGCGATGACCATTTCCGGTGAACGCCGGAAAAAGAGGGCGACGGCTTTGTCCCTGCTGATGTTCTTCTTGCGGAGCAGACGGGCGAGTCTGTTCGCCTGTTCGTTCAGCTCGGCATATGTAAGTGTTCGTCCGGCTGCCGAAACGGCAGGGTGTTCAGGGATGGCTTCCGCATAATGTTCAAACCATTGCGGCAGTGTCAGTCTGGCTTTTTCTTCGTCCGCCGGAGGATTCAACTCAGACAGCAGACGCGTTTTTTCCTCTTCCGGCACCACATTGATATCATCCAGCGGCTGATGCGGATTGCTGACGATCTCCCGGATTGCGGTTAGCAGCTGTTCTTTGAGACGGACGGCGAATGCAGAGTCATAGACGTTCCTGTTGTAAGCCAGCTTCAGCAGCATTTCCTCGCCTGGAGATGCAAGGAGATTCAGATCGTAATTTGATTTTTCAAAGACGCTGACATCGCCCATTGTAAAGCCGAGATTTTTTTCTTCCTGCTGTTTGTTGGCTTCTTGGAGCGGATAGTTTTCAAACACGATGATGTGGTCGATTAAATCCGGCGCCCCGATATGGCTTTGGATGTCATAAAGCGGCACATATTGATGAGGCTCAGATTCGAGCGACTGCTTCTGCAAATCGGTGATCAGCTCCGTAAAAGTCGTTTGCCCGCCGAATGTCACCCGTTTCGGCACGACATTGATAAAGAGGCCGACCATGTGCTCCACACCATTGATTTCCGCGGGGCGTCCCGATACCACTGTACCGAAGATCAGGTCGCGCGATCGCTGATAACGGCTCAAAAGCACGGACCATACCGCCTGGAGAGCTGTGCTCAATGTCGTGTTGTGAGCCTTTGCAAGCCGTGTGAACGCTTCCGTGTCCTCCTTTGGCAGAGTAAACAGCAGCTCTTCGGGCTGACTGACGGGTTGTTCTGTTTTATTCCGCTGTTCTCTGAAGGTTGTCTGTCCTTCAAAACCGTCTAAATAGGTCTGCCAATAGGCCAGCGATGTTTGCTTATCCTGCTGTTCAAGCCATTTGATATATTCTTTGTACGGTTTGACTGGGGGCAGACTGTAAGGCTTGTTGTCGCGGAGCGCATTGTACACTTTGAAAAGCTCCTGAACAACAACGCCGAAGCACCAGCCGTCCAGCAAAATATGATGGTAGCTCCAAACCCATTCGTAATGATCCGTTCCTTTTTTGAAAATGGCGGTTCTCATCGGAATGTCTTTTGCGAGTTGAAAGCCTTTTTCTTTGTCTTTTTGTTTATATTCTTCGATTTTTTCGTTCTGTTCTTTTTCAGAAAGCCCGCTTAAATCGATTTCTTGCACTGCAAAGGTTCTTTGTTTTAAGACGACCTGAACCGGTCTTTTCATTTTTTCATGTACAAATACGGACCGGAAAATATCATATCTATCAATGATCACATTCATGCTTTTTTCTAGAATCTCTTTTTGGAAGGACCCCTTCACCTGCATGCTGATCTGTTCAATGTAGAAACCTTGTCCAGGGTGAAGCAGCGTGTGAAACAGCATCCCTTCCTGCATCGGCGATAAGTAATAAATGTCCTGTACATGCTCTTTTTTGAACTGGCTCATGATCGTTCCCCCTTTCATGGATACACCCGCTTATTGTGAAGCGGGTGTTCCCTGTTGTTTAGTTCAGATTTTCTTCAAGGACGTCAAATAGATCGCCCATTTCTTCCATTTCAAGGTCTCCGGCGGTAAAGTCGCTCGGCGTGAATTCGCGCCCTTCTTTGGCCGTACAATGATCGATCAATTGCTGCAGATGATGTTTGAAGCGGTCCATGATCTCCTGAACAGTTTGCCTGTCAAATTCCTTTGTAGAAAAGGAGCAGGACATGATGAGCTTTTCACCTTTGATGATGCCGCTGAAGCTCAAAGCATAGAGCGCTTCTGATTCCTCTGAAACTTGATTCCCCATATCATAAGAGGACGGTCCGAAGAATTCGGTCTGTACTTCATTGTCGATCTGGCCTAAATAGTTAAAACTGATCTCCGGTTTGAGTGAAAAATCGGCGCCATCCGTTAAATAGCGAAGGAT
The DNA here is from genome assembly GCF_000465465.2 of Bacillus sp. NSP9.1. Classification (NCBI taxonomy): domain Bacteria; kingdom Bacillati; phylum Bacillota; class Bacilli; order Caryophanales; family Bacillaceae; genus Bacillus; species Bacillus sp. NSP9.1. Next base: position 4,186,433 of record NZ_CP048273.1, read on the forward strand.
GCCATATCCGATTCCCTTATCCGGAATCTGGCGTAATTGTTCTTTTACGCTTTTGATCATCTCAGGCAAGCCGCCGTCTTCAGCCCCTTTTAAAACGACTGGATATTGCGCGGTGAACCAGCCCACCGTTCTTGAGATGTTCATGCCCGGGATGATGTCTTCCCTGCCGTGCCCTTCCATGTTGATACACACTTTTGAATCGTTCGTCCATTCCATGATCGTCAGCTTTAGAGCGGAAAGCAGAATGTCATTGATATCCGTACCATACGGCTCATGGACTTTCGTCAAAAGCAAACGTGTTTCCGCTTCAGTTAATTCGAACATTACAGCGGCTGAGTCTTTCACTTTCCTTTCAGCGGCTGTATGGTCCTTCGGCAATGCCGGAATTCGTTCTTCTTCAAGACTGCGCCAATAGTCTGCTGTTTTGCGGAAGCGTTCGGATTGCGCATAGGCCTCAAGCTCTTCAGCCCAATCTTTGAACGAATTTGTTTTGTCAGGGAAGACAATGTCCTGCCGCTGAGCGGCCTGCAGGTAGCCTGATGCAAAGTCTTCCAGCAGGATTCTCCATGATACACCGTCCACGACTAAATGATGGATGACAATCAACAAATGGTCGCCTTCTGCAGTCTGATACTGTTCGGCCTTTACGAGCGGCCCTGTTTCAATATGAAGGCTTGCCTGCAGCCGCTTCGCTTGAGCGGCGATTTCCGCTGCACTATCAGTGACATACCGGAGATCAACCACTCTAAAGGCAAATCCGTGCTGACCGGGTCCGCGGTTATGTTGGCTGATACGGCCGTTTTCCTTTTTGTACACCATGCGCAGTGCATCGTGATGCTCAGTCAGTTTCTCCAGTGTCTGCTCGACGAGCTCAGGATCAAAACCTGCCGGGGCGTGAAGCATGACCGACTGGTTCCAGTGGTGCTCGTTTGTGAATCCACGTTCAAAGAACCAGCGCTGAATCGGCGTCAATGCGGCTTCCCCTTCAACAGGCCCCTGGTCGATCGGTTTGCCGTCCGTCCATTCGATATACGAACTGATCTCGCCGATCGTCGGGTGCTGAAACAAATCTTTCATTTCAAGTTTCCAGCCGTACTGCTGAAGCCGGCTCGCCATTTGAATGCCTTTGATCGAATCTCCGCCGAGCGTGAAGAAATTGTCGGTGAGCCCGATTCGCTCAATCCCGAGAACCTCCTGCCAAATGTCGGCAAGCAGCTGCTCTGTCTCCGTCCTTGGTGCTTTGTAGTCGGCTGTCTGCGCTTCGACGTCAGGCTGAGGCAGCGCCCTTCGGTCGACTTTTCCGTTCGCTGTCACCGGAAGTTCATCAAGCTGCATCCAATACGCCGGTACCATGTAGTCCGGAAGCGTCTGTGCCAGCTTACGGGCGAGGCTTTCTGTATCAAGCTGTTCGTCCGCAACGACATAGCCGCACAGCGCTTTGTTTCCGTAGGCGTCTTCGATGTCTTGGACAACCGCTTCCCGGACTTCCGGGAAGCGTGCGAGCTGGACTTCGATTTCCGAAAGCTCGATCCGGAAGCCGCGGATTTTCACCTGCTGATCGATCCGGCCGATATATTCAAGCCGCCCGTCGGAAAGCCACTTGACCAGATCACCCGTCCGGTACATGCGCTCGCCCGGTACGAACGGATCTTCCGTGAAGCGCTGCGCCGTTTCCTCCGTCTTGTTGAGATAGCCGCGCGCAAGCCCGCGGCCGGCGACACACAGCTCACCGGCGACACCGACAGGCTGGACTTCGTTGTTTTCTCCAAGCACATAAGCCCGTGTGTTGGCGATCGGCTTTCCGATTGAAAGCATCCCTTCATCAGGGTCGATCGGTCCGCTCGTTGCAACGACCGTGTTTTCCGTCGGCCCGTAGTTGTTGACGAGCGTGTAGGAGCGTTTTTCGATCTGTTTCAGCTTGTCTCCGCCTGTCAGAAGCACGCGCAGCGACCGGTTGTCCAGCTCCATGAACTGTTCGCACAGCTGTGTCGGCAGGAACGTGATCGTGATGCCGTGTTCTTCAAAATATTGATTCAGCCGGACGATGTCCATCCGGATCGCTTCATCGATGATATGAAGTTCACTTCCGGCAAGCCAATACGGGAACATCTCCCAGACCGATGCGTCAAAGCCGAAGCCGGCGTATTTTGCGCTTTTGTCCTCTTCTGTGACTTTGAAGGCGTCGTTATGCCAATAGCACAGATTCACAAGTGAGTGATGTTCGACCATGACGCCCTTCGGCTGTCCGGTCGTGCCTGATGTATAGATCAAGTATGCGAGATTGTCAGGCTTGACAGCGGATTGCGGGTTCATCTCATCTTCTTTTACGACCTCTTCGCTCATCATCGTATCGAGAAGGAGCACTTCCCCGTTGAACTCTTCAGGTACAGTTACATCGGTTTGCGTGAGAAGCAGCTCAGCACCGCAGTCTTGCAGCACATATCCGATCCGCTGCGCCGGATAGTCAGGATCAATCGGCACGTAAGCCGCACCCGCTTTTAAAATCGCCAGCACACCGGCCGCCATCTCCAACGAAGGCTTGACCATGATGCCGATCCGTTGTTCCGGCTGCGCCCCTTTTTCCATCAGCAGGCGGGCGAGGCGATTCGCGCGGGCGTTAAGCTCCCTGTACGTCCACTTGCGGCCGTTGTACACGACAGCCCCGCGGTCAGGAGTGCGGCGGACTTGGGCTTCAAACAGTTCATTGATCGTTTTGTCTGTCGGCGCTTCAAGTGCAGTCGCATTCCATTCTTCGACGATTTTCCGTTGTTCTGTTTCATCTATGAGCGATAAATCCGACAGACGGACATGCGGATTGGCCGCAACTGTTTCGAGAAGATAGAGCAAATATCCGCTCCAGCGCTTGATCGTTTCTTTCTTAAACAAGTCTGTCGCATACTCGAATTGCAGACTGAGTCCATCCTCTTTCGCAAAAGCGCCCAATGTCAGGTCAAATTTGGCGGCGGCATGCGAAATGTCATACGGCTTGATTGTTACACCATCTAAATCAAGTGTTTCCTTATCAGGGTCTTCTACTGTCAGCATGACATTGAAAAGCGGATTCCGGCTCATATCGCGCGGCAAATCAAGCTTAGCGATCAGCTCTTCAAACGGGTAGTCCTGATGATCAAGGGCAGCGATGCTGTTATTTTTGACGGCTTCTAAAAATCCGCTGAATGTTGCGGCAAACGGCACATGGTTTTTCAGCGCCAATGAGTTGACGAACATGCCCGGCATGTCTTTCAAATCGGCGTTTGTTCTGCCGGCTGTCGCCGATCCGATGACAATATCCTTTTGCCCTGAGAGACGGCTTAAGAAAATGTTAAAGACGGCCAGCATCACGGTATTCAGCGTCGTTTTCGAATCTGTTATCAATCTTCTGATGTTAAGCGCTGTGTCTTTCGATGTTTGAAAGCGAATCTGGTCTCCGGCAAAGCTTTGCAGCGGAGAGCGCGGGTAGTCGAGCGGAAGGCTGAGTTCCGGCACGGCTTCCTTAAACTGATTCAGCCAGAAAGCTTCCTGCTCCTGAATGCTCTCCTGCTGATCCGGTTCATGCTGCCAGACCGCATAATCTTTGTAATGCAGCTCACGTTCAGGAAGAGATTCCCCTCTGTAAAGCTGTGCGATTTCTTTCACAAAAAGGCTTCTTGACACACCGTCGGCAATAATATGATGGGTGTCGATCAAAAGCAGATGCCGCTTCTCACTGATGGTGAGCAGCTCCGCCCGGATGAGCGGGGCGCTGTTTAAATCAAACGGTCTGATAAAGCGGCTGATTTCTTTTTCCGCATCCTCCTCTTGAATTGGCGTCACTTTGACATCGATGTCCGCATGTTCGTGCACTTTTTGCACCGGATGGCCGCCGATTTCCGCAAATGATGTGCGCAGCGGTTCATGGCGCTTCACCAATGCAGCAAATGCCCGTCTGAGGCGCTCGACATCAAGAGGCCCTTCTACCGTGAAAACAGACGGCATATTATATCCGGTTCCGTCCTTTTCAAGATGATGGAGGACGTACATCCGTTTTTGAGCGGAAGAAACAGGATACCAGCCGCGTTTTTCGGCAGGCCGGATGCCGTTTTGCCAAGATCGCTCTTCATCTGACTCGATATAGCGTGCGAGCCGGCTGATTGTCGGGCACTCAAAGAGCGCTTTTAACGGCACTTTTTTCCCCAGTTTCGAGTGAATGTCGGCTGTCAGCATCATTCCTTTCAATGAATGACCGCCAAGATCGAAGAAGTGGTCTTCGATTCCGATCGGCCAGGTGCCGAGAACATCTTCCCAAATGAGGGTCAGCTCTTTCTCTAGCTCTGTTGACGGCGGCAAGTAAGAACCGCTGCGTTCGTTTAGCGTTTGAGGCTTGGGCAGTGCGCTGCGGTCGATTTTTCCGTTTGCCGTAAGCGGGATCTCATCAACACTGATGAAGTATGACGGCACCATATACGAAGGCAGCCGTTCGGAAAGCCGCTGCCTCAGCTCAGCAGATGCCGGCTGTCGTTCCGATTGAATATAGGCGCACAGCTCCTCCATTCCGGAATCGGATGTAATCGCGAGAACGACCGCTCTTTCTATAGCTTCCTGGTCTTTTAGAGCGTCTTCGATCTCCTTCAGTTCAATCCTGGATCCGCGGATTTTCACTTGATCATCCGTTCGTCCGACAAATTCAAGCTCCCCATCCGGGTGCCGGCGGACGAGATCTCCCGTCTGATACATGAACGTGCCTGGAGCATAAGGATTTTCGATAAACCGTTCAGCTGTCAGCTCATGTTTGTTCACATATCCTCGCGCCAGCCCTTTTCCGGTGATATATAATTCGCCTGCTGCGCCGGGAGGAACAAGATGATGTGAATCATCAAGCACCAAAACGCCTGCGCCCGGAATCGGCTGTCCGATCGTTGGACGTTTGGCAAATTCGGCGATTCTGTCCTGCTCGATCACTTTTGCAATCGTCCCGATCGTCGTTTCCGTCGGACCGTAATGATTGATGAACCGTGCCTTTGGATAACAGGAATGGAACCGTTCCACATCGGCCGGATTGATTTTTTCTCCCCCAAGCACAATCAGTCTGAGCGACTGAAGCCCCTTTGCCGAAGCAAAGCTTTGCGGCTGAACGACCGTATGGAACAAGGACGGCGTCAGCTTGATATATGTAATCCCTTGTTTGCCAATATAGCGGCTTAACCGCTCCGGTTCCGTATAGGTTTCCTTCGGTACGAGATGCAGCTCCCCTCCGGCAAGAAGAATCGGGAAAAGGCTCGTGTAGCCGAGATCGAACGCATAGGAAGACAGGAGCATCGTTTTATCCGATTCTGAAAGGCCGGCCTCACTGCTGAACCAAGAAACATAATTGACAAGACTGCGATGTTCGAGCTGAACACCTTTTGGATTGCCCGTCGTCCCGGATGTGTAGATGATATACGCGAGACTTGTTCCGTCATTGATGACATGAGGACATGCGGCGCTTGCCCCCAGCGTGTCCTTGGCAATATCTATGAACATCCCTTTATATTGGCCTGAAAGAGCGGTTTGATAGGCAGGCTCAGTTATAAGCCAGCGGGCTCCGCTATCTTCAAGCATGTAACAGACCCTTGACACCGGCATTTCCGGATCAATCGGCAAATACGCGCCTCCGGCTTTCATGACGCCGAGAATGGAGACGATGACATCTGTGGAACGATCCATCATGATCCCGACGATATCTTCTTTTCCGACTCCTTTTTCCCGCAGCACATTCGCCACCTGATTTGCTTTCTCATCAAGTCTGCGGTATGTGAGCTTTGTATCCCCGCAGACGACCGCCGTCAAATCAGGCGTTTTCGCCGCCCGTTCTGCAAACAGTTCATAGAACGGCCGCCTCTTTACATCCACTGCCTCTCCGCCTTTCGCTTCATCCAGCAGCGTCTCCCGCTCTTTCGCTGAAAGGAGCTCGATCTCTTGGAGCCTGATCTCCGGATTCGCGCAGATCGTTTTGATCACATTCAGCAAATGTCCGCTCCAGCGCCTGATCGTCTCTTCTTTAAATAATGAGACGGCATAGTCAAAGCTCAAACCGATTTCCCCGCCATGTTCAACCGCCTCAAGGGACAGATCGAACTTCGCCGTTCTGTGCCGGACAGCATAGGATGAAATCTGCAAATCCCCTAATGCCAGAGTTGGAACGTCCATATTCTGCATGTTGAAAAAGACGCTGAACAAAGGGTTCCGGCTTGTGTCTCTGGCTAACGGTAATTTTTCAATCAGCTCTTCAAGCGGATAGCTTTGTCTGGAAAATGCTTGAAGACTTGTTTCCTTTACTTCCTGCAAAAACTGCTTGAATGTTTTTTGCCCTTCCGGACGATTGCGGATGGCCAGCGTGTTGACAAACATCCCCGGGATATCATGCAGATCAGGATGGGTTCTTCCGGCCACAGGCGATCCGACGATCACATCATCCTGTGATGCATACTTCGAAATGAGAATGTTGAATGCGGCCAGCAGGAACATGTAAAGCGTTGTGTCGGCTTCAGAGAGCAGCTTCTGAATCTCTTTTGTGAGCTCTTGATCAATCCCAAACACAATCCGCTCGCCTTGAAAGCTCCGTTTCGCAGGACGAGGGAAGTCGTACGGCAGATCAAGCACAGGCAGTTCACCTTTGAAAACATCAAGCCAGTATTGCTCCTCCTCTTTCAATTGTCCCTGCCGCTTTTGGTCGTTTTGCCAGACGGCAAAATCTTTATAATGCAGTTTAGGAGCAGGGGCTTCCCCGCCTTGGTAGATCCGCGCAAGATCGCGGATGAATATGCCTGTTGAGCTTCCATCTGTAATAATATGGTGCATATCGATCAGAAGCAGGTGTCGCCGCTCTTCCAAACGAACGAGTTCAGCCCGCACAAGCGGCGCCTGATCCAATTGAAACGGTCTGATGAACGTGCTGATTTTTGTTTCGGCTTCCGCTTCTTCGGCTTGAGAAACCGCCAGCCTAAACGGCGAGTGTTGGTGAATGCGCTGAACGATTTCTCCATCGATTAATTCAAACGATGTCCGAAGTGTTTCATGGCGGTCGATCAATGCTTGAAACGCCGATTCAAGGCGATCCTTATCCAAGTCCCCTTCCAAGAGCAGAACAGCAGATACATTGTAGCTCGTGCTTGCTTCTTCAAGCTGATTGACAATGTACATGCGCCTTTGCGCAGATGACACGGGGTAATAAGGCTTCGAAGCTGCCGGTTCAATCGGCGGCGCTTCTTCCTTCGATTCTCTTTCCAAAAATTCGGCCAACCCTCTGATCGTCGGTTTTTCAAACAATACCTTAATCGGAACATCTTTTTGCAGCCGTTCTTGTATTTTGGCGGTCAGCATCATCGCTTTCAGCGAATGGCCGCCACAGGAAAAGAAGTTGTCGTCGATTCCCGGATGCTGGATGCCGAGAAGTTCTTCCCAAATGTCCGCCAGAGTTTGCTCTGTTTCGCTTTCCGGTGCTTTGTATTCGGAATTTGTTTCCTCTGCTGCCGGAGCCGGAAGCTTGTGTTTGTCAACCTTTCCGTTGGCCGTCAGCGGCATGTTCTCAAGCTTGACGAAATGTGACGGCATCATGTATTCCGGAAGCGATTGAGAAAGCTCGGTCCGAAGTTCGGACGTTGAGCCCGTCCGGCTCCCGGTATAGTAAGCGCAAATGTCGTTTTCTCCCGCACGGTTTTCTTTGACGACAACAGCCGCTTCTAAAATTCCGTCAAGCCGGGCTATGCTCGCTTCAATCTCTCCCAATTCAATCCGGAAGCCGCGTACCTTGACCTGATGATCCATCCGGCCGAGAAATTCGATATTTCCATCAGGAAGCCACCTGGCCAAATCGCCCGTGCGGTACATCCGTTTCCCTTTAGCAAACGGATCGCCGACGAATTTTTCATCGGTCAGTTCAGGCTCGTTCAAATAGCCCCGTGCCACTCCGTCTCCGCCGACACAAAGCTCCCCCGGCACCCCGACCGGCTGAAGCCGGTTTTGTTCATCAAGAATATACGCCGTCGAATTTCCGATCGGCTTCCCAATCGGAATGGTGCGCTCATATTCTTGATCGATGAAGAAGCAGGTTGAAAATGTCGTGTTTTCTGTCGGACCGTATCCGTTCCAAAGCGAGAGTCCGGGGCATGCGCGCCTGACCTTGTTGACAACGGACGGAACAAGCGCATCCCCGCCAATAATCAGATCGCTTACGTTTTGAAACATTGCGTCATCCTGCCGGGCCAGCTGATTGAATAGCGGTGATGTCAGCCACATCGTCGTGATTCGGTTTTCCTGCAAAAACACCCGGAAACGCCTTGCATCAAGAAGCGTTTCTTTCGGAACCGGATAAAGGGTTCCCCCGTTTAGCAGCGCGCCAAATACTTCAAATGTGCTGGCATCAAAGCTGACCGCCCCCGTCTGCGCCATCCTCACGTCCGCATGGAGCGGAATATAACCGGCGTTTTTGACAAGTCGGACAATATTGCGGTGCTCCACCATGACGCCTTTCGGCTTGCCCGTTGAACCGGAGGTGTAGATGTAATAAGCGAGATCAGCAGGCTTTGTGATATGGTCAAGATTGACGGCATCTTCTTTTTCAACGCCCTCTCCATCCACGGTGAGCGCTTCATAGCCTGCCAACGAAATTGCCGGGTTCTCTTTGATGATGACGATTCGCGCTCCGCTGTCTTCAAGCAGAAAACGAACTCGTTCTTCAGGATAGGCAGGATCAACAGGCACGTAGACGCCGCCTGCTTTCAGAACCGCGAGCATGCCGACTGCCGCCTCAAGCGAGCGCTCCATCATAATCGCCACTGCATCGCCGCGCTTCAGCCCTTTTGCTTTCAATCTTCTTGCCAGCTGGTTCGCTCTTTCGTTCAGTTTTCGGTAGGTGAGGCTGCTGTTGCCGGCGACAATGGCCGTCTTTTCCGGCGCGAGCTCCGCTTGTTCTTCAAAAAGCTCCGGGATCGTCTTCTCCCGTGGATAGTCAGCGGCAGTGTGATTGATAGCCAGCAGCGCTTTTTGCTCCCGTTCTGATAAAAGCTCGGCTCGGCCAACCTCTGTTCCGGGGCTGGAAACCGCGGCGCGGGCAAGTCTTGTCAGATGCTCTGCCGCCTGTTCAATGAAGGATTTCTCATAAACCGCGCTGTTGTATTTCACTTTGATCGTCCATTCTGCCCCAGGATAAACGATCAGATTCACATCGTAGTTCGTTTGTTCAAAAGCTCCGGCTGCCTTGATCGAGAAGCCGAGGCGTTCTGTCATCGCCCCGTTTTCAAGCTCTTGATCAAGCGGATAATTCTCAAACGCGACAAGGTGGCTGATCAGCCGTCCGTCCAGCGCAGATTTCTTTTGGATGTCATAGAGCGGCAAATAATCGTACCGTTCCGCTTCAATCGCATGCTGCTGCGCCTGTTTGAAAAGCTCGGCGAATGACTGATGCTTGGCGATCTTCAAACGAACGGGAATCGTGTTGATAAACAGCCCGGCCATGTGCTCGATCCCGTTGATTTCCGCTGGGCGTCCGGACACAACCGTGCCGAACACCACATCTTCTGCCGCATTATATTTGGCAAGAACCGCTCCCCAGATCGCCTGAAACAGATTGGGAGCCGTCACGTTATAGCGGCTGGCCGCCTTTTGAATGGCATCCACCATTTCTTTGTCCCAAACGAAAGCAAACTCTTCGTTCTGGTAAGAGTCGCGGGCTGAAGATTCCTTGCGTCCGGGAATGACGCTCGGGCTTTCCAAACCGGCAAGACGTTTCTCCCAATAGGAGCCCGCTTCATCATGATCCTGGCGGCCGAGCCATTTGATATAGTCCGCATACGGCTTTCCCTGATCAATCGGAGCCGGGCGGTTTGAACGAAATGCTTCATAATTTTGAAACAGACGTTTCATCAATATCCCCATACTCCAGCCGTCCATTACGATATGATGGTTGCTCCAGACCAGGTGGTATTTTTGCTGTTCGAGCCGAAAGACCGCCACTTTAAACAGCAGATCTTTCACAAGGTTGAATCCCGCTCTCTGCACTTCTTTTTTATATTGTGTGATGCGCGTCATTTGCCGTTTTTGATCCTGATCGGCGATATCCTCAAATTCAACCTTTGCCTGGCGCTCAGCCAGGACGACCTGGCGCGGTTTTTGCAATTGCTGATGGACAAAAACCGTTCTGAGGATATCGTAAGTACGAACAAGCTGATTGACGCTCTTTTCGAAAACCGGCAAATCAAAATCGCCGTCTATGATCAGCTCAAGCTGTGTGAAGTAAGAGGAAGACTCCGGATCAAGCATGGCATGATACAGCATCCCCTCCTGCATCGGTGTCAAAGGATACACCTTTTGAATCTTTTGTTTCCCCATAAGGCACCTCGTCTTTTTTGTTAGAAAATTTCCATCAATTTATCAAGTTCTTCAAGTGTCAGATCATCATCTCCAAGATCGCTTGGTGTGATCTCGCCTTCATCTTGACTTAAGCAATGATTCATGACTTTCAGCAAATGCGCCTTAAAGCTGTCAGCGACAGACGCGATTGTGCTTTCCTCAAATTCCAGAGAGCTGTAGGCGATCGACATCGTCAATACGCCGTCTTCAATATATCCGACGATGTCAAGCACATTCGGCTTTTCCGTGTCAGGGCTCAGCGGCTCGCCTGACGGCATGGATGATCTCGAAAACAGACCGGATTCCGACATCTCTGTAAACTGGCCTAAATAGTTAAAGCTGATTTCCGGCTTGAACGGCTTTGCCTGTTGACCGGCTTCCGTCAAGTAGCGGTAAATCCCATAGCCGATCCCCTTATTCGGAATGTGGCGCAAATCCTCTTTGATCCGTTTCATTTGATAGCCGATATCATCGGCATCGTTCATCTGTATCAGGGCCGGGAACTGGCTTGTAAACCAGCCGACGGTCCGGGAGATGTTCAAGCCCGCGATGATGTCCTCGCGACCGTGTCCTTCAAGATTGATGAGGAATTCATTCCCACCGGTCCACTCTTTCATTGCAAAGCCCAGCGCCGCTAGCAGTATGTCGTTCATTTCTGTGTTGTACGCTTCATGAACTTTTGTCAGCAGCTGCTCTGTTTCTTCTTTACAGAGAGTGAATTCCGCCGTTTTCGTATGGCACATCCGCCGGTCATTTGATTCATGATCTTTAGGAAGCGGTATTGCCGCTTTCCCCTCGATTTCCTGCCAATAGCCGATTTCCTTGGCAAACGCTTTGGAGGCGGCATATTCTTTTAAGCGAACTGCGTATTCAGCAAAAGAATGTGATTTCTCGGGAAGAACAATCGCTTCGCCTTTTGCGGCCTGCAAATAACCGGAAGCGAAATCCTCGAGTAAAATCCTCCAGGAAATCCCGTCAACAACGAGATGGTGAATGACGATCAGGAGGTGATCTCCTTGATCGGTTTTAAAGATCGCCGCTTTTAAGAGCGGTCCTTCAGATAAATTGATACTGCTTTGGATTCGATTAGATTCCCGCAAAATGGCAGCTTCCAGTTCGGCCCCTGATTCATTCAAATGCAACACCTCAGGGTGAATCACGGATTCTTCAAGACCCCTGTTGTACTGAACGATCGCTTCGCCTTGCTGATAGACGATGCGAAGGGCATCGTGATGTTCCATCAGTTTGCTTAACACCCGTCCGGCAATCCCCGGGTCAAACCCTGACCGCGCATGAAGCATAACCGACTGGTTCCAGTGATGTGTGTTTGTGAATTCACGTTCAAAGAACCAGCGCTGAATCGGTGTCAATATGATCTCGCCTTCGACAGGACCCTGATCAATCGGCTGATCATCAGCCGATTGTACATAGGTGCTGATCTCGCCGATCGTTGGGTGCTGAAACAAATCTTTCATTTCAAGCTTTAAGCCGTGCTGCTGGAGCCGGCTCGCCATTTGAATGCCTTTGATCGAATCTCCGCCGAGCGTGAAGAAATTGTCGGTGAGCCCGATTCGCTCAATCCCGAGAACCTCCTGCCAAATGTCGGCAAGCAGCTGCTCTGTCTCCGTCCTTGGTGCTTTGTAGTCGGCTGTCTGCGCTTCGACGTCAGGCTGAGGCAGCGCCCTTCGGTCGACTTTTCCGTTCGCTGTCACCGGAAGTTCATCAAGCTGCATCCAATATGCCGGCACCATGTAGTCCGGCAGCGTCTGTGCGAGCTGATCGGCAAGGGTTTTTGTATCCAGCTTTTCCGCCGCTGTGATATAGCCGCACAGCGCTTTGTTTCCGTAGGCGTCTTCGATATCTTGGACAACCGCTTCCCGGACTTCCGGGAGGCGTGCGAGCTGGACTTCAATTTCCGAAAGCTCGATCCGGAAGCCGCGGATTTTCACCTGCTGATCGATCCGGCCGATATATTCAAGCCGCCCGTCGGAAAGCCACTTCACAAGATCACCCGTCCGATACATGCGCTCGCCCGGTACGAACGGGTCTTCCGTGAAGCGCTGCGCCGTTTCCTCCGGCTTGTTGAGATAGCCGCGCGCAAGCCCGCGGCCGGCGACACACAGCTCACCGGCGACACCGACAGGCTGGACTTCGTTGTTTTCTCCAAGCACATAAGCCCGTGTGTTGGCGATCGGCTTTCCGATTGAAAGCATCCCTTCATCAGGGTCGATCGGCCCGCTCGTCGCGACAACCGTGTTTTCCGTCGGCCCGTAGTTGTTGACGAGCGTGTAGGAGCGTTTTTCGATCTGTTTCAGCTTGTCTCCGCCTGTCAGAAGCACGCGCAGCGACCGGTTGTCCAGCTCCATGAACTGTTCGCACAGCTGTGTCGGCAGGAACGTGATCGTGATGCCGTGTTCTTCAAAATATTGATTCAGCCGGACGATGTCCATCCGGATCGCTTCATCGATGATATGAAGCTCACTTCCGGCAAGCCAATACGGGAACATCTCCCAGACCGATGCGTCAAAACCGAAGCCGGCGTATTTTGCGCTTTTGTCCTCTTCTGTGACTTTGAAGGCGTCGTTATGCCAATAGCACAGATTCACAAGTGAGTGATGTTCGACCATGACGCCCTTCGGCTGTCCGGTCGTGCCTGATGTATAAATTAAATATGCGAGATTGCCGGGTTTCACCGCCGACTGCAGATTTCGCTCATCTTCTTTTGTCAATTCTCCCTTCAGCATCAAATCAAGCTGAATGGATTCACCGCTGAATCCTTCCGGCGCGGCTAAGTCTGTCTGTGTTAAAAGCAGCTCAGCACCGCTGTCTTCCAATACATATCCGATCCGCTGCACCGGATAATCAGGATCAATCGGCACGTAGGCCGCGCCCGCTTTTAAAATTGCGAGCACACCGGCCGCCATCTCCAACGAAGGCTTGACCATGATACCGATCCGTTGTTCCGGCTGCCCCCCTTTTTCAATCAGCAGGCGGGCGAGGCGATTCGCGCGCGCATTAAGCTCCCTGTACGTCCACTTGCGGCCGTTGTACACGACAGCCCCGCGGTCAGGAGTGCGGCGGACTTGGGCTTCAAACAGCTCATCGATTGTTTTGTCTGTCGGAACATCAAGTGCCGTGTCATTCCAGGCGGCCACGAGCCTCCGTTTTTCCGTTTCATCCAAGAGTGACAGCTCGGAGAGCCGGACATCCGAATGATGAGCGGCCGCTTCAAGGAGGTGAAGCCAGTATTCGCACCAGCGCTTGACGGATTCATGCTGAAAGAGCGCCGTATTATATACCATTTCAAGCCGTACAATGTCTTCTTCTTCGGCTGCGGTCAAGGTCAGATCAAATTTTGCCGCCTGCTGATCAAGCTCATACGGCTGCAGTGTGATCCCTTCCATCGACAAGTCTTTTACATCCGCGTTTTGCATTGAAAAAACAGCATCGAATAATGGATTTCGGCTCATATCGCGCTGAATGTTCAATTTCTCAATCAGTTCTTCAAACGGATAATCTTGGTGCTCATATGCTTCAAGCGCCGTTTCTTTGACTTCCTTGAGGAATGCGGCAAAGGTTTTCTCTCCTTTTGGATGCGTCCTCATCGCCAATGTATTGACAAACATCCCGATCACATTGTCGACATCGGCGTACGGTCTTCCGGCGACCGGAGAACCGACCACAATCTCGCTTTGACCGCTCAGCTTGGCTAAAAATACGCTGTATGAGGCAAGAAGCACCGTGTTTAGGGTCGTTTCTGTTTGTTGAGCCAGATGCTTTAGCGCTCGGACAAGCTCAGGCTTGAGCTCAAAGGTGAGACGCTCGCCTTCAAACGTCTGCACCGCCGGTCGCGAAAAGTCTGTCGGCAGTGTGAGGACGGGCAGTTCTCCGCCCAGTTTTTTCAGCCAATACGCCTCTTGCTTGTTGTGTTCCGTTTGCAGGCGCTTTTGCTGCCAGACTGTATAGTCTTTGTACTGAATCTTTAGTGGTTCAAGCGTCTCTCCAGCGTAAAGCTTTGTCATTTCATCGATCAGAATGCCGACGGATGCGCCGTCTGAAATGATGTGATGCATATCTGTCAGTAAAAGATGCTTTTCCTCAGCCAGGCGAAGGATGCTCATTCTGAAAAGCGGCGCCTTAGTGAGATCAAACGGCTGGATAAACGCTTCAATTAGCTGATCTGTTTCTCGTTCATCCGCATCGATAACATCAATCGCAAATTCGGCGTCCTTCCATATCCGCTGAACTGGCTCACCGTCTCTGATTTCAAACGATGTTCGAAACGCTTCATGGCGCTTGATCAGATTCTTTACAGCAGCTTCCAGCCGGGCAAGGTCGAGCTTTCCTTCAAGCTTTAAAACGGACGGCATGTTATAGGTTTTCTCCGCCCCTTCAAGCTGCTGCAGGACATAAAGCCGTTTTTGCGCCGATGATACAGGATAGGCCTCCTGCTCTTGCGCGGCTTCGATATAGATCACCGCTTTTTCCTTTGCGTCCGCGGCCGCTTTTGCCAAGCTTTCGATTGTCGGCGACTTGAACAAGTCTTTCAGCTGGAGATCGACATCCAACTCTCGCTGAACGCGGGCCATTAGCTTCATTCCCGCTAAAGAATGACCGCCAAGCTCAAAGAAATTGTCATGCACTCCAACTTGAGAGATGCCGAGCGCTTCCTGCCAAAGCTCGGCAAGACGGGCTTCTGTGTCATTCCGCGGAGCCGTATATTCCCTCTGCACACTTTGAGCGGCGTCAGGTGCAGGCAGCGCTCTTCTGTCCACTTTTCCATTCCCTGTGAGCGGAAGCTCTTCTAACTGGATAAAAACAGACGGGATCATATAACCGGGCAGTCCCGCAGCTGCATGTTCGCGCAGCTCGCGACTTGAAAGCTGCCGATCGGCGACAATGTATGCGCAGATCATCTGATCGCCCGAATCGGCAGCAACAGCCAGGACTGCAGCTTCCTGGATCATGTCATGGGTCAGCAGCTGATGCTCGATCTCGCCCAGTTCGATTCTTTGGCCGCGGATTTTCACCTGGTGATCCATCCGGCCGATAAATTCAAGACTTCCGTCGGCAAGCCATCTTGCCATGTCACCTGTCCGATAGATGTTCCGATCTTTTTGAAACGGATGTGCTGTGAATTTCTCCGCCGTCAGTTCCGGACGGTTGAAATAGCCGCGGACAAGCCCGTCTCCTCCGACGCACAGTTCACCGGCAACACCTGCAGGCTGAAGCTTTCCAGCAGGATCAAGGATCAGCACCTCTGTATTGCTGACCGGCTTTCCGATCGGAATCGACTGCGCATCAGCGCCGACATCATTGACGGGATGATAAGTGGTAAAAACAGAACTCTCTGATGGCCCGTACATATGAAGAAGCCGGCCCTTTCCAACAGTCTTGAGCGCTCTTCTGACATGATCGACGGATGCGCGCTCACCGCCGAACAGCACCCTGCGCAATGTCTTCATACTGTCCGGCCGCATATCGACAAGCATGTTGAACAATGCCGTTGTGATCATCAAAACGGAGACTTTTTCGTTTTCAAGCATGGCGGCAAGCCGGCCCATATCAAGGATTGTCTCCTTCGGGGCAACCACCAGTTTGGCGCCGTTCAGCAAGGAACCGAACATATCAAACATGAAGGCGTCAAAAACATAATTGGAAATGGAAAGTACAATGTCTGTATCAACGATTTCCAAATAGTTCGGGTTTTTCACAGTCCGCAAAATATTTCGGTGTGTCACCATGTTGCCTTTCGGCATTCCGGTCGTTCCTGATGTGTATGTCAGATTGGCTAAAGCTTCGGGAGAAATCGGAACATTCAAGTTGGCCGATTCTCCTTGATATAGATGGGCTTCATCAAGGAAGAACATCTCGCCCGCAAAGTCCGCCGCTTCAGCAAGCGGTCTCAACGCCGTTTGCGTTAACAAAACCGCTGCTCCGCTGTCGCGGAAGAAGTGGTGGATGCGCTGCTCTGGATGATCGGGATCAACCGGCACATAAGCGGCCCCGGCTTTTAACACGGCAAGGATTCCGACGACCATTTCCGACGACCTGGCGGTAAGAATGGCGGCTGTCGTTCCTGTTTGCACCCCTCTTTCGCGAAGACGTCTTGCCAACTGATTCGCTTTCTCATTGAGTTCACGGTACGTCAATACCGCACCTTCAAATTGAAGGGCAGGGCGCTCACCTGATTTGGCTGCTTGTTCCTCAAATTGTTGCACGATCGTTTGCCCATGCGGATAAGCGCTTTGACCTGGATTGAAGGCGACGAGCTGCCGCTTCGCTTCTTCCTCTGTCAACAAGCTGTATTCCCCTATTTTCCGATGCGGATCTGCCGTCATTTCTTCAAGCAGGTTCAAGTAAGCTTTCAGTATTCTCTCGGCCGTATCTTTTTTAAACAGTTTTGTACTGTAATCCAAATCGAGAATCAATTCACCGTGTTCTTTCTTTGCCTGCAGGGTCAAATCAAATTTGGCGATGTTGAAATTCGTTTCCTGAATGGACAGACGCAAATCGCCGAGCAGCGGAATGTCCTCCATTGCATTTTGCAAAATAAACATCGTATCAAAGAGAGGATGACGGCTTAAATCACGCGGAACATTGAGCTTTTCGACGAGCCATTCAAACGGATAATCCTGATGTTGAAACGCGTTCAAGACCGTGTGCCGCACATCATGTAGAAATTCAGCAAACGTTTTTTCACGATCGACTTTCGAGCGGATCGCCAGCGTATTGACAAACATTCCGACGATCCCTTCCAAGTCGGAGTGGCTGCGGCCGGCAGCCGGCGTCCCGACAATCACATCTTCCTGTCCGGCGTATTTCGCAAGAAGCGTATTGTAAGCGGCCAGCATGACCATATACAGTGTCGCGCCGTTTTCATCAGCAAGTCCGACCATTTTTTCCTCGATCTCTTTTGGCACGGCAGCGGAAACCCTGTCTCCTGCAAAGCTTTGCACAGGCGGACGAGGCTGATCCGTCAACAGCTGCAGGACAGGGAGCTCCCCGGAGAAGACGTTTTGCCAATATTCTTCTTCTTTTTGATAGCCGCCATCGGTCTGATTGTTTTGCCAGACGGCATAATCTTTGTAGTGCAGGCGCATCTCCGGCAGTTCTTCCCCTTTATACAACTTGGCCAGCTCATGTAAAATAATCGAAATCGAAACCCCGTCGGAAATCAGGTGGTGCATATCAAACAGCAGCATGTGTCTGCTTTCTTCCAGGCGGACGAGGCCGATTCTCAAAAGCGGCGCTTTCCCGAGATCAAAACGGCGTACAAACGATTTTATCGTTTGTTCTAAAGGCTTGTCCCCGCTCTGGATCACCTCGATGTGCAGCTCAGCTTTTGCATGAATACGCTGCCTCGGTTCTCCATTGACAGATACAAATGAAGTACGGAGCGCTTCATGTCTTTCAATCAGCTTTTGAAAAGCATGTTCCAGACGCTCTCGATCAAGCGGCCCTTCAAGCATAGCCGCCGCCGGCATATTGTAGCCGATGCCCGCTCCTTCCAGCTGACTGACGATATAAATCCGCTGCTGCGCCAGCGACAGATGATAGTCGCTGCATTCTGCCGCCGGTTCAATGGCTGTAAACCCTTTTTGCTCCGCTTTAGAAACAAATTGACTAAGAGCGGCGACAGTCGGTTTTTCAAACAGGACCTCAAGCGGCACTTCAACTCCGAATGTTTTGCGGAGCCTTGAAAGCATCACCATCGCTTTCAGCGAATGGCCGCCAAGTTCAAAGAACTGATCATAGATGCCGACTCGTTCCGCTCCGAGCACATCCTGCCAAATGTGCGCGATTTTTTCTTCCCTGTCATTTCTCGGCGCCGTATACTCAGCACCCCCTGTAATCGTCGCTTGATGCAGAAGCAATGCTTTGCGATCAACCTTGCCGCTTGGCGTCAGCGGCATTTCTTCAAGCTCGGTGAAATAGGAAGGCAGCATATAATCAGGCAGCCTTTTCGCCAAATGCTCCCTTAACTCAGACACCGAAGCGGCGCGGTCATCTTTCGGAACGATATATGCGCAAACCTCTTGATCGCCGGCTGTTCCCGGCCGCGTAAGCACAGTTGCTTTTTCGACACCGGGCGCACCTTGTAAGACGGACTCAATCTCCCCGAGTTCGATCCTGTAGCCGCGGACTTTCACCTGATCATCCTTTCGGCCGATAAAATCGACGGTACCGTCAGGAAGCCATCTGACAATATCACCGGTCCGATACATGACACCTCCCGGATTGAAAGGATCGGCCGAGAATTTTTCCTCCGTCATGTCCGGGAGGTTCAAATACCCCCGTCCGGCTCCATCTCCCGCAATATACAATTCACCCTCGGCACCATCCGGCAGAAGCGCTCCGTGATCATCCAAAATGTAAAATCGGTTGTTCCCAAGCGGCCTGCCGATTGGTACATAGGCGTTTTCGTACTGAAGTTGTCCATCCCGCGGAATTGTGAAGGCCGAGGCATCAACACAGGTTTCTGTCGGTCCGTAGACGTTCGTGATCAAGGGAATCGATTCGGCTGATTCCGCAAATAAACGGAGCAGCTTTTCGGTCGCCACCCTTGATAATGCCTCACCTCCGACGAGGATATGTTTCAGGCTTGTTCCGCGGAGATCGTCGGCAGCAATCAAAAGCTGCAAATGAGACGGTGTACAGTCCGTGACATCAATCTGGTGGCGGCGGAAATAAGCGGCTAAGGCACGCCCGTCGGAAACGGTCTTTTTCGGTACGATATAGAGAGACTTGCCAAGCAGAAGAGACGTGAATATCTGCTGAACGGAAGCATCAAAATGAAACGGAGCCAAAAGCGCAACATTCAAATCGGCCTGTGCATATGTATGTACAGCTTGCTGAAGCCCCTTAACAAGATGATGAACCTGTCTGTGCTCAATCATGACGCCTTTTGGACGGCCCGTTGTTCCAGACGTATAAATGATGTATGCGAGATGATCAGCACCGGATGATGAAGGCAGATTGCCGAAGTCTTCCGTTTCGGCGATCGCTTCGGAAAAGAGCAGTGTTTCAGCTGATTCAGCCGCAAATGCCTGATCGGTGATCACAACTTTTGCAGCGGAATCCTTGAGCATAAACTGAATCCGCTCATTTGGAAAACCGGGATCAATCGGCACATAAGCGCCTCCGGCCTTGAGAATCCCCAATATCGCCGCTACCGTCCGCTCTGACCGCTTCATCAAAACGGCTGCCGGCACATCAGAACCGACACCTCTTTTGCGAAGCGCCCTTGCCAGCCGGTTGGCGATCTCATTCAACTCCTGATACGAAAGCTGTTTCCCCTCAAAAACAAGCGCCGTCTTCTTAGGAGTCTCAGCTGCTGTTTGCTCGAATAAGCGATGAAGGGTCAGCTCTTTGTCATACGTGATCAAAGAACCTGAAGCACGCTGCAGCAGCTGCTGTTTTTCCTGCGCAGGAATGATTTCCAGATCGCTAATTTTCTTGTCTGGTGCAGCGAGGGCATCATTAAGAAGCGTCATGAGCCGCTCGTATAACATGACCATTTCTTCGCGGCTGAACAGTTCCTCTCTGTAATCAAAGTCGACCGCAAGCGTCCCCGTGTCCCATCTTTCTTTCACATGAATGGAGACATCGTTAACTTCACTGCCGCTGAAAATCGGCTCAGATAAGAACGATACCGTTTCTTTCTGCTGCCATTGCATGACCTGATACTCCAAAGAGACGGAAAACAGCTTATTTAAATGGGGCTGCCTTTCCCGCAGGTCATTGATCAGGAGATTGTACGGATACTTTTGATGTCTGATGATTTTCAGCTGATCTTTCATCCTTTCCTGCACAAATGCAGTAAAGTCCTGTTGCACATCAAGCCGGGCTTTCATCGGAATGGTCGATACGAACATGCCAAGCATCTGTTTTTCTTTTGCATTTGTCCGGTTTCCCATAAAAGTGCCGAGAACGACATCTTTTTGTCCGGTCACCCGATGCATATAAATGTGTAAGGTTGATAGAAACAAGGAGAGCACACTAACGTTGTTGTTTTGACAATACGTTTGAATTTTTTGATACAGGTCTGGGGAAATCTCTTTAGAAAGACGAGCCGCGTCCAAACGGACTTGATAAGAATCGCTTTGCTTTAAAGATACGGGCTCCGGAATGACTTCGTATTGAGCGTTCCAATACGCTTTATCTTTTTGGAACCGTTTCGATTCTTCGTATTCCAATTCGCTTTGAATGTGTTCTGTAAATGACGGCTGTACAGCTTCGAGGTCGGTTTCCCCTCCCGCAAGCTTCAAATAGATGTCGGTGATGCGGTTGCCTAGGAGTGTCATAGAAATGCCGTCGGAAATCAGATGGTGAACCTTTACAAAAAACCAGCTTTCAACAGGGCTGATGCGCACGACGGCAAACTTGAACAACGGACTGTCATACAGGGGCAGGGGCCGGCGCGCTTCAGCTTGTCCCCATTTTAAAATGTCGGCCATGTTTGTTTTGGCGGCATCAAGGTACTCCAATTCAAATGGTTCATATTCGGTGATATATTGTTTCGGTTCATCCTCTTCATCATCATGCAGCCTGAAGCGCATCGTTTCATTGGTGCGGACAAACTGCCGAATGGCTTCAGCCAATAAACCGGTATCTATTCCCGACTCAGATTTCAGCTTTCCAAAACCGCTCAGATTGGAAACGCTTGTACCTGGGTAAAACTTCTCTGTGTACCAAATACGCCTTTGGGCATGTGTCAGGGGGTAGTATGTGTTTTCCATCTTTCCTATTCCTCCTTTATCAAGTGTCATTTATGGCGATCTCCGTGATGAACCGCAATACTGATTTGCGGCGTTTGGCGAGACGGCAAATGTGCTGTCACAGAATTGTCAATACCAATATAAAACTATATTGGGAATAAAAAGAAAAGAGCCTACCCGAATTAAAACGGGGAAGCTCCCTGTTCATTCGGCAACCTGTCAACCTTAGCATCGTCCGCACCTTAGGCCATGGCTTTGCGTCCCTGCGTTTCCGCAGGTTTGCCTTTATCTGCTTTTACTGAAATAAATTCATTTTCTGCACACAGTTCACTTTAAATGAAAATATTGTTTTTTTCACCGAAAAATAGGTTAAAAGATTCATGCGGGATACCGAACGGTAGGCGAAAAGATTGATGCGGTTTTCCGAAATTTCCAAAAAAATATGCGGGAAAACGAAAAATCATCGTTTTAACCCGCAAATTCACAGTCATGATTTAAGATTTCATTAATATTTGCTAAACCTAGCGTAAAATTGTTTTTTTAATATATTTTATCAAAAATTTATTTTACAAAATTTTAACCATCATAAAAGCTTTCATACCTTCATTCCTTACAGAAAAAGATTCTGAAACTATACTAAACAACTTTCAGTTTTTAGCCAGCCGTTTGCCCGCTTGAACTGGACTTGGCTTCCTGCTAATTAAAAAGGACAGAACGACACTGATGAAAAGCACAAGACTTAAGACAAGAAACGGGTCGGATTTCAGGAAAAATGCCGTAAAGATCGGCCCCAGACTCGCGCCGATAAATAAAATAAACGTATAAAGCGAGACGGCAAGGCCCCTCATCTCTCCGCCAAGCTGGCCGATCAAAGAAATCAGGGACGGCACGGCAATTGCAATGCCAAGCACAAACACCACGCTCATCACGACGAGAACCGTCAATCCGCCGCTGACACTCATCAAAAGCAAACCCGCCGCAGCAATGATTAAACCGGTCCGCAAAACCGACAGACTCCCATGCTTGCTGATCAATCGCCCGGCGATCGGTGAACAGGCCATGCCAAGGATACCCGCTGAACGGACAAATAAAATCTGTCCGCTGGAAAGGGCATATGGCGAATGGGTCAAAACAAATCCAAGTGCTGAATACATGCCGACAAATGTAAAGAGAACGGTGATTGTGACCACATAGCCAATCAGCAAAGACCGGCTGTGAAGCACATCCCCCATGCGGCTGAAGGAAGAAAACATATGCCCGCTCTTTTGCTTCACATCTCCTTTCGGCAAAAGCAACATGTTGAACCACATTGTCAGCAGATAAACGGCAGACATCAGCCAAAACACGGCGTTCCAATTCCAAACCTCGCTAATAAAGCTTGCGATAACTTGGCCGCCAATCCCCGCCAGCAAAAAACCCGTACTAATAAAACCAATCGCCGTTCCCCGCTTTTCTTGAGGAAACATTTCTCCAGCATATGCGAGGGCCACCGGTGAAAAAGACGCGGCAGCAGCTCCCTGTAAAGCGCGAAACAATATAATGGCGGGCAAGCTGTCCGCAAAGCCGATCAACACTGTAAAAACCGTTAAAAAAACAAGGCCTGCCACAATCACTTGTTTGCGGCCGAAGCGATCGGAAACAGGTCCGTACACTAAGCAGCCGAGCGCAAAAAAGATGGAAAAGATACTGCCGGTCCAAGCCGCATCATCCGCTGATAAACCAAATTCCCTCATGAATACAGGTGTTAACGGAATTGTCACATATAAGCTGCACATCACCGCAAACCCGGTCCAAAAGAGCACAAAGGTCATCATTCCGTAGTTTCGTTTGTTCATTCATTTCACCTCTCTAAATTAGATATCCCAGCCTTTTTCTTTTGCATAATAATCGATTAATGATTGAAAATCTTTGCCGTATTTCCCGGTTATTTCAGCACCGAAGTCATTTTCAATGTGCATCATCACCAGATCATCAAAGAAGGCATTCTTCAACAGCTCAATCACAGAAGGGTGATTCGTCTCTATGGCAGACGGCTTCATCTGGCCGTCGAGGCTGCCGACAATCGCTTCCTTGCTGTCGGCCAGCACGGAGACCTTTTTGGCGCCGTACCGCGGCCATGACCGCTCAATATCTTTGCGTTTATGGATAAAAACGTTTTGAAGTTCGGTTTCACATTCGCCCAAACTGATCAAAATAACCGTGACCCCGCGCTGTTCCGCGGCTAACAACTCATCTTCAATCCGGTGCAGGTTCTCCGCCCAAATATCGACGACAAGCGTTTTTTTCGCATTGGCAATCAGCCTTTTAATCGCTGTATTCAATCGTTTATCCCCCTCCCAGTGATAAAACGAAGGGGCTGGTTCCGGCGGCGTATTCAATTGCTTGATCAGAATGCTCGATGTTTTTGCAAACTCCGCCTGCAAATATGTAACAACCTGCTGAATCGGGACAGCATCGTAACGGTCCGTTTCTCCTTTGGTGACACGGCATATCCCTTTATCCACAAGCCCCCTCAATGCAGCATATACATTTGATCTTGAGGTTGATACCCTTTTGGCGACTTCATACCCCGTCATGCCCGATTGTTCATGCAATGTGATGTAACAGCGCGCCTCCAATTCGGAAAGCCCGAGCTGCTTTAATTCTTCAATCATGTCCGCTCCTCCTAAAGTGGTGTTTTTTAATACTACTAGTATTTATAAATACTACTCCGTTGAAAACGGTTTGTCAATCCTTTCAAAACAACAAAAGACAAGCAGTCTGCTTGTCTTCATGTCCTTATATGGTTTTGGAAAGACCGATCGTCCGCTCGATGATGATCAGCGCAACAACGGAGATCACGATAAAGATGACAGAGATGGCATTCACGCTCGGATCGAAGGTCTGATCAATATAGCTGAACGTTCTGACCGGCACAGGCGTAACCGTCGGCGAGGAAACAAAAAGACTGATTGAGATTTCCCCAAACGAGGTCACTGCGGAAAAAACAGCGCCCGCCATGATACCCGGCTTCATCAGCGGCAGAGATACTTTTAAAAAGGTTTGCAATGGACTTGCACCAAGACTCATGGAAGCCAGTTCAAGCTTCGGATCCAGGTTCGCCACACTGACACCGACCGTCCGGACGACATAGGGAAGGCTGATCAGCATATGTCCGATCACAAGGCCTGTCACACTTCCATTGATCCCCATCATCGTGAACAAATAAAGAAGCGCCACCCCCAAAACAATCTGGGGAATCATCAGCGGTGATAAAATGAAAGCTTGAAGGGCATGCTTCCCTGGAAACTCCAGCCTTGCCAGTGCATACGATGCCGCGGTTCCAAACATGACCGTAAGCGGCGTCACAATCGCCAGAAGCAGGCAGCTGATCCATATGGAGTCCATCCATTCATCGTTCGCAAAAATCCCGGCAAACCAACGCAATGAAAAACCGGCAGGCGGGAACTGCGGATATTCGGAAGGGCTGAACGCCGACAGTGCAATGACAAACACAGGAAGCGACAAAAAAAGGTACACGAAAAGCCCGGCGGACCACACACTCAAATCAATCCACTTCCCCGAAGACTTGCGTCGGAATCTCTTAACCATTCATTCTCGCCTCCCATCTCTTAAGAATAAATGCAAGGATAGCGACAATCACACATACAGCGGCCAATAAAGTAAAAGACATGGCAGCCGCAAACGGCAAATGAAACACCTGCATCACCTGCTGATAGATCGACAGGGGAAGCAGCGGCTGCATCCGCCCTCCGACTAAAAGCGGGGTAATATAACTCCCGGCAGCAAGCGAAAAAACAATCATAGCGCCTGTGATCAGGCCGGGAATCGTCAGAGGCAGTGTAACGCAAAAAAACGTCCGCAGCCTCCCCGCCCCTAGACTCATGGAAGCATACTTGAGATTCGGTTTCATGTCGCTTAATGAGCCGGCAATCGGCAATACAGCAAACGGAAGCATGACCTGGACATAAGCAATGATAACCGCATTCATATTCCATAAAAGCGGGAGAGGCTTGTCAATCAGCTTCATATGAAGCAGCGCTTCATTGATCATGCCGTTTTGCGAAAGCAGCACAATCCACGAGAATGTCCGAATCACGACGCTGGTGAGCAGCGGTGAGACAAGCAAAATATAAAACAGCGCCCGCCATTTTCGCGTAGGCGCCTTAACGAGCAAGTATGCCGCCGGATAAGCCATAACGAGGCACAAAACGGTTGTTTCCAGCGCCGTCCACAGCGTCGTTCCAACCGTTTTGAGATAAACATCTGAAGTAAACACTTCGATGTAATGGGAAAAACTGAATGTAGCCAGTGTATTCATCATGTCGTCGACATCTCTGAAACTTAAAATGAGCAGAAGAATAAACGGAAGCACGAGAAAAACGCCGAGAAACAACAGCGCAGGCACCAGCAGCAGCCAATAGAAGCGTTTTTGATTATCTAAAGCCATCTGCTTCCTCCTTTATATCAAGAGGGACAAGGTCTTCCGAATCCCACGCAAGATAAACTTGATCACCCGGTTTCGGCAATTCGGGAAACTGCGGATCCGGCGCCTGAATGATCATCTCCCCATTGATGAAGGACGCCTTTAGACGAAGGGCATTTCCAATATAGCCGACCTCCGTTAATGTTGCCGGCAGACCTTTGGCCTGAACGTCCTGCTGCTTCGGAAAAACGGAAACTCTTTCCGGACGCAGCATAAACAACACGGAAGGATGATATTTTTTTAAGGTATCGCTGCTGATCTCAAAAGACAGCGGTACACCTTCATACACTTCAATATCCGGAACCTCATAACGATATCCCGTTTGATTGTGTCCAATTCCTGTCGAACGCGCCTCAAACAGATTGACCTGTCCGATAAATTCGGCGGCAAACCGGTTGGCGGGCGTTCGATACACCTCAAGCGGGGTTCCAAGCTGCTGAAGCCTTCCCTTGCCAAGGATACCGATTCTGTCTGATAAGCTTAACGCTTCCTCCTGATCGTGGGTCACAAGAATCGTTGTAATCCCGACCCGCCTTTGGATGCTTCGCAGTTCAAATTGCATATCTTTGCGCAATTTTGCATCAAGATTGCTTAACGGTTCATCAAGCAGCAGGACCGATGGCTGAACGGCCAATGCCCGCGCAATCGCCACCCGCTGCTTCTGGCCGCCGCTCAGCTGATGCGGCATCCGCCCGGCAAATGCTTCAAGCCTGACGAATCCAAGGCTCTCCATTACGCGTTCTTTGAGCTCTTTCCGCGGCATTTTTCTCACCCTTAAGCCGTATGCGACATTGTCGAAGACATTCAAATGAGGGAATAAGGCATAGTCTTGAAAAACCAGGCCGATCTGCCGGTGATAGGGCGGCACATCAGTAATGTCCCGCCCTCCTATATATACAGAACCAGAGGTCGGCTGAAGAAATCCGGCGATGATATGAAGAAGAGTAGACTTTCCGCACCCGCTCGGACCAAGCAGTGAGAAAAACTCCCCTTCCTTGACCTCAAGCTGTACATCTTCCAATGCGATGGTGTCCCCAAAATGCCGGCTGACATGCTGAATCTGAATTCCGCTCATGATCGTCACCTATTTTCCGCCGAGAACTTGATTCCAGCGATTTGTCCAGTCTCCTAATTCTTTCGTCGCTGTTTCATAGTCGACCCATTTCAAATTGCTGTAATACCTTTCACCGACCTTGATTTTCCCTTTTAATTTTTCGCTGTATTTCACTTTTTGATTGGTCATGCCGTAAAACGTCCGATCTGCAAAATCTTTTTGCACCTCAGGACTGATCAAATGATTCAGCAGCTGATAAGCGTTATCCTCATTAGGGCTTCCTTTCATTACAGCCCAGCTGGCGACAGCTGCCACCGCCCCTTCTTCAGGGTAGGCAAACCCTACATTAAGTCCTGAATGCTCAAGGGAAAAAGCACGACCGTCCCAGAACGGTACAACCCATGCATCCCCCCGCTCAAGAAGCGTTTGAATCGATCCCGGATTATCAGGATAAGCCGTTACATTTTTTTTCAAATCAGCCAAACTGTTGAACGCTTTGTCCACATCTTTTGAATTTGATTCCATACCGCCTTGCGCATTTATTAAACCGGACAAAAACTGAAGGCCGGCCGAATAAGCGGGAGAGGAGATAGCCACATGACCTTGATAGCTTTTATTCCAAAGATCGGTCCACCGCTTCGGTTCTTGCGGTACGAGATCTTTGCGGTATGCAATCCCGAGCTGTCCCATGCTGAAGCCTGCTGCATACTGCTTTCCATCAACAGTGAAGCGTTTCTGCACGGAATGATACAAATCTTTTAGATTCGGAACCTTTTGTTGGTCGATCGGTTCAAGCAGCCCAGCAACTTGAGCCCGTTTAATCGTATCAGGCTGCAAAATGAGGAGGTCATATGGCGCATGACGGCCATTGGAGACTTTTAGTTTCGTGAACCATTCAGAGTCTGTCCCTGAGACGATCTTGACTTTCAGACCTGTATCCTTTTCAAATGCCTGAATGCTCGGCTTTATATGTTTTTCCCAATCACCGCCGTATACACCGATCACAACGGTATCGGATTTTTTGCTTTCCCGGCCGCCGGCCCCGCCGCAAGCAGAAAGCAGAAGAATCAATCCAAGCGATAGAACAAACAAAACAGATATTTTTCTTTTCATTGTTTTCTCACCATTTTTCATATTATTTTTCGCCTGCCCATTTCGTAAAAACATCTGTAACCGCCTGTTTGCTGATCGGTTCATGATCTTCTTTTGAAAAGTAATGGTGCACAAGATGTTTCACACTTGACCTTTGATGCGCCGGAAGTGTTCGAAGCAGCCGGGCAAGAGCGCTGCTGGCTTCCTCTGTCCAGCGTCGTTCATACGCTTCCCTTTCCTTGCCGAAATCCCAGTGTGTCAACTCACCCGCTCTGTTTTTTCTCATGATGCTTGTTTTCTCTTGATCGACAACCAAGCGGCCACCATTTTTCACAAACGCCACACCGTATTGCCGGAATGCTGCTTCCTCACTCAGCAGCCCTGACTCAACTTCTTTTAATATCAGTTTGGGATTCCTTTGAAAAGGGTCTCCCCATCCGCCTCCGCCCGGAGAATGAATGCTGATGACATCCCCTTGCGTCAAATGCAGCACATCGATCTTCGGAATGATTTTTTCCGAAGGTCCATCGGGATGAAGACGGACCCGGCCGGGCGCTCCGGCTGTTCCGCCGGCAAGACCCCATGGCTGAAAGCGCAGCCGCTCCATTCCCCTCGCTGTGACAATGGATTCAGATGCAGTCGTTTCAAAATCGAGCCCGATGGCATGACCGCCCCGGTATAAGCCCGATCCCGCAGTATCTTTGATCAACTCATAACGGAGGACATGAATGTCAATGTGCTGTTCCAGACTTTCGATCGGCGTATTTTTTAAAAAGCCCGAGGCATGGTCAATCCCGTCTGCGCCGTCCATGTTATGCTGACCGCCGCCTCCTCCGCCCATCGGTTCGACGACAGACGTTTTCCTGCCGCCTCCCGATTCATCGGGAACGGAAAGAACAACAATAGCCGACTGTCCCGCGCCTGCGGCGGGAATGTCCTTCGCCAGCGCCTTTGCCAATGCGCCGAGGACGACATTATAAAGTCGCATCGTTATCGAATGCCGGATCCCGACAGAGGCCGGATATTCCGGATTGATCAATGTTCCTTTCGGAGCGATGATGGCGATCGGCCTCGTCAGTCCTCCGTTGACGGGAATAAACGGATCTTCGCTAATGATATAATGGATTAAACCTTGATATAAAAATGAGTGCTTGCTTCCGTTTGTCACAAGATTAAAGGCGGTTTGCACCTGGGGATCGCAGTCGGAAAAGTCCAATGTGATGTTTCCCCCGGAAACCTTTGCCGAAACCGCAAGACGAATCGGAACATCGGAAATCATGTCATCATCAAGGTAATCAGAAAAACTGTACGTTCCTTCAGGAATGCGGGCAAAGACCCGTTCCGCCCTGATGGACGCCTGTTCAAGCAAATCCTCCATCCCCCGGCGGATTTCTTCCGTCCCAAACTTCCCGGCCATCGCCTTCAAACGAATTTCCGCCGTATTGACCGCCGCAATCATCGCATTGATGTCTCCTTCGTTTAATTCAGGCGCCCTGCTGTTTGCCCGAAGGACTTTCAATATCTCGAGGTTCTCTTTTCCCGCTTTGTAAATCTTGACCGGCGGTATTCTCAAGCCTTCCTGGTGGATATCGACTGCCGTCGGCGATATGCTGGCAGGAACCATTCCCCCTACATCGCTGCAATGGACAAAGGACCAGGCGTAGCTGACAATCTCCCCGTCAATGAAAATCGGCTTAAACACGTGGATATCAGGCAAATGAGTCGCCAGGCCGTCCGTTGAATAAGGATCATTCGTGATGACAATGTCTCCGGGTTCAAACGGCCCGCTTTCTTCAATTGCCCGCTTTAACGACAGCCCAAGAAAAATGGTCACGCCGACTGTTTTCGGATAAACGTAAAATTCCCCATCAGGGGTGGCCAGTGCAGCCGCAAAATCCGCCGATTCTTTCACAAATGTCGTAAAGGATGTCCGTTCGATGACGTGTCCCATCCCCGCTGCGATCGCATTAAAATAGCTTCTCATCATTTCCAGCCTTGCAGGGTCTGTCCTCATGCCCTTCCCTCCTTCCGCTCAATGATCAAGTTGCCCGCATGATCTATAGCACCCGACCAATTTGGCAAAATCAGCGTAGTTGTATCATCCTGCTCAATAATGGCCGGTCCTTCAATGCGCTGCCCGCATGACAGATCACTGCGGTTATAAACAGCGGCTTGATATGCGCCGCCCTTCAGCATGACCTGCCTCCGGCTTGCCGGCGCGGCTTCCGGTTGCGCAGTTTGGCCGCTTTCTTTTATTGGAGGTTTTGGCGTTTTTCCTATCAATCTGACGCGGATATTCATCAGTTCAATGCTTGCTTTTTTGTCGCTATGTCCATATTTGCGCTGATAAACCTGATGGAATGAGTCTGCGATTTCCCTCATGTTTTTTTCTTCAATACATGTCCGTGACACCGGCACTTCAATTTCAAAAGCCTGCCCTTTATAACGGGCATCCAGCAAGTAAAGAAAACATTTTTCCGTCAGCACCTTGACACGCTGTGTATCAAGCCATTTTTCTGCTTGTTCGGCAAGCTTTTCAAACTCCTCTTTTAATTCATCTCCGTCCAGTTCTTCAAGAAGCATCCGTCTTGAACTTACCGCATCATATACAAAATCGGCGGTCAAAGCACCCAGGGCGGACAGAGTGCCGGGGCTCGGCGGAATCAGCGCGTTTTTCGCTTGAATCTCTTCCGCAAGAAAATTTGCGGTGACAGGGCCGGCTCCACCATAAGCCACCAAGCTAAATTCACGGGGATCAATTCCATGCTGCTCCATTACATTGCTCAGCTCCGTGTACATATTGGCAACAGCCACTTGAATCATCTGATCGGCAGCCTGCTCAACATCGGTATTTAAATAGGCGGCAAACGGCTGAAGCGCCTGCTCGGATTTCTCCTCGTAAAGCTTCATGCGGCCGGAGGCAAACCGGTCGGGATTTAAGTAGCCGCAAACAAGAAACGCATCGGTCAGCGCAGCCTTCTCTCCTTTTCCGTAACAGGCGGGGCCGGGGTCTGAGCCCGCTGACTCCGGTCCGACTTTTAAGAGTCCGCCGTTGTCTACCCATGCAAGAGAGCCTCCGCCCGCCCCAATCGAATACATCGCAACAGACGGAACGGTAATCGGAAATCCGGAAATTTGGTTGGACTGGGTCAGTGTGGCTTCTCCTTCTTCTACAATGGAAATATCAGCGCTTGTTCCGCCGACATCAAGCGTGATGAGATTTTTAACACCGGCGGCCTCAGCTGCGCGGATTGCCCCGATGACTCCTGCCGCAGGTCCTGAAAAAAGCGTTTTGACGGGGGCTTCGGCGGCAGACTCTATATCCATCAGCCCCCCGTTTGATTGCGTGATAAACGGCGGCGCCGATATACCGGAAGCGGCGAGCCTCTTTTTGAGCGTATCGAAGTAGTGCTGCACATTCGGTTTTATGTATAAATTGGCGACTGACATGACAGTTCGCTCGTATTCCCTCATTTGCGGCCACAGCTCGGAAGACGCCACCACTTCCAACTCCGGAGCTCTCAGTTTGATTCGCTCCGCAGCCTGATGTTCATGCAATGGATTGCGATAGCTGTGAAGGAAAGAAACAACGATACCGGTTATCCCTTCTTCCAACACTTTATCGACCGCATCATCAATGTCTTTTACATGAAGCGGCGCCTTTTCAGCCCCGTTGTGAAGCATTCTTTCTTTAATCGGAAACACATATTTGCGGGGAATCAGCGGCTCCGGCATTCGCGATTTAAAGTCATAGGGAACCGGAAGGCGCAGACGCTGAAGTGACAAAATATCGCGGAAACCTTCTGTTACAAACAGGGCAATTTTCGCTCCCTTTCGCTGCAGTAATGTATTTAAACCAATGGTCATGCCATGCATAAAATAATGAATCTGCGACGGCTGAATATCCATTTCCTTCAAAATCGCTAAACCGTTCACAATCCCTTGTGCATGGTCATCCGGAACCGTCGGGGTTTTGACGGCTGTCACACCCCCGTCTTTCGGGTTTAGCAAAAAAAGATCGGTAAATGTCCCCCCAATGTCTATTCCAAGCCGATACCCATCTTCATTCAATGCTCGCTCCACCCTTCTAGAACATGTTATATGAAAATATTACCCTATTTTAAAATTAATTTACTATAATCCTAATAAAATGAAATGGCGGAGTCAATTTTATATATCCGCGTTTTTGAAATCCTTTTTCTTTCATTTTTTTATTTTAAGATACCATAGAATCACATTTTTAGAAGTTTTGTTCACATTATTTCACAATTCCCATGAAGTCGACTTATACCTGTTTCTCCTGACACACCTATTCATCGGCACATTCCTTCATTTAAAATTAGGTCTAATGGACTTCATAACCGCTGTGATTACACAAATAAAAACGGTCGGTAGGTTCATGTGCCTAATCAAAAGGATTCATTTTCATGGATGTTCAGGATTTATTCACCAACTCCTTTTGGCAAAGTGGTACACTCTGTACTATTAAGAATCAGGAAGGGCAGAATACAATGAAAGTCTATGAAGCGGAAACCCTAAAATCAGCTATGATACAGCGGTCTAACGAATACAAGAGTTTAAGAGAGCAGTTTGTCAGTTTAAAAAATGCTTTTAAAGGTGTGGCCGATTTGGATGATGACTTTCAGGGAGAAGGAGCTGACGCCATAAAGGCATTCTACCGAGACCTATCAGGTACAGTAGACGGTTGGCTGGATCTGACCGATATGCAAATTCAGTTTCTTGAATGGGTATCAGCTGCACTCGAAACTGCCGGACTTTCCGGTGACACAATCGTCGATACCCAGTTTCTCGGTCAAGAGCTTATGAATGTCTACACCCGCTCCAAAAACATGGTATCGGCACAAAAAGAAGAGCTGCAAAGCATTTTAGTCAATATCGATGATTTAATTTCCTTAGAACCTTTTTCAAGCGATGAGTTTGACCAGCAGCTGAATGCTGCCGAACAGAAGCGAAAAGATGCCATTAAAGCAGTAGAGGATCTTGATAAACTGCTCAAAAACGAGTATGCGGCCTCTGAAATGGTTCAGCAAATGATTAAGGCCGACTACTCAGCCTTAATCGACGCAACCGGCCAAGGAACAAGCTCTTCTCCCATCCGTTACAATGCAAATGCTTATCAAAGCAGTAAAGCCTATCAACTGAAAAAGGAAGTACATCTCCGGGCCAAAAGCTATGTGACAAATAAAAAAGCCGAAGCTCCAGCCAAACCGGATAGTGAAGATGAAGAATGACGGGGCGCGGAAGAAGGTTCAAGTTGGTGTTTTCACAAAATTAAAAGACGCGAAAGAACAATTTATAAACATTCAAAATAACCTGCAGGCTTCCTCGCATTTCGGGAATTGCCTTTAGTCATAAAAGCGGTCGAAACATTAACAACATCTCCTGATTTGTACATGTTTGACGGGAATGTGGCTATTTGCATTACCGTCATAAGGGGATCGCGAACCATGCATCGTTATATTTAAACAAACCGACAATCGGAGTCGCCAAAAGCTATCTTAAAATAAAGAATCCCGATTTCCTGATGCCGGGAAATGAAGCAGGCGCATATACTGGGAGAAATTTATGGGCGGGCAGTAAGAACCATAAGACATGTGAAACCTATTTTTGTTTCTTGCGGAAACCGGATTGATATCGATACAAGCGTTGACATCGTCATGCGTTTCATTAACCAAGAAAGCTTCTTGCCCATCCCTGTTAGATTTGCAGATATTGAGAAAGCACTTATCAGAAAAACACTCTCCCCTTAAAAACTCCGCAATTTTATCGTTTCCCCCTGTCAAACCGTTCCG
Organism: Bacillus sp. NSP9.1; assembly: GCF_000465465.2. NCBI lineage: Bacteria > Bacillati > Bacillota > Bacilli > Caryophanales > Bacillaceae > Bacillus > Bacillus sp. NSP9.1. Next base: position 4,219,964 of record NZ_CP048273.1, read on the forward strand.
TTTGATCCGATATTGTATATACAGCGGAAACAAAAGGGGGATTCACATATATGAAACTGAAATTGGGAACGAAGATCAACCTTCTCGTTCTTGCCATCATTTTAATGTTCTCGGCTGCATTGGGGATTTTTATCGTAAAAGAGCTGTCCAAAAACCTCGAGCAGATGGCCACAGAAAAAGCCAAAAGCGATTTAAACCTGAGCTACCGCTATGTAAACGAGTCTCTCGAAGGCGATTGGGAGATCAAAGATGACAAGCTGTACAAAGGCTCGACCCTTATGAATGATAATGAGGAAATCGTCGATCAAATCGGACAAGATACCGGGGACACCATTACCATCTTTCAAAATGACACACGCGTCTCAACGAATGTAATGAAAGATGGCAAACGTGCCGTCGGAACGAAGGTGTCTTCGGAAGTGGCGAATGTCGTGTTGAAAGAAGGAAAAAACTACTACGGAAAAGCAAATGTCGCAGGCAAAATGTATCAAACCGCTTATATGCCGATCAAAGATCGCACGGGCAAAGTGATCGGTATCTTTTATGCCGGGGCCAATCAAGATTTAATTACAGGCACGCTTCATTCGTTTTTGAAAATCTTCGCTATCGTTCTTGCCGCTTCGATCGTCATTTCAATATCGTTTGTCATTTTGTTCACCAAAAGAATCAACAGACGGCTGAACATGCTGACCCAAGCCTTCGAGCGGGCGGGCAACGGTGATTTAACAACCGAAATAACCGACGAATCATCTGATGAAATCGGTGCATTATCGCGTCATTTTAACCACATGAACACCAATCTCAACCAGCTGATGCAAAATATATCGAAATCGTCCGAGCAGGTTGCTGCCGCTTCTGATCAATTGACAACAGGCGCTGAGGAAACAAGCCTCGCATCGGAAAAAATCACTGAAGCGATCCAGCAGGTCGCAAGCTCTTCCGAACAGCAAACCTCAAGTGTTGCCGGCAGCAAACAGGCGGTTGAAGAAGTATCGGCTGATATTCAAAAAATCTCGGAAAACGCCGCTGTTCTCTCGGAAAAAAGCCATTACGCCCAGGAAAAAGCGAAACAGGGGGCAGAGGACATATCGGAGACAATGCAGCAGATCCACACCATGCATCAATCGGTGCATGAAAGTGGTGAAATCATCGCGCTTCTCAATACGAGGTCAAATGAAATCGGCAGCATTTCAGAGGCGATTACGGAAATCGCCAATCAAACCAATCTGCTCGCTTTAAACGCCTCAATCGAAGCGGCGAGAGCGGGAGAGCATGGGAAAGGATTCGCCGTTGTAGCCGATGAAGTCCGGAAACTGGCCGAACAATCCCAGCAATCGGCAAGTCAGATTTCCCACCTTATTTCCGGGATACAGTCGGAAATCATGACAACAACCGATTCAATGATGACTGTTAAAGAAGAAGCGGTCAACGGTGTGAAAATGATCGAGAGAAACAAAAACACGTTTGAAATGATCGTCAGCCTGATGGAAGAGTTCAGCAGCAGAATCGGCGACCTGTCATCTGCCAGCCGGCATATCACCGGGAGCATTCAAAACATCACAACAGCTTTTGCCGACATTTCCAAAGAAGTCAGGGAAACATCAGAGCATTCACAGCAAGTCGCAGGCCTGACCGAAGAGCAGTTTGCGGCAATGGAAGAAGTGTCCGCATCCGCAAACGAACTGGCCAAGCTGGCTGAAGACCTCCATAAGCTGATTGGCAAAGTCAAAATGAAATAGTCGGAACAAGGCTGCCTTTAAGAGCACGGGCAGCCTTGTTTTGCTTATCCTGATCGAATATGAAATAGAGACAGATAATCCCTCAGCTTCTTGACATCCTGTTTACTCTCCACGAACGCTATATACCCGTCGGGACGCACCAGATAGAGAGCATTTCGCTCTAAACCGCACTTGCCGCAGGCACGGCTCCATTCAAACTCATATAACGGGAGGCGATGCTGTGTCGCCGTCTCCTTCAGCTCCCGGCTCGCGGTTCCATATATGTGAAGCTGCCAAGAGACGGATTTTAACGCTGCAAAATTTCTCCCGCCGCTGACCCAGGGCAGGCGGTCTCCGCCTTGCAGTTTTCCTGCTTTTCCCGCGCTTAAGGCGCTGTCTCGATAGTGAATACGGATTTGCGACACGTTGTAAAAAGCCGCCTTTTTGATGGACGGGAAACGAAGAAAAAATGGGGCGACATAGGGAATAAGCAAAGTCCGAACAAGCCTTCCCCCGGCATTTTGCCCGATGACCGCCTGAAATGCCCTGTCGGTAGTCGCCACAAGAGACCGGGCAAAAGCGATCCGCTCCGTCTCATAAGTATCCAAAATCGCTTCATCCGCACGTCCGTTAAGCACTTCCGCCAGCTTCCACGCCAAATTGACGGCGTCACCGATACCGGTATTCATCCCCTGACCGCCGACAGGGCTGTGAATATGTCCCGCATCACCCAGAATAAAGACGCGCCCTTTTCTGAATTTGTCAGCCACCCGGTGATGCACACGGTAGGTAGAAAACCAGTTGACTCCATGCACTTTGACACGAAAAAGCTTTTCAACCATCGGGGCGATATCCTCAAATGTCAGCGCCTTTTTGTTTTCCAGAGATTTGGGCACGATACCGATAAACCGGTTCATACCGGTGCTTCTCACCGGAAAAACAATGCAAAAACCGCTTTCCGCAAGACACAGATTCATATCATGTGCCGAAGCGGCTTCGCCTGATGCTTCAGCATCCGCCACAAAAAAAGTGTGCTCATACGTTCCGCCCGGAAAACCTAAATCCATACCGCGCCGCACTGTACTGTGGGCTCCGTCACATCCGCAGAGATAGGGAGTTTTGATGATTTCCTCCCGCTCTCCTTTCCGAAGCTTCGCCTCGACATCGTTTCCCTGATCCGAATAGGAAACCAGCTCTGTGTTCCATTCAACATTTACCCCTGCGGCTTTAAGCTTTTCAATCAGCAGCCGCTCATGTTCATCCTGTGCAAAGCTGAGGACAAATGGATACGGACTTAATCCCTCTCCCATGTCCCCAAGGCGGAAACATCCTTTCTCCCTATGGCCTTCGCGTATATGAACGGCATTGACCTTAATGCCTCTTTGAACCGCTTCTTCTGCCATACCGAGCTGCTCATAAAATTCAAGCGTTCGTGCATGTACCGCCATTGCCCGCGAAGTCTGCCCCGGACCCGAATTCTTATCAATTAAGCGAAACGCGACTCCTTTCCGGGCGAGAAAAAGGGCCAGCACCAATCCGGTTGGTCCCGCTCCGGTAATCAAAACTGGTTCCACCTGAAGACACATCCCTTTTGTTTAATATTTATCGCGCCGCCATCCGGCAGGACATTTTGAAAGATGCCAGATCAGCGATGATCGCCCGCGCACATTCATAAGGAGAATCAATCTGCAGCATCTTTCGCAAAACAGATCTCAATTCGGCCGATATTTCAAGCTCTTCCTCCCAACTCTTTTCCTCACTTGCTGTCGGGTTATACCCGGAATAAAGAAGAAAAAGCGCAAAATGCCCCAGCGCATAAAAATCGCTTTTCACTGAAACAGAGCGCATCAGCCTTTTTTCCGGGTGCCGGTAAAGAACGTTTTCGCTCTCGGTCAAGCGGCATGCCAAGCCGTAATCGATAATGCGGATACCTTCTTTCGTCAGAAAAATATTGGGCAGCCGTAAATCGCGGTGTATCAGTCCTTTGTCATGAAGCGAAGCGGTGATGTGAAGCACCTCCAGCAGTATCCGAACGGTCTCCTTTTCATCGAAAATACATCCGTCGCCAAAAATCAGGTCTTCAAAATTTTTCCCGTCGACATACTCCATGACGATAAATCTGCTTCGCCCGCTATTCATCGTTTCGTACAGCCGGGGTGATGCCGGCTCATTCAATTGGCGCAAAATATCGGCTTCACGGTCAAATGATCGCCGTCCTCCGGATGTCCATGCCTTTGTCTGCCGAAGCTGTTTGATAACATACACATCACTTCCTCCAAGCGGTTTGGCAAGATAAGTGATGCCATAGCTTCCCATCCCAAGTACGCGCTGAATTTGATATCGCCCGCCCAGGATTGTCCCCTCTTTAAGCGGGCGGTCAAACAGCCATCTCAACATGCTTTTGGCGACCATCAGCTGCTGCTGAAAAACTTTTTGCGTTTTCTTTTGTAATGATGGTGGCCATAGCCTTTTTTCCGATAATCGCTGCTGCTGTACTTTTTGTAAGAGCGCCGTCCGTAATCACTGCTGCTGTATCGTCGGTAGCCGCTGCTTTTAAAGTGTTTAAACAATTTGCGAAGCAACTCGATCCTCTCCTTGTCCGGAAATCTGTATTTTTTATATCATTCGCCCGGTACATCGTTATAAGGGGGCCTGATCTGAATGACATTTTTCTTTGCTATGAGAAAATTAGCTTTTTATACTTCAAAACCTCTTTTTTATCAAAAGAAATTGAAAAATCATCGGATTCACACGGTAAATGTTGTATTTCCAAAAAGAAAAACCTCATGATACGCCCTTTATTCACCATAACATTTGTGTGATAATAAGCGGAAAGCTCGGCAAATCACAATATCGTACGATCATAGCGCTTGAACATGAGTTTTTTGCCGGCTTTGGATATGCTATTCTGCATTCTTGATTTTAAGCACGACTAAAGGCGCTGATCAGCACAGCGCCTTCATGTTAAAGCTCTTCACCATTCGTTTTTATCACATGTTGATACCAATGAAAGCTTTTCTTTTTGATCCGCTTTAGATCTTTCACATTGTCTTCATCCCGATCGACATAAACGAATCCGTATCTTTTTTGATAGCCGTTTAACCAACTCAGTAAATCCGTAAAGGACCAGCTGCAGTAGCCGATTAGATCAACCCCGTCGCTTAAGGCTTGTTTGCATTGTTCAAGATGCGCCCGCAAATAATTGATTCTGTAATCATCCTGAATGGTGCCGTCTTTTTCAATTTGATCAAATTCTCCCAAGCCGTTTTCCGTTATAAAGACGGGAAGATGATAGCGGCTGGCAATTCTGCGGAGCCCGATTCTCAACCCGATTGGATCAATGGCCCAGTCCCAATTTGATGTTTCCAGATGAGGATTCCGCTTTGTTTTAAACAACCCCGGCATTCCGGTTTCCTGATTGCTGCCTTTTTGGCCGGTCGTGTTCATTTTTCCTTCTGTTACACCATCAAGTGGATTCATTTCATAGGTGATCGTCTGATAATAGTTGACCCCGACGAAATCGGGCTTTCCTTTTGCCAAAAGCTCCATGTCACCGTCGCAGATTGTCGGGGCCCATCCTTTTTCCCGCAAATATTGCAGAGGGATTTGAGGATATGTTCCCCAGCAGTACATATCAAGCCACCAATGATTCATAAATTCCTCGGCATTTTCAAAAGCAAGGATATCATCCGGACTGCTTGACAGCGGATAAGCGGGGGAATAAGCAAAGCTTGGCCCGATTTTCCCGTCCGGCACGTATTGGCGAAACGAATCGATCGCCTTGGCATTGGCGAGAAATGCGATATGGTTGGCTTCATAAAAACGTTTTCTGTCCTTCACTCCCGGAGGATGCATGGCTGTGATGAATCCGTGGTTGAAGTTGTAGTTTTGTTCGTTAAGGGATACCCAATGTTTCACCCTGTCTCCAAAGCGCTTGTAAAGAGTGACGCAATAGTTGTTGAAATCTTCTATGATCCTTCTGGACTCAAAGCCGCCGTACTCCTCCGCCAAAGCTTGGGGAAGATCCCAATGATAAAGGGTTAAAACAGGTTCGATCTCATGGGCCAGCAGCTCATTGATCAAATCGTCATAAAACCGCAAGCCTGCTTCATTGACCTCTCCTCTGCCTTTCGGAAAAATTCGCGGCCAGCTTACCGAAAAACGGTACGCTTTCAATCCCATCTCAGCCATTAGCGCCACATCTTCTTTGTAACGGTGGTAATGGTCAACTGCTATATCCCCGTTTGTGCCCTTGAACGTTTTCCCGGGGATTTTTGTGAATACATCCCAGACTGAAGGGCCCTTTCCGTCTTCATTCCAGGCTCCTTCTACTTGATAGGCCGCTGATGCGGACCCCCATAAGAAATGATCCGGAAATGACTGCAGCTGTTGATGAATCATATTGTTTCCACTCCTATAAGCTATTTTGATCCGGTTTGCTCCCTATGATATCGTATGAAACGCGTTTCACATCAATCATCTTCTTCAAACAGTTCGGTCAAAAGCTTTTTTCGATGCTGAAGGAAATATTTTGTGAGACTATAATGATCGGTATCTTCATAGCTGACTTCCTGAATATGTTCGCCATCAAAGCTGAAGATTTGTGCTTCAGGATACCCCAACAAAATCGGAGAATGGGAGGCGATGATGAACTGGGCTTGTTTATCCCGTGTCAGATCATGGAGAATTCTTAAAAAAGCAAGCTGTCTTGCCGGAGATAAAGCGGCTTCCGGCTCATCAAGAAGATAGATGCCTTTTCCTTTAAAACGGTGCTTGAAAAGCGATAAAAATGATTCGCCGTGTGACTGCTCGTGAAGAGACCGGCCTCCGTAATCAATAAAACCGTTGCTGTCCACTTCATCAATATGTGAAGCAAAATGATAGAAGGACTCGGCCCTGAGAAAAAAGCCGTTTGTCACTTTGGGAAGCCAGGACAGTCTGATATAGTCCCCAAGAGCAGATCCGGACGCATGAACTTCATATGTATTATTCCTTCCCCCGCCGGCCGTGTTAAATTCGCATTTATCCGCAATCGCTTCCAGCAGGGTCGATTTCCCGGAGCCGTTTTCACCGACAAAGAAAGTGACATCTTTCTGAAATGCAAGTTCTTTAAGCGATTGAAGCGCAGGAATTGAAAAAGGATATGTTGAATAGGAAGGGATTTTTTCGTGAAGGACAGTCAGTTTTTTTAAAAACAAATGATATCACCTGCCTGTTTTTATTTCACTGTAACACGTCTCATTCCAAAACAAAAAAGGGTTGGATAGGCGGTTCAAACCTTCATGTCCCGTTTCAGCCAGCCCTATGATCATAAAAAAGGGCCGCCCGAAGCAGCCGCTTTCATCATATTGCAAATACCTCTTTCAAATGTGCATCAAGATCTTTAAGATACTGATCGATATTCGGATGGCTGATGACATCATGTACAGAAAATGTTTTTAATGGCTTCATGCCGACAAATTCCTGCATCTTGTGAAGATGGAACAAAGCTTCATCAAGACTTTTCCCCTCAAAGAAGGTCCCCTCTTTCGAGAATACTTCTTGAGGTGCATTCCATGTTGTGGAAAACATGTACTGTTTATCCGTAAATAAGCCGCCTCGTCCGTAATCTTCCGTTCCTTTGTAGAAAAGCCCGTATTCGTAGATCTCATCAATGTACTTTTTAAATAATGCCGGCAGGCTGAACCAGTAAATCGGCGTCTGATAAATCACGACATCGGCCCATTTAAATTTTTCATGCTCTTCCGGGATGTCATATCCATCGGCAACAACTGTTTTTTTAATATCATATTTTTCGCCCAGCTTGTCAGCCATTGCTGTGAAGATCGTATGATTCAGCTGGCCTCTCGCATGCGGGTAAGCTTCATGTCCGTTGATGATTAAAATGTTTTTCATTTTTTCATCCTCCTCATTTTTTATATTGTCCAATATCATTATGATTTCATCTTTTACATTCAAAAGTAAAGCAGAATGCACCTTTTACCATTTTTGCCTTTAAGAATTTTCTTTTTCTCCCAATACAAAATAACTTATTGCCTCTTGCCGGCTTCAATGCTATCGTTTTCTTGACTAAAGGAATAGGAGGATTGTTTCAGGTGAAAAAATTACGTCTGTACAAGCCGGTCACTTTGCTGGTCACAGTGATGGCGTTTGCTTTTATAACCGCTGCTTGCAGCACAGCTCAACATGAGGATCAACAGGAAAAGACAGCCTGGGATGAAATCAAAGAAAAGGGAAAAATCGTTGTTGCGACTTCCGGAACCCTTTATCCCACTTCATATCATGACACGGATTCCGGCAAGGATAAACTGACGGGGTATGAAGTGGAAATCGTGCGCGAAGCTGCGAAACGGCTCGATTTGGATGTCGAGTTTAAAGAGATGGGCTTTGACGGCATGCTGGCGGCGGTTGGCAGCGGCCAAGTCGACGCGGCAGCCAACGATATCACGATGACGGAAGACCGCAAGAAAAAATTCTTGTTCACAGCACCTTATAAATACTCTTATGGTACGGCAATCGTCCGCAAAAAAGATTTATCAGGCATTCATACATTGGAAGACTTGAAAGGGAAAAAAGCCGCCGGCGCTGCCACGACCGTTTACATGGATATCGCCCGCCAATACGGGGCTGAAGAAGTGATCTATGATAATGCAACAAACGAACAATACTTAAAAGACGTGGCCAACGGCAGGACTGACGTCATTTTAAACGACTATTACTTACAGAAATTGGCGCTTGCCGCAATGCCTGACTTGGATTTGACGATTCATCCCGACCTTAAATATTATCCGCATCAGCAAGGGATGATCATCAAAAAAGGCAACAAAGAGCTTAAAAAACAATTCGACAAAGTCATCAAGGACATGCTGAAAGACGGTACAATCAAAAAGATTTCAAAACAATTCTTTGGTGATGCTGATGTTTCAAAAAAACCCGATCTCGACTATACTGACGTCGATGTAAACAAATAGAGGGATTCAAAATGGGCACGATTCAATGGGAGTATATTTTCAACGCAGAATTGGCTGCTAAATCATTCCCTTATGTGATCCAGGGCATATGGAATACGCTCTTGATTTCCTTTGTGAGCATGTTTGCCGGACTGGTTCTCGGCTTTTTCGTCGCGCTGGGCCGGATGTCTGGGCTCGCGCTGCTGCGGTGGCCGGCAAGGATCTACATTTCATTTATGAGAGGCGTTCCGATATTGGTCATTCTGTTTATGTTGTATTTCGGCTTTCCTTATGTAGGCATTCAATTCACTGCGCTGACCGCTGCCATCCTCGGCTTCAGCATCAACAGCGCCGCTTACATCGCCGAAATTATCCGTTCAGCCTTATCTTCGGTGGACAGAGGCCAGTGGGACGCTGCAAAATCGATCGGCTATTCCTACCCGCAGACGTTGCGGCACATCATTGTCCCCCAATCCGTCAGAATCGCTCTGCCGCCTCTGACGAACGTCATGCTTGACCTTATTAAAGCATCTTCTCTCGCCGCCATGATCACGGTGCCCGAATTATTTCAGCAGGCGAAAATCGTCGGCGGCCGGGAGTTCGACTATATGACGATGTATATATTGGCAGCCTTGATTTATTGGGGCATTTGCTCAGCCGTCGGTTTGCTTCAGGATTACTTGGAAAAACGCCATGCCGTATATGTAAGAAAATAGAAATAACAAACAAGGCCCTTAAAAGACCGATAACAACCTTTTAAGGGCTTTCACCTAAAATTAAACCTTAATACCGATCGCAATACATATCCTCAAGCTTGATAGAGCAACGGCCTTTTAAGCCGTCGGTCGGGAGTTCGAATCTCTGCCGGAACGTTCAGCATAAAAAAACTCAATTATTTATAGACCGCCAGCCGATCTGCCTGAACACATATTTACAGACGATCAAATCCCCCGCAACCCTCACCCGAAAACCGCACGAACCACAGCTTTTTGCAGCAGTAAGCAGACTCCCCATCCGCATATTCCAAACAGAAAAGACAGCACCATCGGAAATGACGCTTTTAAGCTGACAGCGACGATGAGAATGAGTACAGCTGTAGCGGGAAAGCCCCATAACACGCCTGCGGCAAATTGGCTTAACTGCTTGGCAGACTCCCCTTGGATGCTCAGCCAAAATAAGCTTAACAGACTGACAAGCGGAAGCGCGGCGATAATTCCTCCAAATTCGGGCGATTTTCTGGCAATTTCGGTTACAATTCCAATCAAAACGGCAGAAACGGCAATTTTGGCGATCAGAAACATGACTTGGCCTCCCGGCTTAACATAGAAAATGCTGTTTTCACCAATCCGATTTCCTCCTCATTCAAGTGCTGAAGGACCATTTGCAGTTTTTGCGGATCAAGGCGGGTGTGCCGCTTTACCGCGGCTTCGCCTTCTGCGGACAATGTGACATAAACTTTTCGTTCATCTTTATTGTCCCTCTTTTTAAGAACAAGCTTTTTTTGAATCAGCCGTTTCACATGCTCTGACGCGGTATTATGGGACACATCCAACAGTCTGGCCAATTCGCCGATTGTGACATATTGCTTTTTTTCGATATGTTGAAGCAATCGAACAGCCTGATGGGACAAGCTGTCGTCATGTGTATGGTGCAAATTGTAGTATATGTCTGTCCAATCTTGATTCATCGCTTCAATGAGTTCTTCCATATTCATCAAAACATCCCCTCTCTATTTTATATCTTATAATACGATATAATCTTTAATCAAGACATAAAAAAACATCCGGCTTTCTTGCCGGATGTTTTGTTCACTTATTTCAAATGCTCTTTCAAAAAGGCCAGCTTCTCCATGTGAAAAGCGGGGATGTATTCATGTCCAAAGTAACGGTACACTTTCAAGTCCTTATCCGTGTTTAAATGATTGTATGCCGCAAAGACGGTTGACGGCGGTGTGATCGTATCGACCAAACCGATCGACATCAGCACGGGGGCTTTTACCGATTCCGCAAGATTCATAATATCGAAATATGTCAGGGTGTTCATCGCTGTCTGTTCAACCTCAGGGCTGCTGTTTCTTCTGAAAAAGGAATTGATTTCAAGATATGGCTGGTCGATTGCTGTATCGATGGCTCTCTGAAAGTTGCTTAAATACGGATATTCAGAAACGGCTGCTTTTGGAATATCGGACAGTGCGGAAACCGCGATGGCCAGTCCGCCGCCCTGGCTTGCGCCGATCACGCCGATTCGCTTTTCATCGACTTCGGCAAATCCGCTGACGACCTCGACCGCTCTTACGGCGTCAAGGTAAACACCTCTATAATAATATGTTTTCGGATCAAGAATCCCTTTTGTCATCCAGCCCGGCACATGTCCGTGAGGGGATACGCTTGTATCTTCACTCATGTTCTGGCCGCGGACAAGCATGCCAAACGCCGCGTAGCCATGAAGGGCCCAATTGACAATGTCATGGACATTCCCGTCATAGCTGGCATTATAGCCGTGGTATTTGATGATGGCAGGATGAGGCCCCTTGCTGTCCGGAACGGCGTACCACCCTTTTATTCGCGCTCCCCCGATGCTCCGGTATGTAAGCCAATAGACTTTTACGCCATCAGCCGGATAATCGTGCGGTTCAAGCTGTGGTTCTGCTTTCTCCGAACCTAGTTCTGCGAGGGCATCCTTCCAGAAATCTTTAAAATCCTCCAAAGCCGTCCGTTCCGGTTTATATGTATATAGCTGCTCAAGCGGTAAATCGTATGGCTGCTGCATGCTCTCATCCCCTTTTGATTTCATTGTTAGAATATTTTTATCATACCATTCGCCATTAGAAATGTGGATTTTTTTCTGACCCGATATGGCGAGGTTTTGCTGTACGTGTCATCCGCTCTTTTCCCAAACCGATCCTCTTATGATATAATGCTAGTTTGACAAACTAAAATTGATTGCGGAGGTTTTTTTGTGGCTTCACAATCCTTTCTGCAGCTCAACTCTATCTTTATCAGTATCTTAATAGAGGCAATTCCATTCGTTTTAATCGGCGTTTTTATATCAGGATTGATTCAAATGTTTGTGACGGAGGAAATGATGGCGAAGATCATCCCGAAGAACCGGTTTCTCGCTGTGCTGTCCGGAACATTTGCCGGTGTCTTGTTTCCGGCTTGTGAATGCGGGATCGTGCCGATCGCCCGGCGTCTGCTTTTAAAAGGCGTTCCGTTGCATGCCGCTGTCGCCTTTATGCTGACGGCTCCGATCATTAACCCGATTGTCTTATTCTCAACGTTTATCGCCTTCGGAAACAAATGGGATGTCGTCTTCTACCGCGGCGGGCTTGCGATTGCGGTTTCTGTTATCGTCGGCGTGATCATCTCTTTTCAATTTAAAGGGACGCAACTGCTTGAAGGAGACCCGCACGGACATCACCACCATGGACATGCCCGGCCATCCTTTTGGAAAAAGCTTGGCGGGACGCTTCGCCATGCGGTCGATGAGTTTTTCTCAGTGGGGAAATACTTGATCATCGGCGCGTTCGTGGCAGCGGCCATGCAGACATATATTAAAACATCGACTCTGTTGGCCATCGGCCAAAATGATGTCTCATCTTCACTCGTCATGATGGGTCTATCGTTTGTTTTATCACTTTGTTCAGAGGTTGATGCCTTTATCGCGTCTTCTTTCAGCAGCACGTTTTCGCTCGGCTCCCTGATCGCTTTTCTCGTCTTCGGCGCAATGGTGGATATCAAAAACCTGCTGATGATGCTCGGCATCTTCAGAAAACGGTTCGTCTTTGTTTTAATCGCCTATATCGCTGTCATCGTCTTGGCCGGATCACTTTTGGTAAAGGGGTGAGATCATGTTTCGCACATTCATTTTAATGTTTTTTACGTTTTTCTTTTTTCATCTGCATGCGTCAGGGAATTTAACGAAGTATATCAATATGAAATACGCTTACCTTTCATATATAGCGATTTTTCTGCTGGCCATTCTGACAGTGGTTCAATTCTATATCTATGTGAAAGGAACGGATGAGAAAGAGTGCCATGACTGCGGGTGCGGACATGATCACGATCATGAGAAAGATAAACCTTTCCTGAAAAGAATGCTGATTTATTTCGTGTTTCTTTTCCCATTATGCACCGGGCTTTTTCTTCCGGCGGCAACACTCGATTCGAATATCGTCAAATCGAAAGGCTTTTCATTCAAAGCGATTGAACAGCCTGACAATTACGCCCAGACTCAGTATCTGCGCCCGGATACAAGCATCTATTACGGCCGGGACGGCTACGATGAGCTGATGGAAAAAGCGCTGAAGAAATATAAGGAAAAAAAACAGATTTCCTTAAAAGATGAAGATTATTTGAAGGGTATGGAAACCATCTATAACTATCCCGGAGAATTTCTTGATAAAACGATCGAGTTCAACGGTTTTGCTTTTAAAGGCGAATCGATCAACGACAAACAGCTCTTTGTCCTCCGCTTTGGTATCATTCATTGCATCGCGGATTCGGGCGTCTACGGTATGCTGGTCGAGTTTCCTAAGGAAATGAATATCAAAGACGACCAATGGCTTCATGTGAAAGGGACGCTGTCATCGGAATATTATCAGCCGTTCAAATCTGTGATTCCGGTTTTGAAAGTGACAGATTGGTCAAAAATCAAACAGCCAAAAGATCCGTATGTGTATAGAACCTATTAAAAAGCCGGTGCGTGGTGCACCGGCTTTTTTGCGGATTGCGGCTTTACGATTTATAGCCGGCTTTTTTCATGAGCATCAAATCGATGAACAATTGACACCTCGTGTTAAAATCATTCAAATCGATCGACGTCATATCCAGTATTTGTTTAATGCGGTAATTCAGCGTGTTTTGGTGGATAAACAGCTGTTCTGCGGACGGTTTGACTTTGCAGTTATTGACAAGGTAAATTTCAAGGGTTCGCAAAAATTCAGTGTGGCTTTCTTTATCCTTTTCTTTCAACAGCATCAGGTCGGAATTCACATATTGCAGATGATCGTTTTTGGCGGCGATTTGGTCAAGGTATCTGAAAAGCCCAAGCTTTTGGTATTCGTAAGGAATGTGTTCCTGGCTTCCCGTGATTTCCGCCGCTTTTGTGACCTGCAGGGCCTCCCGGTAGCTTTTTCCAAGCGACAGCATGCTGCTGTATTCATTGCCGACCCCGATGAAAATGAGGGGAAGCATTTGCGAGCGCAGGTGCGTCAAAAGCCGGTTGATCAGCTCAGAAGCCGCAGCTAGGGCTGAACGCTTGCGCGAGACGCTGCCGACAATGATGGCGATGTTGGAATGATCCTCTATAACATGGCTGATGTTGTCTTTTAAGTTTAAATACGATCTGATCGTCTCCTTCAAATCATCAAGCAGCTCATCCTCGCCGTCAACGACTTGCAGAACCATGACGGTAAACACGGAAGGCAAAACAACACCGGCTTTATCAGCCGCAGCTTTCAGTTCTTTCTCCGTTTGAAACTGGTCGTTTATCGCTCTTTTATAAAGCTCTTCCGCTTCTTCTTCCTTCTCTTGCTTGAGCCGCTTTTTCTTGTAAATGATTTTTCCGACGTGAAAGGAAGCCTGATATAAGAAATCAAGCTCTTCATCAGAGAGATCGTTTTCAATTTCCTGAATCCAAATATAACCCATGATTTCATCTTTATGCTTGGCGCTGACGACGACCCTCTGATTAAGGCCGATTTCCTCAATCTGTTTCACCCGAAAAGGAGTCGGAATGGTTTTCAATTGATCTATGATACCTTCTTCGACAAATTTTTCAAATATCGGAAGCGGACATTTTTTGGAGAAAATCGTTTGCTGGTTTGCTGCATCAAAATGGTTTATATAATAGGAGTTGTAGGCTAATAGGAAAAAATCCGCGCTTTCCAAAATGACCGGTTTTTTCAACTCATCGCTGATAAAATCAATGATCTCATTAATATTTGAAAGAGAAACAACTTGTTCTAATAGCTCTTCCATATCCTTTCTCCTACCCGTTTTTAACTTAATCATACTGCTCCTTTACAGTCTTGTATAGACTTATATCAGACTTTTTAAAAAATGGGCACGGCCCTTTCCAAATCGGGATAAAACCCCCTAAAAAGAGAGACGGAGAATGGCCTCAAGCCACCTCCATCATCATCCGTCAAATCGCTTTTTTATATTCATCAAACTCCTCAACCACCTGCTGATCCGGTTTAGCAGTCAGAAGGCTGACAACATAGACAAACAATAAGCTTGCGGCAAAGCCCGGAATGATTTCATATAGAAATCCGGAAAGTCCGGCTCTTGCCCAAATAATAACGGTCAGCGCACCTGCAACCATACCTGCAAGCGCTCCCCATTTCGTCATCCTCTTCCAGAATAGGCTCAGGAGAATCACAGGACCGAAAGAAGCGCCGAATCCCGCCCAAGCGTAGCTGACAAGCCCCAATATTGTATTGTTTTTTGTCCATGCCAGACACAGTCCGACAACCGATACGGCTAGCACAGAGAGGCGGCCGATAAAGACAAGTTCTTTGTCAGTGGCGGATCGTTTGAATAACGTCTTATACAAATCTTCTGTTAAAGAGCTTGAAGTGACAAGCAGCTGAGAGGATATCGTACTCATAACAGCAGCTAAAATAGCTGAAATCAAAAAGCCTGTGATCAGCGGATGAAACAGAATGTTGCCCAATTGAATAAAGATCGTTTCCGGGTCGTCCAAGTGAAGCCCTTTCTTCGAATAATACGCAAGTCCGATTAATCCGGTCAGCAATGCGCCGACACTGGAGAAAATCATCCATCCCATACCGATTCGACGCGCTTTTTTTGTTTCTTTTACAGAGGATATCGCCATAAATCGCACGATAATATGAGGCTGTCCAAAGTATCCGAGACCCCATGCAAATAAAGAAATAATGCCGAGGAAGCTCGTTCCTTTAAAAATATTGAGAAGGTTCGGGTCGATTGTACGGATTTCTGTAAAGGCTTCAGACGGTCCTCCTGTCTGAATAATCGTCACGATTGGTACAAGGATTAAGGCGATAAACATGATGATGCCTTGGACAAAGTCGGTCCAGCTGACCGCCAAAAACCCGCCAAAAAGCGTGTAAGCGACAACAACACCGGAAATAATCCAAAGGCCAGTATGGTATTCGAGATTGAACATGCTGTTAAACAGCACGCCGCCGGAGACCATGCCTGATGATACATAGAACGTAAAGAAGATAATAATAATGAGCCCTGAAAAAATTCGGAGAATCTTTGATTTGTCATGAAAGCGGTTTTCTAAAAATGCAGGAATTGTAATGGAATTACCCGCTACTTCAGTGTAGGACCTTAAACGAGGCGCCACAAAAATCCAGTTTGCCCATGCGCCGAGAACAAGCCCGATTACGATCCATGAACCGCTGAGGCCCGTGGCAAACATCGCTCCCGGAAGACCCATCAAGAGCCAGCCGCTCATGTCTGATGCGCCAGCGCTGAGCGCTGTAACAGCGGGGCCGAGCGTCCGTCCGCCAAGCATATAATCGGAAAGGTTTGATGTCCTTTTATACGCGTAATAACCAATATAAAGCATACCCACCATATAAATGACGATTGAAATAATCAATTGTGCGTTTTGAATAAGAATCCCCCCAAGATGCCGTTTTTTGTCTAAATTTTCAGATATTTCTATTTTGAAGGCATCCTTAACGACTGCCTTCACCCCTTATTTTACCCCTTTTTAGAACATTTCGCTGATTGTTTTTGCCTGCATGTGGAGAGCCAGATAATCCGGTCCGCCCGCTTTTGAATCCGTACCTGACATTTTAAATCCGCCAAACGGATGGTAGCCGACAATCGCACCTGTACAGTTGCGGTTGAAATACAGATTTCCTACATGGAATTCTTGTTTTGCCCGGTTGATATGATCGCGGTTTTTCGTGATGACCGCTCCCGTCAATCCATATTCTGTATTGTTGGCCACTTCCAGCGCTTCATCAAAGCTGCTTACTTTTGAGAAGGCAACGACAGGACCGAAGATTTCTTCCTGCATCAAGCGCGCTTTTGGATCCAAGTCGGCAAAGATCGTCGGATCGATGAAATATCCTTTTGAATCATCACCTTTTCCTCCGCTGACCAGGCGGCCTTCCTGTTTGCCGATTTCGATATAATCCATGATCTTGTTGTAGGAAGCCTGATCGATGACAGGTCCCATATAAACGTCCGCGCTGTCAGGCTCTCCGACTTTCTTGGATTCTGTAATTTCGATAACACGCTTCAGCACTTCGTCATATACTTTTTCATGAACGACAGCGCGCGAACCCGCTGAACATTTTTGACCGGCAAATCCGAATGCGGATTGGAAAATGGATTGTGCAGCTAATTCAACATCACAGTCTTCATCAACGACAACCGTATCTTTTCCGCCCATTTCCGCGATGACTTGTTTTAAATGCGTCTGACCAGGCTGAACCTTCGCTGCACGCTCAAAAATGCGCGTTCCGACTTCTCTTGAGCCGGTGAACGTGATGATGCTTGTTTTCGGATGATCAACAAGGTAATCTCCGACTTCAGCGCCGCTTCCCGGAACAAAGTTGACGACACCTTTTGGCAGGCCGCTTTCTTCAAGCACTTCAACGAATCTTGCGGCAATAACTGGCGCTGCGCTCGCCGGCTTCAGAACAACCGTGTTTCCAGTTACGATCGGCGCCACTGTCGTTCCCGCCATAATGGCAAAAAGGAAGTTCCAAGGCGGAATCACAACCGTTACCCCAGTCGGTGTATATACATATTGATTTCGCTCGCCTTCACGGCTGTTGACAGGTTTTCCTTTCGCCAGCTCAATCATTTGACGTGCGTAATATTCCATAAAGTCAATCGCTTCCGCCGTATCCGCATCCGCTTCATTCCATGGTTTTCCCGCTTCTTTGACTAACAGCGCTGAAAATTCATGTTTCAGGCGGCGCACTTTTGCAGCCGCCCGGAATAAAACAGCCGCTCTTTCTTCAGGATCTGTATATCTCCATGTCTCAAACGCCGTTGCAGCCGCTTGGATGGCCTTTTCAGCATGATCCTGAGTCGCTTTTGATACGCTTCCCACAACTTCTTCTTTGTTTGCCGGGTTGATCGAAATGATTTTGTCTTCTGTTTCAAATCTTTCTCCATCGATAACAAGAGGATAGGACTGACCCAGCCATTCATTTTTTACCGTTTCCAGCGCTTTTTCAAATGCCGTCCGGTTTTCTTCGATCCCGAAATTTGTAAATGGTTCATGTTTGTAAGGTGTTGTCATTCTAATCTCCCCTTTTTATCGTTTTATTTCTTGGTCATGCCTTTAAATGCAAATGCAATATTTGCAGGCCGCTCGGCAAGCCGTCTCATGAAGTATCCGTACCAGTCGTCTCCGTAAGGAAGATACACGCGCATATTGTAGCCCTCTTTCACTAATTCGAGCTGTGTTTTGTTGCGCATGCCGTACAGCATTTGAAACTCGAAGCGGTCCTTGCCGATTTGATGCTCATTCGCGAGTTCTTTGGTGTAGTCAATCATCTTGTCATCATGAGTTGCGATGGCTGTGTAATGGCCGCTCAGAAGCTGCTTTTTGATAAGCTTTTTATAATTCTCATCCACGTCTTTTTTATCAGGAAACGCCACTTGCGGTGATTCCTTATAAGCTCCCTTCACAAGACGGAAAAACGGATCGTATTGATTTAATTCCTCCAAATCCTGTTCAGTCCGGTATAAATAAGCTTGGAGAACGGTGCTGACATACTCATACCGCTGTCTGAACTCCTTAAACAAGTCGAGCGTCTTTTGACAGCGGACTTCATCCTCCATGTCAATCGTTACCATTACCTGATGCTGCTCAGCACAGTCCAAAATGCTCGTCATATTGTCTCTGACAAGATCGAGATCAATATCGAGTCCCAGCGAAGTCATCTTTAAGGAAACGTGTGACTTCAGCTTTTCCTGTGCGATCAACTGTATGGCCCGAATACATTCCTGTGTGCGTTCTCTTGCGACTTCTCTGCTGTCGACAAACTCGCCTAAATGATCAACTGTAACAGTCAACCCTTGCTCATTAAGCTTTCTGATAATCGGAATCGAAGCTTCAAAATCCTTTCCTCCGATAATTTTTCCGGTCGCTACAGAACTCCCCCAATTTCTCGCCAGGCGATTCAGGATGCTGCTTTTAGATAAGAATAGAAAAAAGTCTCTTGTTATCACTTCCATTATCACACCCCGCCATCTCATGAAATTATCTTTATATTCTTCATTTTATAGGAGCTGAGGGTCGATTCACAATATTTCGAAAAAACAAAAAAGCTGACGATTTTTGTGTTTTTCCCACAATGTTTTACATGTGCTGGGATTTAATCAGAAACTTTATACCTAAAATTTTAAAAGGTATACGACAATAGAATCAGGAGAAAACTTTGGTAAAGAACAGGATGCTTATTCAGCTGTGCCGGTGATGATCTCCTCTTATACGGCTGTGCTTTCCTATTGAAGAAAAATAATTTTGAAAGCGTTTTCTGTTATATTGAACGATTTCCCCAAAAAGGCAAAGAAAAAACCCCTTTAAGAATACTTAAAGGGAATATCATGTTATGCCCACACCTCGTCTAGCGTTTCTCTGAACAGTCTGTCAAGCTCTGGCGTCAAATCTTCCCGGCCAGTTTTAAAGGCCTTCGCCGCCGGCTGCAGCCGCTCAAGTTCTTTTTCGATAAACTCGTGAAGCATGGGATTTTGAGGCTCAAGAGAAAACTCCTCCCCCTTCCTTTTCCTGTCAAGCAAATGATGGATTTCCGCTTTAAGCGGTCCGTCTTCAACAAGTTCCTCGAGCAACGTCTGAAATTCAATCGGAGGCACCGTCTGACGGCTTTCAATCCACTGGCAGGCCAGGATCGGGCGGAGAACATAGAAATATTTTTTGATTTTCACCTCTTCCCGCTGCAGGTAGTGGCGGAAATTCCCCGATGCCATGTTGAGATAATGATACATACATGAAGCTGGAGAAAAGGCGCGGTTCTTCAACTTTCTCATGTTTTCCGCCCAAGAATAGGCTTCATAATAGACGGTTCCTGAAGAAAGCCATTCGAGCAGCGGAGGGTTGGATTTCCGAAACAGCCTTAAAGCTTTCGTGACCTCCCAGCCGCTGATATCGAGCAGATCATCGATCGGCAGTTCAATCACATCACGCTTTGCATCAATCGATAGATACCAGTCTTTTTGGTGGACATAAATAAATCTGACATCGTAATCGCTGTCCTGTGAAGGAAAGCCCCATGCTCTGCTGCCTGATTCGACCGCATAGAGGATTTTGACGCCATATGTTGTTTCAATGTTTTTCAGCTCTTCTTGAATCTGTTGTTTCATCATCAATACACCGCCAGTCTACTGTTTCTATCATTAAGGATTTTACATATTTTTGTAATGATTGGAATAAAAGAGATTGCTGCTGCTTTTCTTGTTTACACGTCCTTTATCAAAAACAGCGGCGGGGCGGAAAACGTGATACTCATCCCGGGCACATATACTGTATCAAAAGGACAAACAGTCAAACAAGCACACTAGGCAAATAACGAAAAAAGACAATCATCTGTCTGATCATTGTCTCTATGTTTCATCTGATGTGTTTTTTTAACGCTTCGATATTGCCATTGACAATGTCATCGATCCGTCTGTTGATCTGCTCGATGTCCCAATTCCACCACTGGATGTCCAGCCAGGCAGCGATGACATCATCGGAAAACCGTTTTTTAATTTGTTTAGCCGGGTTTCCGCCGATGATTGTATATGGAGGCACATCCTTTGTCACAACCGATTGAGCCGCAACGATCGCACCGTCGCCGATTGTCACGCCGGGCATGATGACCGCATCCATGCCGATCCATACATCATGGCCGATGACAGTATCCCCTTTAAACGGAAGTTCCTCCAATGCAGGCGTGTGCTTTTCCCACCCATGGCCGAAAATGTTAAAAGGATATGTCGAACCGTCCATACGGTGATTGGCTCCGTTCATGATGAATTGAACGCCTGGCGCAATTGAACAGAACTTTCCGATGATTAAACGGTCGCCAAGGATTTCATAATGGTACAGCACTTGTTCTTCAAACGACTCTCCGTGTTTTGCATCGTAATATGTATAATCTCCGACGATGATATTCGGCCTTGTGACCGTATTGTTAATAAACTGCACATGTTGATTGCCCGCTATCGGGCGGGCTTCTCTTGGATTCGGTCCATTCATCAAGTACACCCCTTCAGCTTAATTAAACGTTTGTTTAAGGCTGAGAAAGCTCCCCGCCCTGCTTCAGCGCATCTGCAATGGAGTCGGCGACCTCTTCGGCGGAACGATTGTCGGTTTCAACTCTAAAGTGGTGATGGGCATAAATGCTTTTTCTTTCATTGAACAGCTGTTCCACCTGTTCAATTGAGCGGTTGTGAAGAATCGGCCTGTTTTCAAGCAGCAAATCGATCCGCTTCTTCCAGTTCTCCCATGTTAAATCAAGGAAAATGACGAAGCAGTGTTCAAGACACTTCTCCCTGATCTCCTCCTGCTGAAAAGAGCCGCCTCCAAGAGAAACGATTTTACCTTCTGTATGTTCACACATATGAACAATATATTCTTTTTCTGTCTTCCGAAAAAAGGCTTCCCCTTTTTGTGTGAACATTTCGGGAATGCTCATCTGAAAATCTCGTTCAATTTCTTGATCAATATCAACAAACTCGCGGGACAGTTTGTTGGCGACCAACTTGCCGATCGTCGTTTTGCCGACGCCCATAAATCCGATCAGTACGATGTTTTTTTCTCCCACATGGATGGATCTTTTGGTATTCATCTCTAGGCTTTACTCCCCCTTGTCTAAAGGAATCAACAATATCATTAGTATATGACAAATCCCGTTTTAATGATATAGAAGAAAAGGCTGTCGCACTCCATTCTTCTCCTTACAACGCTGATAACGAATCGACCACCGGAATAAATGCGGAGCAGCATCACTCATTTTAGCCACGGTGATGCTGAACTTAAAAAAGCTGGCGAATTGAACCTGCAAAGGCCCTCATCACCAGCTTTCTCATCGTTAGGACACAGATATTTTCGTGCTTCTTTATTTCCACCAATCATCAAACATTGACGCAGGCACCTGGCGCTTATGCTCTGACGCGATGTAGCGTTTTTCAATCGCCTCGGCCACATCGCCGGAAACCGGTTTTCCTTCCAGGTAATCGTCAATATTCTGATATGTGAGGCCGAGCTCTGTTTCGTCGGCTTGCTGAGGTTTTTCATCCAGCAAATCGGCTGTCGGCGATTTCGTATAAAGCCGTTCAGGCGCGCCGAGCTCCTCAAGCAGGCTGCTGCCCTGGCGTTTCGTCAGCCCTGTCAGCGGCAAAAGATCCGCGCCTCCGTCTCCATACTTTGTGAAAAAGCCGGTAACAGCTTCCGCCGCATGGTCTGTTCCGATCACCAGCAATTGATGCTGGCCGCCGATCGCATACTGTGTAATCATCCGTACCCGCGCTTTGACATTGCCTTTATGAAAATCGGCAAGCGCTTCACCGGTAACAGCTTTAAACTGGGAAACAAAGGATTCGACCGTTGACGCAATATCAAACGCCAGCGACTTGTCCGGCTGAATAAACTTCAAGGCCAGCTGGGCGTCATCTTCGTCCTGTTGAACACCGTAAGGCAGGCGGACCGCAATAAATTCAGCCTGCACTCCTTCAGACCTCAGCTCTTCGACAGCCAGCTGGGCGAGTCGTCCTGCAAGCGATGAATCCTGCCCTCCGCTTATTCCGAGAACAAAGCCTTTAGCTCCGGTTTTTTTCAAATAGCTCTTTAAAAAGCCCACCCGTTTCTCAATCTCCTGTTTTGGATCAATAGAAGGCTTTACATTCAGTTCATTGATGATTTTTTCTTGCAAAGACATCCGTCATTCCTCCTTATGCGTGAATGAACCGATTTATTCTACTTTAACTATAGCACATGTTTCGTTTTGAAGTGAATATCCACGCGGGGCGCCATGGACAATTAGGTGCATAAAAAAAGGCGCACAAGGCAAAATAACGATGACATCAGAGGGGTTGAAACTAGTGAAACAACAAGTGTCAAAAGGTGATTTGAAATGGTGGCAGCTGTCATTGATCGGAGTCGGCTGCACGATCGGAACGGGTTTTTTTCTGGGGTCAAGCATTGCCATAAAGAAAAGCGGCTTTTCCGTCCTAGCCGCTTTTCTTCTTGCAGCGCTCGGAACCTTTCTCGTGTTTCAGCAGCTCGCTAAACTGACAGCAGATCATCCGGTTGAAGGGTCTTTTTGTTCCTATGCAAGAGAAGCATTTGGCAGATGGGCCGGTTTCAGCAACGGCTGGGTCTACTGGTCTTCTGAAATGCTGATCATCGGAAGCCAGCTGACAGCGATTTCTTTGTTTACGCGCCATTGGTTTGAGCAAATTCCTCTGTGGGTGTTTGCATCCATTTATGCTGTTCTCGGCTTGATCGTGATTTTCACGGGACGCAGCAGCTTCGAAAAAACGGAAAACCTTCTGGCTGTCCTGAAAACGGCGGCTATTTTGATGTTTATCATTATCGCTGTCCTGGCCTTATGCGGTGTTCTTCCTGGAAAAACACCTGATGCACAGCTCCCCGACCGGATGGATGAACTGTTTCCTTTCGGCTTCATGGGGTTGTGGACAGGGCTGATATACACATTTTACGCTTATGGCGGAATTGAGGTCATGGGACTGATGGCGATTCATTTAAAGGATCCGAAAGACTCGCCGAAGTCTGGCAGTCTGATGCTCATCACACTGGCCTCCATTTACGTCGTCTCGATCGGCCTGGCCATGCTGCTCGTTCCGCATCATGCTTTTACTGAACAGAACAGTCCGTTTATCACCTCATTAAAAGATTTCCATTTGAATTTGGTGATGGACATTTTCAACGGCATCTTCATCATTGCCGGATTTTCTACGCTGACCGCATCGTTGTTTGCCGTCACAACACTGATGGGGACAATGGCGAAAAACGGTGATGCACCATCCTGTTTTGCAAAAAAGGAACAAGCAAAAGTATCATGGCCGGCACTGGGGCTGACGGTGCTTGTGCTCGCCGCTTCGATCATTTTGTCGCTCTTGCTTCCAAAAGCGCTGTACGAGCATATGACTACGGCCGCCAGTTTGATGCTGCTGTACAATTGGATGTTCATCCTTTTTTCAAGTAAAAAACTGACGAAGCCGAAGCTAAAAGGACATGTTCAAATTGCGGCAGCGCTTATACTGATTTTATTCGCGATTTCCGGTACGTTATTTGAAAAAAACAGCCGTCCGGGCTTTTTTGTCAGTCTTTTGTTTCTTGCGATCATCGCATGTGTAACGCTTTTGATGAAAAGGAAATGGGATCACGGACAAGGGCAAAACAAGCCCTGACCTTCTTTAGTGCGCCGGCTGGATCAGTTGTTGAAATCCTTGATACCCGAAGTAGCAGCCGAACACGATTAATGTGATGCCGGCGATCCATGTCGTCGCCTGTATCATCCCCGGGCTTAAAAATGTTCTGAGCGTCCCGGCCAGAAAGGACATCGCCAAATCCCACAAAAAAAGGCCGATTAAAATGCCTGAACTGCATATCAACAGCTGATAGGATGCATAAGCCTCAATCGTTTTCGCCAGAATGCTTCCGTAAATGCCAAGCCAAAACATGATGCTGAGAGGGTTTGAAAGAGAAATCACCAATCCGGACAAAAAGGATTTGCGATAGGTCCCTTGCTCTTTGACGCCTCTCATCAACGAAACTTCCTTGGCCTTGATCAGGCTTTCGATTCCCGTATAGGTTAAAACAAAAAAACCAAACAGCCATAAAAACGTTTTTAAAAATGGCACAGTCAGAAATTGAGCAACACCGAAATAAATCAGCACCATGTATAAGACATCAGCCGAAACCGCGCCGAGTCCAAACAGCCAAGCATGCAAAAACCCCCCTTTCATCCCTCTGTCAATCTGTGCCGCATTGACCGGACCGACCGGCGCAGCCAATGACAAGCCCAAAAATACATAGCTTAGGAAGATGTTCAACACATCGCGTCCCCCCCTTCCGCGGATAACTTGTACAATGTATTCAAAAAGAGGACATGATAGAACAGGCAGCATAAAGAGCCTTTTCCCATTACGGGAAAAGGCTCTTCTTTATATGGCAAGCTTTGAAAGCACAAATGTCCAAATGCAAATGATGAGAAGCAGGATCAAGCTGTATTTAACGGTTTGGCTGAAAAGCTTTGATTCCTCCCCTGTCTTTTGAACGGCAGCTGTTGCAATCGCAATCGACTGCGGTGAAATCAGCTTGGCCATCACACCGCCCGCGGTATTGGCGGCAAGCAATAGCGCCGAACTTGTCCCGATTTGCGCTCCGGTGACAGCTTGCAAGTGGCCGAATAATGCATTGTTGCTGACGACTGAACCTGTGATAAAGACACCGATCCAGCCCAATACGGGACTGACGAACGGAAAGATGTCCCCCGCTTTGGCTAGCGCCAGTCCAATGGTTGAACTCAATCCGGCATAATTGGCCAGGTTTGCAAAACCCATCACAAAGCAAATGGTGAGAACGGGAAGCCACAATTCCCTGACCGTTTCTTTCAAACAGGAGAGTCCTCCGCGGAAACTGATGTTTCGGCTCAGCACAATCGTGATGATCACAGCGATCAGAATGGCCGTCCCCGTCGCTGAAATGAAGTCAAGCTTCATCACGGCATCAAGCGGTGCCGCTTCCGGGGATATCGGCGGCGTTTTCAGCACTTCCCGGTGAAGAAAAGGTATGTTGAATAAGATCGTCGTCTGCTTCAGCACCCCGCCTTCCTGAAAGAGCCCCTTGAAACCGGGGAGGCTCCATACCGCAATGACGGCGGTCAAAATATAAAACGGAGACCAGGCTTTTATAATGTCTGCTGCATGATATTTCTCAGCGGGTTCATGTTCATTCCCGGCTTCCCTGTATATGTGACGCGGCTGCCATTTTTTCAAGAACAGCGCCAGCGCTCCCATGCTGATTAAAGCGGCCAAAATGTCGGCCAGCTCCGGTCCCAATCCAATCATCGTCAGAGTCTGCACCGCCGTATAGCTTCCGCTTAATACGAGAAGGGCCGGCAGCGTTTCTCTTATTCCTTTAAACCCATCCAATATGAAAACGAGCAGGAACGGGACAAAGAAGGCGATGACCGGAAGCATCAAGGCGAGCGTTCTGGAAAGCTCAACCGGTGTCAAGCCTCCCATCTGCGCTCCTGTGATCACCGGAATTCCGATCGCTCCAAAAGCGCCGGATGCCGCATTCGCAATCAAACATAGGGATGCCGCTTTCAAAGGTTTAAAACCAAGCTCGACTAGAAGAACGGCACTGATCGCAATCGGCACGCCGAAACCTGCCGCGCCTTCCAAAAAGGCGTTAAAACTGAACCCGATCAGCAATAGCTGAAGCCGCTGGTCAGACGAAATTCCGGCAATGCTCGCTCTGATCACTTTAAACTTTCCGGTTTTGACGGAAAGTTTGTAAAGCCATACAGCCATCAGGACAATATATCCGATCGGCCAGAGGCCGTTAGCAATTCCAAGAAAAACGGCGGAGACAGCTTTTGCAGCCGGCATGTGAAAAAAGAACACCGCTACAATAAAGCTGACCGCCAGCGTCACAAATGACGCGATGATTCCTTTCATCTTCAACACGGTCAGTGCAAGGAGAAAGAAAAGAATCGGCAGAATGGCGGCAAAAGCGCTGAGAAACAGATTCCCAAACGGATCGTATACCTGCTGCCACATTGTTCATCATCTCACAATCTTCATGATGTTTTATTGCGCCTGCATTTCAAAATGCGGTTTTAAAATGGCTTTTAACACACCAGCACTATGCTTAAATTGCTCTTTTTCTTTTTCATTCAGTTCAAGTTCAACAATTTCCCTCGCTCCGCCTCGGCCGACAACCGCCGGAACTCCGATATAAACATCATTTTCGCCAAATTCACCGTCAAGATGAGCGCTCACGGTCAAGATCGCTTCTTCATTGCGGTAAATGGCTCTCGTGATGCGCGCCAGACTCATGGCAACTCCGTAATATGTCGCACCTTTTTTCTCGATAATGTGGTAGGCGGCGTTTTTCACATTGTCAAACAGTTCATCAAGATCTTCCGCTTTGTAGTTCTCATTTCTTTTCAGCAAATCGCTGACGGGAACGCCGCCGATATTGGCATGGCTCCAGACAGGCAGCTCCGTATCTCCGTGCTCACCGATGATATAGCCGTGCGCATTGTGAGCGGCGACACCGAAATATTCGCTGAGCAGGTAGCGGAAACGGGCGGTGTCCAGAGTCGTGCCGCTTCCGATGACCCGTTCCTTCGGCAGGCCGCTGAATTTCCAAGTCGCATATGTGAGAATGTCAACCGGGTTTGTCGCGACTAAGAAAATGCCGTCAAATCCGCTGGCCATGACTTCCCCGATGATGCCTTTGAAAATCTTGAGGTTCTTCTCTACCAAATCCAGCCGGGTTTCCCCGGGCTTTTGGTTTGCTCCTGCACAAACGCAGACAATATCGGCGTCTTTGCAGTCTTCATACGTGCCGTACCATGTTTTCACAGGATGCGGCGCAAATGCCTTCCCGTGGTTTAAGTCCATCACATCGCCCATTGCTTTATCTTTATTTAAATCAATGATCACAAGTTCGTCTGTGATTCCTTGGTTAATTAACGTATATGCATAACTGCTTCCAACAAATCCGGCACCGATTAATACAGTACGATTCACATTTTGATTTGTCATTTTACATCATCCTTTACCGATTGTTTTCAATCTAAGTTGTTTGTGAAGTATTTCACATTTAAATTGTGCAATATTTCACATACTTTTTCAATACTTATGCATTTATATTTTTGTCTTTTTTGTGTCACTAATCATTTATTCCTTATTTTTCTACATTTTTTGGTAAAATTATTCCTTTTCCTTGAATATAAACACCGAAAATTATACAATTCAACCATTAACGACCATCGTTTCAAAAGAAGGAGAAATAGAAATGCCAAAGACGGTGACTTTTATTCAGAATCAATCGTTTCTCTCCCTATGGCTGGGACAGGCTGTATCAGAGCTCGGCGGCGCCATCGGAGCCCTTTCCAATGCTTTGCTTGTCTTTGAATTGACGGGTTCCAAGCTTGTCATGAGCGGGTTTTGGCTGGTCTATTTCATCCCTTCACTTGCCTTGCAGCTTGTGATCGGCCCTTTTATTGACCTGTGGAGCAGAAAGAAAACGATGCTGTTCTCCCAGCTGACACGCGCATTCGCATTCCTTTTCCCAATCGCGATGATGTCGCTCGGGAAGCTTGAAGTCTGGAACCTCTTACTCCTGCAGGCGGTGATCGGGCTCATTCAGCCTCTCTACGCTCCTGCAGGAACGGCGCTGATTCCCGCCCTCGTGAAAGAGGAACAGCTCATCAAAGCCAATGCTTATATCGACGGAACATTGCGGCTGATGGGATTTATCGCACCGCCGATCGGAGGGCTTTTGGCCGCCTGGCTCGGTCCGGAAAACACGCTTGCTGCGGCTTCATTTTTCTTTTTGTTAAGCGCATTTCTCCTTTTGAAACTGAAAGAGGAACGAATCGAACAAACCGGCGGAGGACAGAGCTGGCTGACACAGTTATCAGGCGGAATCCGCTATTTCTTTACGCGTCGTTTGCTCGTCTGGCTCGGCTTTTTTCTCGCCTTTGTCCAGTTCGGCGTAGGCGTCACGATGGTTCTCAACGTTCCGTATGTACTGGAGGAACTCGGCGGGAGTGAACTGGAATACGGCTGCTTTATGGCTGCATTTCCGCTCGGTTATTTCTGCGGCTCGATAGCGGCGGGAAGGCTTGGCGGATTGAAAAACCGCCGCTTGATGATGCTTGGCGCACTCGCCGCAGGAGGTCTTTCCTACATTGCCCTCGGTTTTGTGACGGAGATATGGGCCGCCGTCATGATTGAAGCTGCCGCAGGGGTTGCAATTCCCTTTTTCAGCGTCCACAACACCTCACTGTACCAAAAACAGGTCCCTCAACACTTTTTAGGAAAAGTTCTCTCCGTTCGCCTCTTTATCATTCGCGGAACGATGATGATCGGTGTCTTATTTGCGGGGAGGTTCAGCGAAATGCTTGGGATACGGCCGCTGTTTTTCATGATCGGCGCCATCATTTTTGTGACGGGAAGCCTCGGGATACTGCTGCCCTGCTTTCGATTTTTGGACGATCATTCTTCACCTGCTCCAAACACAACCGATAAAGCTGTTTAAAATTAGTATTTTAAATATTCAATCTTTTAGTTTGTAAGTAAAGCTGACAAGAATACTGCCAGCCTCATTTGATTTTGTCATGATTACAATTAGAATCTATCGAATGGGGAGTGTTGCAATTGAAATTGGCGGATTTGCGGAAGAGCGGGCATGCTCCTTCCTTGTTGTCATCTTTTTTATATTTTGATGTCAGCTTTATGATTTGGGTATTGCTCGGGGCGCTCGGCGTTTATATAACGGCGGATTTTGACTTGTCGCCTTCACAAGTTGGATTGATTGTGGCCATCCCGACATTGGCCGGTTCTGTTTTCCGGATTGTTTTAGGCATTTTAACCGATCGCTACGGTCCGAAGAAGACGGCCATCGGCGGCATGTTTGTAACGATGATTCCGCTGATTTGGGGGTGGCAGTTCGGATCAACGATCGGCGAGCTGTATGTCATCGGCATTTTGCTGGGGGTGGCGGGAGCAAGCTTTTCTGCTTCCCTTCCAATGGCGAGCCGCTGGTATCCTCCCCACTTGCAGGGTCTTGCCATGGGGATAGCCGGGGCGGGAAACAGCGGCACACTGCTTGCCACACTGTTCGGTCCGCGCATTGCAGAGCATGTGGGCTGGAACGGTGTGATGGGGTTGGCGCTGATTCCGTTGACAATCGTGTTGTTTACCTACTTTTTGCTGGCGAAAGAGCCGCCAAATCAGCCAAAGCCAAAGCCGATCAAAGAATACTTTGCTGTCTTTAAAGAAAGGGATACATGGTATTTTTGCCTTTTGTACAGTGTGACATTCGGGGGATTTGTCGGCCTGTCAAACTTTTTAAGCTATTTCTTCGCGTCCCAGTATTCCGTCCCTGCGGTCAGGGCCGGCGAATTTGTAACGCTTGTGGTGGCCTCGGGAAGCTGCCTTCGCCCTGTCGGCGGCTGGATTGCCGACAAAATAGGCGGCGTGCGGCTGCTCCAGTTTCTGTTTGTCGGTGTGGCGCTTTGCATGTTCTCCGTCAGTATGCTGCCTTCGCTCGGGGTTGTCACGGCTGCCTTGTTTATCGGAATGGGCTGTCTCGGAATGGGAAACGGCGCGATATTCCAGCTTGTTCCCCAACGCTTCCATAAAGAAATCGGGATGGTGACAGGCATCGTCGGCGCTGCCGGAGGAATCGGCGGATTCGTTCTGCCGAATATTCTCGGAACGCTAAAACAACTAACCGGCACCTATTCAAGCGGCTTCCTCACCTTCACCATCATCGCTTTTTTAGCGCTTGGACTGCTATTACTCGCTCAAGCCGGCTGGAGAAAACAATGGAAAGCCGAAGAGAAATCGATACGGATTTAAAACAACCCTCAACACTAAAGCTGGCAAACCGTCCAGAGCGGAGCTCCAGCTTTTGTGTTGTGCCTTTATAGCGGTGCTCCATTGTGCGTGCTGCATTTGTGACAATCTAAAGACCTGCTGTTTGATAGTATGATATTATTCCCACCAGCATAAGGAAAATGGCAACGCCAAGAACAGACCATAATACGATGTTGAGTTTCCTCATTTAAACTCTCCTCCCATGACCGATTAAGGCATTCTAAAACAGGTTCGTCAAATCCGAAAACCAAATATTCAACCAGATCATCTTGTCTGTATATAGAAGGACCCCGATGAAGACCATGATGGCGCCGCCGATTTTCATCAGCAGCTTCGAGTATTTCATGAACGGTTTGATTTTTCCGATGAAAAATGCCATCAGCAAAAAAGGAATAGCAAAGCCCAATGAATAAGCGGTAACTGTGATCAATGTCTGTACCGGATCGGGATGTTGAAAATTGGCATATGCGATCGTGCCGAAAATCGGGCCGATACAGGGCGTCCACCCTGCGGCAAAGATCACTCCCACCATCATTGAATTCAATATGCCGATTTTCCCTTTTCTAAACGAAAACCGCCTTTCCTTCATCATGAATTGCGGCTGAAAGACTCCGAGCAAAAACAGCCCCATGACAGCCACGAAAATTCCGCCCAGCATGCGGATCAAGCTCTGATATTTGACAAACAGCAGGCCGAGTGAGCTCGCGGAGAAACCCAGCGTGTAAAAAATGACGGAAAACCCCGCCAAAAAGGCAGCTGCATGAATCATGACAGAACGAGTCATCTGTTTGGAGTTTTGGTCTTTTAAATCGCTGACAGAAATTCCGGTAATGTAAGAAATAAAAGAAGGATAGAGCGGCAGGCAGCATGGGGAAATAAACGACAAAACGCCGCCGCCGAACGCCAACCACCAAGTAACCATCAATTTTCCACCCGCTTCATTTTTATGCATCTTATTCCATAACAGTATAACATAACCTGAATGCTTGTCAGGTCCGGATTTTTTTCATTTTCATGACATATTTGCACACAAAAAAAGCCGCCTGCAGCAGACGGCTTTCCGCATCAACCATTCAATGCGGTTTTTTTCATATTGTCCTGAAGCTCCAAAATCCGTTTTGCTCCTTCTTCACGCAGGCGTTTGTTTTCATCTTCGATCTGTTTCGTTTCCTGCATCCCTTTGACAATCGTGTTCCACGATTGTTCGATCGTTTCAATATCGATGCTTGGTCTGCCTGACATTCTCGCAATCTCGACGGACTGGTTGGAAATGTTCTCCGCATTGCGCTTCAGCATTTCATTCGTGCGGCGGTCGAGTTCGCTCATTGAATCAGCGACAAGCTTCTGGCGCTTGGCGGTGACAGCCTGGATGATGCCGTTTTTGAAGATCGGAATCGTGATGATGAAAGCGGAGTTGATTTTTCCGATCAGCTTTGTGTTTCCGCGCTGCAACAGGCGGATCTGCGGTGCTGTTTGAATCGCGACCATCCGCGCCATGTCCAGATCATACACCCGTTCTTCGAGGGCCTGAATGCCGTTTCTCAAGGTGTCGAGCTCCATCTGCGCCATTTGGTTCCCGCTGGCCGCTTTCGCTTCATATTCTGGAAGCAGCTGTTTCAGCTCCTCTATTTTCATTTGGCCGGCGACAACATATTTTTCCAGTTCGACATAGTATTGGAGGTTGTTTTCATACATTTCATCCAGCGTGACCGTCGATTTCGTCATTTCATCTTTATATTTGTTAATTTCAACGTTGATTTTTTCAATTTCGCCGCCAAGTGTTTGATACTTTTTAAAGATTTTCTCGATGATGCTGTTTCCGCGTTTGAAGATTTTAGAGAGAAAGCCTTTCTGTTCTTCAAAATCATTCTTGTCAAAGCGGTCCATGATTTTGCCGAGCTGGGTCAGCATGGCGCCCGAGTCTGTGACACTGTTCGATCTCATCATCGACAGAATGCGGTCGGAGAACTTGGAAATTTCAAGTGCAGGCTCCTTCCCGAATTCTAACAGCGCCACCTGGTTTTTCACATCGATCTGATGGGCCAGGGCTTGAACTTCTGGCTCCTGGCGCAGCTTGGCGCGGATATCCTCCGCTTTTTCAACCGAGATCTCTTCCTCTTTACTGATATTGACGATGCTTGTTTCATTTGCCATTTGGATGGCCTCCTTATTAAAAGATTTTATTGATGAACTTTCGCACGATCGATGGCTCCCTGAACTCCTGATTGAATGACATCTCATCAAGCCAGTGTGTGTCAAACAGCTGATCATCAATATAATGATCGATGCATTTGTGGCCCGGAGGATTATAAACGATGATATCGATTCCGATTTCATTCAAAAGAAGCAGAGCCACAGCGTCCGATCTGGATAATGCGCCGGTCTGTTCGGTATGATACAAAATCAGCTTTGGCACGGTCTGCGAATAGTCAAAAGTCTGAATGAGGTTGACAAGCTCTTGCGGAAGGCGGACTGCCTGTGTAAACAAATACAGCTGCACCTCCGCCGTTTTTTCCCCGTTTAAAGGCAAAAGCTTCGGTTTTTTGCACATTCTCGACACGGCTTCGGCGATGCCGAGCTGTACGCCCTCAGGCAAATGCTTGTAACGCCATATATGGCTTTCCATCAACCGGCCGGGATCGATTCCGCCTGTTTGGTCAAGGGTATCGCTGTAATGGAATTGATAGTTGGCCTTCTCTTCTTCTGTAAACGGAAAGCGCCTGATCGTATGGGATTCCTTGTACTCCGTCAATGTCTGCAAACGGTCCCAGTATTCCTTTTCATTGGCGGAGACCCCCATGACCATCGCAAATAAATGAGGAATCTCTACCGTTGTTTTGGACGCCTTAAAATTAGGCCGGATAAAAGCGCGTTCTTTCGCAATTAAAAACAGTTCATCATAGGTGGTCTTCAATGTGACGGAAACCGGCGTGTGCTCCCTGAATTGCCACGGCTTATACATCAGGGAGTCTTCATTGTGCAGCACGGTGTCCAATTCCTTCGTTGACCGGTACGCCACCGTTGATTTGCGCTGCGGTTTTTCTGTCGGAAACGGCTCAACGGCAGAGACTCCCGGATACGTATAGACGAAAGAAAGCCGTTGATCACGGTCCAGCTCCTGAAATTGATCCTTTCCCTCCGGGTGAAAAATCAGCACATCACACCCGATGAGCATCAAGTAGTATAAAAAATACCTTTGGCTTTTTGTTGCATCTCCGTACCACACCACCTTCGGCATTTCTTTTTCAATATCGGCCTCTTTCAGCCATTTCTCAAGATGATTGCCCATCCATTTGACAAGATCAAGAAGCACCCGGCGGAAATCAGGGTCATGAAAACCCTTTTCATGTGAAGACTGAAACGTCTGCAGCACTTCGATCAGCGCCTTCCTTAAATGCCGGTGCATGACTGGATCGGAATGATCGGCGATGAGCCGCTCACCGTCGAGAAAGGCGACAAACCGATTGACGGAAAGCCCTTTTTCTTTCTGATTGATCATATGGATCTGCTGAATGGCCTGAAACCTTTCCGGAGCAATCGTTTTATCAAGCGTTTCACTCAATATATGAAAACGCCCTGACACATACAGCTCATGCAGTTCAATAAAATAGTCTGTTTCATCATGGGGCGTTCCGAGAATCCGCCCCGCCACACGGCTGATCGTCAGCTGGCTGCCTTTTTCGTACGGGGTTCTTTCTGTAAGCGGCTTATGGATGACCTGCTTCCATTCCTCATCTTTGAACTGTGCAGTTTGAACATTCACATCATGACTCATAGCGCTCACCCGTCCCCCCTTTCTTCATTTGTGCGTCATTTTTCCTTCCAAAGACGGCACACATGCCGGCTCTTGTCACAGCATAGCTCGTCCCGAACTTCCTGATGGTTCCCACGGGAAAATCATGTACTCTTTTGCGGAGCGTTGACGAGTCAATCCCCCACTCTTCACAGGCTTGCTGGGAACTGAGAATGTCGCGGCTGGTGAGATCGATTATTTTAATCATGACTGATCATCCTAAAATATGTTTTCTTTGGCCGAAGGACTGGAGAGGTTCACAATATGCTCCGTTATTTCATCCGCTGCTTTCATGCCCGGACGCATTGTCCTGTTGAGATCGGGATCATGATGGAGCACTTCTCCGTGGGCGGGTGAAACACCGTAGTCCGCTTGTGCGATCAAATCAAAATCCAGCAGCGAATCTCCCGCCGCATACACTTTTTCAAGCTTGAGCTCGCGCTTCAAATAGTCAACCGCACTCCATTTATTGAGCGGCTCCGGAATAAAATAAAGCTTTCTTCCCTGCGATGATACCTGCCACCCTTTATCCGCCGCCCATGCTTTGGCGGCGGAAGCGTTGATTTTGCACACATTTTCCTCAGCAAAGATCAAATATACAAAATAGTGGTGCGCTGTTCTGACTCTTTCTGCTGCATGAGAAACCGGGAGCTTTGCGATTTCCTCCAGCATATCACTGATCGGCATGCAGGATTGAAGCTTTTTTTCTATGTACCCGGACCATTCCCTGATCGGCATGCCGTTTTTTAAAATGCAGCCGCCATTGGTTGTAATCGCGTATTCAGGAACGATCGTCTCCTGAAATAAAGTGATTCTCTTGTATTGCTCAGTCGTTCTGGTCGTGACCGGAATAAACAGCATGTTTTCACAGATCTTGCGAAGATTCTCCTTCGTCTTCTCCGAAATATAGGAAATTTCTTTTCCTTCAAGGGTTTCGATGAGCTGATAGTCAGTTTCTGCCCCATATGCTTCAATCATCTTTTTCGAATAAATCAATGTTCTGTCCAAATCACTCGCGAAAGCTTTCATATGTCCCTCCTGACCGGACGGATCAATCCGCAGCAGCTGTAGGACATATCCTTGTATTCTTCCACCGGAACGCCCCTGTCTTCGGCCAGAAGCAAGATGTGTTTCAGCCGTTTCTGTGATCCGGGCTTGATCAAGATTTTCCAAGGCACTCTGCGCAGCAGCACTCTCGTCGTCTCACCGACACCCGGCTTGATCAAATGCGTGTTGTCAATGCCAAACGCTTTTTGTATGGTTGCGATGGATGCCAGCCCGCGCCAATCCGGCTTTTCGCTATGATTCATCAGCAGTGCCGCCGTTTCCGCGGCTGTTTTGAATAAGGCGGGAAATTCGGCGGCGATGGTATCGACATAGAGGTTTGACACGTCTTCCTCCAATAGCTCTTCATAAAATTTCGCTCCGTGAAAATCGTCTTTTCCAATCCACTTTTGATTGAAAACGGTTCGGCTGACAAGACCGGATACAGTGGAATTCAAGCAGGCGCTTGGAATGAGAAAATCTTCCCTCGTTCCGTATAGAGACGAACAATACCCCGGGTCTGCCAAAACCGCCAGTTCAGAAGGAAGCGCTGTTCCGTACGCTTTGTTAAAATCGCTAACAGCCCGCGTCAATTCTTTTGTAATCGCGCCTTTCCCAGTCCAGCCGTCAATAAACGCGACAGAAGCGCCGGGATGATGTTCGAGAATGTAATGAAGCGCATTTTCGTCGATTCCCCTGTCACGGATGATTGAGACGCTGTAATGAGGAAGCGCTGCATCGTATTTCACTTCGATATACCGTTTAATCAAGACACCGATCGGCGTCCCGGCCCGTGCCAAGCTGCACAGTACTGTATGCAGTCCCCGTTTTTGAACGATTTGTTCAGCGACAATCGCGACGGCTTCGGCCACCTTTTGCTTGCTGTCTTCAAGCGAAGCATAAAAGAGCTTCATATATTCATCCGTCGGTTTATATTCAACAGGCAGCATTTCTGAATAATGTGTGCCGCTTTGAATCAAGTTTTCCCGTTCACGGGTGCTTTTTTCGATCGAAAGGCCTGAAAGATCCTTTAACAAAAATGTCACATCAGATGCGGGATAACTCCCCATTGTCAGAACTCTATTGGTCATGAAGATCACTTCCTTTAGAAAAAGCCACAATGGTGACATTCTCTATTTTTCTATCACTGAAAACCTCTAGGAGCGGCTGCAGCGACGTTTTCGTGACAGGCTTTTCAACAAAAATAAACACTTCATCATAGCCCCGTTTTGGAAGGTTGTAGACATAATGTCTGATGTCCTCATCCTCCGGGCTTGGAAAGCAAAAGCCGTTTTTTACGGCATATTGATCTCTGTCAGATGGATGGATCGGGCTTCTCGTCGTTGATTGATAGGAAACACCTTCACCCATGAAAGCTGCGATTTTCATAGGAAGATACATAAACTCTCCCGTTCCTAAACAAAGCGCACGCTTCCCTTTTCGAAGAGCTTGAAGGCGGCTGCCCGCTTTTCGGCAGGCCTCCTCGACCGCTTGTTGATCATGATCGGAGATGCCAAACCGGCCGGTCTCTTTCACAAATGAAGCCCTGCCTGTTTTTTCTGCCGCAAAGGGGAGCGCTGTGAACTCTTCGCCAACATCGATGTGCCGGATGGAGAGGTCTCCGCCATCGCTATGCGGATGATAATCATAGTGTGACCGATCAAGCGTTTCGCCTTTAAATACAACAGATCCTGACAGCAATGAGGTTGTCGTTATGGTGACGCCGAGCGCTGCTTCCGCTTTGCGGAACGCTTCTTTATGCTCGCTAGACCGCCAGTCTAATAGTGAAAGAACGGCATATTCCCTGCGCGGATGCTTTTTCTGAATATCCCTGATGATGTTCAGCGCCGTTTTGCCGGTGGTGATTTCGTCATCCACTAAAATCACGGGTCTGTCGCTTTCGAACACGGGCCCGTCTGTATAGCAGCGCTGATCAACGGCGTGTGAATGCTCTTCTTCAAACACAAGGGCGGATTCGATATCCTTTAATGCCTCCCTTGTCGTATGAATAAACGACGCGCCTTCTAAACAGTCGAACACACCATGTCCAAGCGCTGTCGCCGTTTCGGCAAACCCGATGACAAGCGGAGGTGCAGCAGGCTTGATGCGCTGCTTTTTTAGAAGATCGTAAGCCATTTTCACAAGCTCATGATCCTCTTCCAACAGCCCTGATACGAGTGCGGCTTTCCCATCAATCAGCGAACCGGAAGTCCGCTCGGCGTGTTCCATCGCTAAAAGCCCTGATGCAATGAGCGGCTTTAATGGATGGACCGGTATGTGTTTGCCGAGGATTTTGCTGACAAACAAAAACCCCCGTTTTTTATTGACCCTCGCCGCCATTTCAAATAATGCCCGCGGGGGAATGGAGAGCGGATTGTCAGTAATCGTCAACTCAACTTCCATATGATTCAATATTTGAAAGCTGCTTTTCTGCGGTAAGTATGTCCATGTAGCTGCGGTTTTCATGATACACCCCATATATCTCTGACTTTAACAGTATTTTTCTCGCCCATGTTAAGTGCGGCTTGATTTCATTCATTTTGTTGGAAAAAGAGCTTTTCACAATACCGCGTGTGCCGTCCGCACTTTCGAGAATGCTGACGGCGTCCAAGTACTCTTCAATTGAAATGACATGCATGCTCTGCACCGGTTTGAGATGTGTCGGGTGAATCACAGTTTTGCCATGGATGCCGTTGGCGAGATCAAGGCGTGTTTCATTGATCAGCCCGTCCATATACGGATTGAGCAAGTGCAGATCTCCGCCCGCTGCTGTCTTCCAATACGAAGTCCGTCCCGAAAGAGATGCGGCGGTATGTGAACGATCTTCAAAATACTCCCATACAGGACCGGAGATCACAAACTGCAATCCAAAATAATTGATCATGTCTTTGATAAAATCGGCGATGACCATAATGTCATAAATCGAGGTCTGCGGCTTTCTCCTTAATCCGTAAAGACCGCACAGATCGGTGGCGCCGATCCGTATGTTCAAAATGACGTCCTGATAAAAAACAAGCGTCTCTTTTAATTCGTGCAAAGCTTTGATCCTTGTTTCCATTACAAGCAAATCAGGCGTCTCAAAGATCGGCATCCCGTATAAGGCAATGCCCGACTCTTTTGATAATGTAGACAGTGTATCGAGATAGTGTTCAGCATTAAATGTGGAGAACTTAGGGAATACAAACCCGGTAAACAAGTGAAGCGCACGTCCGAGCTTATTGCCCAATTCAAGCATTTGTTCAGGTTCGCGGACGCGGATGAACATCAACGGCAGGACCTCGCTCGTGATGGTCCCGAGTTTTTGCGCCTGATAAATGATATCAGCCTGACTGACAAGATTGTTTTCCGCCTGAAGAACTTCGCAGTCGCCGATCGAATCTTCAAGGCAAAACACAACGGAACAAAGTTCGGGATATTTTTGCTTTGTGATCATATCGGCAATATCTTTACGGTTTCCCGGAACATAGAGCGTTGCTCCGAGCGCATGCTCAAGTATGTGTTTCGGAGAGTCTTTCGTCACCGACCCCGGCTGTTTGAAAAAGATATCTTCTTTTTGAGAGGGGGATAAAAAATGAAAGTATTGCACATGGGTCACCTTCTTTTGAATAGGAACGATATCTCCTATTGATTAAAAGGGGCGGAGCAGATGCACTCCCCCCCTTTCCTGAGTTTTATTCTTCTTTTGAAGCGGCCGTTTGCTCTTTGACGGCTTTTTGTTTGTTCATATAGTGAATGACAAATGTAGCCGCAAAGGCAACAATCAGAATGATGAAGAACACGCTGTGCGGCATTTCAATGTGCCATACACTGGCCGCCATTTTCAATGCGATGATTCCGATTAAAACAAATGCGGTTGCTTCCAATTCAGGCACTTTATCAATCAGCGTGAGGAAGAATTTCGCGACAGTACGCATCATCAAGATCCCGAG
Organism: Bacillus sp. NSP9.1; assembly: GCF_000465465.2. NCBI lineage: Bacteria > Bacillati > Bacillota > Bacilli > Caryophanales > Bacillaceae > Bacillus > Bacillus sp. NSP9.1. The sequence continues at coordinate 4,259,015 of NZ_CP048273.1, forward strand.
CATTCCGCCGATCAAAAGCACCCAGACTTTTTCAGACACCGCAAATGCGGCAAGAATGCTGTCAACTGAAAACGCCAGGTCCATGAGTTCAACTGAGATGACTGTAGCCCAGAAAACGCCGAACACGCGAACCATCCAGCCGTCTTTTTTAATGGCGCCGGATTCGTCATCACCTTCGCCGATAAAGAAATGCTTGATCACGAGCCACGCCAAATAGGCGGCACCGATCAGCTTAATCCACCAGAATTTGATCAGGATCATACCGAGCCCGATAAAGAGGAACCTGAAGAAATATGCTCCGATCAATCCATAAGTCAACGCTTTTTTGCGCTGTTTTTCCGGAAGGTGTTTGACCATAACGGCGAGAACAAGGGCGTTGTCCGCTGATAAAAGTCCTTCCAGCACGACGAGAGAGCCGATCAGCCCCCAGGAAACAGGGTCGGTCAGCACCTCGACCCACATGCCCCAATCAAAGAATGAAGCATAAACTGATATAACATGATGAAATAAATCCACTATTGGTTACCTCCTAATTTTAAAAAGAGAAGACTGAACCGCGAGAACACAGGCGGTTCAGTCGGCAAAACTAAACTTGTAAGCCGTAATTGCGGCAAAGGGATGCCAATCCCCCGGAAAAACCGCTGCCGATGGCGTTAAATTTCCAATCTGATCCGTTGCGGTACAGCTCACAAACCACTACCGCTGTCTCAATCGAAAAATCCTCGCCTAAATCAAAACGAAGCAGCTCTTCATTTGTAGAGTCGTCGACGAGCCGGACGAATGCGTTTGATACTTGTCCAAAGTTTTGACGGCGGCTTTCCGCGTCATGAATCGTGACCGTGATCCCGATTTTCTCGACGTGTGCGGGAATTTTGGAAAATTCGACAAGGATCTGCTCATCATCGCCTTCCCCTTCGCCTGTCCGGTTGTCACCCGTATGGATGACAGCGCCGCTCGGATGCTCGAGATTGTTGTAAAAAACAAAATCGTGGTCATTCACACATTTGTCATTCCCGTCGACAAGAAATGCCGAAGCATCCAAGTCAAAGTCCGCTCCGCCTGTGTATTTGTTTGTATCCCAGCCTAAGCCGATCAATGCCTTTGTTAAGCCCGGATTCGTCTTCGTTAAATCGATTCTCTGTCCTTTAGATAACTGAATAGCCATGTATGGAACCTCCTTCGCGAATTATCAGGCTACTTGGAAACCGGTGCGGTCTGTCAGCTAGCCGATCTGCAGGCCGAAATCAGTGGCGATCCGCGCCAATCCGCCCTGATAGCCTGAACCGATCGCTGAAAATTTCCACTCTCCGGCATGGCGGTAAAGTTCACCGGTGATCAGCGCCGTTTCGATCGAGAAATCCTCGGCAAGATCATAACGGATCAACTCTTCGTTGGAGTCTTCATTGATCACGCGGACATAAGCGTTAGACACCTGACCGAAATTTTGGCGGCGGGCTTCAGCATCATGAATGGTAATGACAAAAGAGATTTTTTGAATATTGTCAGGCACAGCGTTCAAGTCGATTGATACCTGTTCATCATCGCCTTCCCCTTGACCTGTCCGATTGTCGCCTGTATGTACAACAGACCCGTTTCCGCCTTGTGTTTGATTATAGAAAATAAAATCTTTCTCTGAAGCGCACTTGCCTTCGGCATCCAGCAGGAACACGCTGGCATCAAGGTCAAAATCGAATCCTCCGTCATATTTGTTGACGTCCCAGCCCAAACCGACAACTACCTTTGAGAGCCCCGGATTTGTTTTCGTTAAATCAACCTTCTGACCTTTCGCTAATGAAATTGCCATCTAAATCGCTCCTTTTGCTCATTTATTTTAGGCGTAGCGTTTGACGATGTCCGTAATGCTTGTATCGTTTGTACCTTCTCCGACAGCCGTGAACTTCCATTCGTTTCCGTGCCGGTATATCTCTCCCGTAATCAGGCTTGTCCGGCCCGAATAGTCCTCCTTCAGATTGTACTTTACCATCTCTTGGCGATTGTTCATATCAACCACGCGGATGAAGGCATTTTCAATCATTCCGAAATGCTGGCTGCGTTTGACGCAATCGTATATATTGACGACAAACACCAGCTTGTCAATGTTTGCGGGAACCTTTTGAAGGTCTACGATAATCTGCTCATCATCGCCGCTGCCTTCCCCTGTCAAATTGTCACCTGTATGCTCAACACTGCCGCATCTGCTTTTTAAATTTCCGAAGTAAATGACATTCTTCTTTTCTGTCATTCTGTTATTCTCCAGCATCAGCACAGAAGCATCACAATCAATATTCGGGGCGCCTCCTCCAAACAGTTTACCAAAAAATCCGCCGCTGCCAGAAGATACAGGGTCCCAGCCGAGGCCGACCATAATTTTCGAAAGCCCCGCATTTCCTTTTGTTAAATCGATTCGCTGACCTTTCTCTAAAGAAATAGCCAAATGATTCACTCCCTCATTATTTTAACTTTCGGATCATATTCTGCTGCATGAGATCAAGAGTTTTAAAGACCTTATTATCACGCCAGCGTGATTCATGTCTGCATAAATACAAGACTAATGAATCATTATTTAACTTGCTTAACTATATATACGGACTGATCCGCCTAAAGGTTTCGTATCATTTCATATTTTTTTATAATCTTCCTGAGAAAAATGCTCCGCTGTGTTGCAATGATCATCACACCTTTGCTATTATGTATCTAACAGATATATATCAAAAAGATATATGGAGGCAGCCCATGACGAAAAGAAATCAGACGACCTACGCTTTGCTCGGATTGATTACTGCCGGATACCGAACCGGATATGAAATGAAGCAAATGATCGACCAAAGCCTGAACCACTTTTGGAAAATCAGCTACGGCCAAATCTACCCCGCCCTCAAGCATTTAGCGGAAACCGGATGGGTGACCGCTGCGCCTGCCGTGCAGGATAAGAAACCGGATAGAAAGGAGTACCGCATAACCGCAGAAGGACAAAAAGCGCTGCAAAGCTGGCTTGAAGAACCGATCAAAGAAATCGCTGCGGAAAAAAACGAGTTTCTGCTGAAGATTTTTTTCTCCAGACAGCAGGAGCGCCCGGCGACTGCTGAGAAAGTCAGGGAATATCAGCGCAAGCTTCAAGAACGGTACGTGATGTATGAAACGATCGAACAATCCATTCTGTCATGCGGTGATCACTCGACAGATGCTGAATATTGGCTGTTCACACTTGATTTCGGTAAGCGCAGCACAATGGCCGGGATCGAGTGGTGTGAAGCGACAATCGGACGCTTAGTAAACGGAGAGGATGAGAAAGATGGGTAAAACGATCATCACCAAGCCTTTTACGGCACATCCTGAGGACGAAGTGGTCGTGTTTGTGATCGGGATGAGAATCAACAAATGGCATGCGGTTCACCAATGGTGGCCGGTTTTCACCGCCATGCCGCTTATGATTCGCGAGCTTTACCAAAACAAAGATCTCGGCTTTCTTTCTATGGAATCGGCCATCAATTTCCGGACGATCCTGCTGGTTCAATACTGGCGCTCTTTCGAAGCTTTGACCGCCTATGCGAAAGGCGGAAAACATATGGCTGCCTGGCGCCGCTTTTATCAAAAAACAGCGGCATCAGGCGCTGTCGGCATTTATCATGAAACATATACGGTTCCGAAGGGCCGTTATGAAACCTTCTATCACAATATGCCGGCATTCGGCCTTGCGAAAGCATACGGCCATCAACCCGTCACCCACCGTACAAAAACAGCGGAACAGCGGCTGCGGGGATAAGCCGCGCTGAAAAAGGCTATCTGGATTCAGATAGCCTTCAAAAAGCCCCCGGCCCACTTCCCCCGTCCGATCCTGAACCGCCTGCATGATGGGCTGCCGTATGACCATGAACAGCCAAGGTCTGCTGCCAGCTCAAGAACGGGTAATGAAAATCGCCGCAGGCGGCCATGCCAAGGATTGGGAAGGCTTGGTCAAGTCCGTTTTTTGATCCTTTGACAAACGCCATTGACTCATCCTCGATTTCAAGGACAATGGCATATACGAAGATTTTTTCATTTTCAGACAGGCTTCTCTCTGAAAGGCCTGCTCCTTGTCTCAGCTGGTTTCTCCATGAGAGAACCGACCTTCTGTAGATGAAGGCAGACCTGCTTTCCTTGATGGACGGAATGAGCGCAATCAATACGATGGAAAGCGCGAGGCTTATACCGTAAAACAGAATGGTCGAAATGCTGTCCGTAAAGAGAGATGCGATAAACAGCCCGAGAAAAAACATGATCGAATACAGTTTATACTTGGCCAAAACGATGCCTGCCGATAAGGCAAAGCCGAAAATCATACATACGATCATAAAACCGGCCTGAGGCACAACATCCGCAGCCATGATATAAAGCAGGAACCCCGTTTGGAAGAAGAGCAGTGTAAGCGACAGCATGCGCAGCCAGCGGTTCTCTTGAAATAACTCTTTATATACGGCGTCCTGCCTGATGTTCTCCGTCCATTTTTGAACAACATTCTGAAGAATGATTCGTTTCCGCTCGTATTTCTCCAACCCTTCCTTTTCCTCAATTTCCTCTTCAGTCGGTCCGCTGAGCGAGTCCAGCCTGAACAGGTAAACTCCGTTTTCCTTTTGCTCAAAAAGCTTTTCAATGAACAGCCGGTCCGGTTTTGTCAGCGACATGAGATCATCGGAGAATTCGAATTGATATGTCTCATCAGGCGCTTTGCGGTCGCGGAGAAATCGTTCTTCCGCCCTCACCTTTTTCATTGTGACAAGCCCGCGCTGATAAAGCGACAGCAGCCCCGCCAGCAAATCGCGCTCTGTGAGGCTGCCTTTTCTGTACAAATAGGCAACCAGAACAGGATCAAAGGCTTCCAGCTTTTCAAGCGGGAGCAGTTTTTGCCGCCTTTTCTTCACCAATGAAAGAATCAGGACCGCGACAATCATCAAACCGATGATGCCGGAAAAAACCGATGCCGTCCTGTCGGCGTTTTCCAGCCGTCCCCCCCGCTTGGCATAGCGCTCCGCCTCGTTTTTTTCCTCCGCTAACAAATCGTCCACCGTTTGGTAGGAAGGATGGCGAACCGCCTTAGGCAGGGCGTTTTGCGGGAAATAGATTCTCAGCTCGGAGCTTGTCCCCGCCGGGATCATCCCGCTGTGATATATAACGGTATGGTAGCTGATCCCTGTTATTTCACCATCTCCTTTTTCACGGAGAAACGCATGGATATCCGCCGGCTGAACCGAATCAGGAAGCCTGACCCGAATGTTTACATGATGCATCACTGTATTCGTTTTTTGGAAAAAAGAATGGCGCAAAACAGAGGTGTCCTCAAATTTCTTCGCAGCATCTTCGACAGCATAGTGAAACAGCACTTTCTTTGCTTCATCTTTTACCGCGGTATGAGCAAAGTAGGTTCCATCTTCCTGCGTTGTTTTTAACGGACGGGCTTCGCCGGTTTTTGCAAGCAGGTACGCTTTAAAGCCTTTTATCCGCCCTGTTTCATCCTTGCTGAACGACCTTGACGCCCCGTTGAAGGAACCCTTGAAGCGGTATGTGTAAACCTCCTCCACATCCAAGTCGCCGTTTTCTTTGACATTGGCTTGAATATCGACACGATCAATTGAAAAAGATTGATCGGCTATAGAAGAAAACCCCGCGAGAAGAAAAAAAGCAAAAAGCATGAAAAAGAAAAAGGAGTGCTTCATCATTGGTAAATCCTTTCTTTTTTTGTATCCGTCTTATATACGGAAAGCTTCAGGAAATTGTTTCATCTATTCACATAAATGACAGATATGTCACGTTTGTGAAAATAAAGGAAACCCCTTTTTCATGCCCTTGGCTAAGGCCTTCCGCAAAGCCCGTAGAAAAAAATGTGCTGCATCTCTTCAGCAAACTGCCTGTTCTTTTCATATTCTTCACCCAATGTTTTGGAATGTTCAATGATCATGTTCATAAAAACGAGAAAGCCCTGTGCGGTTACTTTCGGAGAGACCTCGCCCGAGCGGTGGCCGTCTTCAATCATTTGCAGCATCAGCGGAATAATTTTTTCGTCATATTGTTTTTTCACGTAATTCATCATTTCGTTTTCCTCGATCATCAGTTCCTTAACCATTGTCAACGCAAACTTCTGATTGGTCGCTTCCTTTTTTTGCGAAATGATCAATTCGATTTTTTTCTTTACCGGTATATCTTTTTTCATATATTCTTCAAACTCGGCGATCGCTTGGTCAATGTAATCCTTAAAGACTTCATTCAACAGCGCTTCTTTGCTGCCAAAATAATTATAGATTGTGACTTGGGACACGTTTGCCTCTTTTGCAATATCGGTAATGCGGATTCGCTTTACGTCCCGCGTATTCAGCAATTTCAGCGTTGTTTTCTTGATCTTTTCTTTGATCAGCAACGCTCTTTTTTCAAATCCGTTCATACAACCATCCTTATCAATATTTCTTAATGAAATTATAACATAAAAATATTTCATCAAATTCCATTGACAAAAAAGTTCTTATGAACGTAAAATAAATTATGAAATTTTTTATTATAAATATTTCATATTTTTCATTACCGGAGGTGTCACGATGCTGACAGTACAAGGGCTGACAAAACAATTTTCAAATGGAAAAGGCATATTTGATGTCTCATTTTCCATAAACAAAGGAGAAGTTTTTGGATTTTTAGGTCCGAACGGGGCCGGAAAATCGACTACTATCCGCCACATTATGGGGTTTATGAGACCTGATCGAGGCGACATCAAAGTGAACGAGATGGACATGATGAAAAATCAAGGCGAGGTTCAGCGGCACATAGGCTACCTTCCCGGGGAAATCGCCTTTATCGAGGGAATGACAGGAAAAACGTTTCTCGATTTCATGGCAGATATGCAGGGGGTTAAAGATGAGGCTAAGCGCAATGAGCTGATCGAACGGCTGCAATTCGACGTTCACACATCGATTAGAAAGATGTCAAAAGGCATGAAACAGAAGGTCGGGATTGTCGCCGCCTTCATGCACAGCCCGGAAGTGATCATCCTTGATGAGCCTACATCAGGCCTTGATCCGCTGATGCAAAAAGTATTTATTGATATCGTGCTCGAAGAAAAAGCCAAAGGGACGACTTTTTTAATGTCCTCTCACAGCTTTCCGGAAATCGAAAAAACATGTGACAGAGCCGCCATTATAAAAGACGGCGTCATCATTGCCATTAAAGATATTCACGAACTGCAGTCCATGCAGCGGAAGGTGTTTGAAGTCACATTTGAAAACCCTGCCGATATCCCGGCATTTATGGACTCAGGCCTGCACATTGAGTCACGGCAGGACAATCGCGTCAAAGTCGCCGTTTTGGGAAACCACGACCAATTTATTAAGGAAACGGCCAAATACCAAATTCGGCACATTGATGTATCATCACAAAGCTTGGAAGAAGTGTTTATGAACTACTATGACAGAAAGGGGACAGTGCAATGAATCTTTCCCTGTATAAACAAATGTTAAAAACCAATCTGAAAGGGATCATGAGCTATGCGGCGGGCTCCGCGTTCTACATTCTTTTCATATTGGGAATCTACCCGAGCATCGCAGAGAACGCGAAGGATATTGAAAAATTGATCACTTCGATGCCTGAAGGCTTTCTGAACGCGTTCGGATTTGAAAACGGGCTCGGGAGTCTTGAGGATTTTATGTCCGGAGAATATTACGGCCTTATTTTTATCGTGATTCTTTCGATCTTTTCTGTCATGCTGTCGACAAAGCTTGTAGCGAGGTTGGTTGATCAAGGCTCTATGGCGTATATTTTGTCAACGCCGACGACAAGGGGAAAGGTCGCCTTCACACAGGCCGTTGTCCTCATGACAGGGTTGCTTGTCATCATGGCCGTGACAACAGCAGCCGGGCTGGCGGGGTATCATTTTATGCTTGGCGATGACTATGATTTTAATGTATCCAGATTTCTGCTTTTGAACCTGCTCGGGTTTCTGCTGTTTTTTGCGATAAGCGGCATTTCCTTTTTCATATCCGCCATGTCGAATGATGAGAAAAAAGCGCTCGGCTTCTCCGGCGGCATTACATTCCTGTTCTTCAGCCTCGATTTGATCGGCAAATTAAGCGAAGAAACGGAATGGCTAAGAAACGTGTCGATCTTCTCTTTGTTCAGGCCGAGCGATATTGTAAACGGCAGTGCCGATATCGCGGCCGCGTCCATTATTCTTTCAGCGGTCGGTTTGGCTGCCTTTCTGCTCGGCATCCTCTCCTTTAAAAAGCGTGATTTGCCGCTGTAATGAAAAAAGCACCATTCCTTTCGGAATGGTGCTCTCAGCGTGTCGACAAACCCTCGCATTCGTTGTCAGGCCTGCGCGTCGGTGCTCACGAATTGCAACATTCGCTGTGCTCCGATGCTCGGCCTTCCTAGACTGCAAAGGTTTTCAATCACGCTGAAAGAAGGATGACAAAATCCTAAAACATAAAACCGTTTTAGGATTTTGTCAACAATTTGAAAGCACCATTCCTTTCGGAATGGTGCTTTTTCGCATGATTTTATTCAACGACCCGTCTGACAACTCCGCTGAAATGTGCACTCCAATACGGGTTGCTCATTGAATCGATCGATACGCCGCGTGAGCTGTTATCGTTTAAGAATGTTCCGTTGCCCAGATAAATTCCCACGTGGCCGTTTGTTTTGTATGTGTCAAAGAAGACCAAGTCTCCGCGTTTCATATCAGATGCGCTGACAGCGCGGCCTTTGCCGACAAGCGTGCTTGTTGTCGCTCCGAAGCCCAATTCTACGCCCGCTGATGCATAAGCCCAGCGTACGAAAGATGAACAGTCAAAACGACGGTTGTTGATATCGGCTTGCGAGCGTCCGCCTCCCCATTTGTACGGAGATCTGCCGACGATGCTTGATCCGGTGCTGATTGCCGTTTCAATCGCGCCTGAATTGCTGCTTACAGCAGAGCCTGAAGAATAGTTTCTTGATGAACTGCTGCTTTTGCTGCTTGATGAACCGCTGTTGGAAGATCCGCTTGATTTGCCGACAGAAGCTGAATCAGACTTTGCTGATGCTGACTCCTCTTTGGCTTTTTCGGCCGCAGCGGCAGCAGCTTTCTCTTCTTTAATTTTTTGTTCAAGAGCGGCTTCTTCTTTTGTTAGTGAGCCTGATTCTTTTTTCAGGTCGTTCAGCTCAGATTCCGCTTTCGACTGCTTCGCGTTCAGCTGTTCAGAAAGGCTCGCCTGATCTTTCAGCTGCTTGTCCAAGTCAGCTTTGAGAGTTTTCAGGTCAGCCAGCGTTTTTTGGATTTCATCCAGCTTTTTATTTAAGTCAGACATTGCTTTTTCAAGCTTGTTTTTATCTTTCTCCTGCTCGTTCAGCAGATCTTTGTCCGCATCGACAATCGTTGAAACGGCTGTCGCGCGTGTGATGAAGTCCCCAAAGCTCTGCGCGCCGAGAAGAACGTCGATGTAGTTTTGCGAACCGCCGTTTTCCTGAAGGCTGCGCACGCGTTTTTTAATCACTTTTGAACGCTCTTCAATCCGTTTTTCCGTTTCTTTGATTTCTTTTTTCAGAGAATCCACTTCTTTTTTTGTTTTTTTGTTTTCCTCTTGCTTCTTTTCGATTTTGTTGCTGGTTTCAAGCGCTTTTTTATCGAGATCTTTTATTTTGTCTTCAAGTTTTTTCTGCTCTTCCTGAAGCTTTGCAATCTCTTTTCTTTTGCTTTCGATGCTTGAATCAACTTCCGAACGCTTTTTCTGAATTTCCTGCTTCTGCTGAGATGTTTCCGCAGATGCCGTGTTGTTCATAAAGGGGGTAAATAGACCAGCTGCTCCAAGAACCGACGCTAAACCAACAGCATAAACTTTTTTCTTCACTTTCTACTCCTCTTTCCTTTATGTATTCTTTTTGTTTCATTATGTAAATTCGCAAAATATTAATATGTTAAAAATGAACATTCAAGACTTACGACCTATGAATTATATATCCGAAACTGATGTACAGACGTTATTATAACATCTATTTTCGACAATAGGTGCCAAGTTATATTACATTTATATTTCGTTTTTGTTTCAGCGCTGTCATGTTTTGACTGATTCTGTTTAAATCCGCCCGAATCGGTTCATTTGACCCTGGCAGCCATTTTTCATATGCTTGATTTACACTTATTAGGAAACGGAAAGGATGGCGGGACACGATGATACAACTCAGCATACTCGACCAGGTTCCTGTATCCAAAGGATCAGATGCCTACACCGCATTAAAGCAGACGGCTGAACTGGCCAAGTTAGCCGATGAATGGGGCTACAAAAGATACTGGTTTGCCGAGCACCACAGTACACGCGGGCTTGCAAGCACTGCGCCGGAAATTTTGATCGCCCATATTGCGGCAAAAACCGCAAATATCCGCGTCGGTTCCGGCGGTGTGCTGCTTCCGCAGTACAGTCCTTTTAAAGTGGCCGAAAGCTTTCGGCAGCTTGAAGCGCTTTACCCCGGACGAATCGACCTCGGACTCGGCCGCTCGCCAGGCGGCACCGCCAAAACCCGGCTCGCCCTGACGGATGGAGTCAATAAGAGTTTGCGGGATTTTCCGAGACAGCTTCAAGATTTGCTTTACTATTTGACGGACGCCATCCCTTCCGGACATGACTATGCCGGCATTAAAGCCGCTCCGCTGACAGCTGCGCCGCCCGCCCCCTGGCTTTTAGGTCTTGGAGAAAACAGCGCCAAACAGGCGGCGGACATGGGAATCGGATATGTATTCGGCCACTTCATTCACCCTGAAAGAGGGCGAAATGCTTTCAAAACGTATAATGAAAGCTATCGGCCTTCGGCTTTTTTTGATCGGCCTCATGCTATGGCCGCCGTATTCGTCATCTGTGCAGCCACCGATGAACAAGCGGAAGAACTCTGCCTGAGCCAGGACCTTTGGCTTCTTCGGGTTGAAAAAGGTCTCGACAGCCGCGTGCCAAGCATTGAGGAAGCGAAATCGGCGGCATACAGCACCGCCGATAAAAAGAAGATCCTCAAAAACCGCGAACGGATGGTCATCGGCTCGCCCCAGACAGTGAAAACAAAGCTTGATGAGCTCTCGGAACACTATCAAACAGAGGAGATCATGGTATTGACAAATGTATACCGGTTTGAAGATAAAAAGCGGTCTTTCGAAATGCTTGCCGAGCTTTTTTGAGAATGCCCGCTTAAAAACAAAGATCCCTTTTGAGACGGTGCTGCTCCATCTGAAAAGGGACCTGTCATGTTAAAACGTATTATAGACATTTTGACACTCTTCGGCTGTCGGTTCATAAAAACAGTGTGCTTTGAAGCGCCCGACATGGGGCTGATCATACCACTGCGCCGGGCATGCACCCGCCGGTCTGAAATACCACAGGCTGAACTTTGCCGGCCAGAACCTTTCTCCGTTGATCGCTCTCCGCGCCAAACGCTTTTCGCTTTCCCTCGCCCTTTGGTAAAAATAGCCGTGTGTCACAGCCTCAAAGGCATGCGGCTGATGAATCATCTGCGGAATGGTGCGCAGCCCCACAAAGTCGGAACAATTTGCCCTGATCCGGTTGATTCCGACATTTCCGACAAGCAGCATCCCCTGTACACCTTCACCTTCAGCTTCCGCCCGCAAAAGCCTTGCCAAAAGGGCGACGTCTTTAGATGTAGCCTTAACCACTCCCATTTGTTTCACCCCCAATGTGTCATCACCTCTATCATATTCTGTTTTATTTGCGTGATGACCACCAAAATCACCTTCAGGTTTGTCTTTGACATATTTGCCGAAATCAGGCTATTCTTCTATTATCAGAATTGTTTTCATAAAGAAGCGGAGGGGTGCAAATTGGCAGCAGTCAAAAGTCCGGAATGGGTGTGGAAACGGTTGAAGGAAAAACCGGGCCAAACGGTCATTGTCGATGTCAGGTTTCATCTGACAAACCCGGAAGAAGGGCGGAAAGCGTATAGACAAGGACATCTGCCCGGAGCCGTTTATGTTGATTTGAAAAAGGATTTATCCGCCAAAGTTGAAAAACACGGAGGAAGACACCCTCTTCCGCCTCACGAGAAAATCGCAAAAACACTTGGTGAAATCGGCATTGACCGCTATACAGCCGTTATCGCCTATGATGACAGCGGCGGCATGTTTGCGGCGCGTTTTTGGTGGCAGCTCCGCTATCTCGGCCATACAAGCGTTTATGTATTGGATGGCGGCTTCTCCCATTGGGTCAAAGCCGGATACGACATCACAACCGAGATTCCGCGGCCCGTCCCCCGGGAATTTTCGCCGGAACTTGCAAAAGAAGAACTGCTAGATGCCGGACAGGTCAAAGACCGGATCGGCCGAAAAGATACGATCCTGATCGATGCCCGTGAGCGGGCCAGATACACTGGAGAAACCGAACCGCTTGATCATCAGGCAGGTCATATTCCCGGCGCTAAAAACTATTTTTGGAAAGGCAATTTGACGGAAGACGGCAGCTGGAAAAGCCAAGAACAGTTAAGACAGCATTACGCCTCTTTAGACCGCAACAGTGAAATCGTCGTCTATTGCGGATCGGGAGTATCTGCCTGCCCAAATGTCCTTGGTTTAAAGGAAGCCGGATTTCAAGATGTAAAGCTCTATGCCGGCAGCTGGAGCGATTGGATCAGTTATAAGGAGAACCCGGTGGTGGCCGGGGAGGAATAACGGCAGAAAGACTGCGGCTTTGAAGCGGGCTTTTTATTGAGCGGCGGGAGGCCCGCCGCCATTTTTTTCAAACCATGTTCCGCTTGTAGGCTTTCCCGTCATGGGCATCGATAAACACGGGATATACCGGGCGGTAGACGAGAGTGTAGTGATCATCTTCTTCCCACTCGAGCTCCACATCAAAAACCGAAGCAAAAATGTCTTTTGCCTCTTCGCGTGTAATAGCGGGTGACGGATTCAGATCTTTCAATGTTTCCGGTTCGATTTCAGGGGCGAAAAACCCGACGACCAGGCCGTTGATGCGATTGATGATGATATTGGCAAACCCCAGCCTGAGCGGCACTCCTTCATATGTGAGGTCAAACTGAAAAGCAGCGGTTTTCTGCTCCTCCTCGTCTTTTTCCAAGGGATGCATCCGGAAATACTGCCGGGCATCCGGGTATAGCAAATAGAGAAACTGCAAGGCCCGTTTGCGGCAGGCTTCTTCCGTCCAAACAGGAGACCCTTCCGCTTCGATAAAAGAGAAAAGCCCTTTTAGCTTTCCCGTCTTTTTATCTTTCTTGATTTTCAAGGTATTATGATTCCGGATTTTAAAATAGCTTTCGATGCCAAAGTCTTCCTGATCAGGATCGCTCCCTTCGCGCCAAACGGTTCCGATTGAATCGCCTAAATCCGCTTCGCGGATCTTTCGAAAAGAAGGACTGAAACCGATCAACTCGTGCAAATCAACGTCCCGGTCTGCTTCAGACAATACAGGAAGCGGCAGGGTTTCCTCCTCTTCTTCATCATCAACGGGTGTAGTTTTCTCACATATCGCCGACGAATCGGCTGGATAACTGATAAACGGCAGTCTCGTTTCATAAATGAGGTGCGGCTGGTCATCTCCGCTTTCATACAGTTCACGGCGAATATGTTCCACCGTCAGTTCAAAATCGACTTGATCAAGATACTCGGAGATCACCTGCTGTCGATCGGCCAGCTGTTTTGGAATGGAAACCGAATCCGCACCGCCGTGGTAGCGAAACCTCAACACCTCTCCATCTTTCGCGATGTCCACGAAAAAGCCCGTCTGCGGCAGAGGCAGATCAAGAGCCATCTGTGCGTATGTATATCGAACGGCTTGTTCTGTTACCTTCTTTTCTTGAAAAACAAAACTGGCAACGGCGCTCGGATAATGGCGCTCGACAAATTGAAGGGCGATTTGCTGTAATTCGCCTTCCGGAAGCTCGTTCTCTGCAACTGGAGCATATTCTTTCGTAAGACTGATGAAGCGCCCCTCGCAATCCAGTTCCACAGCGATGTCGTTGTCCGGATGCTCAGGGTCTTGCCAAACAAAAAAAGCTCGTTCTCTATCGAGATCTTCGATGATGAGCTGATAGTTTTCGGGAATTGCACCGATATGACGCGCTTTTTGTTTTAGTTTTGGGGCCAAATGGGTCACTTCCTCTCTTTTTCGATATAAGATATGCACCTGAATCAAAAAGCACCAGACTCTTACAGAAAAATCCTATGAACCATAGTAAAACTAGGATGAAGCAGGAAACGCCATAGGTATCAACCGTTTCAACTTTCCCGCCCTCCTTGCATATGTTTCTTAAATAACTAATTAAACCATAAAATTATTAATTTACCATAAAATATCATATCATATAAAATCTAAAAATGGCAGCGAATTTACTGTCGCCTTTCTATCATTCATTCTCTATATCCTTAGCATGATCTTTTTTGATTATATGGAAAATTCAGAATTATTTTGTTAATATCTAACTTGTTAATACAACAAAATAAGGAAGTGATAGAGTTGGTTATGAAAAAAAGCGTGAAGCGAACGTTGATCACCGGTCTTATGGGTATTTCTCTTTATTCTATGGGGATGCACTCCGCTCAAGCTGCACCATCACCGCATACCCCTGTTTCAAACGATCCTTCTTACCAGCCTGAGTCAAAGGTTGTCTACGATCCGAACATTAAAAGCGACAAAAATGGAACATATTCCAAAGCGTTTCAAGGAACAGGGAAAGGAAGCGGGTCAGCCCAGCACGAAAAAGCGAAATCATCGCCTGCCAAAGCCCCTTACAATCTTAAATCTGTCATCGGTACAGATAATCGGACAAGAGTCTCCAATACAACGGCATACCCTTACAGGGCCATCGTTCATATTTCAAGCAGCATCGGCTCCTGCACCGGCTGGCTGATCGGCCCGAAAACGGTTGCAACGGCGGGGCACTGCGTCTATGACACAGCTAGCGGTTCATTTGCGGGGACGGCCACTGTATCGCCGGGGCGCAATGGCTCAAGCTACCCTTACGGATCGGTGAAATCGACGCGTTATTTCATTCCGTCAGGCTGGAGAAGCGGAAACACCAATTATGACTACGCGGCCATCGAACTGAGCGAACCGATCGGCAACACCGTCGGCTATTTCGGATACTCCTACACCACTTCCTCCCTCACAGGGACAAATGTGACGATCAGCGGCTATCCCGGGGACAAGCCGTCAGGCACCCAATGGCAGCATTCAGGGCCGATCACAGTCTCAGAAACTTATAAACTGCAATATTCGATCGACACATACGGCGGACAAAGCGGTTCACCTGTATTTGAACAAAGCAGTTCAAGAACAAACTGCAGCGGTCCTTGCTCACTGGCTGTTCATACGAATGGGGTGTACGGAGGCTCTTCATACAATCGGGGGACACGCATCACAAAAGAAGTATTTGATAATTTGACCAACTGGAAAAACAGCGCGCAATAAATTGCAGATAAAGACAGCCCGCTTCCTCTTGGACGAGCTGTCTTCGATTTTATGAACGCCTCTTGAGGCTGTACTTTTTTCCTTCTATCGTGATGGTGAAGTTCGCAGGGCCGCTGATCGGCAAGTAATAAACAAGCTGAAATTCCTCTGATTCACCCGGTTTAATCGCCTTCCAATTTGACAGCGTCACCCGAACGCGGTGGAAATCTCCCGTCAGCCCTCCAATGTTCGGTCCTGTATGCCCTGCAGAAATCACTTCAACCCGATCACCGCTCCAGCTTCCGAACCGGGGCGAAGTGGACGTCGGCACAGCAAATTCGATGACAGACCCTCCTGTAATCGTCACATCACTGTTGTTTGTCAACCTCATGTTCGGATGGATCGGATAGTTTTGATCTCCTAACGGAAAATCGGAAAACTCTATATTGATATCAAGTGATTCTGAAGGCAAAGGCGACTTGCTGAATCGATGATCGTATGGCGTCGCGTCCACAAATTTACGGTATAAAGTTCTCGTTAACGCGCTGCCGATATAGTATTCTCCCCTGTTGTCATTTCTGTCGGGATACCAGTCATAATCACCGCTCAAATCCCAAAGCATCACACCGCCGATTCCTTTTGCAACGACATAGTCCGCCTTTTTTTCTATTGATTCCTCATCTTCCGCAGAAAGAAACACCTTCTTTTCTTCATTCCATAGCCAGGGCGCCGCCAGCGTTTTATCATATTGTCTCGTGTAGGCGCCTGTTAAATCAGCTTCGCTCAGTCCGTACCTCTCCAAATATGATCCGGCAATGCCATTTTCAAGATTTTTGGCATGCCACATCGGATTCGCCCCTGCTCCGATTTCTTTTCCTTCTTCGTCTTGATCATGCCAAATATTATCGATGCCGACCGCACCATCACCGCATGTTGTCAAACCTTGAGGACAGTCAGTGCTTCTGGCGCTCCCCCACAGACCGTTTGATCCGCCGGATACGTTTTTCCAGCCTCTTGTATAATAAGGAACACCGATATTGATTCGGCCCGACGCCATCGCCCCCCTAAAGTAATGGTACGCCCAGTCCGCATTTAAATACCCGATCCCGCCGTATTCCGGCGTGCTATAGATGTTGGACCGCTTTAATTCGGCATCCTCGCCGCTATCGTACAATGGCGCGTTCGGCCCGACAAACTCGTTCCAGGCTCCATGGAGATCGTAGGACATGATGTTTACATAATCGACATACCGAAGCGGCTGAAATGTTTCCATGCCCCGCAGCAAATAGGCTGATGACGGTGCCGCCATGGTCAGCATGTAGTACTTTTGATCTTCGGCAGACGCTTGATCAAGCTTTTGCCTTAATGTTTTCATCAAGACGTCAAAGCTTTTGTTTAACCCCTTTCGTCTCGGGTTGGATATGTTCCAATCCAACGGATTCCCGGCATCTTTCATCGTCGTGGGATATTCGTAGTCAATATCAATGCCATCCAATTCATATGTTCTGAGAAAATCAACGACAGATTCGGCAAAGGTGTTGATTCCGTTTTCGTTTACAGACCCGTCACTATTCGTTGTCATCGAGTAAAAACCGCCGCTTGGAATCCGCTCTCCATCCTTGCCAAAATAACCGCCGGTTTCGGCCCAGCCGCCAACAGCCGCCAGCACTTTGACATCCGGGTATTTCTCCTTAAACTGGTGAAGCAGATTAAAATGACCTTTGTACGGCAGGGATTGATCCATCTTCACATCCGGATATTCCGGCCAGTCCATGCCAATGGACGGGTTGTTTTCATCATTTCCGCTGCCGATTGAAATGCGATGATCCTCTCTGATATGAGCAAATGCGTAATTGATGTGGCTTAAATATTGCCAAGGTATATCGTTGACTAAATAACGGTCTTGATTACCCTTTCCCGTACGCCAGCTTGTGAAATAGCCGATGATTCTGCGGTCTAAATCATTGGCCAGCTTTTCGCGTCCCTCTTGATCATAGACGTCGCAATAAGGAACATTTTCAACGCCGGAGTCCCAGAGCCCTTCAGGACGGCATGCCTGCTTTTTACTTCGGGTGTCTGCGGAAATGGTCTGAGCCGGGATCAAAAACGAGAGAAACAGCATCCCTAATAATAGAAATAAAGCGGCTCTTTTCACTTCATTCACACTCCTTTCTTATAAAGAGAGACGGGAATCCCAATCTCTCTTTATCGTTTTCTATTTATTTGCAATCACCGACTAACCGCCATACTCCCCACTCGCCGGTCTGATCCGGCTGATCTCCTTTTGTCCACCACTGCGCTTCGTATACTTTGCCGTTAAAAACGACACGATCTCCGCCTGTGTAGACGGCGGTATCTTTCCATTCGTTATATGCACATGATTGGTCTGAGCTTGTCGATGCCTCTATCGTTGGTCCGGTATGGAGCTTTCCGTCCGCATCCTTTGCTGACACTGTAAATGAATAGGTCGTATTCGGCTTTAAATCGCTTATTGTCACCATTGTTTCCTTGACCGACACGGACTTGTTTCCATATGTCACGACATACTCTGTCATATCGGCTCCGGCATTCGGCGCCTCCCATGCCAGGCTGATACTGGTTGCGGTTTTTTCTGTTACATGCACATTTTTCGGGGCGGATGTCGGGGGCTCCGGATTGCCGCCGTCAGGCACAAAGTCTAAATCGGCTGCTAATTTGTTGAGCAAAGTCTGATTTGAATCACCGCTGAAATCCCAAAACATAGCCCCGCTTAGTCCGTTTGCTTGAATGAAATCGGTTTTGTATCCATAGGATTCTTCATCATCGTAGGTAATGAAGTTTCCATTCTCCGCATTGTACAAGAACGGCACTTTTGCTCGATCATTCCAATATCTTTTATAACCGTTTTTATTGATGTAGTTCTTTTCAAGATCTGAAAAATCAAATACTCCCTTTTCCCAGGTCCCTTCTTTAGCCGGTCCGCATTTCTGATATTCTCCGTTGTCTTGAGATTCACAACCGCTCCAGCCTCTGCCGTAAAACGGTGTTCCAAGCACTAATTTATCCGCTTTGACACCGGCTTCCTTGTAACGCTTGACGGTGTTTTCAATGTTATAGCTTTCAGCGTTTGGAACGCCGGCTTCTTTCGCTTTTGGATCATAGAATAACGGAGCGTTGTGGGCGCTTATCCCTTGCCATCCGCCATTAAAGTCATAGGTCATGATGTTAATCCAATCAACCGTTTCAGCAATTTTATCTAATTCAGTGTTGCTCACATATTCGGGGCTGGCACCGGATGCGATCGTCAGCAAATATTCCTTGCCATCCTTCGCTTCTGCGGCGTCAAGCTTTTCGCGTACATCCTGCAAAAGCAGCGTGTAGTTTCTTTTGTCCTCCGGACGGGTGCTGTTTCCCGGCAGTCCTCCGCTAACCGGGTATTCCCAGTCAAGGTCAACGCCATCAAACCCATATTTTCTTAAAAAATCGACCGCTGAAGCAGCAAAATTTTCTCTTGCACGAGGATCTGCCGCAACATCTGAAAAGCGGTTTGACCAAGTCCATCCGCCGACTGATATGAATGTTTTCAAATGAGGATGGCTCTTTTTCAGCTTCAACAGTTGTTTAAAGTTGCCCCGAATCGGCTCGTCCCAAGCATCGCCAGGATTGGACTTTTGTGCATCGATCCACGGATCCCCCATAACGATCGATCCATTTGGAACATCAATCACTCCGCTTTCATCCTGGCAGGACCACGTCTGCGGGTTGGGACCTGTCGGGTCAGGGTTTCCATGTCTTCCCTCCCAGCAAATATCGGCAAATGCATAATTGATATGACTGACCTTAGAGACATCCATATCCCACACTTGAAAGTCCCTTCCATACGCACCCCAGGATGGATAATAGCCAATGATTTTATAGTTTTTGTCAGAGCTTGCTTTCGCACTTTCCCCATTAAAAAACGACAGACTTAGAATCATCGTAAAAATGAACGAAAAAACAAGAAACTTTTTGTTTGAAAACACTTATTCCCATCCCCTTTTCATCAAATTTTTGCTGTCAATCAATGAAACTTTATTTTGTTCACCACCTTTTCAATAGGTTTATATTCACCTTGTAAGACATAGCAGTGGTGACAAAGAAGATCACAAGGAGAAAACGCTTACATTAATCGATATGTGGATTTAAACTGTAAGTCTTGATGCGGTCACACATTGCAAATGGCGATTGATCCTGGATGGAAAAAATAGCGGGTTTACGAAAATACGTATAGTTGTCTATACCTTATATGGCAAGAACACTTTTAAGCAAACGTTTGATTAACCGCAAAATTTGTTATGACAAATTGATAATAATTAGAATATTCTGAATTGTCAACGTCATTATTTATTTGATCCCGGAAATGTCCATGGCATTTCCGGGGTACATGCTTTTACAAGAATTGCAGTTTTACAGACTGGCATAAGATATAAGGCGAATATCCGAACATTGTATGAAAGCTGTTTTCAACGAAGGATCTGTCAATAATGAAAGCTCATAGACCCGCGGATAATGGTATGAAGATTTCTCGAGCAGCCGTTTATCGACATAAGCCGGGTGGCACATGACTTCAATGACCGACGCCTCTTGATGAAGATCGAGGAAGGATGATAAGTCTTTCAGTCTGTCCACTTTCAGCTCAAAGGCATCATTCGATTTCACATTTTTCCACAAGGAAGGATGGTCATCGTTCACCTTTCTGCAGGGCAGATGATACTCTGTCGCCAGCTTTACAAACACCTCGGAAAGATTTCCGTATGTATGGATATGATGGTGGCTGTCGATATGTGTCGGATGTAAGCCGCAGGTGAGGGCTTTTTCTATCTGTGCTTTCCATTCCTTATACACTTCATCAAGATCGATGTCGAAAAAACCTTGATAGTATGAAAGCTTGCGAAAATTCCCATCCTCATCCGCAACCGTTTGCAGATCGCTGAGAAGCGGACGGCCTGCTGTCAATGTCAAATGAACACCGACCCCAAGTGCGGGATTTTCCCGTGCAAGAGAGACAGCATGCTCCATTTCTAACATATTGGTCATGATCGTCGTCGATGTGAGAACTCCGCGCTGGAACGCCTCAATGATGCCGAGGTTCACTCCTCTTGAAAGTCCAAAATCATCGGCGTTTATGATTAAAGCTTTCATCCTTCAATCCCCCTCTATTCATAGTCGCGTTCTATGAAGAATTCAACGCGGTCTCCGCGGAAATAGGCCAGAGAAAACTCCACGACTTCTTCAGACGCCAAAAATGTTTGCGTTGCAATCTGGAAACAAGGCGTGCCTTGTGTGATATTCAAATGCTGTGCAATTTCTTCATCGGAAATCAAGATTTTGATTTGCTCTTCGGTTCTTTTTATCGTATTGCCTTGGCTGCTAATGCACTGGTACAGTGAAATATTGGCCATTTCTTCCGTTATCTCGGGGACGAGGTCGGCTCTGACAAAGGCCGTTTCGAACTGGATTTCTTCCTCATCCGCATAGCGAATCCGCTTCACCTGATAGACCAATTGTTCACCATCAATCCCAAGACGGTCTTGGATTTTTTTTGATGGTTTTATTTTTTGCAAATCCACAACTTTGATTTTCGGTTTCATGCCTTGCGCTTTTAATTGATCTGCATAACGGAGATGGCTGGAGCTTAAGATCTGCTTCACTTTTCCTTTGGCGACAAATGTCCCTTTCCCCTGTTTGCGGTAAATGGCCCCTTCCATAAGCAAATGATTCAAGGCGGTCCGCAGTGTTGTTCGACTGACATCATAGATTTTGCAAAATTCCGACTCCGTCGGAAGCAGACTGCCAGGCGGGTAATAGCCGCTCTCTATTTTATCTACAATATCTTGTTTAATTCGGCTGTGGAGTTGTGGTTGTTTTGCCATTCATTTTCTCCTTTGGAGTGAAATTAGTAACTATAGAATAACACAAAACGTTCGCCAAAAAAATAATTTGTTATAACAAATATGCGTGGACAAATTTGTTACTACATGTTAAGTTTCAATTGTGTTAAGCGTTTTCAAAAAAAGAGATTGGAGGAGGGGGACTATGGGGTTGAAATTAGTCGTGATAGGCGGGGGATCAAGCTACACACCAGAAATCATCGAAGGTGTCATCAAGCGGCATCATCATTTTCCAGTGAAGGAGATTGTTCTCGTCGACATTGAGGAAGGAGCAGAAAAAGTACGCATCACTTCAGAACTTGCGAAGCGAATGATCAAACGTGCGGATGTTCCGATTGAATTGAGCTATACAACAGATCGTGCGCAAGCGCTTAAGCATGCCGATTTTGTCACGGTTCAAATAAGAGTCGGAGGATTAAAGGCCAGAGCGCTGGATGAAAAAATTCCGCTCAGCCATGGTCTGATCGGCCAAGAAACAAATGGAGCCGGCGGTATTTTTAAAGCTTTGCGGACGATTCCCGCCATGCTGGATATCGCTCGCGATATAAAAGAGATTTGTCCAGAAGCGTGGCTGATCAATTTTACAAATCCGGCCGGCATCGTGACTGAAGCATTATTGAAGCATGGCCCCCATCAAAAAGTCATCGGGGTTTGCAATATTCCTTATAACATGAAAAACAGCATCGCAGAAATTTTCCGCGTGGATGCGGATCGTGTCATGATTGAATTCGCGGGGCTCAACCATTTCGTCTTCGGGCAAAGGGTATGGATAGACGGAGTGGACCGGACAGAGGAGACAATCGATCATTTATTGAATGACACCCTCGACTATTCTCCTTCCAATATTGCGATGCTGCCTTGGAATCGCCAATTTTTACGCTCTTTGCGCATGCTTCCGAACCCGTATCATCAGTACTATTACCAGTATGAAGATGTGCTTGCAAAAGATATCGAAGCATACCAAAACAACGGGACACGCGCAGATGCCGTCATGGAAATAGAAAAACAGCTATTTGAAACATACAAAAACACAGACATGCATGAAAAGCCCAAAGAATTAGAAAGCCGCGGAGGAGCTTATTACAGTGAATCAGCCTGCTCATTAATGACCTCGCTTTATCAACATTCGCTGGATATTCAGACCGTCAATACATTGAATAAAGGAAGCATACCAGATCTTCCGCATGATGCGGTGATTGAAGTCAACAGTGTCATCACAAAAAGCGGACCTATGCCGCTGACAGTCGGAAAACTGCCGGATTCAATCAGCGGGGCGGTGATTTCTATGAAAAAATTCGAGCAATTGGTCATCAAAGCAGCGGTCACAGGTGATGAAAACACGTTGTACTCCGCAATGATCATGAATCCGCTGATTCCATCTGATCATAAAGCCCAGACGGTGATGAATGAAATGCTTGAGGCTCATAAACATGATCTTCCGCAGTTCTTTGAGGAGGCAAAAGTACGATGAAACAAAATAAGATCATGACGTTCATCGAATCTAAAATCATGCCGATCGCTGGTAGAATCGGCTCTCAAAGGCACTTAATTGCCATACGTGATGGGTTCATTGCCATTATGCCTTTAATCATCATCGGCTCTCTTGCCATTCTGGTCAATCAATTCCCAATACCGGCATTTCAGGATTTCATGACCGGCCTTTTTGGCGAAGGATGGACGGCAGCCGGCGGAGCTGTGTGGAATGGTTCATTTGCCATTTTAAGTTTGCTGGCCGTTGCGGCTGTCAGCTTCAAGCTAGCAGAATCTTATCGGACTGATGGTCTTTCTGCCGCATTAATCGGGGTCGGGGCATTCGCCGTCCTTACACCGACGACGGAAGACTTTGGCTTTTCCATGACTTGGCTGGGGGCTCAAGGCCTTTTCGTCGGATTGATCACGGCTTTGCTGTCAACAGAAGCATTCAGGCTCTTCTCTCAAAATGAGAAACTTAAAATTAAAATGCCTGACGGCGTGCCTGATGGCGTGACAAAATCCTTGAATGCTTTATTGCCGGCTGCTGTGATTTTGGCGGCAGCAGGATTATTGAACACTCTGATCGTTTATTTTTCCGGACAAAGCTTACACGAGCTGGTCTTCAGCACGATCCAGGAACCGCTTCAAGGCCTTTCCAACACGGTTGGATCAGCATTGGTTTTTACTTTCTTGAATCACTTGCTTTGGTTTTTCGGATTGCACGGAACAAATATCCTCGGACCGATTATGGAATCCATCTACCTTCCGCTCATTCAGGAAAACCAGCATTTATTCTCGCAAGGAATGAGCGCTTTTGAAGTGCCTTATATCGTGACCAAGCCCTTCTTTGATTCTTATGTGTTTATGGGAGGATCGGGGACGACATTGGCTTTGCTCGCTGCTATTTTTATCGGCGTGAAATCGAAGCACTACAAAACGATCGGAAAGGTATCCGCCGCACCAGGCTTTTTTAACATTAATGAACCTGTCCTGTTCGGCCTTCCCATCGTATTAAATCCGATTATGTTCATTCCTTTTATATTGATTCCATTAGTTTTAACGGTTACATCATACATCGCTTTAGCCTCCGGGCTCGTTCCGAAAACGGTAGCCATCCTTCCATGGACGACACCGCCGATTGTCAGCGGTTATCTTGTAACCGGAGGATCAATCCGGGGAGTTTTTTTGCAAATCTTCAATCTGGCGCTGGCTGTCTTGCTCTACCTGCCATTCATTAAAGCGGCAGAGAGAGCCGCCCTGTTAACAAACCGAAAGTGAATAAAGGAGTGAAGGCTTTTGACACATCCATTGAATCTGGAACAGGTGTCATTTGAAATCATCTTGCATGCTGGAAATGCGCGTTCATCTGCAATGGAAGCATTGCAGTGTGTGAAAAAAAGCGAGTACGAGTCAGCAAATCAAAAGATCCAAGAAGCAGATGCGGAACTGCTTCAAGCGCATCAGGCGCAAACCCGCTTATTGCAAAAAGAGGCGCAAGGCCAACGCCTTTCACCCAATCTATTATTAATCCATGCACAAGACCATTTGATGACGTCCATGACTTTAAAAGATTTAGCGAACGAAATGATTCATTTATATCAAGCCCTGAGGAGAGGAAGTGAAGCATGAAGATAGCACTTGTATGTTCCGCCGGAATGTCGACTAGCATGCTGGTAAAAAAAATGAGGGAAGAAGCGGGAAGCCGTGACATCAATGCAGAAATCAACGCTTATGCTGAAGCAGATTTACAAAGCCATCTGGAGGATATTGATGTCATACTGATCGGACCGCAAGTCCGTTATTTAAAAAAACAAATGACAGAACGAGCCGCACAGTACAAGACGCCCGTGGATATCATTGACCAAATCGCATATGGAATGATGAACGGAGCAAAAGTTCTGGATCAAGCGATCGAACTGACGCAATAATGCCGTCTCTCCACACTAAAAACAACCCATTTTCTTTCCGGAAGCGGGTTGTTTTTATTTTATAAGTTTAAAAGAATGATTTTTTGAAATCGTTTCAATTTTGTATAATGATTGGTAAAGGATGTGATCACAAATGATTTCCACCAAAATCAAATCCCAACTGATGGATATCGTCGGGCATGAGAATTATGATGATTCCAATGCCGGACGGCTCGTCTACTCGTATGATGCCACACCGCAGTTCCAATCAATGCCTGACGCCGTCATTGCGCCGCGCAGCAAGGACGAAGTATCGGACATATTGAAAATTGCAAGCGCCCACCGCATCCCGATTGTGCCGCGGGGTTCCGGCACCAACCTCTGTGCAGGCACTTGCCCGACAGAAGGCGGGATCGTGCTCCTGTTTAAACATATGAATCAGATATTGGAAATCGATGAAGAAAATTTGACTATGACCGTTCAGCCCGGAGTCATCACACTGGACTTGATTCGTGCAGCAGAGGAAAAAGGGCTGTTTTATCCTCCCGACCCCAGTTCAATGAAAATTTCCACAATCGGCGGAAATATCAATGAAAATTCGGGCGGTTTACGGGGGCTGAAGTATGGTGTGACCCGTGATTATGTCATGGCTTTAGAAATCGTTTTGGCCAACGGGGATATCATCCGCACCGGGGGAAAGCTTGCCAAAGACGTCGCCGGCTACGATCTGACGCGTTTATTTGTCGGCTCTGAAGGGACGCTCGGCATCATCACTGAAGCTACGTTAAAATTAATCCCTGCTCCCGAAACAAAGAAAACCGTCCTCGCTCTCTATCAAGACATCGACGCTGCAGCCAAATCTGTATCAGACATCATCGCTCACAAAATCATTCCGACAACCCTTGAATTTCTTGATCAGCCGACGCTTCAAGTCATCGAAGACTTTGCAAAAATCGGCCTCCCCGTCCATGCCAAAGCTGTTCTTTTGATTGAACAGGACGGATCGGCTGAAACGGTCAGCCGGGACATCGGCATCATTGAAGACATCTGCAAAAAAGGAAATGCCGTGTCCGTGCAAACAGCACAGACGGAAGCCGAAGCGGAAAATTTGCGCAACGCGCGCCGTGCGGCACTATCTGCTTTGGCCCGTTTAAAGCCGACGACCATTCTGGAGGACGCCACAGTCCCCCGCTCAAAAGTCGCTGAAATGGTTAAAGCGATCAACAACATCGCCAAAAAACACAACATCACCATTTGCACATTCGGTCATGCCGGAGACGGAAATCTGCATCCGACTTGCACGACTGACATACGAAACAGCGAAGAAATGGAACGAGTCGAAAAAGCTTTTGAAGACATCTTCAAAAAAGCCGTTGAACTCGGAGGAACCATCACTGGCGAACACGGAGTCGGCGAAATGAAAGCCCCCTATTTGGAGCTTAAAATCGGTGAGGCTGGAATCGCTGCGATGAAAGCCTTGAAACAAGCATTTGATCCATACAACATTTTGAATCCAGGGAAAATATTTGCGAAAGACTCCCGCAAACGGGTGGTGGTAGCAAAATGACGACAGCAAAAGAACAAAAAGTCATCCAGCAGCAGTTTAAAGAGCGGATGGATGAAGAAGAACTGCTCAATTGCATGCGCTGCGGCTTCTGCCTTCCATCGTGCCCGACCTACATAGAATCGGGCTTTCAGGAAAGCCATTCTCCGCGGGGGCGGATCGCCTTAATGAAAGCGGTCGCAGACGGGGTGATTGAGCCTGATAAAGATGTCGAACGCTCTCTTGACCTTTGCCTCGGCTGCCGCGCCTGTGAACCGGTATGTCCGTCAGGAGTTCAGTACGGGCGTTTATTGGAGGAGGCAAGAGACATTATTCAGCAGCATAAAAAACACTCCCTTCCTAAAAAGGTGCTGCGCAGTGCTGTATTTAAAGGGCTGTTCCCTCATCAACAGAGAATCCGGGCGCTGACCGGAATGCTTGGCTTCTATCAGCGCTCCGGCATGCAAACCATCATCAGAAAATCAGGCATGCTGCGGATGTTGCCGGAACACCTGGCAAAAATGGAAAGCATCCTGCCCAAAGTCCCGGATATGAAGCAGCTGAAAAGCCGCCCAGACCATCTGCCGCCGCTCGGCGGTCACAAGAAGCGCGCCGCTTTCTTCTCAGGCTGTTTAATGGATACCTTGTTCCTGGACACAAATATGGCCACGATCAAACTGCTGCAAATGGCGGGGTGCGAAGTCGTCATCCCCGACCGGCAGGCCTGCTGCGGCGCTCTGCACGGCCACAGCGGCGAGAAGGATCTGGCCGTTCAACTGGCAAAACGGAATATTCAGGCATTCGAGGCATTGGACGCCGATTATATCGTGACAAACGCCGGCGGATGCGGAGCATTTTTAAGCGAATATGATCATCTTCTCAAAAGCGATCCCGACTGGTGGGAACGGGCGGCATCCTTCACAGGCAAGCTGAGAGATTTTTCCTCCGTTCTATTGGAGCTGGACTTTGCTGAAAAATCCCTTGAACTGCCTGTTCAGACTGTCACCTATCAGGACTCATGCCACCTGCGCAATGTGATGAAAACGTCTGCCGAGCCCCGCCGGCTCCTCCGCAGCATCAAAGGAATTGAATTCAAAGAAATGAAAAACGCTGACAGCTGCTGCGGCTCGGCCGGCATTTATAATATCGTGGAAGCGAACATGTCGATGACAATACTCGATTCCAAGATGGAAGCAGCACAAGCGGTTCAAGCGGAAACGATTGTCACCGCTAATCCCGGCTGCCTCCTGCAAATGAAACTCGGCATTGAACGGGCTGGACTGTCGGATCATGTCAGAGCCGTCCATCTCGCTGATTTACTATGGGAAGCCAGCGCCGGAAAGATGACTTAAATGGACTCGACATTCTTATCTATTTCTCGGGAAATAAAGTCGAATCGTTTCTATGAGAGGTTATTTCCGGACAGCAGGAAACTCGCCGTTCGGCTGGATAAACCGAAGGCCTTTCACCTGTTCGGAATCATCCGTCTCAAACCGAATGCTGTATCCAGGCAGATGTTTGATTTGAAAAGTCAGCTCACGGTAAGGCACAAGCTCGTATACCGGCTGACCAGGCAATGTTACCCTTAGTGTCCGCTCCCCTCCGAGGGAAACAGCGACTTCTGTTCCGTCTTCAAGCACATACACTCCAGTCAGCAAAGCGAGAAATTCAGGATCGGACAATCGCTCATCAGGCTTTTTCACAAACTCGATTTCTTTTGCACCGGGCGCCATTTCAAACGGTACGGAGAAACGGCTGATATGTCCGTTCACATCAATGGTAAAGGATGCCAGAAGCTTGGTCGTCTCAGAAAGCTTCAGCTCCATTTCGAACGTATCATAATGATAATGAGTCAAAGGCATGACAAACGAATGAAACAGCGCCTGCAATGTTCCGTCGGTAAGCTCTATTTTTAATTCTCCGTAGCCCGGATGCTCATAGATCCCCGTATAATCCTCAAGAGCATGGGACGGCTGCGTTCCTTCGATCTTGCTTAAATGTGCGGTGCGATCCTGTCTAATGAGAGCCGCTTTCATTTTTTCCGCTTCACCTTTCAAGCGGCTGCTCCAATCGATGTCACAGAGACCAAGCATACGATCAAAAATATGGTATGCCAGCACATTTGGGAGCAGGCTGGCGTTCATATTGGTCAAAATGACGACGCCGATTTTTTCGTCAGGCATGAAAGAGACAAGCGATGAAAAGCCGTCGATATTTCCTCCGTGGTGAATCATGCGGTATCCCCTGTACGGCTCGATGATCCAGCCAAGCCCATAGCTTGAAATTGGGATCTCTTTCGCTTTCATGAACGGGTCGCATGGAATATAAGGAGTATGCATTTCATTCAGGCTCCCGGCCGATAAAATGCCGCTGAACTCTCCGCTGCC
Source organism: Bacillus sp. NSP9.1 (assembly GCF_000465465.2). Lineage (NCBI taxonomy): Bacteria > Bacillati > Bacillota > Bacilli > Caryophanales > Bacillaceae > Bacillus > Bacillus sp. NSP9.1. The sequence goes on from NZ_CP048273.1 coordinate 4,287,626, forward strand.
AAGCTGGAACCTCACCCAGTTGGCCATATCCAGCACATTCGAATTGATGGAACCTGCCGGCCCGATCGCATCGATATTGCGAAATGGAATTTGTTCTGCTGATCCGGCTTTTTCTTGATATGGCAAGGAATGATCCGGCTGCTTTTTCATATCCTCAACCGAAAAATTGCTTGATGTCATTTTTAAAGGCTCAAACAGCCGCTCTTGCACAAGCCCTTCCCAGGTCGTGCCGGCCACTCTTCCCGCCAGAAGACCGGCTGTCATATACATGAGATTTTGATACTGCCAAATCGAACGAAAATCCTTGTTCGGCTCCAAATAGCGAATGCGCCTGAGGAGCTCCTCCCTTGAAAAAGGGGAGTTGTACCACATCATATCATGCCGGGGAAGTCCGGAACGGTGGCATGTCAAATCCCTTGGGGTCATCCGTTCAGTCGCTACAGGATCATGCATGTGAAACTCCGGCAGGTATTCCCTGACAGGCTTATCCCATTCCAGCTTTCCTTCATCAGCCAGAATCGCCATCGCTGCTGTTGTAAAAGCCTTAGTCGCCGAACCGATGGCAAACACGGTCTCCGGATTCACTTTTAAATTCCTTTCTTTGTCTTTATAGCCGAACCCTTCCGCCATGATGATCTCATCGTCTTTAATGATGCCAACCGCAGCGCCGGGCACTTTCCACCGCTTCATTTCTTCTTCTGCAAACTCGTGAAAACCTTTCAACTCTTTCAGGGGGTGTCTCATGCCAAACTCCTCTCTCTGCTTTTATGAGTTGTATGCCTTTTCTTGGTGTTGGTATGTCATACGTTTGATTTCTGAGAATGGTTTCATTGAGAAAAAACAGTGGTATAGTTCCTCATGAATGTCAAAAGCTAAGGGAAAGACGGAAAATATCAAGGAGGCAATATCTGTGTTTGGACTGATTTGGTCTTTAATCATCGGAGGGATTCTCGGCTGGCTTGCGGGCCTTATTATCAGACGGGATGTACCTGGAGGAATCATCGGCAACATCATCGCCGGATTTGTCGGTTCATGGCTGGGATCACTGATCTTAGGAAACTGGGGGCCGATGATTGGCGGATTTAATATCATCCCCGCTCTGGTTGGGGCGATCATCCTGATCTTTATCGTGAGCCTTGTGATGCGAAGCATGAGTGAACGCAAGTGAAGCAATAAAACGGCGGTTTCATCAGAAATCGTCGTTTTTATTTTGTTTCATTCAGCCTCTGTCTTTTATATAATTAATTAGAAACACGAAATAATCGGAATTGGGGGAGATCGATTGAAAAAAGCGGCTGAAAAGAGACTGAACCGTTCAGAAGTTGCGAAAGAGATGACATGGAAACTGACAGATTTGTTTTCTTCAGACGCAGCTTGGAAAGACGAGCTGGCCAACATTGAGGATGACTTATCGGCGATCACATCTTTTAAAGGAAGACTTCATGAAGGCGCACAAGTCCTGCTCGATTGTTTGCTGATGGAAGAACAGATCATGAAGCGTTTAAGCAAGGCTATCGCCTATATCTACCTCAAAAAGTCAGAAGATTTGACAAACCCCATCAATCAAGCGAATGCTTCAAAAATGGCCGCGCTGAAGGCGAAAATCAATGCGGGCCTTTCATTTATCGAATCAGAGATTTTACAACTTCCCGAGGCTGTCATTGAGTCGTACATAAAAAGTGAAGAAGAATTCGAACCTTTCCGAAACATGCTGACGGACATGTTAGAGCGCAAGCCGTACAAGCTTTTGCCGGAAACGGAAGAAGCGCTGGCCATGTTGGGCGAAGTGTATGAAGCGCCCTACAAAATCTTCGGAATGGCGAAACTGGCAGATATGCGATTTGAACCGATTACCGATTCAAATGGCCGTGAACTCGCCAATTCGTTTGCGCTATATGAAGGCAGATATATGTTTTCCCCTGATACGGACATTCGCAGAAAAGCCTTTGACTCATTTGTCGATACCTTAAAGCAATATCAAAACACAATTGCCGCCGCATATGAAACAGAAGTCAAAAAACAAGTGGCGATGTCCTCCTTGCGCGGATATGAATCAGTCACCCACATGCTCCTGCAGCCGCAAAGCGTGACACTTGAGATGTACCACAACCAGCTGGATGTCATCAAACAGGAGCTTGCGCCACATATGCGAAGGTATGCCGGCCTAAAAAAACGTGTACTCTGTCTGGACGAGATGCGCTTCTGCGATTTGCAGGCCCCGCTCGACCATGGCTTCAACCCTCAAACTACTTTTGCAGATGCAAAAAACATGATTCTCGATGCTTTACAAGTGATGGGCCCTGAGTATGCACAAGTGATGAAAACCGCTTTAACTGAAAGGTGGGTCGATTTGGCTGACAATGTCGGCAAATCAACAGGCGCCTTTTGCTCAAGCCCGTACGGCGCTCATCCTTACATTTTAATGACCTGGACGGATACGATGCGGGATGTCTTTACCCTTGCCCATGAACTGGGCCATGCCGGCCATTTTTATTTCGCAGCCCGCGATCAGCGGATCATGAACATCAGCCCTTCTTTATTTTTCGTGGAGGCTCCTTCGACGATGAATGAAATGCTGCTCGCACAGCACCTGTTCTCACAAACAAATGATTCAAAGATGAAGCGCTGGGTCATCAATCAGCTGCTGGGCACGTATTACCACAACTTTGTCACCCACCTGCTCGAAGGGGAGTATCAGCGCAGGGTGTATCAGCTTGCAGAACAGGGGCGCGCTCTTACTGCCTCTGCGCTGTCTGAACAATCAAGCAAAGTGCTTTCCGAATTCTGGGGCGCAGAAGTCGTGATTGATGAAGGCGCCAGCCTGACATGGATGCGCCAGCCCCATTATTACATGGGCTTGTACCCCTACACTTATTCAGCAGGATTGACTGCTTCAACATTGGTTTCACAGATGATCAAGCATGAAGGGCAGCCGGCGGTGGACAGATGGCTGTCTGTCTTAAAAGCAGGAGGAACAATGAAACCCCTTGACCTGTTAAAGCATGCCGGCGTCGATATGTCGACTGACGAACCGATCCGCCGGGCCGTCCGCTATGTCGAGTCATTGGTGGATGAGCTGGAAATGCTGTATGGTTAAAACAAAAGAACGGCGCCTGTTCAGGCGTCCGTTCTTTTGTTGCGGTGATGTGCCGGCTAAAACATCGGGTTTCCTTTCATTCCAACCCATAAATCGGACTGCTCTAAGGTATAGGCGATCCGAAGCAGCCAATGCTCTTTTCCTTTCGGAGCCGTAAACTGAACCCCCAGCGGAAGCCCATCGCTTGTCATATGGACCGGCACGCTCATCGCCGGCTGGCCGGTTAAGTTTGCAAGCTGTGTGAATGGGGTAAATGTCAGGCTTTTCAAAAACATTTGATAGATAAGCGCCTGCTGTTCGTCTTTTTCCATGCCGCTTACCTTCTTGAGCTCTTCCGCTTCTTTTTGCGTGTGGGTCAGCTCGCCGACCTTTGGCGCGGGATAGGCCGAGGCAGGGGTCACGTATACATCATAGGTTTCATGAAACGCCGCCATTTGTGCGGCGGCTTTATCCCAAGAAGCTAAGCTCGCGGTAAACTCCGCCGCCGTCACTTTTTTGCCGGCTTCATTCAGAACCCATGTGACGATTTCCACATCCTGTGCCGTGATCGGCCGTCCGAGCGTTCTTTCCATTCCTAAAACCATTGCCGAGATTTCACCGCTGTTCATCAAATAGTAGTTTTCTATTAAGCGGAGCCCGTCGACTCCGTTCGTCTGTTCCTCAACATGATGCCCTTCAGCTTCAAGCCATTTCACGGTGTGATAAACAGCGCGCTTGGCCTCATCGCTGACAGGCGTTCCTACGGGACTTTCCACAGAAAAAGCGATTTTCAAAGGGCGCTGTGTCCCTATTTGCAGATCATCGGCATATCGTCCGGGAAATAAAGGCGTTTGAAAAGCAGCTTCCGGCTGGATCGTTTGCAGAATGTCCAGCAGTGCCGCGCTGTCTCTGACAGTCCGTGACAGAACAAAATCAATCGACGCACCCTGCCACTGACGACCGGCTCCAGGGCCGACAGGCGTTCTGCCGCGGGTCGGTTTCAGACCGAACAGCCCCGTAAAAGAAGCCGGAATCCGAATGGAGCCTCCCCCATCACTCGCTCCAGCCACGGGCACGATTCCCGCCGCCACCGCCGCTGCCGAGCCGCCGCTTGATCCTCCCGGCGAATAAGCGGTATTCCACGGATTCCGCGTCGGCCCGTACAGCTCAGGTTCAGAAATATTTTTCAACCCGTATTCAGGTGTGTTCGTGTGCCCGAGAAATAAAAACCCTGCCTCGCGCAAGGTTGCGACAAAATTCGAATCGCGCTTTGCGGTATAGGACTTGAGCAGCTTCGCCCCGGCTGTCAGCGGCTCTCCTTTTATCGCTTGGGAAATATCTTTTAAGAGAATGGGCACACCGGCGAACGGCTGCCTGGAAACATCAAGCTGTTCGCTTTCATGCATGACCCGGTCTTTTCTCGTCCGCACGACCGCATTGATTCCCGGATTGACTTGCTCCAGGCGGGCAAAGGCGATGTCGGTTAATTCGGCTGCTGTGACTTCCTTTTTTTTGATAAGCTTAGATAAGCCTACGGCGTCATACGCCATATATTCAGATATATTCATATCTGCACCTCTCCTTTGGGTTCGCTAATGTTTATTTTGCACGAGACCCTGAAGGATTTCAATTGTTTCAGATAGGGGGAAAGAGAAATGATCATTCAAAAGCTTTCACGTGAAAACACGCTGCCGATGGATTTGCTGCTGTCGGCAGATCCGTCGGAAAAACTGGTCAAAGACTATGCCGAAAGAGGGCAATGTTTCACTGCTGAAATCAACCGGGAAATAGCCGGGGTTTATATCCTGCTGGCGACAAGGCCGGAAACGGCCGAATTGGTCAATATTGCAGTCAAAGAGGAGATGCAGGGAAAGGGAATCGGAAAACAGCTGATCATGCATGCGCTAAAAACGGCAAAATCAGAAGGGTTTAAAACGATGGAAATCGGCACCGGAAATTCAAGCATCGGACAGCTGGCTTTCTATCAAAAATGCGGGTTCAGAATCACAGGGATAGACCGGGATTTTTTTATCAGGCATTATTCAGAACCCATTTATGAAAATGGCATTCAATGCATCGATATGATCCGGTTATCGCAGGATTTATAAAAGCCGCCGAATCACCGGCAGCTTTCTAATACTCATTAAAATAGTTCTGGATTTTTTCAGGGTCATCTGTTTTGGTCAGAGCAAGCATCAGTAAAATCCGGGATTTTTCCGGGTTCAACGAATTGGAGGACAACAGCTGTTTCTTTTCCAGATCCGGATTCGGTGTTACGACTCCGCTCCCGGTGCGGCTCGAGCGGACGACGGCCGCTCCTTTTTTCACAGCCGCTGTCGCGCCTTTTTTCGCTTCATCGGAAATCGAGCCGTTTCCGCTTCCCGCATAGACGATGCCTTTCGCCCCCGCTTTGACAGCGGCATCGAACAAAAAGCGCCCGTCGCTTTGATAGCCGTAAATAATGTCGACTTGAGGAAGCTTATCGATTTTTGAAATATCAAAGTCTGTTTCCGTCGTATGCTTTTTCGTCACTTCATTATGAAAATAGATGTCGTCGGCAATGTTGCCGAGAAAGCCCATTTCCTCCGACTTAAATGTATCAGGAGCCGTTGTGTTTGTTTTTGTTACATACCTCGCGGCTCCGATGCGGTCATTCATGACGATCAGCGTTCCTTTCCCGTTCGCCTTCTCGCTCGCCGCTACTTTTACGGCGTTGTAAAGATTCGCAGGTCCATCCGCTCCGATCGCTGTTGATGGCCTCATAGATCCGACAACGACGACCGGTTTATCGCTTTTGATGACAAGGTTTAAAAAATAGGCCGTTTCTTCAAGTGTATCTGTGCCGTGCGTGATGACAATCCCGTCGATATCGTCAGAAGCCAGCAGCTTCCCGACACGCTTGCTCAACTTCAGCAAAATGTCGTTGGTCATATTTTGACTGCCGATATTGGCGATCTGTTCGCCGCTGATATTCGCAAGATCCTGCATCTCCGGAACGGCTTCGATCAACGTATCAATCCCGAGTGCCCCCGCTTTATAATTGGTTGTCGATGTTTTTGACTTATCCGCGCCCGCAATCGTTCCACCTGTAGCCAGGATTTTGATATTGGGCAAATCTTTATTTTTTTGACCTGTGCTGACTGTCTTTGTTCCCGTTTTCGCTTCAGCTTTTGTTTCATTTAAAGACTCATTTGCACCGGAGCACCCGGTCATCATCAGCAATAAGCCTATAACAATAAACAACATTCGCCGTTTCATCATGATTTTAGATCTCCCCCTGCTTCTTCGTATGTAGCTTATGTATTTGTATTTTCTCTGACTCCATCCCTTTCATACCAGTTTAAATTTTCTTAATTTTACGTTTATTATTTCCATCGGAAAAGCATGACCTTAAAATGGACAAAGAGCTAATGAATCCTTAGCAGAGAAGATTCATTAAAATAATTGGAAATTATTTTTATTAGGTGAATTTATACTATTAAGAACCAAAGTCATTGCAATGTTAAAGAAGATAATATAATTCATGGCGTGTGGTTATACCGGGGAAATGAAATTAATCCAAATAACAAACTTGAAAAATTTATGAGGATAACTGTTTAAAAAAAGGGGATATTCGTTCCCGATTATTCTCTTTCCGAAGGTGAGCGAACCCTTGTAAGCATATTTTTACAGAATACCTAATAACATCTTTACAAATTAAATGTGTAGCAGTGTTCGTGAAATAATCGGATTTTTAAAAATAAGTGGAAATAAGCGATAGAAAAAGGAATCGCAAGGTATGTTCTAAATACAGACTCGCGTTAATTCTTCTTTAGATCATGGCACAAAGGAATTTAAGAAAGTTGCCCATATTATGTGACATAAAAAATCCTTTCAGAGATTATATAGAAATACAATGTAGATGATGCATACAGAATCATTTCGGTGAAAATCTCATGATTTAATGAATGAGTTAGACTACCCACCATGTTTACATTTCACCAAAAGCCCGACCATTTTATGATTTCTAAATGTACTCTGAAAGGGTAAATGATGTCTTTACGCTTTGTTGCGGCATAAACATTTGACTTTCCAGTTCCGTGCAAAAACCTATTGAACTCTTCACTTTCTCGGTGATTTCCTGCATTATTAACCTTGATCCATCAATAAAAATTCATTTTTGACTTTGATATGTAAAAAGGAAATTTTAAACCTTAAGCGAATTAATATAACTCGGTTATAAAACAAAAATAGTGGAGGTCAAGTATGAAACAATATAAAATCATACTTCTTTTAGTTCTGATACTCGCAGGATGTTCGAGTGCCAAAGACAACCAGGAGGAACAACAATGGTTTAATAGTGAAGAAAAAGCCATTGAGCATGGTATTCAAAGTGAAAATATAAACAAAAGTGATATTTTAGAAAAAGTTGATTTGAATGGTGAAAAAGTAATTGTTTTTCGATTCACTGAATCTGACGGAAAAGGAATTTGTATTGCTCACATCATTCATAAAAACAACAAATATCAGTGGAATCGCAACTTCCAGCATATAATTTTGAAATCAGATAAACCCAACATAGGTAATTTAGATGTTTCTGCAGACTTTAAAACATCACAAGGAAAGAAATACAGGCTATACTTAGGGGTTGCCGACAAACAAAATTTTACATTTGAAACTGATGACGGTCTTGAAACGACACCAACTATCGATAAAAAAACGAATATGTATTACTATATAATGACTAAATAGTCTAAAATTAGGTTTTTTTGTCGAAGAAAAAAGATGTACGCCCCTCCTTTTATCCGGTAATATGGTTTTAAAAGGAAATAAAGGGGGATGATTTGTTTGAATCTGTCAATGAAAGGCCTGATAGCTTCTAGCACAATTGTACTTGGTTTAACTTTTTCTATTCCTGCTTTTGCAGAGGAAAACACAGAACCAGAACGGTTTTATGATCCTGAATTGGACGCTGAAGTCACCGCTTACGAAAATACTGAAAATGGTCTCATTCCGCTTACAGAAGAAGAATATAAAGAATTCACTCAAGATAAAGAATCAGAGGAATCAGAATTTCCAGATCTATCAACAACTAGCTTTAATTCTTTTAAGACAGCGTCCTCTGGTGATTTTACAACACAAGACTATCGAGAATACTGGAAATACTCCGAATCCAAAGTTACTACATACACAGGTAATCCTATTCAAGTAACATCATCGATTAACTGTAACACTTCAGGAGGATGTCATATTACCAAAAATGTATCAGCAACAGTATCAGCTTCCTTTAGCGTAAACTCTCAAGCTGAAAAAAGTGCAATTAAAGCCGGTGTATCTTATACATGGGTGAGCAGTGCGACAGACTCAAGTACGTATACCTTCAAACTAAAAAAAGGTGAACGTGGTTATATTGCTTTTAAACCGACAAAAAGAAAGTCTTCCGGAAAACTTAAAAGATATTCTAATTGGGATGGGTATCTATTTAGCAAATCTGCTTACTGCAGAAATCCTGTTAAACTATCAAACGGAGAAGCGAAGGGAACTTACTTATTTGTTCACAAATGATAAAAGTCAAATCAAAGAGAGTAGGTCAAATAACTGCTCTCTTTATTGATCCCAAGACGCCATAGGCCATAACCTCACATTTCTATCTTGTCATCTTCTTTCTTCCTTTACCAGCTTGTCGGTCTCTGAATCTCCAAAACTCAATCTCCTTCCATATGCCGCTGTATCCCGACGGTTTACTTAAATTTGGCATCTTGATTGTGGCTATACTGTCATCAAACAAAAAAGTAAGACCGTCCTTGGCTTGGTAACTGAAGACGATCTTACTCCCTAGAAATGCCGTGAAGCTGACTCCTTTACAGGAGCTATTCTATTGTCGATTGGTTAGATGTTGGGGCTACTCAAAAGTTCAAAAACAGAGTAGTAATCGGATTAACGCATTGGACCTGATAACACATTGCTTTGAGATCAGAAGCAATTCTCTACTGTTACTCTAGTTCAGCTCTTTTTACTTTTTCTTATCAGGATCATAACTTTTTCATAGACCCTCGGTGATTTTAAACCTTCGCTCTTTCTACTGTTTTAACAGCTTGAATTCTTCATTCACTTTGTTCAAAAGCTCTGCATTGGTCAAAAGATCATAGGCGGTTAACGCCAATGACTTTGCGCCGAGCATCAATCCTTCAAATCCTTTGCTGCTCATCGCTGCTTCGCGAAACTCCGGTGTATGGCAGGCAAATGGTTCATCGCAAATTTGCACATATGGATGAATCGATGGTGTGATCTGGCTGACATTCCCCATGTCAATCGATCCCCCTCCATCCGCTTTTTCATAAATGGAATCGGGCTCAACGCCTAATTCGATCATGTTTTTTGTAAAAATGTCTGATAACGTTTCATTTGTTTTCATATCGTCATAAGACAATTCGTAAAAAGAGGTTTCAAGCCGGGCCCCTGTCGCGAGCGCAGCAGCTTTCGCACAGTTTTTCACTTTTTCCAGCAGTTCATTGACATAGGAGCGTTCGGCTCCCCTGACGTAAAATTGTGCGACTGCATAATCCGGCACGACATTCGCCGCTTTTCCTCCCTCGGGAATGATGCCGTGAATCCGCGCGTCAGGCAGGATATGCTGTCTGAGCGCATTTATACCGTTGAATGTCTGAATCACGGCATCCAGGGCATTGATACCTTCATGCGGAGCTCCTGCTGCATGTGATGCCTTTCCGAAAAACTCAAATTGAATGGCATCCATCGCCAGCGATGTCCCGCTTTTTTCATGTCTGCAATATGGGTGCACCATCATGGCGGCATCCAGGTGGTCGAAAATCCCTTGTTCCGCCATGGTGACTTTTCCGCCTTTTGTTTCTTCTGCAGGCGTTCCGTATACATACACTTTGCCGCCGCACGAATTCATCACTTTGCTGACGCCGATGGCGGCGCCAACAGCCATTGTCCCGATCAAATTGTGGCCGCAGGCATGGCCCAGGCCGGGAAGCGCATCATATTCCGCCATAAACCCGATGGAAGGGCCGGGCCGGCCGCTGTCATATTCGGCTGTAAATGCGGTGGCAAGACCTGCTGTTCCTAATTGCACTTTAAAATCGTGCTTTTTGAGCTCCTCGGTCAAGAGCGTTGCAGCTTTGAATTCCTCATGACCCAGTTCGGGGTTGTTGCCAATATACTGGCTGATATGCAGCAGCTCTTCACGGATATGTTCGATTTCTTTCTCAATTTGTTTTTTCACGCGCTGTTCTCCCTTCTCCATATAAAATTCCAGGGGATTGACAAATCGATTCTCATATATTAAAAATGTTTAAATATATAAAACTTTGTATATTAATACATTATAAAGGAGATTTGCCGAATGAGCAATGACGCCCCGAAGAAAACAACATGTCGCTTTCCACACACATATGCGTTGATTTTTCTGATCATGATTCTGGCCGCTGTCGCTTCTTACCTGATTCCTGCCGGTCAATTTGAACGGGTTGAAGAAGACGGCCGAACGGTGATCGTTCAGGGAAGTTACGAGCAGAAAGACGCCGACCCCGTCGGTATGTTTGATTTGTTTAAAGCCGTTCCCGAAGGCATGATGCAATCGGCGGACATCATTTTTTACATCTTTTTGATCGGTGGCGCTTTCGGCATCATTCACCAGACAGGGATGATCAACGCCGGAGTCAATTGTTTGGTGCAGCGCCTGAAGAAGCGGGGCGCCCTGCTAATCCCGGCGATCATGTTCGCCTTTTCGCTTGGCGGCGCTACCATCGGTTTATCTGAAGAGACGATCATCTTTGTTCCGATCGGCATCGCGGTTGCACGAGCGCTCGGCTATGATTCAATGACAGGCCTGGCGATGATCTCCCTCGGGGCTGCAGCCGGATTTACCGGCGGCATGCTCAACCCTTTCACTGTCGGAATCGCGCAGACGATTGCCGAAGTACCCATTTTCAGCGCCGTCGGCTACAGACTCGTTGTTTATACGGCCATGCTTGGATACGCCATTTATTACGTCATGACATATGCGCAAAAAGTCAAAGCAAATCCGCAACACGGACTGATGTATGGAACCGCTGCCGAGATGCGTGAAGAAGCGGCGGCGGCGCATTCTCATATTTCCTTCACACCGCGGCACGGCCTCGTTTTTCTCATCGTTGCATTCGGCTTTGCGATCAATATATTCGGTGTGTTTCAATGGGGCTGGTTTTTAAGTGAGCTGTCGGCCGGGTTTCTAATTATCGGACTCGCTTCCGGTCTTGCCGGCGGACTCACCATCAACAAGACCTTCGATTCGTTTGTTGACGGGATGAAACAGGTTGTTTACGGAGCGTTGATCGTCGGATTTGCCCGAGCCATCGTCGTTGTATTGGAAGATGGCCGCATCATTGATACGATGATCAACAGCCTCGCTTCTGCCATCAGCACACTTCCAAATGAAATCAGCGCCGTCGGTATGTTTATCGTCCAAGTCGCCATCAATACATTTATTCCGTCCGGAAGCGGCCAAGCTGCCACAACAATGCCTCTTATGGCGCCCCTGGCAGATCTTTTGGGATTTGAACGGCAAATCGCCGTGCTTGCTTATCAATATGGAGACGGCATAACCAATTCCATCATTCCGACATCGGGTGTATTGATGGCTTCGCTTGCGATTGCCGGCATTCCTTATGAACGCTGGGTCAAATTTGTCTGGAAACTGATCGCTGGCTGGTTTATCATCGGCGCTGCAGCCATTATTATCGCCATGATGATCGGCATTAAGTGAAGAGCGTTTTCCGTTTTAAGCTGGCCGCCGGCGATGCGGCCTTTCCCCCTATTCATCACTGTTAAAAAACCGTGCCAACCCCATCCACACCGATTGATCCACTAAATTTTAAGCTTCCGTTAAGGAAACCCGAAAACGGGACTATTGACTCACTTGCAGCAAATTGGAGTTCACCTTCTGTTTTCCGGCTTCCCAATCCCATAATTTCTTATGTTTTCCGCTTAAGAAGACACATTCCTGTTTTTTTAAAAATGGTTTGATTTCAATTAAATGTACTTCAAGGTAATCCTTAAGTTTTAGTCTCTTTATACCATCAGGAGATTGAAATCATGTCTAATCTTGCAAAACATTGGCCGAAATTAGGATTTACAACCTATTTATCAATGATTCTTTAAACCTTAAAATGAGTGATGTTGTTTCTGTTTTTTTTAAGAAACTAAGGAAAAAGAAAGATTTATAATCAAATTTTCACTGTTAGATAAATGAAAGGATCGGGACTTTAATCAAATTCATCCCGAAAAAAGGGCTTTATCCCTAATCCGCCATTTTCTTTTCATTTACATAACACTTGAAAAAATTAATAAAAAAAAGGAGACAGACCATGCGAAGCAAAAAGTTTTTTCTGATGATGCTTTTGATGATCGTAGCCGTCGTGTCAGCAGCTTGCGGAGGCAATAAAAGCGCAAGCGGTGAAAAAGAAGATACAAAAAAAGCGGACAATGCAGAGGTTAAAGTCGTCAGCTCAGAATATACACTGCCTGAGGACTCAACAACAAAACTAGGTGAAGGCGAACTTATTTTAAAAGTAAAAGTATCCGTAAAAAATACAAGTGATAAACCATTGAACGTCAACAAGAGGTCGTTCAGTCTTTACCAGAACGACTCTAAAGTGTCCGATGTGTCAATGTATACTGATAATGAAAGGCTTTCATCCGCCTCGCTAAACCCGGATAAATCAACCGAAGGGTACCTTTACTACCAGGTTGATAAAGGCGAAAAATACCAGCTTGAATACACACCTGAAGTCTATGGCGACGAAAAAGTCGAGCCGATTGAATTCACAATCGACGGCGGCAGCAGCGACATTTTAGATACGGCCAAAAAGCTTGACGATCCGGCCAAAGCCTTGCTCGCTTATACAGATATCACACTTTTCGGCAAGGATAACGAGAACTTCGAAAAATTGACGGGTGAAAACAAACGCGAAATCGTTACTGATTATCTTGAAGGCGGGCAAAAATCGCTTATCGAGAATATGGGCATCTATGATGAAGATCAAGTCGATAAAAAGAAATTGAACAAACTGATCAGCGCCATTCAAAACGCCTATCAGGACAAAGCAAAAGTCAAAGCGGTTACAAAAACGATTTCAAGTGACGAGGCGACAGTTGAAGCAACAATCACACCGATTGACAGCTCAGACCTCGAAAAAAGGGTTCAAAAGAGAATGGAAGAATACGTCAAAAACAGCGGGAAGGATTATATCTCCCGCGATGAACTGATCAGCCCTACCATCGACGCCATGGTGGAAGAACTTAAAAAATTAGAAACTGCTTCAAGCGAAAAAACCGTTGAAGTCAAAATGAACAAAACAAAAGACGGCAAATGGCAGCTTGACCTTAATGATTACACGGCTGAAGACTACTTCGGCAGCTTCTTTAAAAACTAACGCAAAAAAGCACCTTTCAAAAAGGTGCTTTTTTTCTGCTATCTTTTCTCAACGACAATAAAACAGGTGCTGTCAGGCAAAGAAACAGGAGCGCCATGCCTGTCGGTCAATTCAATTTTAGGAGAAAGATGCTCTTCATACCCTTCCTGCACATAATGCTCGAACACGAGGATATTGGCGCGATCGCCAAGCTCTTTCTCAATACACGCTTGAAACTCTGAAGGGGTAAAATAGCCGAATTGCTCCTGCACTTCATGGGGGTATGCTTCTTCCCCCCAGGTATATGTATAGAGAAATTCCATCGCATCGTTGACATACAGCGTCGCCGCGTCGTTCTCCAACTTGAGAATCTGCACGCTGCGTCCCTTAAAATCACGGACATACCTTTTTAAAAAATCGATTCCGCGCGGGTCTTTAAAGCGAATCCGGCGCGTATCATCCTTGGCTTCCGTCATGATGCCGTCTCTGATAATGATTCTGCCGCCAGGCTTCAGCACGTCAAAGGAGCTTCTTAAAGCTTTAGCAATGACCCGCTGATTAAATTTTCTGCCTTCATAAGGGATATATGAAAACATTTCATGCAAAATCGATGAAAAAACGATCGTGTCGACACTTTCTTTTTCGATGTACTCCGGCAAATCCAATGCATCTGCTTGTTTGACCTGCCACGGTTTATGCTCCCGCACTTTTCTTTTTTGCAGCTCTTCTATCACATTGACCGACAGATCGATTCCGATGACTTCAGCTTCCGGGTGGTGCTCGGTCAGCAAGTCAAGCATCACGCCTCCGCCGGCCCCGATATCAAGCATCTTCTCCCCTACGGCATAATCGGCAATCTTCTTTTTATAATCTTCCGCACGATTCATATCAGACAAATAAGTCTGTTCATTTTGGAGGCGGTCAAATGAATCCCGGCGAAACTCGAAGAAGTCATACAGCAGCACGATCGCACGTTCATACAATGGTGACTTCTCCGCTTCCTGGCAAAATTCGATCAGCTTAGTGCCCGCTTTTGAAAAAGAAAAAAACACGCCGACAATTTCAGAAGCATGATCAAAGGTCTTGACGGTTAAGGAAACATGTTCGTTGGCGGGCAGCTTCCCATTCAGCAAACCCTTGATGGACAGCTCCTTCAAATACGCTTCAATCATGCGTTTCTTATAAATATTTGGATGCCGTACACCCTGATAATCCCTGTAGATATCTTTCATCAACGGTTCAAAGCTGATGTGCTTGACGGATAAAGGATTTGCCGAACGAAGGGTGAGCAGAAAGATTTTGACAAACTCTTCGAAACTGAATGAGGAAAGCGCAGATTCCACATACCACAAGTCCGTTTTTTCTAAGAAACGCCGCAGCGCGTCTTCGGCCGAGTGCTCCTTCAGAAACGGCTGATAAAGGCTGCTGTCTTCTCCCGCATTGATCGCCTGCCGTCGCAGTTTTTTCAGCCTTTCCGCAAACGGCAGATCCTTGTCCCGCTCTCCTCCGGCAATACGAGCGATGACATCGTTCACATCATGCTCAATCGATTCCCAGAGCTCAAAGGACACACCCGCAATAATACATTTGTTCAGGACGGACAGAACCCGTCTGATATCGATGTCCAACGGTTTAGCTGCAGCAATCCAGTCGATCAAAGGCGCGAATTGCCGGTATCTTGTTTCCCCGCGAATGTACTGTCCGACAAGGCCGTGCGTCAAAATCAACACGTATACGAGCTCCTCAACATCTTCCCGGTCAGGCGCAAATGGACGATTCCGCTCAGCGTAAATTTGCGCCGAGCCTATATTGTGAATCTCCAGCTGAAACCCTTTCTCGCGCCATTCCTTTCGTTTATGCGGCTGCCCGCATTTAGCGGCCTCACTCCAAATAAGAACCTCTTCGATGATGTCTTTCTCCCGCTTCGGGATATCGGTTTGCTCTAGAATGCGAAGCGTCTTTTCAACATAAAGAAGAACGGGGCGGGGCGGCATCTTTTCCAAGGACGAGACCCGTTCCAAATTCACATTCTGCTCCTCGGTCAAAAACAGATATTTCAACCATTCTGCCTCCCGCAAAACACGCAAATCTCCGTTTTTCACCTGCTCAATTGCTTCTAAAGATTGAATACGTCTCATAAAGTCTTCCCTCTTTTTCTCATCTATATGATTCATCATAAGGTAAATCGTCTCATATAGGAATAGAAAAAAAGAATGATGATGTCTGTCTGGCCTGTGAGCGCTTCTTGTTCCAAAATGTCGCAGATCAGCCCGATATCTTCCGGCACTGCTATCTGAGCGGGAGTTGTTGGCTTGAGCTGCTTCATTTTTTCTTCTCGGCCTTCCCGCCATCTTGTCGCAACCGCACCGGGAGCCACACTGCATACTCTGATTTCCGGGGCAAGCGCATGTGCCAACGATTTCGTCAGCCCGTGGACCGCCGCTTTAGACACAGCATACGGAAGCGAAGAACCGCGCCTGTCTGCCCGGCGATACTGCCGAGAATTTGAATCCTCAGTTATCAATAAAAAGGGAATCGAATTCTACATCGTTTGACCATTGTCTACCGTTATGATTTGTCCTGTTAGTGACTTTTGAAGAAGTGTATAACAAATGGTTTCAGCAATGTCCTCAGGTGTGGAAATTCTTTTCAATAGAATATTTCCAGCCAGGGCGTTCATTTTTTCTTCATTTCCTTTCCACCATCTTGTATCAACAGCACCGGGAGCAATACTATTAATTCTTATGTCTGGTGCTAGTGAAAACGCAAGCGATTTTGTCAATCCATGAACAGCTGATTTTGTCACTGCATATGGGACGGAGGAACCTAACCCGGTTATGCCTGCTACACTTCCAACATTAACAATTGCTGAATCTTCTCCTTTTTTTAAATAAGGTGCTGCTGCCTTAATACAGTAAAATGTTCCTTTCACATTTACATTCCAAAGTTTATCCCAGATTTCATCAGTGGCTCCATCAAAATCATCCATCGCCAATTGATGCGTAATCCCAACATTGTTAACGAGGTAATCTAACTTTCCAAACTTTTGAATACAAGTCAGAATCATTTCGTTTACTTGACGCTCATCACTAATATCTGCCTGATACAACAGCCCGGAATTTGATAATTGATCGTACGTATTCTGTGCTTCTTGAAGTGACTTTGAATAGTTTACAACCACATTAGCTCCTAGAGAAGACAGCTTTATACAGGTTGCACTCCCAATTCCTGTTGCACCACCGGTTACCAATACCACTTTATTTTTAAACATAGGTTCTGCACCTCTTTTTTCTATCAATATGATTACTTTTATTAGCGTGAGATGGCTTGAAAGAGAGATCATATCGTCATTTTTTACTCATGATTACATTTAGCGCTGCAGCTGCTTTAGGCCATCCAGCGTAGAAGGCCATATGTGTAATCAAAGCAGTCATTTCCTTTTCGTTGATTCCATTCTTTTCAGCTAATTGTAAATGAAATGGCAGTTGTTCAGTATTGCCCATACTAATCAGAGCAGATAGAGTACATAAACTTCTTTCTTTTGATGTTAAAGCAGGATCTCTCCATACTTTTTCGAACAATATGTTTTCTCCGTAATCAACAAAATCGGGAGCAATATCTCTCATTTTCTTTGGTATATTGGATTCGATGCGGTCATTCACTAATCTTTTTCCTCCTCCGTATTCACCATTTGTGCTATTCCTTGACCAAATGACCAGTTTTCAGCAAATGACTCGTTTAATGTAATAAAAATATCAGTTGTAGAGATGTTTAAATGATGATAAAAAGCTTCCGAGATGGATTGATACAAATTCCTTTTCTGATTGATTGTTCTTCCTGGCGCACATGTAATGGAAACATGGATCATTTTATCTGATCTCTTTTTCTCCCCTTCTAAAAGATAATTCGGATCGAAAAAAAATTGATTAGATGGGTAGGGTAAACACATGTGAAAATAATCATCTTCCGGAATTTTAAAATGCTCAATTAATGAATGATGAATACTATTGCTCACCTTTTTTAATTCCTCATTATTCAATAGACCTTCTCGATAATAAACATGGACGAACGGCATATATTCACTTCCTTTCTTCATAACTTTATTGTACTTTCGCGACTTTGATTTGTATAATTGAATCATCTGAATGATAAATTCAATTTTATTGAATCGAGAGTGATGATGATGGATCTGAAAACGTTAAAAACATTTCATAAAATCGTGGCCTGCGGGAGTTTTAACCGGGCGGCCGAAGAATTGAACTACGCCCAGTCCACCGTTACGATGCAGATCAAAAAACTTGAAGCAGATCTTGGCATACGTTTGCTTGAGCGGGGAAAAACATTCCGGCTGACTGAAGCCGGCAGGCTCTTTTTTGAAGAAAGCAGACACATTGTCAAAGATATGGATCATCTTCAAAACAACATGGCGGATTTACTGATTGGAGAAGCGGGGAATATTCGGTTAGGAGCGGTGGAACCGATTGCGAGCTGCCAATTGCCGGAGATGTTGGGGAGGTTTTTGACAGATTATCCAAAAGTACGGGTTTCCGTCGATATTGCAAACTCGCAAGTCTTGGCGGAACGGCTTATTCAAGGAGAGCTCGACCTTGCCGTCTGTTCAACGCCGGCCATGGGGACAGACCTCTACTTTGAGCCGCTTTATAGCGAAGAACTGGCGGTGCTGATTCCTGAAGGATATCCCGCCGGAACAAATGAGTTCATCAATCTGCAGGATATCAGGGATCATCGCCTGCTGATCACGGCCAACAACTGCACATACCGTAAAAAAATCGAAATCGCTTTTCAGGAGCTGCCGGGAAGCCAAATGAATACAATGGAAATCGGCAGTATGACCGCTTTAAAAAACTATGTAGCGGCAGGGCTCGGTATCGCCCTTATTCCCAAAAGCATCATCTCTCCTCCTCCCCCTAAAACAGCCGTCCGCCTGATTCAGGACAACCCGATCAGCGTGACGTTCGGCATCCTTTGCAAATCGTCCGCCTATCCGCTGAAACAGGCGGGTGCAAGACTTTATCAATGGCTCAAGCAGGAACTTCAGAAAGCGTAGAAAAACCTTCCGAGCATCCGGAAGGTTTAACAACTGAACAGCGTTTTCAAAAAAAGCGCTTAATCTTGAACCAATGGCATGGTTATGCTGACTTGGCCGCCCCCTGTTTCCGCATTTTGAATCGTTAAATCGCCCTGGTGAAGCTTGGCAACGCTCAGTGCAAAGGTTAGGCCCATGCCGTAATGTCCATTGGAAGTCCGGCCTTTATCCTCCATGTAGAAAAGCTGGGCTGCTTTTTTTAGCCCTTCCGGAGAAAAGCCTTTTCCGCTGTCTGTTATCGTAAATATGAGCGTATCGTTTGTACAGGCGGCTTCGAAATCAATCTTCCCGCCTTCAGGCGTGCAGTCTACGGCGTTCGAAAGAATATTCATCAGCGCCCGGTGAAGAAGGCTGCGGTCGATTGCCGCTTTTTGCCCTTCCAGATTCCGTGCTTTTAATTCGATTTCAATGTTTTTGCCCCCTATGTACGCCTCCGCATCATTCAGCACGCTTTCAACCAGGTCTTTCACCTTTGCTTTTTTGAGCTTGATATGCAATGTCTCCTCTGCTTTAGACAGATGAATTAATTGGTCAATGTACTGGTCGATTTTATCTCCCGCAGCAAGAATATATTTTATATAATCGGACTGATCTTGATTGTGCGGCGACAGACTCAGCAATTCGGCATTTCCTTTAATAATGGTCATGGGAATTTTAATATCGTGGGCCAGGGCCCCGATTTGTTCCTTCTTTGTTTTCTCTAAGTGCCATTGCGCCTGTAGAGACGCTTGCAGGGCATCCCTCATATCGATGAGCGATTCAATCACATGATCAAATTCTTTGATATTTGAAAACTCCGGTGTGAAATGTAGGTTCTGCTGCTTGATTTGTTTTGCCATTGTGTTCAATGTTTCAAAATGTTTTTTTAAGCGATTGGCAAAGAGAGTCGTCACGATAAAAATAACGGCAATAAGAAGGATCACCATGATGCATAAACTTGTCATCTCATAATTCGGAAAATGCTTCCTCAGAAAAGAAGAACGGAATTCAGCCCGAACGGAGTACTCCAATACACAATATTCGTCTTTTCTATCAATGATCATGTATCCTTTTTGCTTATAATTGACATACGGCTTGTTGTCTATTTTTTTCCGCACGAGAGACAGCTCGGTTTCCTTTATGTTCCCCGCCTTTTTTTGCTTTGATTTTTTATCAAGAACGGCATATTTCATCGCATCCGGGATCATGTCTTCCTCTATTCGTTCCGCTGATTGAAGCATGGGCTTCAGCTTTTCAGCTTCGTGTTCATAGTAGTTGGCCGGGTAAAATAAGCCGGCATTCATTCCCAGCGTATTGACGGCAACATACAGCGCTGTGACGGCGGCTAAGCTGAAGGACAAAGTCATCATATATTTGATCAGTTCTTTGCGAAGCGTCTTTTTCTTTTTGTCTATTCCCATTTGTATCCAACACCCCATACCGTTTTAATGGGGTCTGCATCATATTCTTTGCATTTTTTTCGAATCGTTCTGATAAATTCGGTTATCGTGGAATGCATGGCATCTCCATCCAGCCCATACACCTGATCATAAATTTCTTCTCTTGTAAAAATGCGCCCTTTATGTACAGCCAATAGCTCACATATTTTATATTCATTTTTTGTTAAATGTAATTTTTGTCCGTTAATCCAGACTTCCTTGCTGTCAAAGTGAAATAAAAAGCCGGAAATCAGCCGTTTTGTCTGGTGTTTTTCTCTCTGTTCTCTTCTTAAATGGGCGTTTACTCTGGCGCTCAGTTCAAGAACGCCAAACGGCTTGGTAATATAATCGTCTCCTCCTGTCATAAGGCCTTTCACAATGGCTTCTTCCTCCGTCTTAGCTGTGAGAAACAGAATCGGACAGTCTACAATCGGGCGGATTTTCCCGCACAGATCAAAACCGTCCGCTTCCGGCATCATGACATCAAGCAAAATCAAATCATAGCCTTCAAAAACGCTGAGATTGTCCATCGGCACCTGATCGAGCGTATGAACTTGGTGCTCATCTCGGCGCAAAATATTTTGTATGAGGATCAATATATCTTTTTCATCATCTACTGCCAAAATCTTTGCCACTTGGCGACCACCTTTTTCACATTATTCATAAGCCTTTTTTCCCTCCCAGCGGCTAAACCAGATGATGCTCACAATGAATAAAGCTATTATAGCAAATGCCATAATCAACGCTCCGCTGTTTATTTCTTGATGCAGGAGAGTGATGAAGGAAGCTTCGACTTGGCTGAATTGCTCGATTCCTTTATATTCCGCCAGCCTAATCCCCCATGCCCAAGGATTATATTTCCAAATCGCATCACCCAGCCCGGTATTCATGAGAGCGGTCAGCAAAAGTCCCGCTCCTCCCAATAGAACGGAAGCTCCCATTCCGATTGTACAACTGATCAAAAAATAGATAAAATAGAGCGCAACGCTTCCAGCGACCAGCCAGGCCCCGCCCTCTAAAAAAAGAAAATACGGGAGATTCGGCACATGAAAAAGAAATCTCAACCCCAACAGATACAGCCCGATAGCCAGGTAAATGGCGCAGATGTTCATGAAAAGCAGCAGCGTCATTTTACTGACATAAGCCACAAATTTGGGTGATGTACGCCCTACCAGCACTTGAAATTTGCCTGCCTGCTCTTCCAAAGAAGCCGTCATTCCGCAGACAATCCCAATAAGCAGCGGCAGAGCAACCGCAATCGCTTCAATATATGCCCGATATAATTGATACGGCTGATGCTCCCTGTGGCAGAAATAAAGCAGAAAGAAACCGGCGCATATAAAAGGAATCGTGACATGCATCCATATAAAGGAAGTGCGTTTTTTCTTTCTAATATCAGCAAGGAGACATCTAAAAAATGACAACACCTTAAACCGCCTCCCGTTTTATTGCTCCACGATCGCCAGCAGGCGAAAAAGACCGCCTGGTCAACATCAACAAAACAGCACATAAAAGAACAGAAAGCACCACCGCCAATGGAACAACCGACCAGCTTTTCAAAGGATCACCGGTTTCAAGCGGCAAACCGTTTGGGTGAATGCCAATCGCGGGGCACATCACCCTGATCGACCAGCTCCACGGGTTCAGCCACCACAAAGCGCTTGCTGCCGACATCATGACGGACATGACGCTAGCCAGCAGATTCAAAATGACAGCAGCTATAAACCCGAACTTTCGAGCGATGAATAAACAGAGCGGTATCTCCCATAACGTCGTGATCCAAAGCAGCAGACTCGCAGTCATAACCGTTAAATTGACAGTTGCAAATTGAGGAATGATCAGCTGCATGACAAACATGAAGCCTAAGAAAACCATTTGAGACGCCAATGAATAGATAGCGATAACCCCTGTTTTTGCATACCACATCATATGCAACTGAATCGGCAGCGAAAAAATCCCGTTGTAATTTGCCGCTTTCTTTTCCTTTTGATGTGACAATGCACACAGCAATGCAATCAGGACCGGCATCAAAATGATAGACCACCAATTATATGTACCTGATACAAAGTATCCGAGGTTCATGAAAAAGGCGCAGCACATATTGATAAAAGGGACAAGAAAAATCATTTTTCTCGAAAAGGTTCTTTTAAACTTCAAATTCTCCGCTTTTACATATTGCCTGATCATCTTTCTCCGCCTTCTTCCCCGCGTGTTGATTTGACAACATCCATAAAGAGACGCTCAAGATCGTCCCCCTTATTGATCTTCCCTTGATATCCGAGGCAGCCGCTGCTGATAATTCCTATATGGTCTGCGATCTGCTCTACTTCCGACAAAATGTGGCTTGACAATATAACGGTCATCCCCTGCTCGGGAAATGACCTGATCAGTTCTCTCAACTCTTGGATGCCGATCGGATCAAGTCCGTTTGTCGGCTCATCAAGTATTAATAATGTCGGATGATTCAAAAGAGCAATGGCGATTCCCAGCCTTTGCTTCATTCCCATCGAAAACTGACCCGCTCTTTTTTTCCCGGTATGCTCAAGATCAACGATTTTGAGCACCTCCTTTATTCGCGCATCCGGAATACCCAATAATGTCGCATGGACCTTAACATTTTCAAAGGCTGTCAGATTGCTGTAAAGCGGCGGGGATTCTATTAAAGAGCCGATTTCTTTTAAAAAAGACCTCTTCCATTTCCGTCCCTCAAAAAGAATCTCCCCGGAGGTCGGATTCAAAATTCCGGTTAATAGTTTTAAGGTCGTCGACTTTCCGGCTCCATTAGGTCCTAAAAGCCCGTAAATGCTGTTTTTATGGACTTTCAGTGAGACATCTGAGAGAGCCTTAGCTCTTCCAAACTTTTTCTGAAGTTGCTTTGTTTCCAGCAGAATCGTATCCATCGTATAACCCTCTCCCTGTTTTTGTTTGGCTACGATATCTTAAAATATCTTTCTCAAGATTTAATCAAAATGAAAACCTTTCCGGACTCCAGAATCGTCCATTCCTTTGCTGGAACCGGGAAAAGCATGCAAATGGCCTGAAGCTGGACGGCTTTGTCTTGATCAAAGAAAGACTCGAAGCATCTTCAAAAACAACATAGAAGACTTACTGAAGAAGAAGCGGGATACATCCGTCTGGGGTGCAGCAGAACCGAAGTTAACAATTGTCAATGATTTTGGAGCGCTTGGCGGGGACATTTGATTGGTGAAACTCGTTTAAGGAGGCCGACAATAATGAAGGATTCCTTGAGGAACGTTGAAACAGTCAGAAAAAATTCCCACTGCTTCTGTCCGCATCTGGAAATCGAATTAAAACAAACATCTATCAAATTTTATTTTTATATAATGTCGATTCATTCCACCTCGATTTTACAGTCATTCACCCTTTAAATATCCTTAATAAATTCACATTTTTCAGACACGATGGGAATAATGGTTATTTTTTGACATATATAGGTCATGGCGATATAATTTTAATGATGCAAAAGTCATATGATCCCCCTTTTTTGATTTCCAATTTATTTGTCAATTCAATTAACCTCCTACTAAACTCCTAAATTTTATCTTTTCATCAAAAAATTTGTTTTTATGTTAAAAATTCTAATTTCATGCCGATATATGGAATGTCAGAGGTGAACAACGAGCTCACCCAGGAGCAAAAACTGATGTACAACGGATCCGCAATTGAAACGGCCTCAACAACTTAAAGGGCTTATATAACATGAATGCTCCTAGGAGTTTCTCGTTCACCGGACGGAAATCTCACAAGGCAAGGATGCCGAAGAGATTTTTGACAAAACAGAACTCACACGGAGGTAAGAAAAATGAGAATCAACCACAACATTGCAGCGCTGAACACGCACCGCCAACTGACTTCTGGCACAAACGCTGCCAGCAAAAACATGGAGAAATTGTCTTCAGGACTTCGCATCAACCGCGCCGGAGACGACGCTGCCGGACTTGCGATTTCCGAAAAAATGCGCGCGCAAATCCGCGGCTTAGACATGGCTTCTAGAAACGCCCAAGACGGCATTTCTTTAATCCAAACAGCTGAAGGCGCATTGAACGAAACACACAGCATCCTTCAACGGATGAACGAGCTTGCAACACAAGCGGTCAACGACACAAACACGGACACTGACCGTGCCGAGCTGCAAAAAGAAATGGATCAGCTTGCTTCTGAAATCACAAGAATTTCAACCGACACCGAATTCAACACGAAAAAACTGATCGACGGATCAGCTAAAGATCTGACTTTCCAAATCGGGGCTAACGAAGGCCAAACGATCAGCCTTTCCGTTAATAAAATGGATGCCGAAACATTAAAGGTTGGTACGCTTTACGAAGCTACGGACGCAGATACATTGACAGCCGTTAGCGACAACACCAAAACGCTGACTTGGAAAGACGAAAAAACTTATACGGTGTCAGCTGACGGAACAAAACTGCAAACAGGCGGCACTGATGCGGCAACTTGGAAAGACGCTGATGGTACGAACCCGGCAGGATACTACGATACTAGCGATAAACTCGTTTTACAAGCCGATTCCGCACTTGAAGGCGGCAGCACAGTCGAACAAAAATCAGGATATTCTGATGCTAGCGGAAAACTCGTTTTACAAGCTGATGAAAAGCTGTCTGCCGGAGACAGAGTGACAAAAGGAATCGATATTTCTTCCAAAGATTCAGCATCTGCAGCATTAACGACGATTAAAAGTTCAGTTGATACCGTATCCGCTGAACGCGCCAAACTTGGTGCGGTGCAAAACCGTCTTGAGCACACAATCAACAACCTTGATACATCTTCTGAAAACTTGACGGCTGCCGAGTCCCGCATCCGCGACGTAGACATGGCGAAGGAAATGATGGAGTATACAAAAAACAACATCTTGACTCAAGCTTCTCAAGCGATGCTTGCTCAGGCTAACCAACAGCCGCAGGGCGTGCTGCAGCTTCTGAGATAACACCTTAAGACAAAACCGGCCATCCGGCCGGTTTTATTTTGTTCATGTATGAACACTATTAAAAAACCTTCCGGAATCAATCAGAAGGTTTTTTTGTCATGTTAAGAAGGCATCAGCTCAAGATGCTGATCAAGCTCTTCTTCCAAGACAGATTCAATATCTTTAAAACGATTCGATACGGTTGATGCGCTGACACCGTATTTTTTCGCAAGCTTTGCTTGGGAGACGGATTTTTCCGATTTGGACACTGTATTGACAAAGTACTCCAATGCCGCCGCAAATGCTTCGGTTTTTTTGATGATCGGCGCCTTTTTGTCGCAATACGATTTCCAAACACCGACCGCCCAGGAAACAAAGGATTCCGAATGGCCTTCTTCAAGCATTCCCTTTCTGATGACGCCTGCTGTCTCTTTTTCCATATCATTGGCCCATTCCATCTCTTGAGAAGCGGATTGAGACGTATTGTCGTCTTGTCGGCAAAGCTTCATTAACACATGAGGGAAATCTTCTCTCATCAATTGTTCTTTCACACCGCCTTCTCCTGTAAAGCGGTCCAAAGCTTCCTTCAGCCTGCTTTTCAGAACATCCGCCATTTTTGCCGGATAAATCGTGAATTGCAGGAAAAATTCTGTATGGCTCGCGACCTTGATTGGAAAACCGAGCACATACTCGCCTACAAAAGGCCCTTCCCGCTTCACATTCATCTTTACGGTGACCTCTTCATGTGTAACAGCATCCTCAAAACGAACCCCTGCTTCAGTAAAATGCTTCACCCGCATGAAAGCCGGGGACATCTTTTTCCATGATTGAACAGCTTCTTTTGTCTGCGATCTGAGAATGGACGCCCCTTTCCGCTGCAAGTAATCTTCGAAAATCGTCAATCCGCCTTCTGCAAGCGGCTGGGAAAATACACCCCACACCCCTAAATTGAAGACGCAGATTTTTTGGGCAGACTGTTCCAAATCTGATAGAAAAGTATATTCATTTAAAAATTGATCGATCGTTTCTTTATGTTCAGTAAAAGCAAATTCCATGACATCTTTCTGAACTTGTTTCAGTTCCTGCACAGCAACAGAAGGAAATCCCGCCTCTTTGCTGCCGCAGCATTTTTTATATTTCAGCCCGCTTCCGCATGGACAAGGCCCGTTTCTCTTAACTTTTCCCACGTTTAAACCTCCGCATCATATACTACAACTTATTTATTTTATCAAATCTTTGGAGAAGGGGAAATCGGTTAATAAAAATGAGCATGATTTAGCGAAATAGTAAATTTTTATCAAAAGAAGGTCGAATCACCCTTTCAAAACGAGAAGAAATGACTATAAAATGGTTCATGCCCTTTGTTACTCATTTATAACTTCATTCAGAAAGGACGTTATACATTTTGCAATATGCAGACGTTTGGGTCCGGGCAGGGGCGCTAGTGACCGATTGTGTGATTGCGGTTGGTTTGCACCTCTCCTCGGATTTGATATTCGGAGGCGGCTCTCCCGGCGTTTTGGCAACAGCCGTTCTCGTCTATGTGTTCTGCCCGCTGTTCATGCCGTTAACTAAGCTTCAAGGCACGATTGGAAAAACCGTTTTCCGGCTTCCCATCGTATCCGCCGATAGCGGCGGACGGCTAAAGTTGTGGCAGGCTATCGTCCGCTATTGCGCCGCATGGGTGCATTTCATTTCGGTTCTGTTTTACCTTGCAGTCCTGTTTTCGGAAAAGAAACAGGCCGACTTAGCGGCAAAAACATATGTGATCAAAGCAGACGTTTTGAAAGACTAAATTAACTCCTTTGTTTTCGGTATTCCAATAAACTAATGACCAACAGCACAAGAAAGCAGCCCAACCACTGGATCAAGCTTAAATGTTCGTGCAAAAACAAGACGCCGAAAAAAATGGTCAGGACGGGGCCGGCCATTGATATGAAGGCTCCCCGTTCCGCTCCGATCCGCTTGATGCCTTCAAGCATGAAGACAAACGGTATGACCGTCGTTACAACCGCAATCATGATAAATAAGCCGTACATTGCAGGGGGATAAGCAACAAGGTTGACCGGCTCACCTTCAGCTGCCCGAATCCCCGCATATCCGGCCATCGCCAGGCTTGCCGCCGACATACCGTAAGCATTCATTCGCACAGCCCCTATTTTGTGGACAAGCTGTCCTGATACAACCAAATAAACGGCATAAAAAATAGCCGACAGGATAATCAAAACCGCTCCCGTCATGTTCGCTTCAACCAATTGTGCATCCCAGCCGCCCACGGCTAAAAACAGCCCGCCAATCACCAGTAAGACCGCGGCAAAGTCTCGGATCGGCATCATCTGTTTGTTCAATAAAGCCGACAGGATCAACACAAAGATCGGGTAGCTCATCACCAGCATCCGTTCAACAATTGCAGACACATCATGAAGACCGATGAAATCAAACAGCGGTGACAGAAAAAAACAGAGCAGGCCTACAGTGCAGGCCTTTATGACCTCTGTTTTTTTCGGTCTGGCCGCAAACCTTGCCCGATAGACTATAAATATCAGCCAAAACATGGGTGCGGCGATCAGTTGCCTATACAATAAAACGGCATCCGGTGTTGCGCCTTGTTCATAAGCCCATTTGACAAAGATCGATTTGGACGCAAAACACATCGTCCCAAATACCATAAAACATATACCGAAAGCGGACTGAATGCCGCCTTGCACATCGTTTTTCTTCTCAGCTATGCTTATCTCAGCTCTTCTCAACGACTTACAACCACCCTTACTCATCGATATGCTTTTTAATAAAATGAAGCAATGTATTACCCTGCGCGGTCAGAATAACGCCTTTACCCGAGCATTTCGGGCACGGGAGCCGGTCTTCCTCGCCGCTCCCTTCGCAATGCGGGCAAGGGGTTTCCAGGTCGTCTGCTGCAATCACCATTTGGTCCACCTCCATTCCGACTGAAAATTGACATGGCCACACCGGCCAGCCTTCCTCCATGGCCACCACCTCCTTAACATGCAAAAAACCCCCGTCACAAAAGGACGAGGGTCTCGCGGTACCACCTTTATGAATCGCATTAACGATTCGCTCACAAAAATACGGAAAGGATTTACCCTTTCGATATTCTTCTCTTGATAACGGGGAGAACATCCCGGCAGCGCCTACTGGCATTTCAGCGAAGCGATTCAGAAGCCCATTCGGCATCAGGGGGGTATCGACTCTCACCAGCCGCCGACTCTCTAAAACCCCGGAACTGACACGTACTTACTCTTCTTCAATATCGTTTGACCGTTCATGAATTATAAAAATATATTACTTTGAAAATGGGCTTGTGTCAATCAGCGTTACCATAAAAATGATCAATAAACAGTGCACATTATTTGACGTGAATACTGACTCCGTCAAAATGACAAGCTCAAACATGAGAAGAGAAGCTGCCGTTCACTATTTTTGTCAGGCATTTCATTAATTGAATGAACCCATCATGCATTATGAGTTGCTTTCACAGGCACGAATTAGTAATATAAATATATGGAATAACATATTTTCATTAAGCCCCATTCTTCTTTCTTAGGAACAAACACAGTATGATTGCTGCATGTAAAATGTATTTCTTCTTTAAGAAATGCATAAAATAAAAAAGACCCGACTGCGCCAACAGTCGAGTCGTTGCACACAAGCGGCCCATCAAGGGGCTTGCTCAGATAGCTCTAACACAGACACTATCCCTTTCACTTGCCAAGGCTTAAGGGAGTGTCTATTTTTCTTTCTTAGACAACACGGCAATTAACATGCCGAAAGCAATCATTAAAGAGATTGTTTCGAATGTTGTCATATGCATCACCCCCTTTCAAATGGGGATGAGCAAGAACTCCCTCAAGTGAGCACTTAGCTTTTGTGTACAAAGAATATTTTACCATAACGCTCTCAAATGCCGAGAGCATTTTCTTACTCCAAAACAATATATTATGAGGCTGAATGAAGGGACCAATTAACAAAATGTGAGAATACAGCATTTGAATTCAATCGGTATTCTATCGAAAAACAGCCTTTTGGTTACGCGAAAAAGCATCTCCCCGTCTTAAAGTTCTGTAAAATTAAAAAGCCTGCCCCAAGAGGTCATGGTCATGACCTTTTGGGACAGCCCCATTTATCATTGCTTATTCCGGT
Organism: Bacillus sp. NSP9.1; assembly: GCF_000465465.2. Lineage (NCBI taxonomy): Bacteria > Bacillati > Bacillota > Bacilli > Caryophanales > Bacillaceae > Bacillus > Bacillus sp. NSP9.1. The sequence goes on from NZ_CP048273.1 coordinate 4,316,727, forward strand.
CCGCAAAAACCGCCATGGCATCGCACATAAACTTCGCCAAACCGGTTCCGTACTGATCGATATTTTTTGTGAAGCGTTCATCATCGACATACATTTGCCCGATGCATTTGAAAGTCTCAAGCGAAAAGTGATGACCGGAATTTTGGTTTAAAAAATCATACCATTCTTGAATGGCCGCCTGCGCCTCTTCTGAATCAGGCGCACCATTTCGAAGGGCGGCGATTTTTCTGTAAATGGCATCATATTGCTGCTCCATTGCTTTTCGTTCGTCTTCGGACATAGCCTCAATATGGGCCTTCGTTTTGTCGATGGCTTCATCTCCCCAGCGTTCACGCGCTTCCTCTTCATATGGGTTTTGGCTGAAATCGAAGCCTGCAAACCTTTCTTCATTCGTCATTTCAATTTCTCCTTTCGCAAATTGTATCGTTTTGTCGATGGTGTCAATCATTTGATCCAGCCGTCTGCGTTTCTCCAAAAGCATTTTGCGGTGCATCTGGAGCGCTTCATTGCGGTCAAAAGAAGGACTTTCGAGAATGTTTTTAATCTTTTTTAAAGGGAAGTCGAGCTCTCTAAAAAACAAAATCTGCTGCAGCTTTTCCAGATCGTCATCTGAATACAGCCGATAGCCCGATTCAGTTGTCTCCGACGGATTCAAAAGTCCGATTTCATCATAATGATGCAATGTGCGCACACTGATGCCGACTAAGTCAGCAACTTCTTTCACTTTCATTTTCATGAATTTGACCTCCCTTTGTTATTGACTATAAAGTATCACGCAACGTGAGAGTCAATGCGAAAATTTAAATTTTTTCGCCTTAAAAAAAGCAAGCCCTTCGGCCTGCTTAATATCTTATATCTATAACATGAAACTTTTTTTTAATTTTCTCTATCACTTGACGTTCATTGTCCTTAAGGCTGCCGTTCGGACGGGAAAGGAAGTGCATCTCATCCTCATCGCAATATGTTCTGGCGGTAAATAGCTCGGTCCCTTTTTCATCAAAACAAGAAAGAGTCATAAAATCGTAATCATACTCAAAGAACCCTTCATGGTCTTCTTCACTATATTCACAGTCAATTTGCCGGTGTTTTTTCAGTAAATATGTGTCACCGCCAATTTTCCAAGCCCATTCTTCAGGCTCAAAAGGCTCGTTATATATCAGATCAGCCATTCAGGATGGCCTTTCTTAACAGCGGATCATCCAGCCATTCTTCAAGCTCTCCGGTGGAAAATCCTTTTGAAACATTCAGATCCATGAGCGTTCCGCCGGAATAGCCAAAAGTAGCGGATCTGTCGGGGATGGTGTCCGGACCTTTTGCCAATACATTCTTCAGTTTTTTCAGCATGCTTCGGCAGCTTCTGTCCAAATCGCTTTTCGGGTTTGCGGCCGCTTGCATGACTTTTTCAAGCTTCTCATTTCCGCCGATGATGTCACCCGCTTCATTCAAGCTGACATCCGACAGCGTCAGCCCGGCCATCGTTTTTAAAAACTCATTGACATGCCATTTTTCGTAAGCGGCTTTGTCTACCGGCTTTCCATTCTGTTCACCGACATAATCCGAATGGCTTAACAGCCGCGCTCCCAGCTGTTCTACGCCATTCAGCGCCTTTTCGATTTGCACTCTTTTCTGATCGTCAAGAGTCCCTTCAACTGTAATGTTATTTTTTTCATCAATATGAATTTGGATGCTTTCATTTTCCGCAAGGGTGATACCGTTTTCGCTGAGAGTTTCTTCGATCGTGCTGCTGAGGCGCTGTCTGTCTACATAGAGAGAATAAATGGCAAACTGTGCACCATTCATTCGCGGTTTTCCCGATTGTCCGTTTTTTTGCGCTTCTTCAGCCTGTTTGCTGATGGTCAGCGTATCCTTTTTAGCAACGGCTTCGGACTCAGACCTTTTTGTGTTTGACTGCTGTTTATATGAAAGTGAATCCTTCAGCTTTTCTGTAAAGAGCGTAAGTTTTACCGTATCTCGAATATTCATGGGAGCTCCTTTCAATTATTTTTTACCAGCCGTATGTTTGGTCATATTGGTAGTTGATCTTTAGCTCCGGCGATCTCCAAGTAGAACTGCTCCATGCAAGCGAATAATATCTGGCATTCCATGTCGTTTTGACAGGCAGTCCGTTTTCCAATTTAATGTCCGGGAACAATGTTCCACCAGAGACGGTCGTATGCCAGATGCCTTCTTCCTTGTTCATCACTTCTCTAAAGGTGTTGCCAAGACTCGGGGAAATCGTTCCTTCTGCCGATACGCTCTTGACGACCGCTCCGTCAGGGATGGCTGAGACATTTGCCAAGTTTACGACAGCCGTTGGCGAAACGGCCCCTTTTCCAGGGCTGGATATTGCGGCTGGAGATAGTCTGGCCGTATATGTGCCGCTTTTCATTCTGTCTATAAATTCAAGCCTGTAAAATCCCCATCCATCATATGTGCCGTTTTTCGATTTGACGGCGGCGATATACTTTCCCGTTTCAGGAACATCAAAACGAATGATTTCATTTTGGGTTCCCGTTCTTTCAGAAGCGTCAATTTCAGGATAGCCGTAGGTGTCTTTAAATAAAGCAAGGTCGTAGTCTGTACCTGCAGGGATGTTCTTAAGGTGAATGGCAAGCTGTTCCCCTTTTGTTGCATAAAACTTATAAAAATCTTGATCTTCGGGACTATGAATCGTAGCGGAAATCGTCTTATATTTCCACAATCCGATATCATGCGCGGAAGCTGCTGAATTATTCGGTTCGTACTCATCTTCGTATACGCTCGCTGAGGCTGAAAACGTCGGCACCGCTAACAACAAAAGACCGAACATCAAAAAACATAAACATTTTTTCATTTGTCTTGCCTCCCTTTCATTCATCACCAAAAAGGAACTCCCTTTCCTTATATCGGCAATTAAATGTCATTTTAAAGAAAATAATAGAAGCAATACTCAATTTTAACAATTTCACTTTTCCGTCGGCTTGGCGATGCTGCCTAAAAAGTGAAGCATCCCGGTTTTCTCATCCGTTACCGCAAAATAAAACGGACGGTCGACCGTCATTGCCACATCCGGAACCGCGGCCGATTCAACAATCTCGACTTTCGTGGCCGCCCCGGCTTCAGTGCCCTTCTCATCCACTTGAATAAACGTGTTGTGCTTGACTTCACTGATGAAACCTCCCGTTTTTTCCGCAAACAGATTTGAAAAGTCGGCATGATGAAACACCGTTTGCATTCCCATATTTTTGAGAGGCTTGTTTAAAACATATTCTGTAGCAAAAGAGAACCTCGGCAGTTTGAGCTCAACCTGCTTCAATTCCCACTCCTTTTGCCAGTCCCGCCAATGCTCATACGTCATCACAGGAAGCAGTGACTGAAGAGTTTTCGTTTTCTTCGGAAGGATCACGACAAAAGCCAAGTGTTCGTCTTGATAGGGAAGCTTAACGGCTTGGAAATCCTTGTTTTCCAGATATGGAAGGCGGTTTGTCTGCATCATCATAGGATGTTTTGTTGAAGAGCCGTCCGATGAATAAAACTTCTGAGGAACCGTCAGATTGCTGTCAAATGGCTGTTTCCAGCTTTCTTTAAAATAAACGGCATTGATAATCAAGGCGAGTGTGTCAGGAGAGACGCGGTCGACGATTTTTTCAATCCGTCCTTTCGTCTCCTTTGCCGTCCAGTCGTTGATGTTGTCCGCCGCCTTCTGTAAATCCCGGTCAAGCTGGTAAGCATGTCCGAGCCCTTTAATGGTATCTGCAAAACTTTTCTTCACATCAGGCCTGGACCATATCGAGTTTGCTACGGAAAGCTCGCCGTGCTCCAGCGTATGGAAGAATTGTTTCACAGAACGGGACGCTTTGTTGATCGATGTCATCCTCATCCGCTTAAGATGCAAAGCATCCAGCAGCTCTTTTCGGCTGTCTTCCGCGGCGCCGTTGGCGGTTATGACCAACGCCTGCTGCACACTGTACGGAGAGAGGAAGATGTTATGTGACAACCCTTCTTGCTTCACCAATTCGCGAAACAGCTCGAAAGCAAATTGCTGTTCAGCTGCGGCAAATGATGGTTCTGCACCCGGCGCTGACTGCTGTTTGGGAACAGGCGCCGGCCCGGTATTCTTCGCACCTCCGCAGCCGGCTATTAAAAAAAGCGCGATCCACACAGCTGCCGTTTTCCAGTTTAATTTCATTTCCATTTTCACCCCCTAATGTTGTAGTGTGTTTGGCGCTGGAAAACGTTACAAAAAAAAGCGCATCCAGCGTGTCTGGATGCACTTTTGAATGGCTCACTGCCCTTTAACAGCCTTTTTCCGCAATTCTGTTTTGACAATTTTGCCGAGTCTGTTTTTCGGAAGGCTATCCGTAAAGACGACTTCAGGAATTTTATAGTCTGAGAGACGTTCTTTGCAATAGGCGATAATGTCTTCCTCCCGCAGGTCAGAGTTGTCGTTTTTGACGACATATGCCCGCGGAACCTCTCCGTACATCTCATCGGGAACACCGATCACAGCCGACTCGATGACACCCGGCACCTGGTCGATGATCTCTTCGACTTGATCCGGGTATATATTGTCACCGCCGTAAACAATGACATCTTTATAGCGACCGGTAATAAATAAAAACCCGTCTTCATCAAGAAAACCTGAATCTCCCATGTAAAACCATCCATCTTTCAGCACTCTTTGGGTAGCGGCCACGTTTTGGTAATACCCTTCAAACACATAAGGGCTCTTGATGACGACCTCTCCGACTTCACCTGTTGGAAGATCTTCCTGTGTGTCCGGATCTTTGATTTTCACTGTGACATTTGGAATCGGCTGGCCGGCTGAATTGGCTTTATCCCAGCCCATCTCCGGCCTCCACACACTGACCGTCCATGCCTCTGTACTTCCATAGCCTTGCACCATTTGAATTCCAAAATCTTTGTATTCCTTAATCAAGCGCACAGGCACTTTTGTACCGCCGGAAGCAAGCATCATGATGGATGACAGATCAAACCGGTGCCGTTTCATTTCCTCGAGCATGTACGTATAAACGGAAGGAAACGCCATCATCATATGGATGCGTTTTTTCTCGATCTCCTGCAGGATTTCAAACGGTTCAGGGTCCCATAAGAAATACAGCGCCGCACCGTCAAACGCGGCCTGCAAGACATGATTCAGCGAACTCATATGATATAGCGGATGGCTTGCCAAAAAGCGGGTTCCTTTCAGCCGCTTTCCTTTCACACTGACATCGTTCAAATAAGCAGCCAGACTGCCGTGGTTGACCATGCAACCTTTCGGATTCCCTGTCGTGCCTGATGTAAACAGCATTAAAGCCAAATCATGTTCAGTCACCTGCGCCGCCTCTACCCGTGACGGCCGGTCTTTAAAAAGACGTTCAAACTGTTCGGTCGTGTTCATTCCCGCTCCTGCTTCGATCATCAGGCAGAACTGAAGCTCCTTCTGAAGAGGTGACAATGTATCGGCGAACTCCATGTCATAAAACATGGCCCTAGGCCGGCAGCTATCCAGGATTCCCTTTAATTCATAAGGTGTCAATTGCCAGCTTAAAGGAACGGCAGTCGCACCGATTTTTAATGCCGCCAGCAAAATAACCGGGAAGTGGTGATTATTTTTACATAAAATCGCGATATGATCTCCTTTTTGAACACCCTCCTCCAGCAGATAGTGTGCCAGTTGGTTAACGCGTTGATGATATTCCTGAAACGTAAACGTTCGTCCTCCCCCTGACAATGCCTCCAACTCATCAGAAGATTCCATATGATGATTGATTAATTGCTGAAGTGTACCCAACATTTTCATCTCCAAATTTTCATTGTTTCTCACAAATCTTGGTGAGATTTTGTGACGCACAAATTCATTCTAAAACAAAAAATATCCATTGTAAAACTATTTCATATTGGAATTGTTATGTTTATGAATTGATAATGAAGATAATTAATTTTTAAAGCTGCAAAAGTTTTTTGCCGGCCGTCCTTATGATAAAATTGACCTATGTATGATTAGTTCAGAAATCTCCTTTCACATGATGCCGGAAAAGAGGAAACCTTTATGAAGCACCATAGGATAGAAGCCAATCTATTGGACCATGCATTGACGAAGTATTTGCGTTATTCAAAGAAAATAGACGAAGAAACGATCCCCAAAAACATCACCAGTGTTAAAGGGTTTATTTTGCGCATCATCTACAGACGCCAAACATGTACGGTAAAGGACATTTTGCAGGACGTTTCACTGTCTCCCTCGGCGACTACGACCGCTCTGAATCATTTGGAAAAAGACGGACTTGTCATCAGGTCGAGAAATAACGAAGACCGCCGCACCGTCTGGCTCGAGCTGTCACAAGAGGGAAAACGGATCGCCGCGCAAATGGTGGAAAACCGCCAGGCGCTGATAGACAAGATGTTTGACAAGCTGCCAAAAGAAGAAAAAACCGCTTTTTTTGATTTGATTGAAAAGGTGTTTTTATAATATCCATGAACATGAAAAGGCTATCGATTAGATCGATAGCCTTTTTTGCGTTTGGCTGGTTTACAGCAAGCACAAATTGAGCATATTACGACTATACTATGTATATACATTGTGAGATGAAGGTACCACTGGGATTGATCACTCCAAATTCCATTTTGACCGTTTCTTCATCAATCGACATTAAAAGCTCCCCCTTAAGAAAATCTTAAGGGGAGCTTTTGACTTTAATTACTTTATCCCTAACGCCTCCATCGCCATATCCATGTGCTCTTTTTCCTTTGTCACAAGTGCGAACAGGCCGATGTCGATTCCGTAGGCGGCCTGCATTTCCGTAATGTGCTCTTTCATCCGCGGCCAGACGCGGCCGCCTTCTTCCTCATAATACGCGATAAGCCGGTCCGTTTCCGTTTCTCCTAAAATCGTCTGATAGAGAAGGAAATCTTTAGCCGGATCAGCTGCTTTAGCCTCCGTCCAATCCAAAAGGCCCGTGACTTGGTCATGATCGTCAATCAATACATGAGGCGGATGCAGGTCGCCGTGGATCATCGCGGTATGACTGGGCCAATACGAATCATCGGAAAGCCACCTTTGCCATCGCTCCCAAAGCTCGCGGCTGACACCCAGCTCTTTTTTGATCCGCTCCATCTGTTCGCCTTTTGTTTGCCTTACGTCATCCGGGCTTAACACTTGTATGCCCCGTGCCGCTGCGGTCTGATGATCGATGCCATGCAGGATAGAGAGCGTTTTCGCCAATGACCTCACAAACGCTTCAGACGGCGGCTGGTGATTCATATTCCATGCATAATTCTTGATCTCCATATCAATGACCGCCGCCGGAATACCGGCAAGCTTCGGATACGCGATCAACTCCGCTGTATGAATCCGCCAATCCGGAACATCGACAGGGAGATGGCTCTTTAACAGCTGCAAAACCTTGCCTTCATCGGCTGCCCTTTTGATGACATCTTCACGCCTCGGTCTTCTCAGCACCCACCTGACACCATATTCATCATTGGCAAAAGCGACTTGAAAATCCATGCCCGACTCATTCAGCTCGGCATGTTGCCGTTTCAGGCGGAGTCCATGTTTCTCCGCCAAGCTCAACATGTGTTCAATTTTTCTGTTAACATTTGTCATCTATGATTTCCCCTTTATTTTTTCATAAAAAAACACAGGTCGTCTGCCTGTGTTGATAAGAAACGGAAAAAGAGATGACAAAGTGTTTTCCATTCACAGAAAAAAGAGGCGCCGAATCGCGCCTCTTCCCTTGTATATGTTGATGAGGGTTCCCTAAAAAGGCAGACCAATTCCGATTTTCCCCGCACACAGGCAGAGACTTTGTTCACTATTTAGTTAGCGAAAATCGGAATCGAATGTATGCCATAAGGAAATCCCTCCGTTCCTTAAAGAAATTCTTATTTTAACGGTTTTTTGTTGCACCACAACGAAAAAAACCAAGAATCATGTAAATGATCCTGATAAAGGAAGTGTTCCCACCCTCAGCTAGTATGACCACAAACAGACAAGCGAAAGCGTTCAAGTTTGGACAGACCGAACCAAGATTTTCCCTATTAACGTATTTAATTCAAAGTACATCCACAAAGGAAAAGTGCTTTCAAACTCGTATATGTACTTGTGACATTGTAAAGTTATCGTTTTCAAAAACATCTTATTTTTAATTATACTTATCCTTGCCATTTAAAGTATTGAGATAAATTATTGATGTACTTATCATAATCCTCATCTTTACACTTATTCATGATATTTTCTACAGTAGTACTAATCGTTTTCATATTAAAATCATTCATTATTAAATATCCATGACCTAATTCAATTTCTGTACTTTCAAGAATCTTATTTAATCTCTTTGGACTAATAAGATGAAAAATAAATAAATCAGAGGCTCCTGGAATATCTTGTTCCCCTACATCAAGTTCAAATGAAACATAGAAATCATCTGGATCATGACCCCAGTTTTCATAATCCTTTGTTAAAGCTTTAAGTTCCAACATAGTTTCCACCTCTTAATCTAATATATCTACATGTACATTTCTTAATTCCGTTTTCGACCCAACAACCGTAATTTCATTTTCAGTGAAGTTTGCTCTCCACATTTTCTCTTTTGGCTTATATTGCAGCCTAAAAGCTCTCATTCCATCTGCACTTTTATATCCTATAAAATTCCCCGATTTATCAAGTATTTTCTTTGCTCCATTACCAACCCAACCTTTTCCCGCATCTACTGCATTTTGACGTGTAGAACTACCAAGCGTCGATAAACCTTTAGGTGATTTTTTAACCCCGAGAATAGTTTTGGCAGGACTTAAGTTATCTACATATCCCGGATGCCACCACTTACTATGTTTCTTTCCTCGAGGACCTTCCTTAACCTTTGAAACTTTCTTTGCTGCTTCTTCACCTTTGAATAACTTGAATCCTTTTTTGCCGTATTTCAGTAATCTTCCAACAGGTGTTAAAAAAATTCCGTCTGTAACACGCTCGATTCCAGAGACTTTTTCATCTGTATCAGGATCTTTACCAGTTATGACTCGAAGCGCATCATTACCGCCTGTTAGTTCTTTTCCGGCAAAGTCAGCTATATCATTTACTGGTTCTAAAGAAGTTCCTTCAAAATCGCGCTTAATACTACCTTGACTCCTGCTATCTGGTATATGCTCGACGACTTCCATCTTCACTTTGCCGTTTACAATGTACTCTCTTACGATTTGGTTATTTTCATACACATGGTAGCGACCGCCGATATATTTAATGTCTGCTGGATTTTGAACCACTTCATCGGCAACATCAACTGTTTTGACCTTTTTCCATCCTTTATGATTATATAGTTTACCACCAATTACACGGATATCTCCATAAACCTCCGGATGTTTTGCTAATTCTTTTTGCAGGTCAGTCAAAACAGTATTTTTTGCATGAATTTCTTGATTGATTTTTTCATCATTCTCTTTTCCAGCCACCGTATCAACATTGGATCCTTCATTTTTGTTGAGTTTTTCAAGCATTATCTCCATCGGAGACGACTCGGCATTCTCCAGCTTGCCCTGAAGTCCGCTCGCTATCCCGTTGATTTCATTTTCATCCGGTTTTAAAATCGATCCTTTTTGATAGCCGGTGATTTCAATTTTAGGCCCGGTATACATTTTCTCGAGCCTTGTAATGTATTTTTGCATCGTTTCAAGGTCTTGTTCAGCAGTTTTCAGGGCGTTTGTTTGCTCCCTGTCAAAAGCATGGAGCTTTTCAAGAGTGCTGCTGATTTCCTTTTTGGCTTTCTGATTCTGTTCATGAAAATCACTGTCATCCAACTGAGGTAAATCGGCGATATGGCTGACTTTTGAGATCGTGGCATTGGCTCTGGAAACCAAATGTTTCGTTGTTCGATCGGCCGCGTTCAAGCCTTGTTCCAGTTCGTGTTCGAGAAAGGCTTGTGAAATATATCCGTTGTGATTTGATTCAAAAGAATCCAGTGAGGTTTTGATTTTTTTCAATGCCGATTGGTATTCTTCAATGAACGTTTCATAGAATCGCAAGAACGGAGTATGGCATTCTTCGTAAAAGGCGCGAATGGCGTCCCCGCCTTTTCCTTTTAAGGCATCATCAAGAGATGTGATGCCGTCGACGCTTTTTTGACTTTGGCAATTTCATCTGCTTGTTTTTTTAACTGTTCCAGCGTATCATCTATTCCATTTCGTAACGCTTGAACATCCAGAGTCTTCATAGAAATTCTCCTCTATTTCGTTTTCATCGATGAAGCCAGCTGTTTGTCGGTGTCCTTGATTGCTTCAACGGCTGATTCAATTTGGGCGATTTGTTTTGAAAAAGCCGAGGCATAGGATTCAGCAACCTCATTCATTGTTTGATTTAATTCATCTATCTTTTTCGCTGTATCTAAATGATTCTGGCCTTTGACATCTGTCGGAACCGACGCTTTTATCGAATGGCTTGAATGCTTCAATTTAGAAATCGCTTGTTTGACTTCACCGGTCTTCACTTTTATTTCTTGACCCATTTTTCAATTACTCCTTGTTTCGCGCTTCTCGCTTCTCATGTTCTATCTTTTTCTCCAAAGAACGAACTTCTTGGCTAAGCGAGTGAATGTCCTCTTGTAAAGTTTTGATTCGTTCATCAATCTTGCTTAAAACATCAGGAAGTTGTTTTCCACTAATGTCATTGTAGGCAGTCTTCATCAAGTCTCGAATCTGCTCAAAGGAATCAGCGAGGCTGCCTTGCCACGTATGAGACGACAACTGCGGTTCTGTGATCATCTTTTTGGAATCAGAGAACTCTGTTTTATCGGCTTTTAGCTCTGCGCGGCAGGCTTTCAACTCGGCCAAAAATTCCTTCTTCAGCGATAAATCGACTTTCATGATATCTAGAGCCAGCGTTTCTCCTAGGATTGAACCGATCATTTGTAATACCTCACTTCCCAAAAACTGCATGACTAAAGTAATGATCAGTATAGAGTTTATCACTTTATAGACGGTTATTGGATAATAAACCCTAAGCATCCAAGAAAATAAACCTTTCGCATCAGGAAAAACACTCAATCAAAGATGCGATGTGACAGTAGTAAGGCCTAATAATAATGCTATAAGTAGTAACTTACTATATAGATGGTTATCAGGTCCTTTTATCCAAAATAAAATTAACAATTCATGGAGCGGTAGTACAAATCAAGTTGAACTAAATTTATCAACTATAAAACAACAACTAGTACCTCTCCCTCCTTTTTGTGAACAAAAACGAATTGGGCGAAAAAGTCGAACGCCTTCTCGGTAAAATCGAAGAAGCAAAGCGATTGATTGAGGAAGCAAAGGAAACGTTTGAACTTCGCTGAGCGGCTATTTTGGATAAGGCGTTTCGTGGTATTTTAATAAAAAAATGGAGAGGGCAACATCCCAATATTGAAAGTGTAGAAACGCTATATAGAAAAATAATTAATCTCGTTAAACCCAAAAATATTGAAAATATTGAATGAAGAGCAAAAAAACGAACAGATCCCAGAGAAGTGGAAAATGGTGAGTTTGGGAGAGGTTATACAAGTTAATCCTCCAAAGAAAAAGCTCGATAATGTATCTGAAGATCAAATGTGCACATTCATACCAATGCCTGCAGTTAGTGATAAGACAGGAAAAATAGAAGAGCCAGAAAAAAGGGTATACTCTAAAGTTAAGAAAGACTATACATTCTTTCTAGAAAATGATCGAAAATAACTCCTTGTATGGAAAACGGAAAAATCAGTATAGCTAGAAATGTAAAAAACGGGTATGGATTTGGTTCAACAGAATTCCATGTTTTACGGACTTCAGAATATATCAATGAACAGTATATTCACTATCTGGTTCGATCACAGCGATTTAGAACTGAAGCCAAGCGAGAAATGACAGAAGCTGTTGGACAACAAAGGGGCCCGAAAAGTTTCTTAATAAACTACCAGTTGCCTTTGCCACCTAAAGAAGAACAAGATGCTATTGTTAAAATTCTAAATGAAATTTTCTCAAAAGATGATTACTCAAAATTAATTATTCAACTTGAATCTAGTTTAGAAACTCTAAAACAATCCATCCTCTCCAAAGCCTTCCGAGGCGAACTCGGAACAAACGATCCGAGTGAAGAAAACGCAATCGAATTGCTAAAAGAAGTGCTTCAGTAACAAGTTAAATAGGCAAATGGCATCCGTTCTAGGATGCCATTTTTTATTGGAAAAAGGTTCTAATCCTCCTCACTGCCGCTCTTATTCCTTATCCGCTCAATCACCTCGTGCAGCCCTTCAGGCTTATAAAACTCCACCGGCGAGCTCCCCTTTTCAAAGGTAATCGTCTCCGCTTCAATCAGCGCCACATAGCGGCCGTTTACTTTGGCGAGATGGATCGAGTCTCCGAATTCGGCCAGCAATCCTTTAATTTCGGTTTCTCCCAATTTCATTTTCAGTTCTGCTTCAGGCATGTGCTCAACGATTTGAGCGGAAGCTTCGATCACCTGATGGGTGTCAAGGCGTTCCTGAATCTCCCGCTTCTCGCTCGCTTCCCAGATTTCGAGGTCGTGTTCAAACTGCTGGAGCTCTTCACTTTTGTCTTCAAACGCTTCATACACGTGCTCCTGCACCATGTTCATCACTTGCGATTTCATGATTTCCGGCATCGACTCGCCGTACTCGACGAACTTCAGGAAATCTTCGAAGTAGCGGGCGTGTGAGGCCTGGTGAATTTTCACTTCGCTTTCCTCTGTCATCCCCTCTTCAGGCATGTGCGGATACTGAATCGATTTCATGTTTTTCGTCGTGATCGCCATTTCGACCTTGCGAATCAACGACGATTCATCGGCGATCGAAGCGACCTTCGGTTCAAAATCGCACTTCATGACAAAGACAAATGTATCATCGAAGTATTTGCGCGGTACGGCTGTCGCCACTAAAAAAACGCCTCCCCTGACGGCGCTCGTATCGAGGTATGTGCGGACGAACTGTTCGCTCAGTTCATTGAATTCTTCCTTTGTCTCGGCCAGCTTTGTCTTGTGAAACAGATTATAGTTTGGATTGGAGTCGAGCTCATGCCCCGGCTCTGTGATGAAGCGGCCGATTTTCGTCGGCACCTGTTCTGACTTCGGATGGCGTTCGGCTTTCCGCTTGACGATTTTTTTCAATTCCCCGTCTAAGAAATCCTTCAGCTCACTGTTTTCAAATTCCTCTGTATCCAGCGTCTGAAAATGTTTATATTGCTTGTTGGCCTGCTCATCCTTGCCGTCGACCTGGATGACGTAAAAAGAAATATAGCGAATTTCAAATTCCATGACATGTTCACCCGTTTTCCTTGTTGTTTCAGTTCTTCAAGTATAGGTAAATCCGGAACGTCCGTCAATTTTAGTCGGATGAGAGGAAATGGCCGTTTTGTTGAAAAAAGATGCCCTCTGATTGCAGGGGCCATCTTTTTTAATCCAGGGGCTTATTCTTTTTATAGTGGAGTGTCACGCTTTGTTTCCGCAGATTTTCAATGATGTCATGATAGCTGCCGGCAAACTGCTCATTATCTTGTTTCATGCGGGTGATGACCGTTTTGCGGTTTTCGCTTTTGTGATCCAGTTCTTCTTTGATTTTCGTGATGATCATGCCTTTTTGCCCTTCAATCTCACTTTTTAGCTTCTTGTCAAACTCGTTCAGCTCTTTCAATATGCCTTTCAGCGGAGCGTTCAGACGGGCCGCTTTTTCCTTTGCCGAAATGCTGCTTAAAAACATATATGTTGTCGAAACCGTTTTAGTTTCCTCGAACAACGGTTTTACCATCTCTATTGAATCCTCCTATGCCTTAAAATCAAATAACGCCGAGATTTGCTTGTCCTCATCACAAAGTTTCTCAATGCTTGAGCGAATGTCTTTCACAAATCGTTTTTTGTCTGAGGTTTGTTTTTTTAATTCGCTGACGACTCCGTCACACTGTGGAAGCGCAGCTGTGTGGAACGACTCGTTGACACTGATTTTTTCCAGCTTGCTGCCGAATCCGGCGATGTCTGAGGCAAGTTTGAACTGAAGGTCATATTGATATTGGGAGGGATTGGCTTCCATGTCATGAATCGCTTTCGTAAGCGCGGCTTTTTGATTTGCAAAATGATCGTGAATTTCGTGGTGAAAAACGCGCTGATAACGGTCGATTTCATCCTCAATCTTGGAAATGGCGGCCATCCCGACCTGATAAATTCTGACGGCCGACGACAGATTGACTTTAATCTCTTTTCCGTCCTTGCCTTTCTTGGAAAAATAAAGATCCCCGCCTTGGTAGCTGATGCCTTTCTTTTTGGATAAAGCGTTTAACATCGGTGTCAATCCATGGCCTTCGCCGATGAGGCTGAGAAGGTCTTTTGTATCTTGGTCCAGTTTGCCCAGGGCTTTTCCCAACTCTGTACAAACAGCATAAAATGCGATTAAATCGTTTATTAGTGATTGAGAAAGTTGACGATCACTAAGAGTGAATATAACGGTCTTCCAGTCGACAAGGAATTTGATCTTTTCATATAAAACATCCAGTTTCCCAGTCAGCCGATCTACTTCGTCTATGTCTTTTTGGATGGTCTTTTTTTTCGTTTTATCAATATAACCGTTTTCTTCAAGCTGATCGAGAATAGGGCCGCTGTAATCCTTGACTTTTTTCAAAAATTCTTTGAATTTAGGCAGCTTTTGATCCAGTGCACCAATCATATTTGATAAACGGATCGGGTTTTGTACGCAATATGCGATTTTTTGAGCTGTACCCTCTTCATTCATTAAACCGTTTAAAAAGTCCATATCAGCGCCTATTGCACTCATAGCAAAACCTTGAATACCACCCTTTCGATAATCAGCCGCATATTTCTGAAAGTATCTTTTCAATTTCCGCACATCTTCATCAGGAATATGATCAATGACACTTCGCAGCCCTTTGATATTCGGATTTGTATCCGTCATCCTCACATCGCCGAACGTGATGAAATCCCCTCTGCTACTGACCCCGTAAAGCGGGTCGTCTTTGGAGACGCGCTGGGTGATGTTGGCGGTGACGCCTTTGTCGTTGTAGTATTTGAGGATGGCTTTTTTGAGTTTTTCTTTTGGGATAGATGAAAGATCGTTCACTTGATATTTTTTTCTTATTTCTCTTGCCATTTTTTTATCAACAAGCAATAAATGATCTACACTTATTTGTGCCCCATTTACCCCATACACCTCATCAAATTCACCATTCACAAGCTGTACTAAAACTTGGTTATTATTCGCAAGAGAATGTCCCATGGCATACGTTTTGAGTTCCTTAGAGTTCCCAGCTTTCCTCTTGGAAACCCTCGTAAACTCTCTTGTAGCCTTGTATTGTTTTTTATCCATTCCCAAAAACAAACCAAAGAAATTATATTTCCAATCTTCATTATCTGCACTGCCTTCAGATATAATATGGAGCTGGTCAATATGTCGTTTCTTATCTTTTAAGTGAATAGCCGTACCGTCATATCCTGAATTCTTTAGTGTTTTGTCTTTGTTTTGCTGGAGAATTTCTTTTGATGTATAAATCTCTATCTCTTCTGTAAGTTCATGATTTGTTTCTTCTTTGTAAATTCTACGAATATCTGTCTTGAAATCCTCTTTAGCTTTCGCTACTTCATTTGGATTTTGTGAGGCAAATCTTTTTTTATAGCTATACTCTAAATTAATCAAACGAAGTTTCACATTTTCATTTTGAAATATATTTTTATTCGCCATCCTATTTCTCCTTCATAGTTAAAAATGTGATGGAATTAACTAATTTCTTAGCTTTCTTTTTAGCAGCATCAACATTTAGAGAACAAGATTTTGAACTTTTAAGACAAGTGAAATCAAACGTAAATTGAATACCAACATAATCCTGTTTTTTAGACTTTAGATAACCAATATAAGAAAATGTCTCATTATTTTTTTTATCTATATCATCATGAACAGTTTTCATGAATGCAAAATAAACATCCTTATCACTTTTCTCAATCTTTTCAAAATCCCCTTTATATCCATTTTCCTCTTTAACTTGCTCTAACATTTCATTTGGATTGTTTATGAAAGATTGATTGCGATAATACTCTACAGATGCATTAAGAGCAACGTTTGTTTTTTTATTATAGCTATAGAAAGATATTATCTCCTCATCCTTTCCGAGTGACGATAAATTGTCGTCATATTCCCCATCCTCCGGAAACAACATCGTAAACCCCTTCAACTTAGACTCAAGCAGATAATATCCAGGCTCCATTTCCTTCGTTGATGCCATGTATTCTCTTGTTTTCTCGTCTTGAAACGCCGGAACTTGCGGCAGGTCTTTCGGGTCCATGTCTTTCGGTTTGACGGCTTCTTCTTGATTGCCGTTCTTTTGGCTGTCGCTCATACTGCATCCCCCTGTAAAAGCTAGTATTATAGCAAAACACATCATCATGATTTTTTTCATTTTTGAAAACCTCCAAGGGTCTTTATGGTAAACTGACATTCAAATATTTCGTTTTGATGCGATTGACCCACTTGAAAACGATCCTTTCTTATGTTACAACATGGAATAAATTAGATGAATAGGAAAAACGTCCCGAACACTCTGTCAATAAGAGGATGATTCATCTAGGAAATAGGCTAAATGGTGATTGTGACGGGGAATAAGAAAGGTCTTTGGTTTGTTCTTCAAGCCGAACAAATCATACAAAAGTCTCATCTGACGATAAACATTTCCACTGAGCAGTTCCTTACTTAAAAGTGAATATTTGATGTATTTTCAATCCCAAGCACTCTTCGCTTAATATGTATACGAAATGAATGACACGAAGTTTCGCTTCAATTAGTCTTGATTGAGATGTTCATCAGATTTGCTGCAAAACAGGCTGTATGTTTGATACACGGAGACAGTAGAGGAATTATGGAAACAATTTAAAAGGGTGAGGCGAAGATGGCTGGACCGATTATTTAGCGGAGGGATTCTTTTGGACATACACTTTCCATTTCTCAATTCTGCAAATTTTCATTTAAAGTTTCTTTTTAAGCCATACCATCGGTTCGAGATTTTATGTGAACGGGCTGACAGATGAAAATGAGCTCATGATTTCTCGGATCAAAGGCTGGCAATGCCAAATGAATCCGTATCGTCACACCCAAAAAAACGAAGTAAAATCAGAATTTCTTTATTTTGAGAAATTCAAAACATTGAACATGTCAAGCATAATACATGGATCATAAGCGGATTAAAAAAGGCATGAGCCCCGAACAATATCGGATTCATGCCTATCAGTTGACCTGTTCATCCTTTCCATCGACTTGAATGACGCAAAAAGAGATGCCGCGAATTTCAAAACTCACCATGTTCACCCGATTTCCTTGTTGTTTTCTATAAATGGCGAACTAACCCTAGCTTCATTAGTAGTCAAATCGCCGGTCTCATAAGACATCTTCGCGATCAATTTTTCGAACAGACCAATAGGCAATAAAAACCCCTATTACCGCCAATGTAAGAGGAATATAAATAATCGATGCGAGTGAAAATCCAGGACTTTGCTGACTAGTCAGCGTAATCAAGATGCATGATGCCACAATAGTTGCAGGAACTGATTTTTTGCGCATTCCAAAGTATAAGGGGATAAAGCTCAATCCCGCGGAGGCAACCGCATAGATGAGAATATTGGCGACCTCGTTCCCTATTTCGTGCAGGGTCAGCTTAGCCGAGCTGAATGAAAAAGATTCATTAAGATATGAAAAGGCAACTGCAATCATCATTTCCGATACAACAATTGTAAAAAACGTAAGTCCTCCTATTAGTAGAAGTTTGGCGGCCATCAGCTTTTTGCGGCTGACTGGGTATGTAAACATGACCGTGATCGTTCTGTTTTTGTACTCGCCGATAATGAGTTTTGCAATCAGCACGCTTGCAAAAACAATAAATACTGATCTCACAAAAGCTCCCAAAACCAACAGTGTTGAAGCTGTATCTGCCATCGACATTTCTGCTTGCGGAAGGTTTTTCTCCTCTGATCCGATCAGGCACATAAAACCGAGAATACATAGATTTGCGATTACTGCACCTTTGTAATACCACGCCAATCTTGTTTTTTTCATCTCTAATTTTATCAAGTTCAACAAGGTGTTCTCCCCCTTTACGTGGTAATCGTATTGTCGTTGATTGAGCTAACAAAGTATTCTTCAAGTGATGTATACTTTTTATTCATCGCTTCAATTTCTACATCATTCAAAACCAGCGCTTTAGAAATGGCTGTTTGAGAAGCTTCGGCATCATAAATTCGGATCGTTTTATCATTTAGTATTTTAAAATTAGCAATCTGAAGCTCATGTTCAAGCACAAAGCAAGCCTGCAATTGATTCGGCGTCACGAGTTCAATGTACTCTGTGTTCTGGCCCCTTACGCTTTCCATAGACACTTCTTCAATAAGCCTGCCGTCCCGAATGACTCCGATTGTATCGGCAATTTGCTCTATCTCGCTCAGGATGTGGCTTGAGATCAGCAATGTCATGCCATACTCTTTGCTCAGCACATGAAATAAATTTCTGATTTCTTTAATTCCGACAGGATCAAGGCCATTGATCGGCTCATCTAGGATGAGCAAGTCGGGTTTAGTGAGAATGGCTCGCGCTATTCCAAGACGTTGTTTCATCCCAAGCGAAAATGTTTTGACGGGTTTGCTGTCAATATTTTTTAAGTTCACCATGTCTAGCACTTCTTGAATCTTGGTTTTATTGTGATACCCCATATACTCACAATGCAGATTTAAATTTTCTATAGCTGTCAGATTTTCATAAAAAATCGGATATTCGATCATGCTGCCTATTTTGCCGAGAATCTCGTATGATCGATTTGTCTGCTTATGCCCAAGGATATTGATTTCGCCGCTTGTCGGTTTTACAAGGCTCGTCAGCATCTTCATGATGGTCGTTTTCCCGGCTCCGTTTGGGCCGAGAAAACCGTATATTTCTCCTTTTCGTATATGCATGCTTACATTTGAAACAACTTCTTGACCTTCGAATGTTTTGGTGAGCCCGCTTGTTTGTACGATGTAAGTCAACTTTGTTTCTCCTTTCCTGTCTCTGCTCATGTGTCTATTGTAGCGATGGACACTGTCTTTTTTATTTCTTGTTTCTTAAGAAATTCTTACGTTTGTTAATAGGTCATTCGTTTTAACGTGATGGAAAACGCTGTCCGTTCATACGGCTTGCTTTGGAGCGAGATTTCCCCTCCCATTTTCTCAATAAGTCTTTTTGTAATTGTTAAGCCGAGTCCGCTTCCTTGGAACGCTTTATTTCTTGATTCCTCGAGAGTGTAAAGTCTTTCAAATACCCGCTGCTGATCAGGCTCATTGATCCCCTTTCCACGATCCCAGACGGTAATGACAATCCGCGTTTCATCATATGTAAGGGACAATCCGATCAGATTTCCGTCCGCACCATATTGAATTGCATTTGACAAAAGGTTTTGCAGAATCCGGTCAAGCGCTTCTTCATTTCCATGTACATAAACCGGGGTATCCGGGATATCGATGACTGCTTTAAAACCTTTTGCCTGAACAGCATCATAGTGTTGAAGAATGTTTTTTCTGCATATTTCGTTGATATGTATTTTAGTGAGCAGTATTTGCTTATCTTCTGATTCTAGCTTGGCCAAGTCAAAGAAAGAATTCATCAGCCGAATAATTTCACCTGTTTTTTGAGAAAGCTTTTCCAGCAGCCTTTCACGCTCTTCTTCCGCCATGTCCGAATCGTTTTGGATCGCTTCGATATATCCGAGCACGACGGTCAGCGGAGTTTTCAGATCATGGGACATATTGGTCAGCATTCGTTTCATTGACTGCTCCGTTTTTGCAAAACGGGCTGTTATGTGCTGATGCTCCTCAACAAACTGGTTAATATGCACGAGCAGAGCCCGCAGTATTTTGTCATCCGTTCCTAATAAAATTTGATCAGCCGCATGCTTATTTAGCATCACACTGAGCTTTTCCGTGATGTATTCCAAGTTTCGATCCCGATGCTTTTTCATTTTATATTGAACGATATTGAGAAATGCCAACATCATAAGAATGCCAATCCATAACATCGTCATGCTAAAACTCTCCTAATTTATATCCGATGCCCCAAAGCGTTTTAATATATTGCGGGGAGGAAGGGTCATCCTCTATCTTTTCTCTCAGGCGCCTCATATGGACGTTAATAATATTTTGATCGCCAAAATAATCCTCATTCCAAACCGAACGATAGATTTGTTCTTTTGTAAATACTTTTTTAGGGTTTGTCACAAACAAAGTCAGCATGTTCCATTCCGTCGATGTCAGCTGAAGCGGTTCACCATTTTTTTGTACGGATACATTTTCTATATCAATCGTAAGCTCGTGAACATATACTATATTTTGATTTGTGTGCTCACTGACGGAATATTGCGTTGCCCGCCGAATGGCGGCTTTTATTCTTGCGGTCAGTTCGATCATCGAAAACGGTTTGGCGATATAATCATCCGCACCAAAGCCCAGCCCAAGCGCTTTATCCACATCCCCGTCTTTTGCAGAAATCATTAAAACCGGGACTTTGCTCTGTTCACGGATCATTTTCAGAAAATCCATCCCGTTCAGCTTAGGAAGCATGATGTCGAGCAGGATCACATCATAATTGTCCTGCTGAAACAAGCGGATGCCCTCTTCTCCGTCAAAAGCAAGTACGACCTGAAATCCTTCTTTTGTTAAATAATGATTGACCATTTCACTGATTGAATGGTCGTCTTCAACAAGCAATATACGCTGCATCTCTCATCATCCTTTTTAAAAATAAAAACACACGTGCAATTACACTCATTGTAATTGAAAAACGTGTGTTTTTTATAAATTTATTTATATTTCTAGTTAAAGCCTCTTGAATCTCCGGATCTTTTGACCGATATCAACCTGCCTTTCCTGCTAACTCGGATCAAGTCACAGGCGCCGGGTTGAACAAGCACAAGTCGTTGGAGAGTCCCCAATGTTCAGCCCATGTTTTTCTGCCGCTTGCGACATCCAAAATCGTGTGGAAGATTTCCCAGCCGACTTCCTCGATAGAGGCTTGACCGGTTGCGATTCTTCCGGCGTTGATGTCGATCAAATCGCGCCAATCTTCTGACAACGATTGCCGGGTTGCCACTTTGATGACCGGGGCCATCTCCAGGCCGTACGGTGTGCCCCTGCCGGTGGTGAAGACCTGCAGATGCATCCCTGACGCCAATTGCAAGGTGCCGCATATAAAATCGCTTGCCGGTGTCGCGGCAAAAATGAGGCCTTTCTGCTCCGCTTTTTCTCCTGGGGCCAATACGGCATTGATCGGGCTTGTTCCCGACTTGGCGATCGACCCGAGCGATTTTTCGACCACGTTTGCCAGCCCGCCTTTTTTGTTTCCGGGGGACGGGTTGGCGCTCCGGTCAGCTTTGCCTCTTGCCAGGTAGCGGTCATACCAGTCCATCTCCCGAATCAAGGCGCGCCCGACTTCTTCATTGGCGGCGCGCGGTGTCAATAAATGAACGGCATCGCGAACTTCTGTGACTTCAGAAAACAACACAGCGGCTCCTGCGCGCACCAGTAAATCTGCCGCATACCCGGCGGCCGGATTGGCGGTAACCCCTGAGAAAGCGTCGCTGCCTCCGCACTGCAAACCGATGACCAAATCCGAGACCGGGCATGTCACCCGTTTTCGCTCATTCAGCTTTTTCAGCCGCTCTTCAGCCATCTCCATGATCGATTGAATCATGTTGGAAAACCCTTGGTGCTCCTGCAATGACAAGATGCTTCTCCCGTTCCCTTCAGGCGCTATCCTCGTCGGAAGCAGTTTTTCGCAGCCCAGTCCGACCACCATCGCTTCACCGCCAAAATTGGGGTGCCTGGTGATATTTTGAATCGTACGGATCGGAATCTCCGCTTCGGGCGCATGAATGGCCACTCCGCATCCGTATTGATGATCCAGCGCCGCCACCCCGTCGACGTTTGGATACTTGGGAAGGAGTTCTTCTTTAATCCGTTTCACCGCATGTGCAAGAACGCCTGTGACACATTGCACGCTTGTCATGATGCCGAGAACGTTTCTCGTGCCGACGCTTCCGTCTTCGTTTCGATATCCTTCAAATGTATACCCTTCAAGAGGCGGCATTGGCTTTGGTATTTTGTTTGCAATGGGAAGCTCATCAAGCGGCGGCGCTTTCGGCAGTGTAATGTGCGATTCGGAAATCCAGCCGCCTTTTTGAATAGGCTTGGCGGCATAGCCGATCACTTCGCCATAGCGGACGATCGCGCCGCCTTTGTTGATCTCTTCCAAAGCGACTTTATGTCCCTGAGGAATACGCTCTTGCAGTTTGAGCCCGCAAGGAAAAACCGTTCCTTTTGTAAGGCCTCCTGTATTGACGATCATCGCTGTATTGTCATTTTCATTCACCTTAATGTATAGCGGGGTTTCATTATCGTTTACATGTGCATCCATAGGATCAACTCCCCATTTTGATCATGTACCATTGGGGAGGGACAGCAATACGCCACACTGTCCTCCCAAGAAAGCGCTGTCAAATGAGACAATATTCTTTTTGGTTAATGAACGGTGTTTTCGTCATTTAGTCCGTTCAAAATTTTATCGCGCACAAATTTCAAATGCTCATACATATGATGGTAGGCTTGATTAGGGTCCCTTTGTTCAAGGGCCTTTAAAATATTCGTATGAAATTCGACAGTCCGGTCCCTTTCTCTGTATGGGATCTGGCTGTCTATTTTGGCATGTGTGATTAGGAGTGATTGAATCATTCCCTCCAATACCGGGTTATTCGCGCTTAACGCGATGATCCGGTGGAATTCTTTATCCGCTTCGCCGTAGTCATTATCGGTGCTGTTTGCGATGATATCAATCGTTTCCTTGAGTTTTTCCAGCTGACTGTCGTTGATCTTCTCCGCAGCGATCGTAACGAGTCCGAGTTCAAGCGCCATCCGCGCTTCGATAATCGCCGGCAAATTATCCACCGCCAAAGCCAGCATGACCGAAAACGGCTGGATGCCGATTTTATCGTTAAAATACGTGCCTTCACGCGTTTTTCTTTTGATAATCCCAAGCGTTTCAAGTGATATTAAAGCTTCCCGGAGAACCGGTCTGCTGACATTCAATTTCTCCATGAGTTCGATTTCTGTCGGGAGTTTGCCCCCCGGCCTCATCTGGCCGCTCGATAATAAATGGACGATCCTTTCCACAACCTGCTTTGCCAATGTTTTGCGATTGACTGACTCTACCTGTAATGTTTCCATCTCTTCTTCCACGACTGTGGGCCCCCTTTCAGTTGTTCATATTGTAAGACAAAATACAGCATATGGCAATGTCGTCTTTGGGGCCGCTTTAGAGCGATTGGAAACGTTTTAACGGACAAGGCACGGGCGCTTAGGGTCAAAGCGCCAATTTTCAATTAAAAACTGCATCGCGCTGGCGTCATCTCTTGCGCCCAAATTCATTTTCTCATACAGCGCATGCGCCTTTTCGACCTGCTCCATATCAATCTCAATGCCGAGCCCCGGCCGATCAGGCACGTGAACATATCCGTCAGCAATCGAAAATGGCTGTTTCGTCAGACGCTGCCCATCCTGCCAAATCCAGTGCGTGTCGATCGCTGTTATCCGGCCCGGGGCGGCGGCTGCCACATGGGTGAACATCGCCAGTGAGATGTCGAAATGATTGTTTGAGTGGGAACCCCATGTCAATCCCCATTCATGGCACATTTGAGCAACGCGGACAGAGCCTTGCATCGTCCAAAAATGCGGATCTGCCAGCGGAATGTCCACAGCGTGCAATTGTATCGCGTGGCCCATTTGCCTCCAGTCTGCCGCGATCATATTGGTCGCCGTCGGCACGCCTGTCGCGCGACGGAATTCGGCCATGATTTCCCGTGCTGAGTATCCCGCTTCCGCTCCACAAGGGTCTTCCGCATATGCCAGCACATCGCGCTTGTCTTTGCAAAGCTCAATCGCCTCGGCCAATGACCAGGCGCCATTCGGATCAAGGGTGATTCGCGCATCAGGAAACCGTTTCGCCAAAGCGGTGACCGCCTCGATTTCGTCCTGTCCTTCCAAGACGCCGCCTTTTAATTTAAAATCGTGAAAACCATAGCGCTCATGGGCTGCTTCAGCCAGGCGGACAATCGCTTCGGGGATAAGCGCCTCTTCCCGCCGCAGCCGGAACCATTCATCTTCCGCGTCTTGTTCACTGATATACGGCAATGTCGTCCGCTTCCGGTCGCCGATGTAAAACAAATAGCCGAGCATCTTCACCTTAACCCGCTGCTGCCCCTCCCCCAACAGCGCCGCCACAGGAACGCCGAGAAACTTTCCCAACAAATCCAGGAGAGCCGCTTCCAATGCCGTCACAGCGTGAATGGTCGTGCGCTGGTCAAAGGTCTGCATCCCGCGGCCGCCCGCATCCTGATCTGCAAACCGGCGTTTGACCGACTGCAAAATGGAGTGAAATGTGCCGATTGATCGGCCGATGACAAGCGGCTTTGCCTGCTCCAAAGTGTGCCGTATCCGTTCGCCGCCAGGGACCTCGCCAACGCCTGCGGCGCCCGACGAATCTTTTAAGATGACGATGTTCCGTGTGAAAAACGGCCCGTGGGCCCCGCTTAAATTCAAAAGCATGCTGTCATGTCCCGCCACAGGAATGACTTTCATATCGATAATAGCCGGGGTGTTTGCTGTTTTCTCCTCTTTCACCTGCTCGCTGATGTGTGAAGTCATCTCGAATGATCCTCCTTTTTATAAAAGCGCTTACATTTTAAATGGACAATGACGTATCCGCTTCTGTTTCTTCTTTCACAAGTTTCACGCGCTTGATCGGTCCTACGAGAAAAAGGTAGCTCAGTACGGCGGCAATCGCGTTGGCGCCGACGAATACAAGCGCTCCGTTAAATGAACCTGTCGCACTGACAATATAGCCGATGATAATGGGGGTTGTGATGGACGCGATATTGCCGAAGGTGTTGAAGATGCCGCCGCTCAGTCCCGCGCATTCTTTCGGAGAAGTATCGGAAACAACGGCCCAGCCCAATGCGCCGAAGCCTTTTCCAAAGAAAGCGAGCGACATGATCAAGACGACTAGCCAGGCCGATTCAGCATAATTGCAAATGATCATGGTGCATGACATGAGCATGCCGAGGATGATCGGCGTTTTTCTTGCAACCGTTAAAGAAAAGCCTTTTTTCAAAAGAAAATCGGAGACAAATCCGCCTAACAAGCCGCCCAGAAACCCGCATATTGCAGGCAGTGAAGCGACGAATCCGGCTTCAAGAATCGACATGCCGCGGGCCTGCACCAAATAGACCGGAAACCATGTCAAAAAGAAATACGTCAAGGTTGTGATACAGTATTGGGCGATATAAACCCCAATCAGCATTCTGCTCTTTAAAAGCTGCTTCATATATGGCCACTGCGATTCCCTTTCCTTTCGTTTCGCATGTTTGCCCTCATCCATTGAAACAAGCCCGCCGCCTTTTTCAATGTAGGCCAATTCCGCTTCATTGATTTTCGGATGTTGTTTAGGATCATAAACGGTTTTCAGCCAGACAAAAGACATCAGCATGCCTAAAATGCCCATGACAACGAAGACCGTATGCCAGCTGAAAGAATGCGTGAGCCACCCCATTAAGGGCGAGAAGATCACCAGGGCGAAATATTGCGCCGAATTAAAGATCGCCGACGCCGTTCCGCGTTCAGCGCTGGGAAACCAGGCGGCCACCACCCTGCTGTTTCCCGGAAATGACGGCGCTTCTGACAAACCGACGAGAAAACGGAGCGCAAATAAGAGGATGATCGCCGTGCCGGCGGCAAAAAATCCGAGCGTTCCCTGCAAAAAAGTAAATAATGACCAAAAGAAGATGCTGGCGGCAATGACGATTTTCGACCCAAAGCGGTCGAGCAGCCAGCCTCCGGGAATTTGTCCGATCACATAAGCCCAGCCAAACGCGGAAAAAACATATCCCATCGCAACCGAACTCAATCCAAGCTCATGCTGAACAGAATCACCGGCGATCGACAGCGTCGCGCGGTCGGCATAGTTAATGGATGTGACGAAAAACAGCATAAACACGATCAACCAGCGGACAGAGCTTTTTTTCCCAGCGGTGTCGGACAAGGCAGCACGATTTTTCTTCATAGCATCTTCTCCTTTATTCATTTGTTATTGAAGGAGTATCGATTTCGGAGCCTCTCGGAAAGAGGGAGCCTCTTTCCGGCAAGATCAGGACGGCGGTTTGATAAAAACGGTTTTGACAGATGTGAAAAACTCTTTTGCGGCCTCACCTTGTTCCCGCGAATGTGAACTGGATTGTTTGACACCGCCGAATGGCGCCTGAAGTTCGACACCTGCGCTTTCTGCGTTGACACGGATGAGCCCGGCTTCAATTTCATGAATGAACGGCATCATATGGCCGATGTTTTGCGTAAAAATGGCGGCGCTCAAACCAAATGTCGTATCATTGGCCATCTCCAGCGCTTCCTCCAACGTATCGGCCTTGATTAAGGCGATGACAGGGCCGAAAATTTCCTCCCGGGCGATGGTCATGTCTGTTGTGACCCGCTCAAAAATGGCGGGACGAATGTAGTAGCCTTTTTCATATTTTCCTGCGGTCAGCCTCTCTCCGCCAAAAATGAGGTCCGCCCCCTCCTGTTTTCCCTTTTCAATATAGGACAGGCAGTTGTCAAGCTGCTGTTTGCTGGCGAGCGGTCCCATCCAGACATCCTCTCTCAAACCGTCGCCGATCGTGATCTCTTTTGTTTGCTGAAGCAGCTTCTCTTTAAAGCGGTTATAAATATCGCTTAATACAATGACGCGGCTTGTTGCCGTACATTTTTGCCCTGTTGAACGAAACGCGCCGCTGATCACGGCGTCAACCGCGAGGTCAAGCTCGGCGTCATTCGCTATAATCACCGGGTTCTTCCCGCCCATTTCAAGCTGGTACTTCGCCCCGCGTTCAAAAGCCGTCCGGCCGATGATTTTTCCCGTTTGATTGGAGCCTGTAAATGTAATACCGTTTACATCGGGATGCCCGGCGAGGCGCATTCCGGCTACAGACCCCGGCCCTGTCACCGCATTGACGACTCCTTTTGGAATGCCGGCTTCTTCAAAACATGAGATGATTTTAAGGCAAGTGACCGCCGTTTCCGTCGCCGGCTTGATGACGACTGTATTTCCATAGATGAGCGCAGGCGCCATTTTCCAAATCGGAATCGCCACCGGAAAATTCCACGGGGAGATCACACCGACGACGCCGAGCGGAACCCTGTCTGTATACATGAAAGCACGCCGGTCTGTCGACGGAATGACATCCCCTGTTTTTCTCATCCCTTCCCCGGCGTAATATCTGAGAATCGCGATCCCCCGGGCCGTTTCTCCTTTTGCTTCAGGAAGCGTCTTTCCCATTTCCCTTGTCGCACATTCAGCAATTTCATCAAGGCGCTGCTCCATGATATCAGCCGTTGTGTATAAGTACTGTCCGCGCTCTGCACCGGACAGCTTTCTCCATGCGGCTTGCGCCTGCTTCGCCGCCTCGACCGCCCGGTCCACATCTTCTTGTGAAGATTTTTGCACAAATCCGATGACATCTTCTGTATCAGCGGGATTTACGCTTTGTAGTAAATCATTTGCTTCAGTCTTCACCCAGCGGCCGTTGATAAAGTTAAAGTACGTTTCGTTTTCTGTTGTCACAGACATCTTCATACCTCCTTTGTTTTTAAGGCAGCGGTTTTTTTCGGATAGCGCGCCAATGCGTTTTCCAACACGTTTTCAAGCTCCCTGTAATGCTCCTTCTCAACCGGGACGATCGGCGGTCTCGCCGTGTTTTTTACATGAAGCCCCATGATCTCCATGCCGGCTTTAATCAAAGAGACGGCATAGCCATTTCGCTGTTTGCGGATCTCATTGATCGGCATGATGACATGTTCATAAATCTCCTTCACAAGCTGGTCTTCCCTGTTTAACAAGGCCTCGTAAAACATCCTTGAAATGTGGGGAATATAGTTGGAAATCGCGGAAGAATAGGATGTAAAGCCGATCGGCGCGTATGCCGGCATCGTCACTTCAGCCATCGGCATGCCGTTAAGCAATCCCAGTTGGTCTCCCACCGTATAGGCCAAACTGATATTCAAAGCCATATCTCCGATACCGTCTTTAAGACCGACAAGCTGCTTCAAATTGGTCAACCGCTGTATCTGTTCCAGCGTCAGCACGGCATTATCGCGTTGATAAACAATTGCATTTAAGCCCGTGCTCTCAATGATCGTCTTCGTATACTGATACAAACCTTCTTGTTCGCCGCGAATCAAGTATGGCGGCAGGATCAGATAGCCATCGGCCCCTTTCTCCTCAGAGATTTGCGCCCATTCCAAAGCGGTGCTTAAATTCCCTCCGACCCCGGTGTAAACCGGTACCTTCCCGCCTGCCGCCGAAACAGCGATTTCGACCATCTGTTCGTATTCCTTCCCGCTGAGGGATTGGAATTCTCCCGAACCGCAAGCGATAAAAATCGCCTCAAGCCCTTCATCAAGCAAAAACTGGATGTTTTGAAACAGCGCTTCTTCCTCAAGGTTTCCCTGCCGATTGAAAGGTGCTACAGGAAAACCCAGTATCCCTTCCGGCGCTTTTCGTATTTGACTCATTACCGCAACCCCCTGTCACTCAATTTTCAACCATCAAGAAAGCGCTGTCATTCAAAAGAAAACAGCATCTCATCGATTCACTCCCCTCTTCATTTATCTTTTTGTATAATTGTAAGACAAATAAACAAATTGTCAATATCTTTATTTTCTGATTTTTTGAAATAAAAAAAGACTGAAGAGCATCATGTCCTTCAGCCTTGGGCTTCCATCCCGGTTTCAGCCGTTATTCTTTTTTTGTA
Source organism: Bacillus sp. NSP9.1 (assembly GCF_000465465.2). NCBI lineage: Bacteria > Bacillati > Bacillota > Bacilli > Caryophanales > Bacillaceae > Bacillus > Bacillus sp. NSP9.1. Next base: position 4,345,590 of record NZ_CP048273.1, read on the forward strand.
AATCAATGCGGACAACGAAACGCTTAATTCATACAAAACAAGCAGCGGCACGATCACCAAGACATCTGAAATAAAATCAGGCGGGGTGATCAAGACCGAGACCACGATCAGCGCAAAATACGACACCTTTCTCATTTTGGCCAGCCGCGTCGGATTTAAGATTCCCAAACTCGTTAAAAACATGACGATGAGGGGCATTTCGAATAAAAAGCCGAACGGCACGGTCAGGTTCATCATAAAACGAAAATAGTGCTCCGCCGTAAACATCGTTTGGAAATGGCCGGCGGACAGACTGATTAAAAACTGAAGAACGAGCGGAAACAGCACGAAATAGCCGAACAAGATTCCCAGTATAAAAAAGATAAACAGCCCGGGGATATAAAATAAAGCCACCCTCCGTTCATGTTCGGTAAGCGCCGGCGCAACAAAGCGCCATGTTTGGAAAGCGGCCACTGGAATTGTCGCCGCAATCGCCAAAACCCCGGCAATCATCATATATACCCATAAAATATCTCCCGGCCCCAAGACGGCAAGCTTGGCGTCAAGGTCGCGGACCAGCCATTCATAAATATCCTGAACAAACATAAAGCCTGTAATGAGAAACAGAATAAACGCGAGCAGCGTTTTAATGATCCGCTGCCGCAGCTCTTCGAGATGGGCAATCAAATGTGTTTCCCTGCTTTTCATCTTTGGATGCCTCCCGCTTCATCTTACGTATCTGTCAAAAAAGAAACGGGCGGGATCACCCGCCCGCCTGATTCATCCTGCCGATTGATCCCGTTTCTTGTTTGCTTCAGAATCGCGGACGGGTTCAGTTTCATCAGATCCAACCAGCGATTTCGTCGCGCTTTTGAATTCGGTCAGCGTTTTGCCGAATGCCCTGCCGATCTCGGGAAGCTTCGAAGGTCCGAATATGATCAGCGCAATCACGAGCACTAAAATCAGTCCCGGAATACCGATATTAGACAGCATCTTTTGTCATCCTTTCTTATGTTACTGGGTTACTTTTTTCTGCTGATGCTTCATTTGCTTTTGATGGGCTCTTGTATGTGCAGTAAAGCGGTCTTCTTCGACTTCATTCGATTTTTTCACGCCTCCCGGAACGACATTGGAAGCCGTGCGTTTTAATCCGGTATGATCTTTATGGTAAACATATGACGCCCTTGTCGAAATGGCTGCACCCGGTTCTGATACAAATGGTACAACCCTGTAGTCGGCCCGCCATTCCTCAGGTGTGACCGTACAGCGCACATAGCCGCGGTAATCATTGAAAAATTGAATATGAGGGTTGTTTGATAAAATTTTATCCGTATCCGCCCTTTTATCTGCGCCGTTTCCTCCCGATGTGATCGATGTGCCGACGAATTCCGCTCCAAAGATGGCTGATTTCGGATCGTCAAAATCGACGAGCAGGTTGTTCGCCCAGCTTGCATGGACATCACCGGTCAAAACAACGATGTTATTCAGGTCCCGAGCTTTGATAAAGTCGATGATTCGTTTCCGCTGAGCGGGATATCCGTCCCATGAATCCATGCTGTAAATCGGTGCCGACGGAGTCCCAAAATTCCATTTCGCAAAGAAAATTTGCTGCGCTAAAATGTTCCAGTGCGCCTCGGAACGGCTCAGATTGTCAAACAGCCACGCCTCCTGCTCTGTACCGAGAAGCGTCCGTTTCGGATCATTTGATTCATCAGAAGGCGGTTTGTTTCCATCGCCGTTCGCCTGGTCATCGCGATATTGACGGGTATCGAGAACATTGATCTCGGCCAGGTTGCCGTAGGAAAAATTCCGGTACAGCTGCATATCAGGGCCGTTCGGCAACGATTTGCGGCGGAGCGGCATATGCTCGTAATACGCTTGATATGCGGCAGCGCGGCGCTTGATAAACGCTTCAACAGACTGGCCTTTTTCCGGAATCGTATTCGCGTAGTTGTTTTCCACTTCATGGTCATCCCATGTCACGACCCATGGAAATGCGGCGTGAGCGGCTCTCAGATTGGCATCTGAACGGTATTGGGCATAGCGGTTGCGGTAATCGGTAAGCGAGATGATTTCCGGACCGCTGTGTGTTCTGACATTGCCTGTTTTTGATAGATACTCATTCGGACCGTACTCATAAATATAGTCGCCGAGATGAAAGACGAGATCGAGCTTTTCTTTTGCCATGTGATGATAGGCGGTATAGTAGCCGTGTTCATACTGCTGGCATGATGCGAAAGCGAATGTCAGCTTTGAGACGTCAGCCCCCGGCGCCGGGAGTGTTTTTGTTTTTCCGACAGGGCTCAGCTGGCTGCCGCATTTAAAGCGGTAATAGTAGACTTGGTTGGGCTCCAGCCCGGTCACTTCGGCGTGCACGGAATGGGCCAGATGAGGTGTTGCCTTTTCCTTCCCTTTTTTTACGATATGGCGGAAGCGTTCATCTTTGGCAACCTCCCATTTCACAGACACGGCTTCATTCGGCATGCCGCCTCCGTTCAGCGGATCAGGCGCCAATCTTGTCCATAACACGACGCTGTCTGACAGCGGGTCTCCAGACGCAACACCAAGCGTGAAAGGATACTCGGAAAATGTCGGCGCCGCATTGACTTCCATTGCCCCCATGGACTGCGCGATCGCAAGCCCGAGTGAAAGGCCCGCAATCTTTCCGGCTCCCTGAATAAAACGGCGGCGGTCAAACGTATTGTCCTTCAGACTTTCTTCATTCAGCTTCTTTATCCATTCCTCCATCGGCCCTTCATGTGTCATTCGTATTACCCCTCTCTATACAAATGATTGATCGGGTTCTATTATAGGGAGTGTTTGTTAACAAGCCGTAAAGTATTGTTAATGAATGAAGACAGGCGATACATGGATCTTCGAGTCACACTGCCAAGACCTGTGTCGAATTTTGTCTAAAATCAATCGATCAGCCTATGATTTCGACAAAAACCCGGTCATTTCCCGCAGACCGATTCTCCTGTTTTTCTTCACATTTTCTTTAAAGAGAGAAAACAAAACATATGAAGAAGCAACCGATCGATGTATTCAGCTATTCTGAAAAGATGTGTTGTTTACCCAATACGGAAAAAGCTCACACCATTGTGAAAACAATGATATGAGCTTTATGTAAGGTGTCTACTTTGAAGTCGCGTTAAAGGCTTTGATTACCTCCTTTGCCGCCTCCGCAATAAGCTTATCGTCATACTTCGCATCCTTTTGATCGCGACTGGAAAGGATGGCAAGAACGATCGGGTCTCCTTTTGGGGGCCAAATGATTGCAATGTCATTCCGAGTTCCATATGATGCCGATCCGGTTTTATCAGCCACTTCCCAACCTTCCGGCACTCCGGCGCGAATTAATGCATCCCCGGTGGTATTTCGTTTCATCCAATCGATTAAAAGCTCTCGTTTTTCTTTTGGAAGTGTATCTTCAAGAGCAAAAGCTTGAAGACTTTTGGCAAGCGCTTTTGCCGTACTGGTATCATGGGTCTCACCCGGATTTACTTCATTTAACTCCGGTTCGTATCGTTCAGGGTTTGTAACATCATCACCAATCTCCCTCAGCGCCTTTTTTAGGCTGTCAGGTCCGCCAATTTGTTTGAGAATCAGGTTCTGTGCGGTATTGTCACTATATCGAAGTGAGGCATCTGAAAGCTCTTTAAGCGTCATTCCTGTATCAACATGCTTTTCCGTAATAGGATTATAGTTGACAAGATCATCACGCGTATATGTTATTCTCTGGTTCAGATCTTCTATTGATTTTTGTTGTAAAAGCACGCCTACGGTTAAAGCCTTAATAGTTGATGCAAAAGCAAAACGCTCATCCGGCCGATACGTTACGGTTTGATTTGTACCCGTATCTACTGCATAGACACCGAGTTTTGCATCAAATTGATCCTCAAGTTTTGCAAAATCAGCCTTAATCTCCGTCTTTTCCTTTTTTTGGTCAGATTGTGAGGCATCCAAGTTATTGTCATTGCATCCGACAAGGGCTGCACATGAGACAAGCAGCAAGGGTGCAACTTTTTCCAATTTTAAATTACTGAAAATTGTTTTCCATAATTTCATCAAAACCGTCTCCTTTGTATGAATATCTTATTTATAGAAACCACTCGTGCAGTTCAGCATTTCAAGCAACAGTTGACATACATTTATCCGTTGAAGCCCCATTTCTGCTTACTTTTCAACACCAGCTTCTACAACCTCGTGCTATCTCGATATCCCCCCTTCTTTTCAATTGGAGCGTGTTCAACTTCGAATTTTGATGATGAAAGATCAAATCTTACAAATGTAGTCTTTGAAAGTATTACACATGTAAGTTTTAATTGCAACAGTTTTTTATGAACGTGCTCGCCTTTAAAATGGAAGACAGGTACATGAAGAACAGCAGAGGTTTTTTCAAATGCTTTTGTGAGGTTGTGGTCAATATGCACTTGATTGACTTCTTAAAATGGCAACCATATAATGAGAGTATTACAATTGTAAGTATAGGATGATTGAAAATGAAAAATATACCTCAAATCTCTGATGCGGAATTAGAAGTGATGAAAGTCATCTGGAAACATTCTTCTATCAATACCAATGAAGTGATTAAAGAGCTATCGAAAACGAGTAAATGGAGCCCTAAAACAATCCAAACCATGCTGTTGCGCCTCATCAAAAAAGGTGCATTAAACCATCATAAAGAAGGACGGGTATTTGTTTATACACCAAATATTGACGAAAGCGATTATATAGAAGTGAAGAGCCATCGTTTTTTAAACCGGTTTTACAATGGCGCGCTTCATTCGATGGTATTAAACTTTTTGGAGAATGATCAGCTGTCAGGAGAAGAAATTAATGAGTTATATCAAATATTAGAAGAACATAAGAACAGGAAGAAGGAATGAGATGAGCGACTCTTTCTTTATTCTCTTTTTGCTGAGCAATATTCTATTGTCCGTGATTTTTTCTATCATCATACTCATTAAAAGAACCTTGAAGATTCAAATCACTGTAAGCACCCAATATCATATCAGTGTGATTTCTCTTTTGGCATTGATCGCTCCTTTTATCCCCTTTCATTTTCCAAAAACAAATGATTTTTTTGGCTGGATCGTAAACTTAGGAGGAACACATTCAGGATTATCTCATCGCGATTCTGCAGGTAAGATGGCAGAAGCAATTGGTCCAAACGCAAATTGGGTGCAAGACTTTGCCATGTCGTTTGAACAATCGTCTTTTAAAATGATAGATTCCGCCTTTTTCGCTGTTTGGATATTAGGCATAGCGCTTATGCTCATGACTGCTGTTTATAGCAATCTAAGAATCGGCAAACTAAAAAAGAGCCTGCAAATTGTGAAAAACAAAGAGCTGTTAACCCTTTTTGATACATGCAAAGAGGAAATCGCTTGTCGTCGAAAAGTGATTTTAGGATATTCTCCATTGATCAAATCCCCGATTACATTTGGAGTCATCCGTCCATACATTATTTTACCAAAAGATATTTCAATGTTTTCTGCTGACGAAATGAAATGTGTTTTGCTTCATGAGTTGTACCATTGTAAACGGAAAGATATGCTCATAAACTATTTTCTTTGCCTGTCTACAATTGTGTATTGGTTTAATCCTCTTGTGTGGTATTTATCAAGGGAAATCAAAACAGAGATGGAGATTTCTTGCGACTTCGCAGTATTAAAAAAGATTGATCAAACATTACATCTCAAATATGGTGAGGTTATTTTAAAATTCGCTTCACTTAAGCAAAGAACATCACCTTTGTTAGCCGCTTCTGAATTCAGCAGCTCATACAAACACGTCAAAAGACGTATTGTGACAATCACCAAATTCCAGGCGGAATCCCCTTTGCTAAAAGTGAAAAGCGCCCTGGTGTTCGCCATTGTTGCTGCAGTCATTTTAGCCGGTATTCCTTCTGTATCCATATTGGCCATGCACAAAGAAACATACTCTTTCTCTAATACCAATGTAGACTACAAAGATTACAGTACTTTTTTTGATAAATTTTCAGGGAGTTTTGTATTGTTTGATTCTGACAGGAAAAAGTATACAATATATAATAAGAAAGAAAGCACCACTAGATTCGCACCCGCTTCAACTTACAAGGTGTTTAGCGCACTGCTTGCGCTTGAATCCGGGATAATTACGAAGAACGATTCTGAAATGGCATGGGACGGAATCCGGTATCCGTATCAAGAATGGAATCAAGACCATGATTTATTTTCAGCGATGAGCAGCTCCGCCACATGGTATTTTCAAAAACTTGATCAACAAATTGGGGAAGCGCGTGTACGTGATTATCTCAAATCCATACATTATGGAAATGAGGAGTTTTCGGATCCAGCTCATTATTGGATGGATGGCTCTCTTAAAATTTCCCCTTTTGAACAGGTCAATATGTTGAAAAAGTTTTATTATAATGAATTTGATTTTAAACAATCTAGTATTCAAACTGTGAAAGATTCCATCCGCTTAGAAGAATCCAATGGCAGTGTTTTATCTGGCAAAACCGGAACATTAGTGATCAACGGGGAGCATCATGGTTGGTTTATCGGATATGTAGAAACTGTCGATCATACCTTTTTCTTTTCTGTTCATATTCAAGATGGAAAGCTGGCTGCCGGAAGCTCTGCCGCCGAGATTGCACTTTCCATTTTAGAAGAGAAAGGAATTTATCAATCAGGTTCTCAATAATCAAACAAACAAAATTGCACTAGGAGGCCCAGACCATGGAAACGCTTTATACAGACAGATTGACTTTGAGAAAAATGGAATTGGAAGACGCGGATATCCTCTGTGAATACTGGTCAGATCCGGAAGTTACAAAACATATGAACATCACGCCTTTCACAAGCGTTTCACAAGCGCGTGACATGATTCAAATGATCAATGATCTAAGCCTTGAAGGACAGGCAAACCGCTTTTCCATCATTGTAAAAGAAACGAATGCAGTCATCGGGACATGCGGCTTTAATATGATCGACCAAGAAAACGGCAGGGCTGAAATCGGCTATGACTTAGGAAGAAATCATTGGGGAAAAGGCTTTGCTTCAGAGGCGGTTAAAAAGCTGGTCGACTACGGCTTCACAAGCATGAACCTCAACCGCATCGAAGCGAAGGTGGAGCCCGAAAACACACCTTCAATCAAACTTCTGCAATCTCTATCCTTTCAAAAGGAAGGGCTGTTAAGAGAGTACGAGAAAGCAAAAGGCAGACTGATTGATGTGTACATGTTTTCACTGCTGAAAAGAGAATACGCTGGATAACCGGTTATGCAGAAGAGCTTCCTCAAAGGTAGAGGAAGCTCTTTTTAACCCCTTTTTCCGGCGCTCTCATTTAAGCGCTTGGCTTCCAAAAAGAAAACCTGGATGAACTTTTTCGTGTTGACGCGGGCTGATGTCATCGAGGCTGCAGAGTCTTTCTGGAGCTCTTTCATTTTTTTGCTGATGACCGTAAAGTCGAAAAATCTTGAAGCATAGCTTTCAAACTTCGGATTTGAAAAGTCTGTTAACCCGAGTGAGGCAAAATGGTTCAACGAATGGCTGACAGCCCTTCGTATCCGCTGTTCCGACGCCTTGACCTCCCGGTTGATGTCAACGGGCGATGCGGACGGTCCAAGCTTTTCTTCTGCGATGTTCATAAAAATGTCTTTAAGCGGGGGAAAATTCTTTTCATATAATGATGTCTGTTCATCGTCAAATAAATATTGAAGGATGGCGATCAAGTCCTTCGATCCGCTTTCCCCGACGATGCCAAGCTCAGAAAGGAGAAATTCGCCCGTTTCTTGAATGCTTTTTTCCCGGATCGCGTTCCTCCGTCCCCCATTTGTATCCACCAGCCGGCTGATGGAGGACTGGATATCCTGAATCGACCTTTCAAGCTCAATCCGTTCCTTCACTTTTTGAATGACACTTAAGATTTCAATTTTGTTAATCGGTTTTTGAATATAATATTCGATCCCGAGGGAATAAGCCTCGCCGATCATTTCCTTTGACTCCACCTGGGAGATCATGATGATTTTCCCAGAAAAAGATCCGTGCAAATGGCGGATCGTCTCAATCCCATCGCGAATCGGCATCAAAAGATCGACAAATAAAATATCAATCTGCTGTAAATTTAAAACATGCCCTTCCAATTCACAGCCGTCCTCCGCTTCTCCGGCTGCCTCCCCCAAATCTTCGTCTTCAATGATCTGCTTTAAAATCGATCGCACAGCGCGGTCATCATCGGCGATAAAAAAACGCATCAGGCGGTTCACCCTTTCTGAATCAATTGTTGAACGGGAAGTCTGATCGCAAACACGACACCGTTTCGATGGTTGCAAAACGTAATCCCTCCTCCGAGCCCTTCGACGGCTTCCTTCACATAGGAAAGGCCGATCCCCGTGGATGGGGTGCCAAACTCATCATACTTTGACGTATAGCCAGGCTCAAACACCACATCCCCGATCTTCTCGGGAATCCCGGGGCCATCGTCTTCGATCCGGCATTCCAGCATCCCCTCTTCGTTCCGAAACAGGCTGAGGCGGATGCGGCCGTTTTTCTCTATCGCTTCCACCGCATTGGCCATAATATTATTGATCATTGATAAAATCGTATAGACATGATATTTCGGATGCTCTCCAGAGACGGTGTATTGAAACTCGATGTCCTTGCCGAGGGATTCAGCGTACTTCCGGTTGATTCCGATCACAAGACGGACTAAGTCTTCGGCTCCCATATAGTCCCGGAAGCTCTCATTGGAAATGAGTTTTGAAAGGCCGGCAAAAATACGCTGATTATCCTTTTTGACTTCGTGGATTTCGCCGGCGAGCCGCAAAACCTTCTGGCTGAGCGGCTTTTCTGAAGGATGTTCCCGGCTGCGCTGATTGAGAATCCGGTACAGCTGATATGACTCATTCGTGATCTGTTCTGTATTCTTCAGCGTTTTTTTCAAATGAATCGTTTCTTCATATAAGTTTGAAATGATCATCAGCATATGCTCATTTTGCTCGCGGATTTGCTTCTCCCTTGATTGTGATTCATACAGCTTCATGACATTAAAAAAGCTCAGGACGATGAAGCTGTGTGAAAAGGCAATCGCCATCACATCGCGTATTTTTCCCGGTGTGACAGTGGATGAAAACGCCGCATATTGAACAGCCAGCTCCGCTCCGTCGGCAATGATTTCAATCGCAAAACCGAGAAATCCAATCAAAAGCGGCTGATATTGAAACCTCTTCACCTTAGCCAAATCAAACAGAAAGGCATACGTGAAGTAAAAGAAAAAGGTCGGATAATGGTCATAAAAAGCCGACTGCCAATCGAGCTGATTTCGGCCGAAAACATCGATCATCACCCGGAAGGCGACAACCGCCGCCCCTGTTGAAAGACCGGGAAGAACTGCCGGCACATTTCTTAACAGCAGCAGAAAAAAGAAGAATGTCGGTACGCCAAAACTGATCCGAAAGGTCTCATTCAGAGGATAAAACTTCAATTCCCCCGCCAAAGGAACCGTTAAAAGCATCAACATCAAAATATAGCCGTCTTTTTTGATAAGCCGCCCGGCCTTTCCGATCAAATTCCTCCATTTTTCATCTATCATGCTGATCCTCCATTAAAAACCGTGATGCTTTATTTTGGCGTCAATCACACTTGTACGCAACACCCATTTGACCCATGAACAATTTCATTTTTAAATCAATCGGCTTATTTTTATCATATCTTTGTCGGTTTTTGTATGATGTTGTAGGTTCTATTATAAATTGAATTTATATTTTCTCAATTTGTAAACGCTAACTTTTTCCGCACATCATTCCCTTGTGTTATATCCAAACCCCTTTTATCAGGCAAGCTGCGACAGTGTACAGGCCCCCCTTTAGCTTTTACGCCTGTTCTGCCGCCATGCCTGAAAAGCCGCAGCCGTAGTCTTCGCATTTTTCTAGAAAGCCGTAAGCTTTGTCAAAACGTCAGATTGGAGGAATTTTGATGAATGAAGCCGTGAAAGAACGTTATGACGCCAATGTCTGGCAATCCCGCCTGAAGAATCTGGCCGAATATTACCGGCCTTTTTCCGCGAGCGGGCGCACCGCCGAATATATCCCCGCTTTAGGAACAATCGATTCAAATCAGCTCGGCATTTGCCTCATTGGCACGGATCAAATGAAGATCACCTCCGGGGATTGGAATGTGCCCTTTACACTGCAAAGCATCTCAAAGGTGATCAGCTTTATCGCCGCCTGTGTGACGAGAGGGATTTCTTATGTATTGGACCGCGTCGATGTCGAACCGACAGGCGATGCGTTTAATTCGATCATCCGCCTTGAAATGCACAAACCGGGAAAACCGTTTAATCCGATGATCAACGCCGGTGCCCTGACGATCGCTTCGATTCTGCCCGGTGAATCGGCTCGGGAAAAAACAGAAGCGCTTTATGCGCTCATGGACAAAATGGTCGGAAAACGCCCGAATATCAATGAGAAAGTCTTTCGGTCCGAATGGCAGACCGCCCATCGGAACAGAGCTTTAGCTCATTATTTAAAAGAAACCGGCTTTTTGGAAGCCGATGTCGAACAGACGCTTGAAGTCTACCTCAAACAATGCGCCATGGAAGGAACCACAGAAGACATCGCTCTGATCGGCATGATTCTTGCCAACGACGGATATCACCCTTTCCGAAGAGAGCAGGTCATTCCAAAGGATGTCGCCAGGCTGACAAAAGCGTTAATGCTGACATGCGGCATGTACAATGCATCCGGGAAATTTGCCGCCTTTGTCGGCATCCCTGCCAAAAGCGGCGTTTCCGGCGGCATCATGTGTGCGGTCCCTGCCAGTCTCAAAAGAAAGCAGCCTTTTCAGCAAGGCTGCGGAATCGGCATCTATGGACCGGCCATTGACGAGTACGGCAACAGCCTGACAGGCGGGATGCTTTTAAAACATATCGCCCGGGAATGGGATCTTAGCATTTTCTAAAACACAATCAAAAAAGAGGTGAAAGCATGCAGCAATTCCTTCAAGACATCATCGGAATAACAAATGATTTTCTCTGGTCAAAACTATTGATGATTATGCTCCTTTCTTCCGGTCTATTTTTCACGTTCAAATCGAAGTTCTTTCAAGTTCGTTTGCTGAAAGAAATGTTCCGGGTTTTAAGAGAAAAAGCGCCTGACAAACATGCGATCTCGCCGTTTCAGGCTTTTTGCATCAGCATGGCCGCGAGAGTCGGCACGGGTAATATTACGGGGATTGCTATCGCGATCGCCTTGGGCGGACCGGGCGCCATCTTTTGGATGTGGGTCATCGCCATTATCGGTTCGGCTTCAAGCCTTGTCGAAAGCACACTCGCACAAATTTATAAAGTGCGGGACAAAAACGGCTTCCGCGGAGGCCCTGCTTATTATATGGAAAAAGGGCTGAAAAAACGCTGGATGGGCGCCCTTTTTGCCGTGCTTATCACCTTGTCGTTCGGCATCGTCTTTAACGCCGTCCAGTCAAACACGATAACGGTTGCTTTTGAAAACTCATTCGGGACGGACCGGCTGACATTGGGGCTCATCATTACGATCGCATTCGGCATCATTACCTTCGGCGGAATCAAACGGATCGCCAAATTATCGGAATATATCGTCGTTTTTCTCGCCGTTTTATATATCGGTGTTGCCGTTTTCGTGATGCTGATGAACATGACAAAACTGCCGGAAGTGCTCTCTCTGATTGTAAGACATGCGTTCGGCCTCGAACAGGCCGCCGGGGGAGCTGTCGGCGCGGCGCTGATGAACGGGATTAAGCGCGGACTCTTCTCAAATGAAGCCGGGATGGGAAGCGCGCCGAACGCGGCCGCCGCAGCTGCGACGAGCCACCCCGTCAAACAAGGTCTTGTCCAGGCTTTAGGGGTCTTTACAAGCACATTGGTGATTTGCTCAAGTACAGCGTTTATCATTTTATTTTCCGATGCCTACAAACAGCCGGGACTGAGCGGTATCGAATTGACGCAAGCCTCGCTCAGCACCCACATCGGCTCATGGGCGTCCGGCTTTCTCGCCATCATGGTGTTTTTGTTCTCATTCAGCACCTTGATCGGCAATTACTACTACGGGGAAACGAATATCGAATTTCTGCACACGAATAAAGCATGGCTGATGGTTTACAGAATCAGCGTGCTTGCCATGGTCATCTTCGGCTCCGTGTCAAAGGTTCAGCTTGTCTGGGATCTGGCCGACTTGTTCATGGGCTTGATGGTCATCGTCAACTTGATTGCGATTTTCCTCTTATCCAAGGTAGCGTTCGCCGCTTTGAACGACTATGTGAGACAACGAAAAGCCGGAAAAGACCCGGTCTTTTACAAGGATGTCGTCGAACACCATGAAAGCATAGAGTGCTGGGAGCATTCAGACACTGTACGCGATGCTGAAAGCAAAAATGCGATATAAAAAGCCGCCGGTAAGGCGGCTTTTTCATCTTCCAAACAACCTGCTGAAAATCCCTTTTTTCTTCGGCTTTTCAGTCTGAAGCTCTTCTTTGACAATACCTTTTTGCTTTGCTTCTCTTAACCATTTGGGAAATTCATTGAGAAGCGAGTCATATAATTCATCATCTGTCAGCCGGTCAATATCTTCAATGTGAAAAAAATTGGCGTTGTCGACAAAACGCCCTTCCAGCTCATCGATTTTTTTAAGAAAGTCGAAATTCCCCCCGCCGATTCCGACAAACTGCCAGAAAAGCGGTTTATCTGAGGATGCTTCAATAATCGGTTTGATCGATTTTTTGCAGCCGCCATCATTGATAAAAACGATAAAAGCAGGATATTCACTGCGTTCTTCAACGGTGTATTTCTGCAGGACATCTTTCATGACCGGCGGTTCATTATTCCTTCCAAATTTATGCACCTCGGCATTGTTAATGATTTCCCTGTTGACATACCCGCTAAAATCCTTTTCTGTTATCGGTGCCAGCCGGGAAAATTCATTGTCATACACCCAAACATCGAGCATTCCGTCGTCATCAAACCGATCGGCGACAGCCAGCACTCTTTCGACAGTCTTTTGTACGGTTCCTTGTTTGTAAAGCCCCCTCATCGAACCGGTGATATCCAGCACTAAACCGACCTTTGCCTTCACATCGGTTAATTGTTTTTTCTCGAGGACGATATTGAGACTTTTCTTTTGCAGGTCTATTGACATTGCCCAATCTCCTTTTTGTGAAATGCTGATTTACCTTACTTTTTACGAACACGGCAAATGAAAGTTTCAATGTGAAACTTGATCAGTGCTAAAATGTTCTTCGAACATATAGAGAAATGGGGTTTATCATGACAAAAAAACGCAGCCGCACCCGGCAGGCAGGATTGACGTTTGCGGCCATGGCGGCGGGGTTAGGTGTAAGGAAAATGGCCGGCATGCTGCCGGATATTGTGAATTCTTATGCAGGAGATGCGCTTTGGGCGCTGATGATTTTCTTTGGGTTTGGATTTCTGTTCAACAAAGCCGGCACACGAGCGGTAGCGCTCGGAGCGCTGTTGTTTTGCTTTTTAATAGAGTTCAGCCAGCTTTACCACGCTCCGTGGATCGACCGTTTGCGAACTATTCCGCTCGGCGGCCTCATCCTTGGATACGGATTTTTATGGAGCGATTTGTTTGCTTATTTGCTCGGCGTGGGCGCAGGGTCTGTCCTCGAGCTCTTTTCGCGAAAAAGACAGCCGTAAAGCTGTCCTTTTCGTGAAGATTTACACCCTTTGATTTTGAGTCTTTTTGCGGTTTAAAACATATGTGACACATCCGATAATAAGAAGGATGGGTCCAATGAGTAAAGCACGATACAGGCCGTCATTTCCTGTATTCGGCAGCAGGTGTCCTCCTGTTTTTTCGACATGTCCAGTGTCTCTATCCTTTTTGGCAGGAGGAGCTGCGGTATTTGTCTCTTCCTTATGATTTTCTACCGTATGCTTTACGATTTGCCCATCTTTTTTGATTTCAAATGCGAATGTTTCTTCATTTAAAACATATCCTTTCGGGGCGATTGTTTCCGTATAAGTGTATTTCCCGTAAGGAAGCCTGTCGAATCGGGCGATTCCGTTTTCACCGGTTTTTCCTCTGGCGACTTCCTCTCCCGTTTCATTGCGAATAACAAATTCCGCGCCTTTTAAACGGGTGTTCCCATCTGCTGCATCGGTTTTGGTCAGCTCAAGCGAGCCTGTCATCTTGTGATTGGATGCCTTAAGCTTTACTGTCTGACCGTTTTCTGAAATCGAAAATCGAAGCGGTTCAGGATCTAGTACATAACCGCGCGGCGCTTTTTTCTCTGTAAAGATATAAGAACCGGATGGCAGGTTGTCAACAGAGATGTTTCCGTCTTCATTTGTACGATATTCACCGATGACCGCGCCGTCCTCATGTTTCAGCTCATACACGGCACCCTCTAATGTTTTCTGCGGCTGCTTTTCATCCACCTTGATCAATTCTGCGCTGCCCTTGATCGCTTTGTTCTCAATATGAAACTTAACGACATGCCCGTCTCCTCTGATGTTCAGCAGATGTTTCGTTGGATCAAGCACAAAACCTTGCGGTGCCTTTGTTTCTTTGACTGTATATTGTCCGTACTCGACATGATCGAAAAAGGCTTCTCCTTGATCATTTGTAAGCGCTGTTTTCAGCTTTTCTCCATTCTTGTCAAACAGTGTGAATGCAGCGCCTTGCAGAGCGCGTCCATTTTCATCCGTCTTCTTGATTTTGACGCCGCCTGTCATCTTTTCATTGACAAAAGTCAGCACAGAGGTTTCTTCGGTTTTGACAACCACGGTTTGAGGATCAGGATTCAGCACGAACCCTTCCTTTGTTTGTGTTTCAACAACTGTGTATGTTCCAAGCGGCAGGTTTTCGGCTGTGGCTTGTCCGGAATCATCGGTCACAAGCGATGCGACTTTCCGGCCGCTTTCATCCTTCAAATCGAATGCGACACCTGACAGAGGCTTGTCTTCGTCATCGGTTTTTACGATTTGGATGGCGCCTTTTGTCTCCCATGAAGCCGCTGCAGCCGCCTGAATATGCTTCTTGGCGTTCGTTAATGTCACAACGTCTTGATATGTGCCGTCAGATCGATATTTCATCGTCATCAATTGCTTCAGTTCTGCATCGATGTGCACGTCCATCGTTGATGTCGGGGTGTTTTTCGGCAACATGATTTGAAATGATTCATTTGTTTTAAACCGTTTCTTCACGTTTCCTTCGATATCCGTTACCACCGCCTGTTTCGGCGCATGTTTTAAAGATACCGTGTATGTACCGGCCGCACTGCTTTTGACTGTATAAGGCGGTGTCTGCAAATCATGACCGCGAATTGACGCTTTGGCGTCCTTTGGCGTCACGGTAAGCGTTATGTCCTGTGTATCATCCGCACGGTCCGCTTTTTCCAAAAGGAAATGGACTGCTTCTTCAATCCTCTCATCACGATATGTAAGGTTTTTTTCTGTCACTTCGCCGACAGCAATCCAGACGGCCACTTGCGTCGCATAATGGGCTTTCGCTTTGCTTGTTACACCCAATTCAGGGGGGGATGCGCTGGGGTAGCCGTATGTTAAAATCCGGTACACCTTATCATTCATTCGGCCGCTTGACGGCATATCGGCATTGTCAGGCGAGCTTTTCCCCGGCTGCAAACAGTATGCGAGCCTTGATGGATCATCGGCTGCTTTAATTTGCTCAGTCGGCAGATAGCCGCCAATGCTTTCGTCATAAGCCCAGCCGGACACCTTTGTACTCGGATCACCGGCAAATGTGTCAGCGAATGCCTGACGGGGCATGAAAGACAACATCGAGCTGAAGATCATCAAAAAAACCGCAATCAGCAGAAATGGCTTCTTTACATTCATGGTCTCACTTCCCTTTCTTTTAAAAAGCGTTTTACAGTCGTTTCTAAAAGGAAGTGATGAACCTATCCAGAATCGTAAAAGAAGACCGGGCAATGGAGTGTTGAAGAAGATGCCGGAATATCAAACACCTCCCTCCTGCCGCTTCATCATACCATAATTACCAGAAAATTCTGAGAGAATTTCGGATTATTTCCTCCTTTTCGTTTTAGCGCTTTTTTCTCACGGGTCAGCCTTTTCCTTCCGGCTAATTTCTTAAATAAGATCCTTTATTTCAGCCAAAATATAAATGGTCGAAGCAGAAAAAGCGAAAAAGGAAGTAAAACAATGGAAACTGCGAAAGAAATTTTACTCGTTTATGGTCGGATTATTACGATTTTACCGTTTTTGTTAATGGTCACATTGTATATGGGTAAGCGTTCGATCGGGGAAATGCCGGTCTTTGATTTTTTAATCATTATTACGCTCGGAGCCGTTGTGGGGGCGGATATCGCCGATCCAAAAATCGAACATTTGCATACCGCTTTTGCGGTTTTGGCGATCGCACTTTTGCAAAGGCTCACATCAAAAATCATGATTAAAAGCAGAACACTAGGGCGTCTGATCACATTTGAACCGACCATTGTCATTAAAGATGGAACATTCATCGTCGGCAATTTAAAGCGGATCCGTTATTCGATCGATAATATTTTGCAGATGCTTCGGGAAAAAGACGTTTTTAATGTCGGTGACGTTGAAATGGCGTTTATAGAGGCAAACGGAAATTTAACGGTCTACAAAAAACCGGATAAGATGGAGGTTACCGCAGAAGATTTGGGAATCCAAAAAAGCCGCGGCGGATTTTCCTACCCTGTCATCGTCGACGGAAAAATTTACGCTTCCGTCCTTCGCCAATTACATATATCGGAAAGCTGGCTCATCGATCAGTTGAAAGAGAGAGGAATCGAACAAATCGGCGCGGTTTTTTTCGCTTCAGTCAATCAACAACATGAACTTCATGTCTCACTTCAAAATGATATGACGAAAGTCGAGCCGGATATTTTGCATTAAAAAGTTCCGGTCGAGCAGCCGGAACCGTTTTCATTCCTCTTTTTCAACATCCATATCATTGTGCATGATATAATGTCCGATCACTTTCTGCAGCCACTCTTCCTCCTCTTTTGTAAATGGCGATGGCAGCTTATTTGCATACGGCTGCGATTCGATCGCCTCAATTTTGCTTAATCCCGCCAAAACATCCTCTCCGACAAATGGGGAGGCTCGCCTTCATATAGCGATCCGGAACCGGGCGCTTTTTGAGGCTTCAGCAGGCCGATTTCATCATCATCATGCAACGTCCGAATCGATGTACCTGTCATTTCTGAGAAAATGCCAATTGAATAATAAGGTTCTTGTTTCATGTAAGACACCTCCAACGAACGGTTCATACCAATCATACCGCCTCACGCTGCTGGAGGTGCAAGCTTTATCTGCTCAAAAATTCCACATATTCGAATACCGAGGAGTCGGGATGCTTCAGTGTCATGTTTTTACCGGTCGGAACTTCTTTGATATCGCGAATGACAGAAGCGCCTCTGCCTATGAGGTATTCTTTCCATTCTTCCACAGAATCGACGATCAAGGTCGCTTTTGTCTCGGTGAATGGTTTTAACCGCCGACAGCCGCGATTTTCCAGCTTCATTTCGGGATATTGACATCTCAGTTCCAACATCTGTTCATAAAACGGCAGAGCGGTTTCCAGATTGTCAACATAAAGCCTCGTGTACGTTTTCAATACGTTCTTTTCGTCCGACATTATAACATGTGATTATTTCTCATCTGGCGGGAGCTGCTCTATAATTGTCTCCATTTCTTTTTTGACATTCCCCGCTTTTGTGCCGATCACGATCTGGATATGATGCTGATCAATTTTGACGACGCCGTGCGCCCCCAAGTCCTTCAACATGGCTTCATCCGCCAATGACGCGTCTCTTAACTTCAATCGCAAACGCGTCATACAGTTGTCGCATGATAGGACATTCTCCGGGCCGCCAATATGGTGGAGAATGCCGTGAGCCATCGATGGATGGGATGTGTTTGCTTCAGGTGCATCTTGTTCTCTTCCGATCAACGGTATGTTGCGCTTTGTAATGATGAAGTAAAACGTCACATAGTAAAGAGCAAAAAAGAGAAGTCCGACCGGTATGATCCATAATCCGCGATCTGATAAATTGAGGTTCAGCAAATAGTCGATGGCGCCCGCTCCCCATGAAAAGCCGTGGCGGATGCCCAGCATACAGAGCACCGCTCCGGCGAGCCCCGTGTAGACAGAATGAAGAAAATATAATAAAGGTGAAGTAAATAAAAACGTGAATTCAATCGGCTCCGTGATTCCGGTGATCATTGATGTCGCCGCTCCGGACGACATCAGGGCTTTCGTTTCTTTTTTTCGTTTTTTGGCGGCGCGTGAAATCGCCAAGGCAATCGCCGGGATGCCGAAGATCATCGTGATAAAAAAGCCGCCGAGGAAATACCCGGCTGTCGGATCTCCGTTTAAAAACCGCGTAATTTCTCCTGTGACCGTCTCACCGGAAACCGTTTGATACCGACCAAGACCAAAATATACATACGTGTTCATCACATGGTGAAGGCCGAACGGAAGCAAAAACCGGTTCAAAAAACCGAAAACGAACACCCCGAAAGCGCCGAGCCCCACAAGCGTCTGGCTAAAAGTATCGATGGCTGCCTGTGCATAAGGCCAGACGATGGAAAACAGGCCCGCAGCCGGGATCATGAGCAAAACGATCATCGTCAGCGGAAACTTTTCTCCGCCAAAAAATGAGAACATGCTCGGAAGCCGTGTGTCATGAAAGCGATTGTAAATGAAAGCGGCCGCCAAACCGGCGATGACTCCGCCGAACACGCTCATGTCAAGGTCCTGATTCATGATGCCGAGCCCTTCTTTTAATATGGTGATCGCCAAGTATCCCGTCAGTGCGGGTATTCCCTTATCTTTGGTTTTGGAGAGCCCCATGGCGATGCCGATGGCAATCAGCACGTCCATATTGCTTAAAATCACGCCTGACGCCTGAAAGAGCGGAATATCAAGCATGTCTTCGGCCGACAGACGCAGCAAGAGGCCTGCTATCGGAAGAACGGCAATCGGGATCAGCAATGACTTTCCTAATAACTGCAGAAAATGTTTCATACCGCGTTTCTCCTTATGTCAGATTTCTGAAGGGTACAAGCTGGACATCTGCAAGCGTCCGCAAACGGAGGACGACATCCGGATCGATTAAAAATTCAAGTTCATCGACCCGCGGATAAGTGTAGGAAGAGCCCGCCAACAGCTCCTTATCGAGATAAGCAGGGTGTGTCATGACCTCAACTGTATCATGGTGTTGAAACAGCCCTGCAATAGCTTCATCATCCTTTAAAGCGGTTTCGAGAACCGTCGCGAAAAAGTCCGTTGTATTCACATTTTTTTCTCGTAAAGCGTCTGTCTCGATATTATGTCTGACCGGCAGGCGGTACTCTTTGGCAAGCGCCAAAAACACCTCGGAAATCTGCGGATAACGATTGATGTGATGATGGCTGTCCAAATGGTCGGGCTCAAGGCCAAAAGCAAGGCATTTTTCAATCTGCGCTTTCCATTCGTCGTACACTTCATCAGCATCTATCGTATATGCGCCTTGATAAAAGGCGAGATCGCGAAAGTTTCCCCGCGCATCGACAATGGTCCGATGACCGGGCAAAAGCGGCCTCCCGCAAGTGAGAACCAGATGAACGCCGACTCCCAACTCGGGAGATTCACGGGCCAAGCGGGCGGCATGACCTGCACCCGGCATATTCGTCATTAATGTGGCCGATGTCAGTATTCCCAGCTTATGGGCATCGATAATTCCGTAATTCACACCTCTTGAATAACCAAAATCATCAGCATTGATGATTAACTTTTTCATCTCCCATTCCCCTTCTCTATTTTGAATTCGCATTCGTTCTGCTCTTTTCAAAATATGCACAAGCAGCCGGTTTTATCATTGTCTCGGATGCCGCTTTGATTGACCGCAAAAAAAGAACCCGCCCCCGAAAAATCAAGTAACAGGCTCTTCTACTTTGGATGATTTTGTGCTCTCGCTTGACCTGAAGACAAACGCCACATCCCGCGATTCACGAATACCATGAACAGATCGTTTCTGTTGCGGATTCGTCATGTTTCACCAATTGACAAAAATGATCCCGTCTTTTAAACTATTTTTCATATATTTTTAAAAACTCTGAAAGGAGGCTGGGGTTCGAACGATAGAACCTCATTTTTTTATGAATCCCATCCAGTCAATCTTGAATCAATTCCCGCTCATCATCCTTGACGGTGCAATGGCCACAGAGCTTGAACGCCATGGCTGTGATTTGAATGACAGTCTGTGGTCTGCCAAAATCCTGATCGAAAATCCCGGCCTTATCAAACAGGTGCATGCGGATTACTTCAGCGCGGGGGCAGATTGCGCGATAACCGCCAGCTACCAATCTACCATTGCAGGCTTTCTAAAGCGCGGTCTGAGCGAAGAAGAAGCGCTTCACCTGATAAAAGAGTCCGTCCGGCTTGCCACCGAAGCGCGGGATGAATTTTGGTCTCTTCCTGAAAATCGGAACGGCAGACCGAAGCCGCTGGTTGCCGCTTCAGTAGGCCCTTACGGCGCTTTTCTTGCCGATGGTTCAGAGTACAGGGGGGATTACGGCGTATCCGAGGACGAATTAGTCGATTTCCACAGACCTCGCATGAGAGCGCTGATTGATGCGGGCGCCGACATTTTGGCCTGTGAAACGATCCCGTGTCTTCAAGAAGCGAGAGCCATCGTCAAGCTATTAAAAGAATTCCCCCAAACGTATGCGTGGATCAGCTTCAGTGCAAAAGACGGCCACCTCATCAGCGACGGAACGCCTGCCGCCGAATGCGCCGAATGGCTTGACCGGCAAGAACAAGTCGCCGCGGCGGGAATCAACTGTACGCCGCTCGAACACATTCCATCACTGATCAGTGAAATGAAAAAGCATACGGATAAACCGCTTATCGCCTATCCGAACTCCGGGGAAGCGTACGATCCCGAAACGAAAACATGGCATGGTCCCGCGTGCAGCGAATCATTCGGAGACAGCGCCCGCCTCTGGTACGACTCAGGCGCACGGCTGATCGGCGGCTGCTGCCGGACAAGCCCGGAAGACATCAATGCTGTTGCCGAATGGGCAAGAAAGTTGGAGGTATGATGGAACAATCAAACAGCAATCATCAGAACTTTCAAAGAAAAATGCAAAGCAGACACCTTGTGATGCTCTCATTGGGCGGTGTCATCGGAACAGGACTTTTCTTAAGCTCAGGCTATACAATTTCCCAGGCCGGGCCGGCCGGGACGATTTTGGCTTACTTGGTCGGCGCCCTGATCGTCTACCTTGTCATGCTTTGTCTCGGCGAATTATCGGTCGCAATGCCTATCACAGGGTCGTTTCATATGTATGCCGCCAAATTCATCGGCCCCGGCACGGGATTCACGGTCGCCTGGCTTTACTGGCTGACCTGGGCCGTCGCCCTCGGCTCGGAATTCACCGCAGCCGGATTATTGATGCAGCGCTGGTTCCCGCATACTTCAGTCTGGATGTGGAGCGCCGTTTTCGCCGCCTTGATTTTCCTGTTGAATGCTTTCTCAGTGAAATTTTTCGCCGAGTCGGAATTTTGGTTTTCCAGCATTAAAGTGTTAGCCATTTTATTGTTTATTATTTTAGGCGGTTCAGCGATATTCGGCGTTATTCCCTTACAAAATGGCGATTCCGCCCCGCTGTTATCAAACTTTTCCGGAGAAGGCGGACTATTTCCAAACGGTATGCTTCCCATTTTTATGGCGATGCTTTCTGTGAATTTTGCCTTTTCAGGAACGGAATTGATCGGGATCGCGGCCGGGGAAAGCGCCGACCCGGAAAAAAACATTCCCAAAGCCATCAAAACAACGATTTGGAGGCTGGTGCTTTTCTTCATCGGTACGATCTTCGTGCTCTCATGCCTGATTCCGATAAAAGAAGCCGGCGTCGTCAAAAGCCCTTTCGTGGTTGTCTTTGACCGCATCGGCGTGCCATTTGCCGCTGATATCATGAACTTTGTCATTCTGACGGCTTTGCTTTCCGCGGCCAATTCAGGCTTATACGCCTGTTCCCGGATGCTGTGGTCGCTCTCCAAAGAAAACACGCTCCATCCTGCTTTTCGGAAGCTGACGTCAAAGGGGATACCGTTTAACGCACTGATCTTCAGCATGATCGGAGGAATTTTATCGCTTCTTTCGAGCGTCTTTGCTCCCGACTCGGTTTACATTGTCCTTGTGTCGATTTCAGGGTTTGCCGTGGTTGTTGTCTGGATGAGTATCGCTGCCTCACAATACATGTTTCGCAGACGCTTTTTATCTGAAGGAAACAACGCAGACGCTTTAAAGTACAGGACACCGCTTTATCCGGCCGTGCCGATTGCCGCATTTCTCTTGTGCCTGGCGTCCTGCATCGGCATCGCCTTTGATCCGAACCAGCGGATCGCCCTTTTTTGCGGTGTGCCTTTTATGGCGGCATGCTACTTGATTTATTACGTCAAAAATGGGAAAAAACATCCCGAAAATATAGATGAGAAAAAGAACATTCAAAAAAGCACGCCCATCTGATGATAGGCGTGCTTTAAAACGCGATCCGGCCGATTTGGCCGCACTCTTCTGCAAACCAGATCGATTTGTCAGGTCCGGCAGCAATGCCGTGGGGCTCGGAGTGCTTCGTCGGAATCGGATATTCTGTTATTTTTCCATCCACTGTGATTCGTCCGATTTGACCGGTTCCCCATTCCGTAAACCACAGCGCCCCGTCTCCGCCGGCAGTAATCGCATGGGGGCGGGCATTTTCGGATGGAATCTGAAATTCGCTGATGGTTCCGGATGCAGTGATCCTTCCGATTTGATTTCCGTTAATTTCCGTAAACCACAATGCTCCGTCAGGGCCCGATGTGATGCCGACAGGACCGGATTGCGTCTTCGGAATCGGGTATTCAGAAATATCTCCGTTCACCGTGATCCGGCCGATCGAATTGCTTTGATTCTGTGTAAACCAAAGCGCTCCGTCAGACCCTTTCACAATAAACGAAGGGAATGATCCCGGACTTGGCAGCCCATACTGTGTAACATGCCCCGATGGCGACATCCTGCCGATTTGATGATTCCCCATATCCGTATACCAGATGGCGCCGTCTGGTCCTTCAGCGACCCCAAACGGCGCCGCTCCGGCCGGAAGGGGGTATTCGGCGATCACGCCTTGAGCCGTGATGGTCCCGATTTTGCCCGCTTTATATTCTGTAAACCATAGATTGCCGTCTGTCCCCTGAACGATAATCGACACGCCTGCATTCGCAGTCGGAACAGCGTATTCTATCATTTCTCCGGAAGGCTTCATCCTGCCGATCCGATTTCCCTTTTGCTCCGTAAACCAAATATGTCCGTCCGTACATGAAGCGATTCCATACGGACCTGATGCAAGATCCGGAACCGGATATTCATTTATGCTGACCTGCATGCTATCCCCCCCCTTTTAGTGTTATCCAAACAAACCGAAGCTTGCGGCAGCTGGCATCCCATCTGCCGATACCCCATTTCCATGGCGAACCTCTTTTTTCCACAAATTCATTTTTTCATTCGAATGGCCTAAATGTCCTTGTATTCTTTTTAAGATTACACTATAGGGTAATTTAGTTAAATAGGAAATTGATTTTAATTCCAGTCTGTCGATATCATATCCGCAAAACATACTAGATCGAAATGACCTATACAGCCCCGCCTCGATTTAATAAGATGGTTTCATCGAATACCTTATTTTTCAAAAGATGGAATATTAGCGGACAGCTTGATCTTTCCATCTTATTATTTGACAGATAATTCATTTTTTCGCCCTATCAACTCAATAGCTGCGGCATATTTTGTTATGAAGATGGTCGCTGTCCCTTCCCGGGAAGGCCAAAAACTAAATTGGAGTGGATGTGGTCGATATGTTTGAAGATGATAAACTGGAGCATTTGATATTTCCCTATACCCCGCTTTATCAAAAAGACTTTCCCATCATTCTCTTTTGGATCCCGAAAAGCGGCTGCACGACGTTGAATCGCTGGTTCTTTTTCCAAAACGGACTCTGGGAAGATGCGGCGCAAACATCTGAAGGAGACATTCACCATTACAGAAATAAGATCTTTACACAACAACCCGACTACATGAATGATCTTTCTTTGCAATTGCTTGGAAGAAAAAAAGATACCTACAAACTCGTGCGCAATCCATTCCAACGGGCAGTCAGTTCTTTTCTGACAACGATCTGCTCGCCGAATTTTATCTGTCTTTTTGACCGAGACATCGACACCGGATTGTCGTTTACAGAATTTTTATATCACCTAAAGGATTTAGGCTCTGATATTCATGCTCTTGACCGTCATCTCGGGCCCCAGTATATAAAAGGGGAAGAGGAATTTGTCAATCATTATATCTACCTCGAACAATTCACCGCGCAAATCCGAGAAATCGAAAATAAATACAAATTGTTAAAATCACCGCTTTCACAGCTGTCAAAGTCACCGCACCATTTGTCAGATCTGATGCTGAAAAAAGGGAAGTTCGCAGACACGGTCCTGACCATCTCATCATTCGACTGGGTCCTGCCAACTTATGAGAGCTTTTACAATCAGGAAACAAAACAATTGGTCCAAGATATATTTATGAAGGACTTTCAGATATATGGCTTTGATACGAAACATTTAAAATAAACATTACGATCTCCTTTCAATTCGATGACAAATTGGAAAATTGATGGCAAATGGTTTATTTTTAAGAACAAATCGGTTAGAATGCAACATTAGATCAACTCTTCAAGATCGACTTCTGATGAGAAGAAAGGAGATATCCATGAAAAAAATCATATCCTCTCTCATGATCGGTTTAATGGCTGCCGTATTAGCCGCTTGCGCTTCTCAGCCTGATAAGGATGCGTCTCAAAGCGGGCAGCCGAACCAGGAAGAACAAATGAAAGCCTTGCAGAAAAAGCTCGACAAGCAAAAAGTCGATGATACGAAAACCGTTGTTGTCGTAAACAAACAAAAGATCACCGGCCAAGACTATAACAGGCTGCTGTCAACCGCACAAATGCAGTATCAGCAAACCGGTCAGGATCCGACATCAGCTGATGCCGCCAAGCAGATCAAAAAACAAACGATCGACAGCTTAGTCGGACAAGCACTCATTTCCCAGGAAGCGGACAAAAAAGGCTATAAAGCCACTGCAAAAGAGATCGAAACACAGCTCGACCAAACGAAAAAGCAATATAAAGATGAGAAAGAATTCAATGAAGCCTTAAAAAAAGCCGATTTAAGCTTAACAACCCTTAAATCTGACATTGCCGACAGCATCAAAACCGAAAAATACATCGACAAAGAGCTGCCAAAAGATAAAGTCACAGACAAAGAAATCAAGGACTATTACGACCAGTATGCAGCACAGCAAAAAGAAAGCAATCAAAAAGACACGCCAAAGTTCGAGGATGTCAAATCCCAGATTAAAGAACTGCTTGAACAGCAAAAACGGCAGGAAAAACTCGGACAGCAAGTGGAGAAGCTGAAGAAGAACGCTGATGTGAAAGTGGAAATTTAGCAGCCCAGCATCTATGAAATCTAAGTCTGTACTGTGGGTTTTCATTGCTGTTCTCATCTTTGCTGCCGGTATATGGATTCGTACCTCAACACCGGAAGCATAATAGCAGGTTACGTTCTGCAATCCCTTGCTTTTACTTTAGCTTTCAGCCTTGTCTATTTTATGAGGTTCAAATATAAAAATAAATAAGCTTTCCAATAAACCGAACAGCCATCCTTTCGACAGGATGGCTGTTTCATTATTTATCAATATCTTCTTTTGACAAATGTCCGTCTTTCACAACGGTTTCGTTAATATTGCTTTTCGTGACCGCATATGGCTCAAGCAGAATCGATGGCACCTTTGTTTTTCCGTTTTCAACGGTTGTATCGGTTTTGATTTCTTCGCCTTTTGCCGCTTGAATCGCTGTTTCGGCGGCCTTTTTGGCGATCGTCGGAATCGGTTTGTAAACGGTCATCGTCTGCGTTCCCTTCACGATCCGCTGAACTCCTTCGAGTTCGGCGTCCTGTCCCGAAACCGGTATTTTTCCGGCCAGTCCCGCTTCCTTGAGGGCTTCAATTGCTCCGCCCGCCGTACCGTCGTTGGCGGCGATGACGGCATCGATATCCTTGTTTTGCTTTAACGCTTGTTTCATATTCTTTTTTGCTTGTTCAGGGAGCCAGTCTTTCGTATATTCGTCAAAGACGATATCAATTTTCCCCTGCTTCTTCAGCGGTTCGAGGACCTTCATGGCCCCGTTGCGGAATAATACGGCATTGTTGTCGAGAGATGATCCGCCGATATAGACAAAGTTGCCCTTCTTCGCTTTTTTGACAATGGCCTCTGCCTGCAGTTCGCCGACTTTTTCATTATCAAATGAAACATAATAATCAACATCGGCATTGCGAATCAGCCGGTCATAAGAAATCACTTTCACACCGGCTTTATGAGCCATGTCGACAATCTCAGCCGCAGCATCCGCATTCGTCGGGACAACGACGAGCACATCAACGCCTTCGTTGATCAAAAGCTCGGCTTGCTGGAGCTGAACATCTTGATTCCCGTTTGCCGCGAGCGTTTTGACTTCTCCGCCGAGGGTTTCCACCTCTTTTTCAAATGCCGCTTTGTCTTTGTACCAGCGCTCTTCTTTCAGCGTGTCGATCGCAAAGCCGACATATAATTTGTCAGAATCGGCAGTCAGCTTTACTTTTTCCTCTTTTTCAGCACTCTTTTGCACAGTATTGAACGAGCACCCCGCTGCGGCGAACAGCAGGCCGAACAAGACGAGCGCAAACAGTCCTCTTTTCAAATTTGCTGTCAACATGAAAACCTCCCATTTCATTGAAACATCACAGTTTAAACCGCTTGATCATCCCGTTCATCCGTTCGACCATTTCTCCGAGCAGGCGGGCGCTTTCATCCATTTTTTCAATGGAACCGCTTTGTTCATGAACAGATGCGGAGATTTCTTCAGAACCAGCCGCGCTTTCTTCAGATATCGCCGCGATATGCTCAACTGAGCCGTTAATCTCTTCGCTTGAACGTTTGAAATTGGATAATGCGGCGGAAATGTCCGACACCCGCTCTTCCATATCCGTCACTTTATGCTTGATCTCTGAGAAATACCGGCCCGATGTTTCAATCTGGGTTTTTCCTTTGTTTACTTCAGAAAAACCGGTTTTCAAATCCGCTGCCATAGACGATGTCTCCGTTTGAATCGTACTGACGATCTCCGTGATGCTTCCGACAGAGTTTTTCACTTCTTCCGCGAGCCGCTTCACCTCGCCGGCCACAACCGCAAATCCCCGTCCGGCATCACCGGCTCTCGCCGCTTCAATCGACGCATTTAAGGCCAGCAGGTTCGTTTGCTCAGCCATGCCCGTAATCACTTCGACAAGCTGATGGATAGATTGCGTTTGTTCTTCCAGGATGCTGACCTTTTCAACAGACGCCTCCATCACATCGTTGATGACGTGCATTTGCTGCAAGGATTGCGTCATTTGTTGATCACCGTCGACCGAAACGTTCAGCACTTCTTTAGAAAACTTCGCCAATGTTTCTCCATTTTCATCGGCTTTCTGTATTTGTCCAGCCAGCTCTTGCGTCTGTTCGGAAATATTGGCCGCTTCATTGGCCTGATTGCTTGCACCGTTTGCCAGCTCTTCGACCGTGACGGCGACCTGTTCACTTCCCTCTTTCACTTCGCTGGAGACATTCGTAAACGTGAGGCATTGCTTGTCAACTTCATTGGCGATCTTGGACACCTCGACGATCATCTCGCGCAGGCTTTCCCCCATATCATTAATCGATTGTGAAAGCTGTCCGATTTCATCTTTCCCTTTGTAGTCAAGGGCTGTAAAGTTTAAATGGCCTTGTGCAATCTCATCGCTTGCGGCAACCACCCGATTGAGATTTTTCTTAATCTGTCTGCTGACAATCATGAGAAGTCCTGCGGAAACAACGGCTGACACAAGAATCGACACCACGAGGATCATAATGGTCCGCGAAATATTGGACTGTGCGTCCCCTATTGCCTCTACATTTGAACTGACAGCGTTTTCTTTCAATTTGTCACCGAGCGCCAAAGTTTCCTCTTTTAATTGATTCGCTTTTTGCTGCAGCTCCAAAAACTTTTTGGTATTGATCTGCTGTACATTCGGTACGATATTACTGAAAAAATATTCATCTAAAGCATGGTTGTTATCGATAATTTGATGAAACATCTCAAGCTGTTCATCTGAATGAAGCTCTTTTTTCAGCTTTTTTGCTGTATCGGCAAACTCCTGGCTGTATGTCATGTAGTCCGATAATTTTTCATCCTTGGCGTTGATAATATATTCGGGTATATGTAAATATTTATTTTGATAAAGCGACATCAGCTTAGCTGACTGAACCGCCGTTTCATTTTTTGATTTTGTATCCTGTATCGTCTGGCTTGTATTCTTCAACAGACTGTACGTCATCAAAACGGATGCTAAAAAAGCGGTTAACATCACAAAAAAGATGATGCCGTATTTGCCGCCGATCGTGATATTGTTCCACCTCGGTTTTTTCACATTGCTCCCCCTTCTTTTTTGCAAAGTCATTTTTTATTTATATCGGTAAAAGACTGAACTTTTTCAGAAATAACATGAGGAGCCATACAAATAACGCCCTTGAAGCCATCTTCAAGGGCGTATTCCCGATTATTCAAGCGATTCTATCGCCGCGATCACGTCAGCTTCGCGAAACGATCCCATGAGGGATAATGATTCTTCAGGTCTGGCCGCATGGGCCGCTATCGTTTGTTTTGCCTGCTCCACGTTTTCTGTAATACCTAAATCACATAGCCTTCTCGGAAAGCCGAGCGACTCGTAAAACGGAAGCAGCTCAGCAATTTCGTCCATCCGTCCTTCCAAAGCAAGCTGGACCAGGATTCCATAGGCAACTTTCTGGCCGTGCAGGACATGATGGGTTTCCTGAATAAATGTCAGACCGTTATGAACCGCGTGAGCCCCGGCCATTCTGCCGTACCGGCCTGCATAGCCGCCAACCGTTCCCGCAAGCGCAATAACCGCTTCCAAAACATTTGTTAAAGCTGGAGACGTCTCGCCTTTTTCAATGCTTTCCACAGCCTTGAGGCCATCTTTCAACAAGATGTCGCGAATGAAGACGGATTGCCTCAGCCCCGTCTGAACCATGATCGAAAGCGAATCAGCCGTATTTCTGATAATCGCTTCCGCTTCATACCATTTCGCCAGTGTATCACCGATCCCGCTTTTCACATAAGCGAGCGGTGAAGATAAAAGCAGCAGCGGATCAACCAATGTTAAATAGCTTGAGCGCTTATGGTATTGCACCCCGGAAAAGTTGCCTTCATCATCATAGATCACGCTCAATGGCGTGCTTGCCGCACATGTCCCCGGAATCGTCGGGATTGTCATGACTTCAATGTGTAACAGATCAGCGGCGGCTTTCGCCGTATCTAACACAGTGCCTCCGCCGATGCCGATGATGATATCGGCTGTGCCGGCGCGCTCAGCCGCACGTCGTATCCCTTCCAGTGAGCTGTAGCCTTTATGCTGGATGACGGTCCAATCAGCGGGCAGCTGCACGTGTTTTGTAAAAGCCGCAAACGATTGAACACCGGTTATGATGACAGGACGGTTAAATCTTTCTAAAAGCGACGGCAGCTCTTTCGTGATGCCGGCTTTGCATATATATTGGTTCGGTCCGCTTCTGACGATATCTTCAGGCTGCATAATCCCCATCTCCTTCTATTATTTTCTAATTTTTATCATCTCACTTTCTTTAAAAATATGTCAAATTATATAACAAAGCGTTCTCCCGTTTCCTTTCGTTTTACATACATGACATCGTCTGTCCGCTCCAGCTCAAACAACTCCTCCAGATGAAACATTCCCCGCTGAAAAGCTCCGGCATACAAAGCGGAAGCAGCGGCAAACGCGACCCGCGCCGTGATCAATGATTCATTCTCACCGTACATGGAAAAACCGACGGCGTGATGCCGGCCGCCTTTCAGTCCTTCCGCATCCACTTTGACCGCGTACTCCGCCGAACCGATTTTCAGCGATTCCAGCAGCTTGACGGTCCACCCGCGGATGACGCTGTTTTTTAAAAGGCGAACAGCACCGCTTTTTCTCAAGCCCGCAATTGCCAATGTCGCCAGCCTGGAATCAAAACAAAGCCGGGTGGAAACGGAGGGGATCTCCAATGTCCGCGGCAATGTGGCCTGATCTGAAAAAGGGAACCGATAAGCAGTCCGGCATCCTAAACGGCCGCCAAAGTCTGTTTGCCGGCCGTCTGTGAAACTGCTCACCTTTTTGATGTCACCGTTTTCGGTGACGTCAAACACCGTATGCAAATGATCCACCGTCCATTCAATCGCCGCTTTCCCATGGCTGTCTCCCAAACCGAGCATGATTGTGATGTTGATGCGGCTCGTCTCATCTAATGTCTTTGCCGCTTCCTGCGCCAGCAGATTGGTGAGTCCCGGGGCCAAACCGACGCTCAGCAAACCTGTGCCCTCACAATGCCCGTGATTCAGCCGTTCAAGCTGTGCCAAAAACGGACCGTTCGCCGTAATGTCCAAATAATTCACACCGTTTGCCAAACATGTCTCAGCCAAAACCGTATCCACCTGATCAATGCACACGATCACAAGCTTCGTCTGTTCAAGCCAATCCCAATCAGCCGCATCATCTCTATTGAAATGCATCGGCTTCACTTTCCCGCCCGTTTCCCGGCAAAACCGCTGCGCGCGGTCCAAGTTTCTCCCCGCCGCATACACAAGCCCGGGGTATGTCTCTCCGAGCATCCGGCAGATGTGACCGCCGACATGTCCGTAACCGCCAATGACAACAATATGCTGTTTCAACATGTGCCGCCTCCTTTGACAGCGAACCAGCCATCAATTAAATAAGCGCTGAAAAACCGCGTCACATTCGTGAAACCTGATTCCTTCAGCAAAGCTTCCGCCTCCTCAGCCGGAACCGGATGAGACTGCCTGCCGATTGAAGCCGCAAAGCTTTCCCACTCCGGTTCAGAAATTCCGTTTCCCAGCATATGCTCCTTCCAGGCTTCCATCTGCCACCTGAATGACTCAGAATCAAGGTCGCCTTGAATCGCAGCCAGAAAAAACGGCGCCCCTTCCGTTAAGCGGGCCGCAATATTCTGCAAAAATGTCCGCTTGTCGCGAACAAAATGGAGGACAAGCATGCAAGTCGCTGCATCATATTGATGCTCCCGCTTCAGCTTCTTCACTTCTCCTTCAATGAAGTCGGCTTTGAGCTGGAGACGAGCGTTTTTCAGCCGATGCCGCGCCAAATTGAGCATATGAGCCGATGGATCGACCCCTGTATACGACCAATTCGGATGCCTTCTGCCCAGTGTCAGCAATTCCTGTCCTCCTCCCGCTCCGACAACCAGCACATCGGCTTCATCTTGATCAAGCCGAACCGTCAGCAGACGGTCCATCATATCGTATAACATGTGATAACAAGGGATTTTCAAAGCGATCTTTTTTTCATATTGCTGCACATCAGGATGATTCCAATCCATATTCATGACAAGGCGCACTCCTTTTAGTAAAATAATTAAGAATTATTCTCAATTATAAAGAGGTTTTTGAACAGCACCATCCCACAAATATGGGATTTTTAAGAGGAGGGAAGCAAATGGAACGGGCCTTAAAAGACCAATTCAATGAGCTTGAACGAACATCGCAAACTTCACCGCAATACATGGAAGCCGTACTCTCCGCGCTGCGAAGCGCCATTCCATTTGATGCGTCATGCTGTACAGCCGTCGATCCGAACACCCTCCTGTCCATCGGAGCGATCACAGACGAGCCAATTGAAAGGATGCATCCGCAATTATTTGCACTTGAATATATGGATGATGATGTGAATCAATACGAAACATTAATCAAAACAAAGCAGACAGCGGCGATGTTAAGCGGGGCGCTGGAAGGGGATCTTCACAAAAGCAAACGATACCGCATGGTTCTCGAACCGGCGGGTTTTGGGGACGAAATGCGGGCCGTTCTGTTAAGCAAGGGGGACTGCTGGGGCTATCTTACACTATGGCGAAAAAGCGGACAGCCGCCATTTCATGAGAAGGACCGATCCCTTCTCGCTTCACTTGCACCGATTATCGGCCGGCACTTGCAGCGTTTTCGACATCAAAAACCAAAAAAGGACTTGTTTCACATGAAACATGCCGGCGGCATTCTGATTATGTCGAAAGAGCTCAGACCTATCTCATGCAATGACGCCGCGCTTCATTGGCTGAACATCCTCCGAGACTGGGAAAAGATCGGCGGCACGTCAATACCGAGACCGATCAGAG
The DNA here is from genome assembly GCF_000465465.2 of Bacillus sp. NSP9.1. Classification (NCBI taxonomy): domain Bacteria; kingdom Bacillati; phylum Bacillota; class Bacilli; order Caryophanales; family Bacillaceae; genus Bacillus; species Bacillus sp. NSP9.1. The sequence goes on from NZ_CP048273.1 coordinate 4,377,914, forward strand.
CCGTCTGCTCCCGCGCCGCAGCGGAGACAGATGATCCGGCGAAAACGGTTATTTCCATTCCGGGCCGTCCCCTCCTGTCCCTCAAAGCGAGCCGCTTGGACGGTTTCGGCCCCTCAGGACAACTTGCCGTTTCCTTCGAGCCGGCTTCACCCGCGGATACGATACCGCTCGTTGCAGACGCTTACGGCCTGTCTGAACGGGAAAAGGAGATCGTATACCGGATCATCCGCGGACTTTCCACAAAAGACATCGCTGACGACTTGCACATCTCCGTGTACACCGTTCAAGACCATCTGAAGTCGATTTTTTTGAAGATGAAAGCGGGAAATCGGCGGGAGTTGCTGTGGAAGCTGCTTGATGATGTTCTGGTGTAGGAAAAAGGGCGGCGGACAGCACGCCTTTTAATCTCGGTTCTGCAAACTGAATACACACTGTTTTTCACTGTGTCTCTTTGTTCCAACAGACATATCACCCGAGTTCATCCTTCTCACAGAACTGGACGATTCCCCCCGTTTTTTGTTTTTTCCATAGTAATACACCACATGAGGCTCATCATGAAAAACGACCATATATTGTGTTTGGAAATCGTCTTGATTGATAGCTGTCTTCGGCAACATCACATGACGCTCTTTATAGTCATGAACATGATAGCCCAAGCTGTCCAAATGTTTTTCAGCATCTGCCTGTACCCACGCATTCATGATCGGATTGCCATGGTCGAGCAAATAAAGAACAGCATACGGGCCGATTAACAAGAGAAAACTAATTGTTCATAATATCACATTTAATTTCTTCATCATTCAACACCGTCATTCTCATGTATAAGCTCGTCCAAACGCGCCAGTGCATCCTGTTTTTCAAACGTGCTGAACCACAGATCGTCATAGGAATCGAGAATCCGGTAGTGGTGAGAAATCAAATTTTGCTGCAGACGAAAGTCGCCCTTTCTTGCGACTTCTCGCCACCACACCCTGCCGCCAAGCGTCTTCCTTTTCGGCCGGTCAATGCTTCGGTGTGCCACAGTTTCAACAACCTCCAAAGGTTCATCACCGAGCACAGACTGTAAAACCTCACTGTTTCGAAACAGCGCGCACACAGCCACAATATACGCCCAGCCAGCCGTTGACCTCCCTTTTTCGATTTGAACAAGCGTCTTCTTCGAAATCCCCAGGACATTAGCCATTTTCTCCTGCGTATAACCGCTTTCCGTGCGGATTAACCTTAATTTTGATGAGATGAGTGCTGTTATGTAGTCTTTGTCCATGACGGACCTCCACTCTTCACTTTTAGTGTAATTTTATACTAAAAGTGAAATTCATTCAACTCAACTCGTAATTGATCTCTTGTGCTCCGCGACATCCATAAACAAATAGGGATGCCCGCTCCATCTTCACTTTTTTTCATCATACAAGAAACCCCCTTTTTTCGCTTCTTTAAGAGTTGAAGGATCACTCAGACCAGGCTCTTAGGGTGTAAAGTGCCTTTATTTAAAACTAGAAATTAAGTAATGAAATTGAATGGAATTTGGTTCCTCATGTTCATTTTTTTGAAAATAAATTTATGTTACCTTCATTTATGAGGTGATGAAAATGGCAAAAGGAAAGTTAACAATAAAACAGATGAAAAAAAATTTTATCACATGGGCTAGGCTCTTACCTCTTCTTACAACTGCTGCGTCTGTGATATTTGTCTTAGGACAGTTGCTGATAGGATATTTAAAAGGCAAACCAGTACTTACAGTTGAATTTCTTATTTTTTCAATCGGATTTATCATCTTCGGAGTTGTATTAGGTTTTACTCTAAGATACTTCTATTTAAAGATAGGAGATGCTTGGATAGATGATCGTAATGATTAAAATACGCTTATGCGTATTTTGAAAATATTACTAGAAAGGAAGAAAAGCAGTATGAAAAAATTTATGCTAATGTTCTTGATTTCTGTTGTGTCTATCATGCCTATTCATGTCGTAGCCATTGAAAATGGAAGTAATGACAAGGGAGATTGTACAGCTTGTACGAATAAAAAAGATAGGGAACAAATCATCACGGAAATTGAAGGCGTTTACAATGTGAAAACTGAAGTGCTTAGTGAAAACGAAGTGAATAATGTTGAGCAGATAGCTCTTGATAGGAAAGAAACTTTTAAAAAATACATTGAAGAATATAAAGATGCAGGATATAAAAAAGTAGATCTTAAGGATAAAAGTTTGTTATTCAAGGGTGCCCAAATTGACGAAGAAGGTACAATATCTGACTTAGAATTTGTTTATGGAGCTTATAAAAATGATAAAGGGGATTCCATAATTTATACTTTAGGATACAGTAAAGAGACTGAAGAGTTTTTTAATTTCAGTCTAATAGGTATACCCAAAGACTTCAGCGGCAATTATGACGACCTTGATAGACTGATTCAAGATCATAATAACTCATTTAAAGTTTTCGGAAAAAATCCCCATGATATCCAACAGGGTGAATTTCAATTAAAAAGTTTCAGCGTTTGGGGAAAGAACTTTGCTTGTGGAATGTTAGGTTTTTTAGCTTGCTCCCAATACTGTGGGGCTGTTGCTATGGTAAATGTAGGTGCAGGAGCTGCATGTGAATTAATTTGTGGAGCAGCGATGACTGCAGCCTGTTCATAGAATTCAAGCATGGAGACAGGAATTATGAAAGTGTACCCTTTGTAAAGGACATTTTTGAAAAAGACGATGTAGAGTTAATGGGATGATCTCTGTTATTGAACAGGGTTCATCTTCTTTTAACCCCTTTGATATCTGTGATCGTTGTAATATGTCATGAGTTTTGATTTCTTTTTTCAGCACGCCCCTAATGTCTTGTTTTTTCTGATTCATCATATTTAAGGCGCTCCATGATTAATTATAGTATCTGGAACGTGAAACTCCTGGAATTATACACAAGAAAATCATCGTATATTTCAATTTGATCTTTTCTATAACTGAATGAACGAGGTGAAATTCTATTAAATGGCACATTTTTCATCACCTCGGATTCCCTCTACTTAGCATCAACTTCTACTTTAGCTCCAAGTAAGTAGATTACGCAAACGATCTATCACTTCAACTATAAAGTCTCCCCTTCTTCATTTATCCATCTTTTATTCCCGCTTTAATATTTATTTATCATCTTTACCACTCCTTAATATCAAAAACGCAAATGATAAAAAGGTGCACTACAGCAACATCATACAAGAAATCCCCCAAAAACATGCTAAACTAAAAAAATCATCATACACAGGAGGCCCGCTCATGCGAAACGAAACCCGGACGCTTTTTCTGGATCCCGATCTGCAGGTTGAAGCTTACCGCTTCAAAGGCATCATGCAGAAGTTTCCGAATCACTTTCATGAATATTATGTGGTCGGCTTTATCGAGAAGGGGCAGCGCTATTTGCTTTGCAAGGGGCAGGAATACATCATCAATCCCGGTGATCTTGTGCTGTTTAATCCGCATGACACCCACAGCTGCGAGCAGATTGACGGGAAGGCGCTCGATTACCGCTGCATCAATATTATGCCGGATGTGATGATGAAAGCCGTCAAGGAACTGACGGGAGCAGAAAATCTGCCATACTTCACGCAAAACGTCTTGTTCCGCCATGAACTGACCTCAAGCTTGAAGGAACTGCACATCCACATTTTGCAGAAAGAAAAAGCGTTGAAAAAAGAGGAATTGTTTCTCCATCTGCTTGAAGAGCTGATCCGGACCTGCTCTGATGTCGCGTTTTTGGAAAACGCGCCTGAGCCGTCCGATCAAGTGAAAGCGGTCTGCGATTATTTAGAAGCGCATTACACGGAAAATATTACGCTGGACGATCTCAGCCGGCTGACGGGCTGGAGCAAGTACCATTTGCTGCGGTCGTTTACGAAGCAAAAAGGGATTTCTCCTTACAGCTACTTGGAGACCGTTCGCATCAACCATGCGAAAAAGCTGCTGGAACAAGGAGTTAAACCGATTGAGACAGCGTTTCAGACCGGCTTCAGCGATCAGAGCCACATGACCAAATTTTTCAAGCGGCAGGTCGGACTGACACCGAAGCAATATATGAAAATCTTTGAATGTGACAGACAGGAGATTAAAGGATGAATACTCGACGTGAAACCGCCGGACACCTTGCGGCTGTTTTAACCATTCTGATTTGGGGCACGACTTTTGTTTCGACAAAGGTGCTGCTTGAGGATTTTTCGCCAATGGAGATTTTGTTTTACCGTTTTCTGCTCGGATTGATCGTGCTGATCATCGTCCATCCGCACGTTCTGACAGTGAAAAGCTGGCGGGAAGAATTGCTTTTTGCCGGGGCCGGGCTCTGCGGTGTAACACTCTATTTTTTGCTGGAAAACATCGCGCTCACCCTTACCTATGCCTCAAATGTCGGCATGATTGTAGCCATCATTCCGATGATCACCGCGGTTCTGGCCCATTTTCTCCTTGCCGGCGAGAGGCTCAAACCGCATTTTTTCATTGGATTTGCCGCCGCTTTTACCGGCCTCGCACTCATTTTTTTCAATGGAAACGCGGTGCTTAAACTGAATCCGCTCGGTGATATGCTTGCGTGTGCCGCAGCGCTCGTTTGGGCCGTATACGCCATCTTCATGAAAAAAATCAGCGCATTTCGGTATCACACGATTCAATGTACACAGCGGATCTTCCTTTATGGACTGATATTCATGATCCCAGCCCTATTCCTGTTTGACTTCCGCTTCACGCTCAGCCCCTTCGCTTCCTCCATCAACCTGTTAAACATGCTGTTTCTCGGGGCTGGCGCATCAGCGCTTTGCTTTGTGACGTGGAACTGGTCAGTCGGTGTCCTGGGAGCCGTGAAAACGAGCGCCTACATATATATGGTGCCCGTGATTACGATTGCCGCATCCATCACCATTCTCCATGAAAAGCTGACATGGATCGCACTCGTCGGAGGATCGCTTACATTAACAGGCCTCTATATTTCAGAAATGAAGCCAAAACCGCTGCTGAAGGAGGAACAAATCTGATGAATGAAACAAAGTGCGCACTTGTGATCGACGAAACTTTGCCGCTCGGGCTGATCGCCAATACAGCGGCGATCCTGGGGGCGGCGCTCGGCAAAAACAACCCCGGCCTGCTCGGGGAAAATATAAAAGACGGGTCCGGGATCGAACACCTTGGAATCGTTAAAGTCCCCATTCCCATCTTAAAAGGGAATGCCGAGCTGCTTCATGAATTAAGAAGCAAGCTTCAGGCCGACGACTTTCACGACCTGCTGACAGTTGACTTCACCGATGTTGCACAAAGTATTCATCACTATGATGAATATACGGAGAAACTTCAAGCATCAACAGCTGCCGATTACCGCTATTTTGGCATTGGCATATGCGGGGATAAAAAGAAGGTCAATCGGCTGACCGGGAGTTTGGGATTGTTGAGATAAACAAGATACGGACATTGACTCTGCAAATAAAGCAGAGTCAATGTCCGTATTTTTTATGTCATACGTTTGCCACCTAATAGTGAAAGCACTAATAAAGAAAAGAGGGATCATTTATGGATCAAATGGTGTTGAAAACGCAGGAATGGCTAAACAAAACCTACAGCGGAAAACACGGTTACAACAAGGTTGAAGAGAACGGTAAACCAAGCTGGGAGACGATTTACGGTTTAACGAGAGCATTGCAGATTGAGTTAGGCATCGCAGAGCCCGCTGACAATTTCGGACCGGCGACAGAAAGTAAGTTTGTTCCGCTAAAAAAGCAGGAGAAAACTGAAAAACCGACAAACTTAAATTATATTCTGCAAGGTGCTTTTTGGGTGAAAGGAAAAGGATTTAATCCCGGCGGATTAACAGGCAACTTCTTTGAGGGTACAGAGGATGCCGTGAAAAGATTTCAGAAAGCCGCGGGCCTGGCTAAACAAGACGGTGTTGTCACAGCACAGCTCATGAAAGCACTGCTCAACATGAGCGCTTTTACATTGGTTCGAAACGGTGATACAAAAATTCGTCAAATTCAGCAAAACCTAAATCGGGATTACAATCATTATTTCGGACTCATGCCTTGTGATGGTGTTTATTCCCGAGAGACAAATAAGGCGCTGATTTATGCTTTGCAAAAAGAAGAAGGCATGAGTACAAGTGTGGCAAACGGCTTTTTTGGCCCAGGTACAACAAGCAAATGTCCGACACTCAAACCAGGTGATTCAAGAACCAAATTCGTGCTGATTCTTCAATACGCATTATATTGCAACGGCTATCCTTCGGGTGATTTTGACGGTGTTTATGATGCGGAAGTCGAATCTGCCGTCTCACGTTTTCAAAGCTTCATGTGCTTGCCTGTAACGGGAATTGCCAACATGGCGACGATCAAAGCATTATTGGCAAGCTCCGGCGATACTTCACGTGCTGCCGCGGCCTGTGACACTGCCGCGATCCTAACGGCCGCCACTGCAAAAACTTTACGAAGCAACGGATATAAAGTGGTCGGCAGATATTTGACAGGCAATGTGCGGACAAGCAGCGGGCTTCAATCAAAAGCGATGACACCTGCCGAGCTTTCAATCATCTTTAATGAAGGTTTGAGAGTGTTTCCGATTTATCAGGACGGCGGCTACGAATCCTCTTATTTCGTACCAAACCAAGGAACAACAGATGCGTATGCCGCTGTCAACGCAGCGCAAGGATTAGGCTTCCCATCCGGCACCACCATTTATTTTGCCGTTGATTTCGACGCTTATGATTATGAAGTCACAGACAAAATCATCCCGTATTTTAATGAAATCAGAGCAGTGTTTGACAAAATGCAAAGCATTCCGAATTCGCCAACATATAAGATCGGCGTGTACGGGCCTAGAAACATCTGTATCAGAACAGCCGACGCCGGATTGACGGAATACAGCTTCGTCGCCGACATGTCAACCGGCTTCAGCGGCAACCTCGGCTACACGATGCCGCAAAACTGGGCCTTTGACCAATTCTACGAATATTCAATCGGCACAGGCAGCGGCGCCATCGGTATTGATAAAGACGCTTATTCTGGCAGAGACAAGGGAACAGCTAATGTCACCCCGTCGTCAGATCCGGTCTATGACGCACGAGTAAGAATGTTGAGAAATGTTTTGGCAAATATCCCGGCACTGAGCAGTATTTCTGAACTATTTACAACAATGTTTATTTTTGATAAAACTGAGACAGTTTACGAGTCTCTATACTTAGATATTACGTTATCTACTTCACTGAGATTTAAAAAGCCAAGTGAAACATCACCGGGCACACTACAAGTTAAAAACGGAAAGGTCGGAGCATCCATTACCGAAGTATTAGGAAACTCAAAAACATCATTGAGTTCTTCACAAATTCATTCGTATGATGAGCTTTTAAAGAATATCGGCTTGTCGGTTCGTAACGGATATATCATGGTAGACGTTTCACCTTCTGTTGAATCTTTGGATCTTTCATTAACGATATTCAGCGATGAAATTCCGGTAGTCGATGGTACAAAAACTGAAATGTCGGCTACAATTACCTTTAAAATTAAGAAATTATATGTCTCACCTAACAAACCAGTTGCAGCTCCTGTAGAAGCGTTACCAATCGATTGGGGAGCAATTGGGGTTGCAGTCGGAGGATTTATGGTAGCTGCTGTGGGTGTAGCAGCTGTTGTCATAGCGGGAATTGCAGCACCTGAAATCGCTATTGGCACGGCAGTGTCCGCTGTGTTATTTGCAATATTTGGTGAAACGACTGATTAATTTGTTTATTTAATGAAAACTGCATAAATACATAATATAATGTATTTATGCAGTTTTTCCAAATCTTTAATATATAAAATATCGTGGAGGTATTCATATTGAACACAGACAAACAAGTATTCATTGAAACGCAGAAAACAGCCAAAACCCTTAAAACTTACCGCGATAAGAGCGACGAAGAGCTATTAGCCTTTCTCGCTAAACAAGATTCACTGACCTTAAATCAGCTGAAAGTCTATTACTCAGATCCTTCATTTGCGCTTCATTATTTCATCAGTGCAGCATTTTTCAGTATAATATTGGCTTCGTTCATAACTGCAATTCTTTCTGGTCAAGCAGATTCGATATTCCCTTTCATTTCCGGCATCTCCATTATAATATTAGCTGTCATATTTACGGGGTGTTTATTCTGGGTGCTTAAACAGCTTGTCATCCTGAAAAAAAAGCCGATTCAATTCATTACACACTTTTCCAAGAAAGCCGAGTTTGCACGTATCGTAAAAATGATTGATTATGTTTTACAACAAAAATACAAAAAGGCATTAAAAAATATACCGAACCAATAAAATCTCATGTTTTTTATGAATAGGAGTGACAATCCAATGAGAAACGAAAAACAATTATTTCAAAAAGCTGAACATACAGCCAAACTCCTTGAGTCTCACAAAAGTGACGAAGAGCTGCTTACATACCTTGCAAATCAAGAATCTGTTACATTAAATCAGCTAAAAATCTATTTTTCAAATCCAAGTTTTACATTAACGTATTTGATTAAAGGGATTTTTTTTAGCAGTATGACTGCTGTCATTATGGCGACCTTTTTATCTGGTCAGATCTCCTCCCTCAACCATGGTCTTTCAAGGCTATTTTCATTCTTCTTCATGTTCTATCTGATCTTCTCTTTTCTTTGGATCGTCAAGATGCTGATCTCCTCGCGAAAAGGACCGATGCAAACAATCCTGCACTTCCAAAAAAGAGCGGAATATTCCAGAATCACGGGTATGATTGATTTTATTTTAGATGAACGTTTTAAAAAAGATTTTGATTAAAAAGCAGAGAAACATTACCTCTGCTTTGGTTGGTCTATTAAACAAAAAAGAAGGACAAAAGACATGCAAACAGACAAACAATTATTCGAAGAAACAAAACAAACGGCTGAAGCTATATTGTCATCGAAAGCTGAAAACGATGAAGAGCTGATGGCATACCTCGAAAAACAAGATTTATCCACGTTAAACCGGCTGAAAGTTTATTTTTCAGGTCCAACGCTTAAAATCAGCCACGTGATCAAAGCTTCGCTTTATAGCTCCATTACCGCCGGCATTATGACTGCTATATTTTCTGGTCAAGTCGTCTCCATTTCATATGACATCGAGCATACTTTTTTTCCTTTGATATTAACCATATTACTTTTAGCCAGCTCCATCTGGGTGTTCGGCACGATCACTAAATCGCAAAGAAACAAAGACCAAAACTTTTTACACTTTAGAAAAAAATCAGACCATGCAAAAATCATCGGGATGATGAATGTCATTCTGGAAAATAAATATAAGGATATGTTAACCATAAAAAATAAAGAAGGCATCCTCTGATGCCTTCCCTCATCATATCACTCGCCACTAGACATATTCTGTCTTCTCTCCTGCTCGGCGATGATTTCATTATCTTCCGCATTGTCTCTCGTTACTTTCTGCGTCAAAATCGCACCGACCGCAACGAGAATCATCACAGCGATGTAATAGCCTTTTTCATTGAGCTGCAAGTTATCGGCGTTGTAAAGACCGATGCCGAACAAAAAGACCCCCGCAAAAAATGTGAAATATGACATGACTGTAAATGCCGTTGTGTTTCTTTTTCTGTATTTCTGCATCTTAATACCTCCTAAAGAATACAACTATTATACTTGATTTACATCTCCAGAAGAAGAATGATCTTCCTTTTCACACACAATTTAGTAAAATTGTCACACCGTGATCAAATAGGCCTATGCATATAAAAAACCGGGGATATCCCCGGTTTTTAATGCTTTTCGATTCCAAGAACAGCTTCTGCAATATTGACGGCATGGTCGCCGATTCTTTCCAGGTTGCTGGTGATATCGACGAAGATCACGCCGGCTTGTCCGCTGCATAATCCGTCGTTTAAGCGAAGAATATGCTTTTTGCGAAGCTTGCGTTCCATTTTATCAATTTGATTTTCTTTTTCGATGACACTTCTTGCAGCTTCTTCATTATTTTCGCCAAGTGCGGTGATGGACTCCTTAACGGTAGAAATCGTCAGATCAAGCATTTCCGTTAAATCGGCCATCGCTGCTTCGGAAATTTTCACCCGGTTGGATTGCTGGTACTCACCAAGCTCAACCAAGTTTTCGAAGTGGTCGCCGATTCTTTCAATGTCTCTGACGGTATCCATCAACTTATGATGTTCTTCAGATTCCTGTTCAGAAAGCGTAGTGGCTGACAGTTCGATCAAATAATCCGTAATCTTCCGGTCCAAATTGTTGATCGCATCTTCTATCTGAAATGCGTTTTGTGCATGCTTTGCCTGTTTTGTATTTAAAAATTCCTTTGTTTCCTCAAGCCCTTTTACCGCAAATTCACCCATCCGCAAGACTTCTTCTTTCGCCTGGCCGAGAGCGATAGACGGTGACTGCTGAATAAACAGCGGGTCAAGATGTGTTGCTTTATAATCGACGACCGAGTCCTTGCCTGGAATTAGCTTTGTGACAATAAAAGCCAAGACACCGACGAACGGCAGCTGAATCAGTGTGTTCGACGTGTTGAAGATCCCGTGGGCAAACGCGATCATCATCTTAGGGTCAAGCCCTAAAGAAGATTGAAGCATGAGGATCAACGCTGTGAAAGGCTTTAGCAAGATCAGGAAAATCGTTGTTCCAATCAGGTTGAACAAGACGTGAACGGCAGCCGCCCGTCTTGCAGCGACGGAAGCGCCAAGCGATGCCAATACAGCGGTAATCGTCGTTCCGATGTTGTCCCCGAACAGTACAGGCAGAGCGCCGTGAATATCAATTAATGAATCGGCAAACAACCCTTGGAGGATACCGATGGTTGCACTTGAACTTTGGACAAGAACCGTGAACAGAGTGCCGATAAGCACGCCAAGAACAGGGTTCGTACTCATGCTGACCGTTAAATCATGAAAAGCTTCAAACGTTCGAAGCGGCTTCATTCCGCTGCTCATCAATTCCAAGCCATAGAAAAGCGCACCAAATCCAAACAAAACTTGTCCGAGGTTTTGAAATTTTTTGTTCTTAAAGAAAAATAGCAAAAACGATCCAATGGCGATGATCGGCAGCGCATACGCACCGACATCAAAACCGATGATAAATGCCGTAACCGTCGTTCCGATGTTTGCCCCCATAATGACGCCGATCGCCTGGCGAAGGGTCATAAAGCCGGCGCTGACGAGACCGACAGTGATAACGGTCGTGCCGGAACTGCTTTGAATTAAAACCGTGACAATAATACCTGCCAAAACCCCCATCAGAGGGTTGCTTGTAAAACGATCTAAGATGTCTCTCAGCTTATCTCCTGCTGACTTTTGGAGCCCATCTCCCATAAACTTAATACCTAAAAGGAAAATACCGAGGCCGCCAATAAATTCAAAAAGCAATTTCTGCACATCTATTTCCAAAGTGTTACCCTCCTAATTCGACATAAATCAACAAACATGTATGATTATGATGGAGATTAAAGCTTATGTAAACGATTCATATTTAAAATTTACAATAACTTAACATTAGCCCTTTTGGATTTACATTCTCTTAACATTACCCACTTCCGAATAAAAATACGATGTGGATTGATCAGAACTTTTGGTTGAGTAAACCGTATATCAAAACAAAGGGGGACACGATATGCCACATTCAACCGACGGTTCAAACATCAAAATTCCGAAAACGAAAAGCGAACGGATTTGCGATGGAATTGGCTATCTCTTTTACATTGGATCGATTATTTTTTTGATCGCCGTTTGGGGAACGCTTCCCGAACAAGTGCCCGTACATTACAATGCTCTCGGTGACATCGATCGCTGGGGATCGAAGTGGGAGCTCCTTATTTTACCCGGAATCGGATTCTTTATCCTTCTGTTCATGCAATTGCTTGAAAAATTCCCTGAGATGCACAACTACCCCAAACGCCTGAACGAAAAAAACGCCGGACAGTTTTATTTGCTCAGCCGAAAGCTGGTCAATCGAATCAAAAACGCCTGTTTCATCATTTTTTCCCTCATCTTATTTGAATCGGCATCGATTGCTTTGCGCTGGGGAAGCGGATTTGGCGGATGGTTTCTTCCGGTGATCATACTCGGCATCGTCATACTTATCGCAATAAGCGTCATTCAGCAAAAAAAGATCAAATAATGTTCGCTACTATTCGTTCACAAACTTATGAGACACGATCGCGATTTGGTACAACAGCACCGGCCTATATGGCAATCGTTCTGAAAAACTTTGTCCTGGCTTATCCGCTGCAGCTATTCATTATGGGCCTCTTAGTCAGAAGTCTCTTCACTAGGTTTTTTCAAAGCAAGCTCAGGCGGCGCCTCATTAAAAAAAGACACGAGCGGCCCCGAAGGAACACCACCGCAAAAAGGCGGGCTTTCATGCCCGCTCCCTTTTTTACATCACATGCTTAATCCCTTTTTTCACAAGGTACCAATTGGCTGGATAGCTGGTGAAAAAACCGATGATCATGGCGATTTGCATCATCAGCCAAAAAACAGGGCTGTCCGGTTTCGGACTTTCCGCAAAGAATACAAAGTGCACAAGCGCCATCCAGCCAAACATCCCAATCTCAAACGCGATTAATGACCATGTATCCGCTTTAAGGGCGGCTGATAAACGGCTTTTCCCATGGGCGCCCATGCCGTAGTATTGAAAGACGATCCCAAGAATAAACGCCAGAATAAATTCGACTGCAAACTCTGCAAACAGCATGCTCCCCAAAACAGTCCAGCCAAGGAGATAAACAAGAGGAGCGCCGATCAAGTCTCCTAATGAACAGCCGCTCGTGCAATGCGTCGTTGATATGAAAACGCTTTGCCAAAACGGTTTATGATCATTTCCCGCTTGTTCAGTTTGTCTTCCCAATGAATCGTACGCCCAAAAACCGATAATCGGAAAATATAAACCAGTCACCGGCCAGACAACATTCATGATCGGCAAATGCTGCGGTCGCCTGATGACATCTATTGTGATCACGGCTGCCTGAACAAGGCCTATGGCGATTCCTATATAAGAAAACATCTCTAGAACGGCCATATATGATCCCCCCACACTTCAACCTTCTGAGAAAACCATACCCGGAAGGCTTCCATTTAAAACACAAAAAAAGTGATGGACATGATCCACCACTCTTTTTTCTTATTCAATTGTCTTTTTCCTGCCGAACGGCCACCAGTTCCCTTCTCCAAATGTCACAATCAGCGCCGGAATCAACAACGGAAGGATGATGAGTCCGTAAAGCAGAAGACCGACAATCACAACGGTAGCCACTTGCATGAGCGTATTGACCCCTGACGGCATCATCGCCGCGAATGTGCCGGCCAAGATGATCGCTGCTGTTATAATGACAGAGCCCATCTTGCCCATTGACTTGACGATGCCTTGATGGATGCCGAGGTGCACCTCTTCTTTGAACCGATCGAGAAGGAAGATCGAATAATCGATTCCTAAAGCAATCAGAATCACAAAGCTAAAGAACGGCACAGCCCAGCTGACTCCGTCATTTCCCAGAAGATCAACAAACATGAACTCCGTGATCGACATCGACGTATAATACGTGATAAATAGAGATGCAATCATATAGATCGGCATAATCATAGAGCGGAACAAAATGGTCAATACTAAAAACAGCCCAATGATCATAATGACCATCGTCCGGGACAGGTCCGTTGTGGAGATGTCTTTTAAATCCGCGTTCTGGCTCGATACCCCGCCGTATACAATATCCGCATCATCAAAAGGTGTGCCGTCAGCCGCTTCATTCACGACTTTTTTAATCTGATTGACGGTCGCAATCGCCTGTTCTGAATAAGGATTGATGTCTAGGACGACGCTTAATTGAACACCTTTGCCATCTGAAAACGAGTAGTTGTTAATCGATTTTTTAAAATCTTTGTTTTTCATCACTTGTTCGGGAAGGAATATGCCTGTGTCCTTCACCGCAGAGCTTTTGCTCATGTTCTCCAGCATGTCAGCGGATGCCGTCACACCATCGGTGATTTTCACAAGACCGTCGTTTGCGCTCTTCACACCGTCCGCCAGCTGGCCGAGACTACCTGTTAAAGCGCCGGCTTGCTTTTGCTGTGACGAGAGCTCGCGGTCGGCTTGCTCAAGCCCGTTTTGAATCTGTCCCAGCTGTCCGCTGATGGCCGTCAGCTGCGGCACCGCTTGTGAGACATCGCCTGTTTGGGCCATCTGCCCGCTGACGAGCTGAAGCTGGCTGTTGATTTTCCCCAATCCATCCGCCGTATCAGCAAGCGAGCCGCCGGATGATCCATTTGCTGATGAACCGCCCGTTTGCCCCGCGATTTTTCTCAGCCCATCTTCCACAGTTGTTAGACCGCTTTGAACATCAGCAAGTCCTTTTGTTGTTTGATCCAGGCCGTCTGATACGGCTTTCAGCTGGTGATCAATACTTAAATCTTCTATTTCTGTTCCAGTCGGCTGTGTGATGGTCATGACCGAATCAACATGGTCGACTTTCTCGATCGCTTTGCTGATGTTTCTGAGATAGGGGATCGTTTCCGCCGTCGTCAGCTTGTCATCCCCTTTGATGACGACATTGACAGGAAAAGCTCTCCCTTCGCCAAGACCTTCTTTAATCGCCTCCAAGCCTTTAACCGATCGATAGCTGCTGCTGATCTCTGAAGTCGAGTCAAAGGAGATTTGATCATCATGCGTCAGCATAAACGGCACGGTTATGATGGCTGTGATCACGAGAAACAGGAATGGCCGCGCCACCGAATGCCTTCCAAGAAAAGCCCACAATCGATTATCATGATGAGAAAGAACCTTTTTGGACGGCCAAAATAATTTATCGCCAAGTGTTGCCATAAACAATGGCAAGAGCGTATACAAGATGATCATCAAGACGCCGACTCCGACGGCGACGCCTACAGCGGATTGGAAGACGGCAAACTTGGCAAATCCCAAAACGGCAAATCCGATCAATACGGCAAAACCGCTGATAAACAATGTTTTCCCCGCCGTACGGTAAGCGATCAGCGTCGATTCGACCTTGTCATGTCCGTTGGCCAGCTCTTCGCGGAAACGCGTCAAAAGCAGGATGCAATAATCCGTCCCAATCCCGAACAAGATGGCGACGAGAAACGTTTGCGTAAAGGTCGAAATCGGAAAGCCAACATTGTCGACTAAAATCGCTAATAAGGATTGGCTGATCAAATAGGAAAAACCGACAACAATAATCGGAACGAAAGGCGTGACCACTGAACGGAAAACGACCAGAAGCAAGCCGATAATCAAAATGACCGTGATGACTTCCGTTTTCTTCAGCCCTTCTTCTGAACTGTGGGCAAAATCCTGATTGATAAGGGACGCTCCCGTAATATAGGCGGTCATATCATCGGGAACCATTTGATACATACGATCCGCCATTTTTTCCACCTGTTGATCAGACCCCGTCACCGTTACAGGAATGAGGACCGTTTTCCGATCCTTTGACATCAATTGATCGCGGATCTGCTTGTCGCCTGACAGAGGAGATGTGACACCTTCCACTCCATCAATCTTTTGAATTTGGTCTATGAATTCCTGCATATTCTCTTTTTCATTTTTCTTTAAGGCATGATCCAGCGCAAAGACAACACTGACCGTGTTGTTGTTTTCCCCGGCGCTTTTGAGAATATCCTTCGCCCTCTCGGAGATGGAATCAGCCGGAAGCTGAGCCTGCCCCTTTTCATTGGCGAGCTCGGTCAAGTTTGGCGAAAATATGCTCAATATGACCGTCAACGCTAAAACAACCGCCGCGATGATCCACTTACTTTTGACGATAAATCTCATGGCGTGTGGTCTCCTTTAAATTTATTCTTTAAAATTTTGAATATTTCAATAAAAGCGTCCAAATGTTCCTCATCTGTATCATCAATCAGTTTTCTTAATGATTGAAAAACGGCTGAATTTAATTCTTCCATCATTTTTTCGCCTTTTTCCGTTATGTTGATCAGCTTGGATCGTTTGTCACGATTGACTTGCGAATCATCCCATTCGACAAACCCTTTTTCCAGCATTTTCTTCAATCTGTTGGATATAGCGCTTTTATGTACGTTTTGGATGAGCGCCAAACTTCCAGGTGAACAAGGTCCTTTGATTTTCAGAATCGTCAGCAGGTCAGCCTGTTCCCTGGAGATGTGCTGAAAGACATCGTCATTGATTTCACGCTGTACAAACTCCGTGCCTTCAAACAATACCTCTGCAAACAGATCGATCGCTTGACACAACTTTTTTTCATCCAACATTTTCACCTCTGTATTGGTTTATACCTCTAAACTTTATTCATAATGAATATAGTTTATACCTGTAAACTATATGATGTCAACTGGATGTTTAGACATAAAAAAAGAGCCTGAAGTTTTACAGGCTCTCTTATTGTTGCGGAGGACAACGCCGCTTATAACTTTGTCTCAGACATTCCAGCAACGATTTGCGCAAGCGCTTCTTTTATCGGAGTCAACGGGCGGCCAAGGACGTTTTCGAAGTCATCGCTCTCGACTGCAAGTGTGCCTTCGCGAATCCCTTTTTGGATGTCGACAAGCATCGGAACAAGGAAATCGGGTAAACCGGCGTTTTTCATCACTTCGGCATACCCGGCGTCGTCAACGTGTTGAAGCGGCACTTCTTTGCCCAATACTTCGGACAGGACGGACACCAGTTCATCTTGCGTCAATAAGCGGCCGGAAAGCTCATAGACCGTGTTTTCGTGTCCGTCTCCCGCAAGCACTGCTGCCGCTGCGTCTGCATAATCCTGCTGCAGCGCCCAGCCCACTTTGCCATTGCCGGCCGATGTTACCCAAGGTGCACCTGCCAGAACGCCTTGGATGCTTGAGATTTCGTTTTCCAAATACCAGTTATTGCGCAGAAAGGAATAAGGGATTCCCGTTTTTAAAATGGCCTCTTCTGTCGCCTTATGCGTCGGCGCCAGGAAGTTTTCGCTTTCTCGCGCATTCGCGATGCCCGTATAAGCGATGAATTGAACCCCGGCGCGCTCTGCGGCAGCTACCGCATTGCCGTGCTGCCGAATTCTTGTTTCATTATCGCCATCCGCAGAAATCATCAGCAAACGGTCGACACCTTTAAACGCGGCATCCAATGTTTCCGGCTGATCAAAATCTCCATGGCGCACATCCACCCCGCGCGCTTTTAAGCTTTCCGCTTTTTCCGGATTGCGGACGCTGACCGCCAGCTGATCCACCGGTACAGTTTCCAGCAGTTTTTCCGCAATTTTTGATCCTAATTTTCCAGTTGCCCCCGTTACTAGCATTTTCATTTCAAATTCCTCCTGAATGTTTTAATCTCTATCTGTAACAAAATTTGTTACACTTTATGTAACTATCATAATTACAAATAGGCTGCTTTGTCAACAGGAATGTCCTTTAACTTGGAAGTAGACGACATATGCCCTCTCGGCCGTCTTGTCAATATGGAAATAATAGAGTAAGATGTTGTTATTGATTTTAGTCGACTGTATACCGTCGACCATTAGATTGCACGAAATCAGGTATTCATAAAGGAGAAGAAGGAACATGTTGATTGTGCTCGTTATGTTTTTATTAGGTCTTGTGCTTGGCTTTGTCGGAGCCGGCGGAGCCGGATTCGTTATCGCACTGTTAACGATGCTGTTTCACATTCCGATTCATACAGCATTGGGAACGTCTCTGGCCGGCATGGCTTTTACAAGTTTATCAGGCACGTACAGCCACTTTCGCGAAGGAAATATCAAGCTGAAAATCGGCTTAACCGTCGGCTGTTTTGCTGCAGCCGGATCCTTTGGAGGGGCTAAGCTGACTTCTCTTATACCTTCAAGTTCATTGCATTATATGACCGCAGGAATGTTATTTTTATCAGCCATCCTGATTTTAATCAGATTGTTCTTTTTGAAAGCAAAAGAAGCTACCCAGGAAACGAACCTTGCCTTTTGGATCAAGACCAGTTTATTGGGAATCATGGCCGGCATTCTGTCCGGAACGTTCGGAATCGGCTCTGCGCCTTTTATTCAAATCGGGTTGATGATGATGCTGAACCTGTCGATTCGCCATTCCGTAGGAACGACGATGCTCGTCATTATTCCGCTCTCGTTAGGCGGAGGGGCCGGCTATATTTCAGAGGGATTCGTCGATTATATTCTATTGCTCAAAATCTTGGCCGGTACGATGTGCGGTGCATATGTCGGGGCTAAATTCACCAATGTCCTGCCGAAAGCCGTCTTGAAATCAGGTTTATTTTTAACTCCTGCCGTTTCAGGGTTCATTCTCTTGTTTTAATTCAGTGCCCGGCTTGCAGCCGGGCATTTTGTTTATCCTGCACTTGC
Organism: Bacillus sp. NSP9.1; assembly: GCF_000465465.2. Classification (NCBI taxonomy): domain Bacteria; kingdom Bacillati; phylum Bacillota; class Bacilli; order Caryophanales; family Bacillaceae; genus Bacillus; species Bacillus sp. NSP9.1. The sequence goes on from NZ_CP048273.1 coordinate 4,396,218, forward strand.
AGTGGTTATAGTGGGAGATAACGAAGGAACCTGTGGTAAAATACGAAATGAGAACGAATACGAGGATGAGAAGCGTGATTGAAAAACCAAAACCGTTTTATGAACAATCCTACCACGCGATTAAGCAAATGATTTTTGAAGGGAAATTAAAACCCGGTGAACGAATCGCCGAAGCGAAGTTAGCCAAAGAGCTCGGCGTCAGTAAAAGCCCTTTAAGAGAAGCGATCAGGGTTCTGGAAAAAGAGGGGCTCATCGTCATCGACTCAAGAGTGAAAGTCTATCAGCCGACAATAAAGGACGTTGAAGAAATCTATTTTTGCCGGATGGCGCTTGAATCATTCGCTGCGGGATTGACGACAAGAATTGCAACGGCAGAGGAACTGAAAACGATTGAAGATATTTTGCAAAAAACGGAAGAAGCCATCCTTCAATCCAAGGATCAAAACACAATTATCGAATTAAATGATACATTTCACGACTTAATTATCCAATATACACAAAACAATCTATTGCGGAAACAGCTCAACGATTTGGAAGGGTTAATTTATTATTTCCGCATTTTGAATTTTCAAGGAGAAAAACGGGCTGAAGCCATTTTGGAGCAGCATCGCGAAATTTTTCACCATATGAAACAAAGAGACGATGAGCAGGCATCAAAAGCGATGATCCGCCACCTTCAGCTTGATCTTGACCACTTAGTCGAAGTGCTGTCTCATCAATAAAAAGGGCGGCCTTTCTTACGGCCGCCCCCTATTTTTAATAGAAAGAAACAAATTCATTAACCGGCTTGCGATATCCTCTCAAGCGTCGGCTGCTTTCTTTTTCTTTGCCGATCGTTATCATGAGGACGATTTCATGTGTATCCGGGATCTCTAGCAACTCGCGGACCTGATCGCTGTCAAATCCGATCATCGGACACGTGTCCCATCCCCGGTTCTTGGCGGCGAGCATAAACATCATCGCAGAAAGAGAAGCATTGCGAATCGCCTCTTCCTTCATGAATTGCTCCCCTCGCGACTCGTAAAAATCGGTATTGTTTTCGATCATTTCCTGCAGCTCAAAGTCCTTAATAATTCCTAGATCCCTCATGCCTTCGTTGATTTTTTCCGTTTGCCGGTAGGCGTAGCGGTCTCCCGTCACTAAAATCACAGCAGAGGCTGAATGCACTTTATATTGGCCATTCGCAGCTTCCCTGACTTTTTCTTTTAAATCCTTATCCAATACCACTTTATACTCTGCATGCTGCAAATTGAACGCCGAAGGCGCTAGCTTGATATCCTCAAAGATAGGCTCCAAATCTTTCACCGTGATTTGAACATCTTCCAGAAAATTATTTGCAGAGTGGCGCGTTTCGATAAGCTCGTTAAATTCCATTCTCAAAAACTCCATTCATCTATCCTTTTGCATAAATTTCCTTACTTATATGATCGGCGATAAGCTCCCGATTGTTTAGAGACGCTCTCGAAAATGGAGGAATGAATCAAAGAGAACGCGTTACAATCGGAAACCGCCGGGTAGTGTCGGGCTTCTGTTGATAGACATGTACAAATGCCTTGTGACCGGCGCCATTGCAGCTTCTGTCATCACGCTTTCGTTCAGCATGAAGGTAAAACTGAGAGGGGTAACTTACCTTAACTATCACATTATGTAATATCATAATGCGCTTAAACGAACTCAGAAATAACTTTGTATGATAACTTGTTCATTTTATTTGTTCTTCGACCCTCGTATTACTCATCAATCAACCATGATACGCCAAAATCAAAATGCTATAATTGAGAAAAAATGTGAAAGAAAGCAGCGTGTGAACTATGCAGCCATCCTTTTTACCCAGTAGCGCTTTTATTGATCCAAATGGCCAGAATATTAAGGAAATCTCAATTCTTGTTGATCAAATCGTCAAATTCGTCATTGAGCACGCAAGAAGCGCTGGGAATCACCGCACTTTGCCTTCCCCGGAACCATCGCATTACGGCAATATACCCGAGACTGGGGTCGAATTAGAAGAGCTTTTAAAAAAGTTGCAGGCGATTGTAAAAAGCTCCATGAATCCTCTAAGCCCGAATTATATGGGTCATATGGATTCCATTCCGACTCTAATGTCTTGTCTGGGCGAATTCGTCAGCACTTCAGTGAACAACAATATGCTGAGCCTGGAAATGTCGCCTGTCTTTTCAAAAATGGAAGTACAGCTTATGGGCACCATCGCCCGTATGTTTGGATACGATGATAACTCAGGGGGCGTGATGACAAGCGGCGGGAGCCTCGCGAATCTTCAAGCGCTTGCAGCAGCGCGCAATCATCAATTAAAGGTAAAGGAATCGGGATTATTCGATCTTTCCGAACAGCCGGTCATCTTTGCTTCAGACGTCAGCCATACTTCCTTGCATAAAGCAGCGATGTTGTTGGGCCTCGGTACCTCCAGCATTATCCCAGTGAAAAGCAACAGCGATTCGAAAATGGATCTTGACGATTTAAAAAAGAAAATCAGTCAGGCAAAAAATGAAGGCAAGTTGCCATTTGCGATTGCAGCCACGGCCGGAACGACGGTCACAGGAAGCATCGACCCCATTCGATCGATCGCTGACATCGCAAAGGAAAACAGATTGTGGCTGCATGTAGACGCAGCGTACGGGGGAGCACTCATTTTTTCAGAAGCTTACCGCTACAAGCTAAACGGTATCGAAATGGCCGATTCCATCACATTCAATCCGCAAAAATGGATGTACATTGCAAAGACCTGTGCAATGGTTCTATTCAAGAATCGCGGCGTTTTGGAAACCGATTTTCGCATTTCCGCCCCATATATGAACGAAACCGACTTTACAAACCTGGGTGAAATAAGCGTTCAAGGCACCCGGCATGCGGATATCCTAAAATTATATTTATCGCTTCAACACATCGGATTAAAAGGATACAGGGAGCTGTTGCATGGAAGCCTTGCATTAAAAGATGAGTTTATCAATCAAGTGAAACAGCGCCATTATCTCGAACTGTCCGGCGAGCCGGATACAAACGTTGTCTGCTTTAGAGGCATCCCGCAGGGCCTTGATGAAGCTCAAAGGGATAACTGGAATCTCGAATTGCAGCAGTTTTTGTTGAATGAAGAAAACGTCTTTTTTTCATTGCCTGCATTTAGGGGAAACCGCTGGCTCCGGGCCGTTTTGTTAAATCCTTTTATCTCAAATACCCTTATTCAAAGGGTATTTGAAAAAATTGATGAGTTTTATGCTCAGGGGATATCGCGTTAAATGAATAAACAGACTTTGAAAAGGAGGAGAAATATGACAAGGAAAGTTGGCACAGAGGAAGCCATTCAAAGATGGAACCGATTTGCCGATGCGTATGCCGCCAATCATACCGAACAAGGAGACATTCACAAAGAAGTTTTTTTAAACCCGGCTTTATTTTCCTTAATGGGAAACGTCAAAAACAAAAACGTGCTTGATGCCGGCTGTGGTGAAGGGTATTTAAGCAGAATGCTGGCCAAAGCGGGGGCTCGCGTAACGGCAGTGGACTACTCGCCGAGAATGATAGAAATCGCCAAAGAAAGAACGCCGAACGGCCTGCCGATTCGTTATCAACAGGGAAACCTCGAGAATTTGTATGACTTGGAGGATCAAAGCTTTGATTTGATCGTGTCCAACATGGTGATTCAAGACCTCGCCGATTATGAAAAAGCCTTTCAAGAAATGCATCGCTTACTCGCAGACAGGGGCTGTTTTATTTTTTCGATTTTACATCCGTGTTTTATCACCCCGGAAAGCGGCTGGGAGAAAACAATCGACGGCCATAAGCTCCACTGGAATGTTGACCGATACTTTTATGAAGGTGCGTACGAACAAAGGCTGGGTGATCAAGAAAAAATACTATTCTTCCATCGAACCCTGACAAGCTATATCAATACTTTGATTCACACAGGTTTTCATGTAGAAAGCATCGTCGAACCAAAGCCGGCAAAAGAGATGCTCGAAAAATACCCTTCATTTGCAGAGGATTTGAGGTGCCCTGATTTTATTGTTTTTCAATTAACAAACTAAAAAGCAGGTGGCTTTGCCTGCTTCATTTTTCCTTTGCTAACTTTATAAACAAGAAAAATATTACGATCACGATGCCATAATTTAAAGGATTACTAAAAATACTCATATTTAAAGCGATTTGCAAAAGAATCCACAAAACAAAAATAACAGTTATAGAAGGTAATATTAATTTATTCAGATGACATCACCTTTACCAAATTAAAATAACGGGGAACCTACATCTTCCCCTCGTTAGCTGTTCTTTTTACAAGAAGCCGCAGCACCGGTCAAGCCTCCGCCGACACCACCAATCATAAATTAACATAAAAAATAAGTCGCATCCGTGGGATTTCCAAATAAAAATATAAAAATGAATCCATCTTATTATCAATTGGTTACAAACCATTTTATAAGGAACTTTATTGCGGCCTAAAAAACTAATAGGATAAGCTTAGCTTAACTAACCAGTGCAGCTTATGTTGTGTTGTTCTTTTCGGATTAGATGTAGAAACAGTTCGCACCTAAGCAAAAAATCTCTAAAAATAAAAAAGTACTAGTCACGAATCAGCAACTAGCAAGTGGATTAACATTTTGATTGCTTCACTCTTGAGATGGTTATCCCATCGCCGATCGGCATCAAGAGGGATTCCAATTGAGGATGATTGGCGACGGTTTTATTGAAGACCTTCATCACGTCCGTATGCCGTCTCGGTTCAGCATCCTGATCTGCCACACTTCCGCCGGCAAGCACATTGTCGGCAATGATTAAAGCACCCGGCTCCGCCAGTTTTATGCAATACGCCAGGTAATGTTCATAGTTGCCTTTGTCGGCATCGATAAAGAAAAAATCAAACCGCTTCTGATCGCCGGCCAGCTTTTCCAAGCTTTCTAGCGCAGGTCCTGTCATATAGGAAACCTGATCGCCAAAGCCGGCTTTTGAGAGGCTGTTGTAGGCTAATTTTGCATAATTCTCCTTTAATTCAAGGGAAGTTAATCTTCCTTTGGAGCCGAAGCCTCTTGCAAGACAAATCCCGCTATAGCCTCCGAGAGCCCCTATTTCCAAAACATTTTGCGCCCCTGAAATCGATACAAGCATCGTCAAGAGCTTACCGGAGGAAGGAGAGACCGATATCGGGGGCATTCCGTTTTCTCTGATCGATGAAATGACTTCCTCTAACAGGGCATCTTGCTTAGAAAACACTGAATCGATATAACGGTTAATTTGTTTCATTCTTCTCCTCCCTCTCTAAAGACTCTTTCCTTTCCGTTTCGCTTTCATCGATTTCAAACAACCGGGTAAATTCGTTAATGATCATATCAATGGCTTTTAATTCACCGACTAATATTTGCTGAATCGACTGAAATTCTGGTTCTTCCAGCTGCTGCTTAATGGTGGCGCGCTTCAGATGCAACGTCTCTAAAAAAGTAATCGCTCTCCCCCGGCGAAAAGTTTTTGGTCCGCCTTTATGACGCTCACCGCGGTGATATCCGTCTTTTTTAAAGTCTTTATGTCTCATCGTAAGGCTCCTTTCATTCGTTATGTTTTGAATTGTATACAAACGTATACATTATGTCAATACAAAAGAATCCTTTGCAAAAACATGATTGATGATAAGTGACTATGCTTGCTCCCCCACCTCGTGTGATTCGTCTGAAAAAGATTAGAGAGCTGTACAATAACAAAAAATCGCCCCTAAAATTGAATGGGCGATCTTCGCTTATCTCCATATTTACTCTTGTTTTTACTATTTGTTTGATCTATGTTTTATTGTTTTGAGACCTTTGAAAATTCCAATTTATCCACTTCTTTATGTTTTTTGAGAATATGTTCAATGGCGTCTGTAGCCGCCTGTAAAGCTTCTGTTTTGGATTCATACCACATTCGCCCGAATCCAATTTGTTCTAATTCAGCAGCGCCAGCGGACAATTGGTTTGAAAGATGGAAAGGAAGGCCAGGCCAAAACTGCTCATTTCTTTTAATTTGAAAAGAAAAAGACGCATTTTCCCCGGGGACATTCGCGATTTCAATTTCAGCAGCGGGAACTCCCCGAAAACGAAATCTGTATGTTTCCACCTTGCAAACAACACTGCCCACATGATCATGCTTGAGCGGGTAATCCGACATTACAAAGATACATCCCCCTTTTGCTTCACACGTTGATCTATTTTTGCAATTGCAGCTCTTAAACATCAGCTTTAGATTTCTTTTTGTAATCGGAGAGCCAACAGATCTTGTAGTAAAATTCTCGCTCCTTCAGGACTTAAGACAATTCCTCCTGATAGTGTTTTATTTAGATCTGTTACCTCACCGGTTACAAAGCAGGCTCTGCCTTCCAAATATTTACGAAATATAATTTTTTCACCTTCAATAAAAATCTCTATTGGATCCCTTTCGTTAATCTTCAATATCTTTCTTATTTTTTTCGGCAAGACCACTCTTCCTAAATCATCCATTTTTCTGATAAATGCTGCATTTTCCAAAAAACACCCTCCTTATCTTTCTGTTCATTTCTTGTTGTCAAACTGTCCTCAGGTAGAATGATTTTTAGTGAAATTCCGAAGGCAGTAGCACTTTGGCTGCATATAAATTCATTTTTCCACAGTTCGTACATACGATCGCAATTGAAGGAATGGCTTCAGCCCCAACGCTCAAAACAGAGGAATCATCTTGTAAATCCAACCTTGCAAAGGGCTCTATCATTACCATTTCATCATGCTTGCAATTTTCGCATGGTTTCAACAGCCCCCTTTTTTGAATAATGTCCATAATTTTATTTTTTAAGCCTTCAGAAAATTCCATATATTCACCTCATAAAAAGCTAATGAATGAAAGAACGACTTGAAAAATTTGTCATGGAAAGAGTTTTATATGATAGTTGGCATTTTTATAACCAAAATCCATTTCATTAGTAGCAATTTGTATATTTATAACTTTTAATTAATTTTTATTTATTAAACAACAATTGATGATAACTGTCAATAAAATGAGACATCCATTTTTACCATTTAAATCATATCCATGCTTGCAGATGACCCTATAGAAAAAGACAGCAAGTGGTATGTCCAATAGTAAGTCATAAAATCTCACAATGTTTGCTTTAGATTCAAATAAGTCGCAGGGATTCCCTGCGACTTATCATCATACTCTTTTTCCGTAAATAATGTATCGTTTCGGCGCATTGCCGATATACGAAAAGGGATAACAAGTCGTAAGAACGAGCTCCTCTTTATCATGTTGCAATGTAATGATGGAGGTATCATTTTTATCAACAATTTTTGTTTTTTCGATCTGATATATGAAACTTCCATATGACAACAAAACTTTTAATTGGTCGCCCTTTCTTAGTTCTCCTGTTCGGCGAAACACGGTATCCCGGTGCCCTGATAAAACGATTTGTCCGTTTTCATTTGGATAGTAGCTGCCTTTATAAAGTCCGACACCTTTTGCCAAATCATCTGCATCAGTTCCCTCCACAATCGGAAGCTCCGCATTTATTTTAGGAATCTCCAGAATACCGACTGCTTCTCCGAACTTAGGCTTGAACGACGCTTGTTCTGATTGAGGATGCCCAATCGCAAGCTTAGCTTCTTCCAAAGTGACTTCCGTCTTTTTGCTGGTATCTAAGACTTGCCAGATTGCATAACCTATAAGAACAAGTCCGGCTGCAATGAACAGTATTGGAATGTACTTTTTCACTGCAGGAATCTTAGACATTTTTCTTTCTGCGCATATACCAAAGGACCGCTCCTAATAACAACAAACCTAAACCAACCACAAGCAGATTATACATATTCGTTGCCGTATCCGGAAGCTCATGTCCTCCAGCTGAATCCTGAGGATCTGAAGGATTTGGCTTTTCAGGATGGTTTGGTTGATTAGGTTCGCTTGGCTTTCCAGGATCCTTCGGTTCAACCGTGATGTTCTTTTCTGGCTGATCAGGCTTGTCGACATTGCCGCCTTTTACGACAGCTACGTTTTTAATCGTTTTGCCGGAATAGCCGGAATTGATTTTCGCTTGGAATGTCACGGTATGCCATTCGGAATCCGTCACATCGCCAAACTGACCGGATACTTTTCCGTCAGTAACGTCGCCTTTGTCTTTATCTTTGGCTTCGCTCACCGACTTGCCGTCCACTTTCAGCGTGCCTGATACGTATTCCAGTCCTTCTGGCAGTTCATCGGAAATGACGAGGTTTTCGACTTGGCTGTCCGCTGTCGTGTTACGGGTTTTGATCGTGTAGACCACCGTATCTCCAGCTTCATACTGATCCTTGCCTGTCTTCATGTTCTTCGCTGTTTTCTCTGACTTTAAGCCAGGTTCTCTCGGATCGACGACGATTTCATTGTGCGGATCCGGCGGATTTGTGTTGTCCCCGGTAATCGTTCCGGTGTTTTTAATCGTCTTGCCCGCTTGACCTGACTTCACTTTCGCTTCAAATGTCACGGTGTGCCATTCGGTGTCTGTCACATCCCCAATTTGGCCGGATACTTTACCGTCAGTAAAGTCGCCTTTGTCTTCATCTTGAGCGTCGCTTACTGACTTGCCGTCCACTTTCAGCGTGCCTGATACGTATTCCAGTCCTTCTGGAAGCGCATCGGCAATCACAAGATTTTCAATCAAGCTGTCTTCCACTTTGTTTCGCGTCTGGATCGTATACAGAAGCGTGTCTCCTACTTGAGGATTGTCCTTATCTGTATTTCCTTCCGCTTTTTCCTGGATGCTTGATGTTTTCTTCGACTCTGTATCCGGGTCTTTCGGATCAACGACGATTTCATTGTGCGGATCCGGCGGATTTGTGTTGTCCCCGGTAATCGTTCCGGTGTTTTTAATCGTCTTGCCCGCTTGACCTGACTTCACTTTCGCTTCAAATGTCACGGTATGCCATTCAGTGTCGGTCACATCGCCAATTTGGCCGGATACTTTACCATCGGTAAAGTCGCCTTTATCTTCATCCTTGGCTTCGCTTACTGACTTGCCGTCCACTTTCAGCGTGCCTGGCACATATTCCAGTCCTTCAGGCAGCTCATCGGCAATCACGAGATTTTCAATCAAGCTGTCTTCCACTTTGTTTCGCGTCTGGATTGTATACAGAAGCGTGTCTCCTACTTGAGGATTGTCCTTATCTGTATTTCCATCCGCTTTTTCCTGGATGCTTGATGTTTTCTTCGACTCTGTATCCGGGTCTTTCGGATCAACGACGATTTCATTATGCGGATCCGGCGGATTTGTGTTGTCCCCGGTAATCGTTCCGGTGTTTTTAATCGTCTTGCCCGCTTGACCTGACTTCACTTTCGCTTCAAATGTCACGGTGTGCCATTCGGTGTCCGTCACATCCCCAATTTGGCCGGATACTTTACCATCGGTAAAGTCGCCTTTATCTTCATCCTTGGCGTCGCTTACTGACTTGCCGTCCACTTTCAGCGTGCCTGGGACGTATTCCAGTCCTTCTGGAAGCGCATCGGCAATCACAAGATTCGTCACCTTACTGTCTTCGATTGTGTTTCGCGCCTGAATCGTATACAGAAGCGTGTCTCCCACCTCTGGATGGTCCGCGTCTGTGTTGCCATCTGCTTTTTGTTGGATCGTTGACGTTTTTTTCGACTCTACAACCGGATTGCGCGGGTACACAACGATTTCATTGTTCGGATCTGGCGGATCCGTGTTATCCCCGGTAATCGTTCCGGTATTTTTAATGGTGTTCCCGGCCTGGCCTGGCTGTACTTTCACTTCAAATGTCACGGTGTGCCATTCAGTGTCCGTCACATCGCCAATTTGACCGGATACTTTCCCGTCGGTAAAGTCGCCCTTGTCATCGCCTTCCGCGTCGCTTACCGCCGTGCCGTCCACTTTCAGCGTGCCTGGCACGTATTCCAATCCTTCAGGTAGCGTGTCTGAAATTGCGAGATTCGTCACCTTACTGTCTTCGATTGTGTTTCGCGCCTGAATCGTATACAGAAGTGTGTCTCCCACTTCCGGATGGTCCGCGTCTGTGTTGCCATCCGCTTTTTGTTGGATCGTTGACGTTTTTTTCGACTCTACAACCGGATTGCGCGGGTACACAACGATTTCATTGTTCGGATCTGGCGGATCCGTGTTATCCCCGGTAATCGTTCCGGTATTTTTAATGGTGTTCCCGGCCTGGCCTGGCTGTACTTTCACTTCAAATGTCACGGTGTGCCATTCGGTGTCTGTCACATCGCCAATTTGACCGGTTACTTTGCCGTCGGTAAAGTCGCCCTTGTCATCGCCTTGAGCGTCGCTTACCGCCGTGCCGTCCACTTTCAGCGTGCCTGGCACGTATGCCAATCCTTCAGGAAGCGTGTCAGAGATTGCGAGATTGGCAATCAGACTGTCTGTGACAGTATTTCGTGTCTGGATCGTATACAGAAGCGTATCTCCCACTTCCGGATGATCTGCGTCTGTGTTGCCATCCGCTTTTTGTTGGATCGTTGACGCTTTCTTTGATTCAACCACAGGAGGATTTGGCTCGAATATGGGTGTGGATCGAGATGCTAAATCAAAAGCTTGTTTATCTCCAACTGTGCCGAGATAAGTAGTGCCGAGAGTCTCTGGATCAAGTATAAATAATGTAGTAGCCACACCCATACCAGAACTCAGTAACATCTGGCCGTTAGGCAAGAAGCTGAGTCCTCTTGCTCCACCTTCTAATGGTTTACCATCCGAATTTGTTATTGGAATAACACGTAAAACTTCTCCAGTCTCAGGATTCATTTGGGCAATAGTGGTGGCTGCGTTTGGAGCGAACCACATATACCCATTACTATCAACGAGAAGATCCCCTCCCAATGTATTAGCCGAATCAGCAGGATTATAACCACTTACTACTGTCTTGGTAAAACCCCCGGTAGTTAAATCATACGCGTTCAAGTAGTAGTTACTGCCCTCTAAGGTCGTATAGTAATATTTCCCATTCAAAATAATACCGTTTCCGCCAGCTGTCCCCTCCAGTTTTGTTACAAACTGAGCTGCTCCGGTAGGACTAATTTTATAAAGGTTTGAAAGATCATCATGTGCATAAAGAGCATTCTCACTATCAGATACAGCTAACCCATTTAGCAAATTTACTGAAATACCAGTAATAGGAACACTTGCTTTGATAGTAGTTGGTTTAGTTCCATCTAGTTGATACAGTTCCAGAGTTTGTCCCCAAGTGGTGACACCACCAATAGCATACGAATCTGTATCATTAATCGTTACTGTCCCTGCTGCTTGAACAGAATTAGGCAAAACAGTCAGCAAGTTCCCCATCATCAATAAAGCAATCATAAACAGCATGAAACTTTTTCTAATCTGCTTCTTGTTGCGTCTGCTCAATAAGTACCTGTTCACAACGTTCTCCTCCTTTCAACAAAGATAGCTAGGATGAATTGCTAGATATTGCGGCAAAATTCTGTGTTAAATCCTGTAACCCGATCTAGAAAAATCCTCCTTTCTTTGTGAAAAAATATTACCAATAACCCATAAAGATGCTCAATGTGATTAAATACTCATTTTTCAAAAACCGCGGAGACAAAAAATCAGCGAAAAGAAGCGGGCAAAATATAGGTTTTTACCAGTCTTGCAATGTCCGCTCCTTTTATGTTTTCTTGATTTATCGTGTCCGCCGAGTTGCTGAAGTCTCTTTAGCCTGATCCAGATATTTTATAATAGACTAGGCTTATAGAGTGTTTGAACATGATCATTCATTAACAGCTCGTCCAATCAAGGAACGATCATAAAAGCTGAGCTAATTTACCAATATCACAAAAATCTATATCCTTATTTTGCAAGTAAAATTCCTGTTTATGAGAATATTTGTTTGACTTTATAAAATAAAAAATAATCCTTAGGACTCAATATCGGCCACTTCCTTCCGGAAAAACCAATTCAATTTATCATTCCTGGCAAATTTACAGATGTGGAAAAACGCATTCCTTACAGCAGCCTATTCAAGCGGATAAAAGGACACAAACTATAAACACACGTCAACACGGAAACAGCTGGCTTTATTGGAGGATATCGCTGCTTCTTTTCATTTTCTTCATAACTCCCTCCCTCATTTGTAAATTTACCCCTATTTCCTTCTCGGGAAAAGTTGTTGAAACAAAAAAACAACTCTATAATCTTGTCCAAGAAGGAGGTGAAAGCGAATCGTGAAAAGATTGTTGGTATTTATTGCAGCGATTGCTCTCCTTTCAGGGATATCAGAGAGTGCGGAAGCAAGCGGTCAGGTGTACACAGTCGGAACCTCGTCATTAAATGTAAGAAAGGCGCCTCACATCAATGCAGCGGTTATCGGTTCCTTACCGCGCGGTTCAGCGGTTCAGGTTGAACAGAAAAAATACGGATGGGCTAAAATCCTTTATCATGGTCGTACCGGTTGGGTCGCGACAACATATTTATATGAATCATCCGCCAATGGGGCATCTGCAAAATCCTACAGCGGGCAGATCTCTGTCTCCGGCAGCTATGTGCGTATCCGGACCGGACCCGGAACCGGCTATAAAGTGATCAGAATCACAAATCAAGGCGACACTTATCAGGTGCTTGATCGACAAGGACAATGGGTACATATACAAATTGATAGTACTCAGACAGGTTGGATTGCAGGATGGCTGGTGTCGGATTCGAATCAAGCGATATCTCGAACCTCGGTTCCTAAAGCAGCTGCTACGCAAACTTCTCATAGTTTAAGAGGAAAAAATATTGTGATTGATGCGGGTCATGGCGGGATCGATCCGGGAGCGACGGGATATCATGGCTCCCATGAAAAAAATCATACACTGGCAACCGCGTTGCATCTTGCCTCCCTTCTAAAAGAAAAAGGAGCCAACGTCATTTTAACGCGTTCTTCCGATCGTTATTTGAGTCTAAACAGACGCGTTGCGATCAGCAGTTCCTATCATACGGATGCTTTTATTTCGATACACTACAACTCGTCTGCTGCCCGATTAAGCCGCGGAGTTGAAACGTATTATTACGATGGAGGCACTGATAAATCGTTAGCTGAAAAGATTGTACAAAACGTATCCAACCAAACTGGATTTCAAAATAATGGGGTTCGATTCGGTGATTTTTATGTCTTGAGGGAAAACCCGAAACTGGCGGTGTTAGTGGAGCTTGGATATCTCTCAAACCCTAGTGAGGAATCGGCTATACAGTCAGAAACCTATCAAGATAGAGCAGCCAATGGGATTATGCAAGGGTTATCTGATTACTTTAGCTCTTAAAACATAAGCGAACGTATCCATTTGTTTGAATTTTCTAAATTACATTGAAGATCGGAGGGCTTTACGGGAAACATCATGCAATCAATGATGAAGTCAGGAATATACGCAAACCCTCAAAAAAAGCGGTGGGAATATTGGATTGTGGAAGAAAACAGCCCTCCAATTCTTGTGTCATGGTTAAGCTGGGGTGCTTCCCAAACCGTTTATAAAAACTGGGCATCTGCTTTGCAGCAATAAACTAGTCAAAATCTCCGAATATGAAAATAGACTTGAAGCTGATTAAGATTGGCAGGAGGCTAAAAGGTTATGAAAAAAAAGATAGCGGCAGGCTTGGCAGCCTCTGCGGCAGTTGGAACATCATTGGCAGTATCGCCGGCGGAAGCCCAGACCATCAAGGTAAAGAACGGGGATTCGCTGTGGAAGCTTTCAGTTGAATATAACACAAGCGTCTCTGCTCTGAAATCAGCCAATAATCTGTCATCATCAATCATTTATGCGGGACAAACCTTGGAGATTTCAAGCGGAAAGTCGGAAAACAGGAAAAAGCCAAGCCCGGTTTCGGAAAAGACCACATACACGGTCAAACCGGGCGATTCCCTCTGGTTGATTGCGAGTGACTACAATACGACCGTTGCGGAGCTCAAGAAGTTAAACGGTTTAAGCCGTGATATCATTTATCCTGGCCAAAAGCTTGTCGTGAATGGAAGCAAAAAATCGGCAAGATCTAGCGCGAAAACCAAATCGGCTGATTCAAATACTGTAAAAAGCTCAAGCAATACCTATAAGGTCAAACTGGGCGATTCGTTATGGAAAATTGCCAACCGTTTAAATGTGACCGTTGCCGAGATTAAAACGCTGAACAACTTGAAGTCGGATACGATTTATCCAAATCAAGTCCTAATAGTAAAAGAGACTTTTAAAGTCAGAAGCAATACGCCAACTTCAACATCCGGCAAAACGAATTCAAGCAGCAGCGCGACTTACACCGTGAAGGACGGGGATTCGTTATGGAAGATTGCAAACTTGATGAATGTGACCGTTCAAAGCATAAAAGAAGAAAATCATTTAAAGACCGATGTATTACAAATCGGACAAAAGCTGAAAATGTCCGAAGCGCCAACATCGACCTCGTCAGGGCGCAGTGCCTCATTTAAGAAGTCGAATTCTTCAGCCGTATTGGCGGGATCAAAGGTGGAACGGATGATTGCCGAAGCTGAAAAACATCTTGGCGTCCCTTACAGATGGGGAGGCAACAATCCTTCAGGCTTTGACTGCAGCGGCTTCATTTATTATGCGCTGAACAAAGTCACATCTGTCTCAAGGCTGAGCGCAGCGGGATACTGGAATATCATGGACCCGGTCAGCAAGCCCGCAAGAGGAGATTTCGTCTTCTTTTCAACATATAAACCGGGCCCTTCACATGTAGGCATTTATCTAGAAAACGGAAAGTTCATCAATGCGAACGACTCGGGAGTCAGCATCAGTGATATGAACAATTCCTATTGGAAAAAGCGTTATCTCGGCGCGAAACGCTATTCTTTCTAAAGCCCTAACCGTTTTGGGTTGGGTTTTTTTGTTTGCAGTATATTCATTGAGAAAGGAGCATAAAAAAGCAATCATTATGAAAACATTAGCTGACAAAGACCTTGTAAATGCTTATCGATCAGCCAAAAAATTGTCAGATGCTGATCCTCATTTTCTTACGCTGCTGGAAACAGAACTGAAAAGACGTTCGATTAGCATAGATTCAATAAAAGAACAAGAAAAAAGCGCTATGGCTAATCAGAAGAAATCACCCCGCTGACTCGTTTCTGTGGGGTTGGGCATCAATCGTGTCTTGAATTAGCGCTTTAACATACTGCTCCTCGTTTATTGAACTATCCTAAATGCCACTGATGTCACATCACCTCCCCCCATTTGAATTTTTAACCAACCAAGTTTTGATGAATGGCAGCACCGTTTCAGGCTGCATCGTTTTCGTGTGATCCATATCCTCTCCTTTTAAGATTTCCACATCCCACCCTAGGGATTCTAGCTCTTGTTTATTTTGTTGGATGATACCGGCAATATCGACGGTGACATTGCCGAAGTTTTCTCCATACACAATCGTGTCTTTCTCACCGGCGAACGTCAGTCTTGGAATCGTGAGCAGATGCTGAATTGCTCGATCATCAAATGACGCTAAATGCTTATACATTGTGAAAAACTGTTTCGTTTGATTTTCATCAATCTTGACCTGTACATGATCCCAATCGACTTGTTCGGGGCTTTGTTGCTCATTAGATCCAGGAGAATTTTTATGAGACAACACCTGTTCGTATGTTTTAGCGGTCACCGCCAACATTTCTTGATACGGACCATCGATAGGCGGAAAACCGCCCATGATCAAGCTTTCTAATCGGTTTGTCCGAATCGCTAGCTGCAATCCTACTAAAGCTAACCATGAGTATCCGTAATAGTGAAACTTTTTAACGTTCATTTTATCAGCAATGGCCAGCAAATCTTTGACGATGTTTTCAGGCGTAAGATTCTCCGGGTTCGGATGCTGAAGGCGGTGGCCTTCATAGTCAAAATACAACACTTGAAATGTATCGCAGAGGCCCTCTACAAAGTGTTTTCCTAATTCAGGGTCTACTCCCCACTGCTTTAAAAGTTCAGCTTCTTGACCGTATACGGTCTCTTTGGCTGTCGGCAGCATGACAGTTTTGCCGCCGGGATTTCCAACTAAACCAACCTTGATGTCTGATTCATCGATCAGTTTTATGAATTTCTCCATTCATCTCACTCCCAACTCGTTATACTACAACCATATAACATTCATGCAATCTTTCGGTTTTGTGCTTTTTTCCCCTTAATATGATAGGATTTCATTTAAAATATGTTGCCGTAGCACTTGAAGGTTTTACTTTAAATAAGGAGTGAAGGGATGGAAACATATACACCCAAACAAATGGCCAAAAAACTCAATGTAAGCACAACCACCTTGAGAAGATATGAAGAACAGCAGCTGATTCCGAATGTACCGAGAACGAAAAGAAAACACCGTGTTTATACACCGATCCATGTTCAAGCCTTTACGGCAATTAGAGCATTGCTAAAAGGCTATGACATCCCAGTTGTTTATCAAGCCATGCGTATGATAAAGAACGGACATTTTGAAAAAGCCCTTTGGTTAGTAAACGAACAGCAATTCCATATACAGGTGGAAAAGCAAAGAGTCGAAGAAATACTCACCATGATTCAAAAAGCTGATGTTACAACATATCAACATATAAAATTAAAAGAATATATGAGTATCGGAGAAGCCGCAAAAATTGCAGGTGTCAACACTTCGGCTATTCGTCATTGGGAATATGAAGGGCTGGTTCGCTCGGAAAGAAACCAAGACAATGGTTATAGAATGTTTACGCAATCTGAATTGCGGAAGATTTTAGTTATCAGCAGCTTGAGGAAGACGATTTATTATATTGAAAACATGAAGCAGCTTTTGGATGAATTAGACAATCAAAGCTACGGCCAAATCGAACGTTCCTTTCAATTGGCACTGGAAAATCTGAATCACAAGCTGCTGCTTCAATTTATCGGAATCACGGAGTTGACAACATACATGAACTTTTATAAGAAATCGTCACCTGAAAAACACTGATATGATAAAAAGCAGGCTTTTGAACCTGCTCTTTTTCCTTTAGTCTCTATACCTTAAAACATATCTTTTATACAATTCATCATTGTAGAGAATATCTTGTCCGTGTGAAGAACTGATGAGAGCCGGCTTTATTTCATCCATCACAGCTCCGCTGTCTATGTTCTCATTCATGTCAACGCTGAATTTTCTGATGGGCGGATGTAAATCTTCTTGACTTGTAATGAAAAGGTCTCCTGCTAAAAGGATGTTGTCGATTTCATGATGATAGACAACATGCCCTGGAGAATGCCCGGGCGTTAAATAAAATTGGATGGGCAAGTGATCAAGCGCTTGCTCTGTCAGCGGTCGGACAATATTGGCCACCCCTGTTTTTTCCACTGTATGTTTATTCGGATAAGGCGCCTCTCCATTGATATACATCAATTCTTTTTGATGTGCATAAATCGGAATATTAAACTGCTCTAACCACTTTGACGCACCTCCAATATGATCTCTGTGGCCATGGGTAAGCAAAATCGCTTTTGGCGTTCCAATAGCTAATGCAGCCTGCATTTGAGCATCTGCTAACTTTTCTGTTCCTGTATCGATGATATAAACATCATCACCATCTTGAATGAACCAAATATTAATGGGAAAGTGAACAGGCTCATCAAGCACAAATCCGCATTTAAATACATGTTCTGATATTTGCATCATGTTCAAGTAAGGCCACTTCCTTTGCATTTTGATATCATTAATGTAATACAAATGAATGGATCATGTAATGACGCACATTTTTGTGACTTAAGGGGTGGATGATATGGGAAACCGTTTAAATGGTTTTGGAGTCTGCAGTACAGAAGGCAAAAAGGCTTGTCCCGTGGAGCTGACTTTACATATGATAGGCGGGAAATGGAAAGGGATTATCATCGACATCCTGTCTGATCAACCGGTCAGGTTTAATGAACTGAAACGATTAATACCGGGCATCACACAAAGGATGTTGACATTACAGCTGAGGGAACTCGAAGCTGATGGGATTGTAGAGAGAAAAGTGGAGAATACTCTACCTAGGAAAGTGGAATATTCTTTAACAGAACAAGGTGAGAAGCTTTATCCGATTATTGCAGCCATGAGAATGTGGGGAAATCAATATTTGAGTAAAAATAGTTGAAGTTCGAATGATACAACTTGGCAATAAGGTAAAATCCTGTTATTTTTCAACATGTCCACGCTCCCTTTGACTTATATTCGTGAAGTGAAATATAGACAAAAACACAACATCAAAAGGTTTTGCCAAACTGGCAAAACCTGAACAATTTGATTACACAAGCTGATGCTTTTTCAGGAGAATCCCCTTTCCCTGCAAGAACTCATAGTACTTTGACTAATCCCGCCAAACACTACTTTATTTTCATTGCCATCATCTATAGCCTTCTTCCTTCTTCCGCAACCGCTGCAGCCGCTTTGGTTGCATGAATGGTACCAAATGGATGGTTAGGAGGAGCATAAATCGAGTATAGCTTTAACGGTATGTTGCCAGTATTGATGAGATTATGCCATGTTCCGGCTGGTATTACGATGGCAGAATCATCGTAGACGTTTCTTTTAAAGGGTAAATGATCACTGCTCTTGCCCATCTGAACAATCCCCCGGCCTTGTTCTATCCGTAAGAACTGATCAACGTTTGGATGCATTTCCAAACCGATATCTTCGCCTACATTTAGACTCATTAAAGTAACTTGTAAATTTGTTCCCGTCCATAAAGCCGTACGAAAAGTGTTATTTTGCTTCGTTGCTTCATTAATATTAATGACAAACGATTTTGACCCATAGTCCGTTAACAAAAGTCTTCCATGACCATTCGACGAGCGACAATCATCAAACTGGTTTACATTGTACGGAAATCTTCCATCGTCATAGTTTGCTCCATTCACGTAATATGGATACAGATAAGGTGCATAATACACTTTTTCATCCCCCACAGTTTTAAACATGTCATGAAATTATCCTATGCAACGGTTAAAGGAATGTACTCAGATTTATATTGACCTGTTCAAACCATCGTTTTAAAAAAGAAGAGAACTGTCCTAAATGCCAAGACAATAATCAAAATTGGCCCAAATCAACACGAGCAAAAAGAAGCCCATCCAGCACTGGGATCGGCCTTCCTTTTCCCATAACGTAATTTATAAAAAGTCCAGCCAAATTTTAACGACTGTTGCTGAAATGAAAAGAGCCAACATCCATTGCAGGAATTTTGCATTTAATTTCTGCCCCGCTTTTGCCCCTATAGGGGAAGCAATTAAACTAGCGATCATAAGAACCAGAGCAGGTAAAAAAAGCACCTGACCTGTGATTACTTTTCCAACCGCTGCGCCAATTGATGAAAGAAAGGTAATCGCAAGCGAGGAAGCAATGGTGATTCTTACAGGAAGGTTTAACACGGACAACATAACGGGAACAAGGATAAAGGCGCCTCCAGCTCCTAAAATACCTGATACTCCCCCAATGATGAAGGCTAAGGAAGAAGCCAGCCATTTATTAAATGTGACTTCTTCTCCTTCTCTATGTTCTCGTCCTTTTTTAGGCATCAAAATTAAGATAACAGCTATAAGGCCTAAGATTCCGTATATGAAATGAATTCCTTTTTCAGGTATGAGATAAGAAAAGTAACTCCCCATGATACTTCCTATCAGGATACTGCTTCCCATATAAACAATTAATGCTTGATGTAAAGCTCCACTCTTGCGATAAGCCAAAACACCGCCGATAGCGGCAAAGAAAACTTGGATAGCTCCAATCCCTGACACTTCATGGGCGGTTAGTGACATGACTCCCACTAAAGGGGGAATGTACAATAACATTGGATAGTTCACAACAGATCCTCCTATACCAACCATTCCGGAGATAAAGGAACCCATAAATCCTATGATGAAAAGTGTGATCACAAAGGCCATATCCATTCGGATTCCCTCCTTTTCAAAGGAAAAGGGCATCTTTTCATTCGATACCCTTTCACATTGATTAGCCTTTTTGAATCCAGAATTTCAGGACCCCGCCTTCTTCTACATGTTCTAAAAGGTGATGGCCGCCTGATTGAGACCAAGCCGCCAGGTCATTTTTGATTCCTTTATCTGTTGCATGCACCTCTAAAATTTGCCCCGATTCTAATTCATTCATCGCTTTCTTTGTTCTGACGATTGGCATTGGACATGCCAGCCCTTTTGCATCTAATAATTGATCTGATTTCAAGTTCATCTCTCCTCTGTTTAGGTCTTTATCGAATCGCACAACGGTTTGGTCCGATTTCCATTTCACGCTGTTTTTCTTCATCCGAGTTGATTTTTCCCATGTTCGTTTCGCGAATCTCTTGATATGCATTTGGCTGCGGCGGCAGATTGTCTGTCACTAAGTGTCTAAATTCTGTTTCATCCTCGATATTCAAACCGTGATTCTCCGCAAACAATGCCCCTAGTTTTTTACCAACGCTTCCATCCTCATTTAACTCGTCAATGATCATAAAGTGTGCCGGCAGCACGATGAACTCATTTGATAACGCTTTGTAACGGCTGTAAAGTGTTTCTCTTAAATCACCTACCCAATCTTCTGCCATACCGGCTAAATCCGGCCTGCCGATCGAGTCAATAAACAGGATGTCGCCTGAAAGGAGATACTGATTATCGACAATGAAAGAAGTGGAGCCAATGGTATGGCCGGGAGAATAAATCGGCTGAATCGCAATTGTTGTATCCCCAATGGCGACATCATTTCCTTCTTCCAGCGGCTGATAGTCGAATACCGCTTCTTCGGCGTCTTTCGGCGGTAACCAGTAAGTTGCTTTTGTTTTTTCGGCAATCGCTCTGCCGCCAGAAATATGGTCTGCGTGAAGGTGTGTATCAAACACATGTGTAATCGTCACACCCTTCTCCTTCGCAAAATTTAAAAAGACCTCCGCCATACGTGTAGCATCGATAATCGCGGCTTCCCCATCAGATAAAACCATGTATGATAGACAGCCTTTACCGATTCGAACAAATTGATAAATCTCTCCGCCGTCTTTTAAATCGCCGACTTTTACCGGTTCTAAATGCTCGCTCCACGCCTTCATACCGCCTTTAAGATACGATACAGAAAGACCGGCTTCTGAAAGCATCTCGGACACCATCACGGATGAGCCTTCTTTGGCGCAGACGACAAGTACTTCTTTATTCGAAGGAATGATATCCAAGATATCTTCCACGCCATCTAAAAGGTCGAAATAAGGAATATTCAAATGCTCAACATGATGCCCTTCAATCTTCCAATCGCTAAAATCATTTTCATTACGCACATCAAGGATGAATAACGGTTCTTTATTCAAGATTTTTTGTGTCACTTCTTTTGCGGTAAGTGCCTGTACGGTCATGTTTAAATACCTCCTTTTTCTGTTTTACCTGTCCAGTCACGCATACCTGGGACAACGTTGATTAACTTTTTAAAGCCTTGTTTTTTCATCGTTTGTGCTGCCATTTCACTTCTTCTTCCCGAATGGCAAATGATATACATTTCATCATCTTTGTTTAACTCATGAGAGCGCTGTTCCACTTCACCAAGAGGAATATGCGCTGCACCGGGGATATGAGCTTCTTCATACTCCTCCGCCTCCCGAACATCTAAGATGTTAAGAGGCTCAGCACTTTCGACTTTCTGTTTGAAAGCTTCTAATGAAATCTCCGGAACCGAAGATCCGCTTTTGACGGACGCTCTCCTCCTTTACGAAGAAAGTGACGAAGGACGTCTCCCTCTGTTTCAGTACCTAGATACTCATGACCTGAGCTTCTCGCCCATGCTTTTAGATCGGCGGTAAAGCCTTTATCCGTTGCTTGAATTTCTAATACGTCACCAGCCTCTAAATCCTTCATTTTCTTCTTCGTTTTGACGATAGGCATTGGACAGGCTAGGCCTGTGGCATTTAATACAACATTTGCTTGGATCATTTTATTTCCTCCTCATACTTTTATAGGGGCGGGGGTATATGACCGGTCAAAAAAATATCTTTTTCCGTCTAATGCCATGCATTCATACCGCCTTTTATATTTGTGACATGTTTAAACCCTTGTTTCTTCAATACCTTACTCGCCTTCATGCTTCTCATGCCGCTTTGACAAATAACCAATACTTCCCGATCTTTCGAAAGTTGACTAGTTTGTTGAGGCAATATGGACAAGGGAATATTTTGAAATCCTTTAATATGCCTTGTACGAAACTCACCAGGTGTTCGAACATCTACAAACTGCTTCCCTTTATTTTTCAGCTCTGATTTTAATTCTGTCGTTGTGATTTGTTTCACACCTTTTACTGGTGAAAAATTCCGAATCACGATCCATAGTAAAAACAAAATAAGCAAGGTATAGATGATGACTCCGCTATCCATCGGATTGAATCCACCCCTCTTCAATTAAATAAATAAGTTGACATGACCGTCTTCAGCGTCTGCTAAATATGCAGCTACACCTGCGTATTCGATATCATCTAATAATTCTTTTTCCTGCAAACCAAGCAGATCCATTGTCATCGTACAAGCTACGAGCTTTACATCCTGTTCTTGAGCCATCTCAATTAACTGGGGCAATGTCAGTGCGTTATGCTTTTTCATAACATTTTTCATCATTTTAGGACCCATACCTGCAAAGTTCATTTTAGATAAACCCATCTTATCAGCACCGCGAGGCATCATTTTCCCAAACATGTTTTCAAGAAATCCTTTTTTCACAGGAACCAGCTCTTCTTGACGTAAAGCGTTCAATCCCCAAAACGTATGGAAGATGGTCACTTCATGATCATAGGCGGCCGCTCCATTTGCAATAATATAAGCAGCCATCGCTTTATCATAATCCCCGCTAAATAAAACAATTGTTGTGCGTTTTGTTTGTTCTGTCATGCTTCTCCTCCTATCTCTAATTACCCTACAGGGTATATTTGATTCAAAAAATATATGCATATACCGGTACGGGTATTTTATAACGCTTATAAAAATCCGTCAACCATATAGGCTGATGAATTTTTTTATCGACTCTTTACCAATAACTCAACAGCCTCTTTGACTAAGTTTTCTGTATCCTCTCCTTTTGTCAGGCTTTCACGAACACAGTGTTCAAGGTTGGTGCTGACAATCACACCCAACGCACGGTCGATGGCATTTCGTGATGCTGCCAATTGGGTCACAACATCTCGACAATCTTTTTCTTGTTCCATCATCGTCAACACACCTTTAATTTGTCCTTCTATCCGGCGCAGACGGTTTTTAATCTGTTGATTATACTCCATATCGCAGAAATCCTTTCTTTGATTGATTTATACATTTGCATTTTGCCACCTCATAACTATGCACATGAATACCTTTGCGTTTTAAAAAACGCACTCCTAAATTTAATTCTACCCTATCCCCAGCAATTATGTGTATCTTATCTTGTGGAATATCTAAATAATAACGTTTTAAATACGCATAGGGAATGTGTAAAAGTGCAGCATCAGAGTAGTTGGATGTATCATGATAATGACGAATATCCAAGATCGTCATGTCCAAGCTCTTTAATTCATCCCTGTTGATACAAGCAATTCCTTTAACAGGATCATAACGTCTATACGCATCAAAGATGATCATGAACGGGAGCGGGATCAGCAAATAACTCATTTAACACACCACCTTATGAACGAATTTTTGTTCACGAACATGATATACCCTAATGGGTATTGTGGTCAAGTGTGAAGGTTTTTCCTTTTGAATAGATACAAGAACAGATTGATCGGTGAGAAGTCGCCATACCTGCTTTAGCCCATTTAACTGGTACTGATTTTTTAAAAGGTTCCTGCGAGTTCATTTATGCATTCATGGTATTTTTTTATCCAAGTGTGGTAAATTAAAACAAAGAAAGAAGGTGACCCCATGCCAACGAACAGACTGATCGATGAGAAGTCCCCATACCTGCTCCAACACGCCCACAACCCCGTTGACTGGTATCCTTGGGGAGAAGAAGCATTTGAAAAAGCGAAGCGCGAGAACAAGCCTGTTCTTGTGAGCATCGGCTATTCGACTTTTCACTGGTATCACGTTCGTTAAGCTACCCGAATTAAAATGGTAAAAATAATTCACCGCCCCTTAGCTGCTCAATTAAAAAGTATTAAAAAACGAAAATCCAAGTAATATTTGATCTAGCTGCCACCTTTCTAATTGACAAATTAATCAATATAAGGATATCATTTCATCATAGGATAGACTTTATAAAAAATAGAAAGTTGGGATTTAATGGACCAGATACTTAAAGAACTCATGGAACACGCGAATTTTGATCCAAGTAAAGAACGCAAAGATTTGACGATCCAAAATCTTTGTATAGAAATTGCAAAGGGCAATATTGTACTTCCTATTTTTCAAACTTACATTCGTTGGACAAAAGAGAAAGCAGTAAGCCTCTTTAATTATCAACTTAGTGGAAAAGCAGCTGTTGCACCAATATCAATTAATTTAATTGATGATCCTAGTCAAGTTATTGAACAAATTAGTTTTTTGGACAGAAGACTATTAGACACTGAAAATTTGGTGGGAAAATTATCGGTAGCAGACGGACAGCAACGTTTATCAGCTAATTACAAAGCATATACCAATGATCCTGACTTCCAAAATATTGTTTTGGATCTTCACAAAGGGAAGTTCAGAACTATTGATATTGCTTCATCCCCTGAAAATTATCAAATTCCTGTAGGGATTCTTTATAATAAAGATCACAGCGTATATTTAGATTATGTGAATAATACAAATTATTTAAAAAAAGATAATATAAAAGACGTATTATCAACTATTCGTAAAAAGCACCAAACATATTATTATGTTGTGAATTTCGCCAAAAACATGTCAAAAAAAGAACAAATGAATTGGTTTAATGTCCTCAACCTGGCAGGAAGTCAGGTTACTGCTTCAATGGTTTATTTAACCGATCTATTGGTTAAAGGTATAGACTTTTACAAAGATTATGCAAATCCATTTGCTGATAAACTATACGCCTATGGTTTTGAAGACCTTTTCCCTCGAAAATCAGCAGAAATCTCTATTCCATTAGCTGCTTTGAACCCTGCATTTTATATAGTAACATCTAAAAAGCGCACGAGTAACTCTAGCCCCATACCCTCAGATGTAAAACCTAAATTAATAGGTAAAGCTTCTGTTGAAGACATCAAAAAAATGATTCATATCACATTAGAATCATTAAGAAATACTCTTGAATTTGTTACAACTACAAATGGAGTTAAAACTCCTGATAGAATTGACATTATCACTTATTTAATTGGACTGTTTATAAATAACGATATATCACAAATGAATAATAACCAGAAAGATTTTCTGACTAAATGGATTAACAATATAAACTTTGTCAATAATTCTAATAAAGAACGTCGCGAAAAATACAATAGCCTACTACAGAATTATGAGAGTTTATCAAATGAGCAGCTACCGGCACTTTCTTAATTAGATTTCTCATTTTTAAATATATTTTTCAATATTTATGATATATAACTCAATAAAAAAGTTCTCTTCAAATATCCATGAGAGCTTTAAAGGTTTAAATGTTTTTGCAGGGAAACAGTTATTGTGAGCCGACAACAACAAAGTCGGCTCTTATATTCCTATCATAGTAGTGTGGATGAAGAAATATGAGTTAAATTCCTATAATAATTATTGATTCAGATTCGCTCTATAGCGGAAATGATAATAACCTTTTCATAAACTTGTTTATTTCCCTTGCGTTATGTAACTGATTTAAAACTGGAGTCATTTTTTCAAGGATCTCTTCTTTCTCTAAAAATTCTCTATCTTCTTCGTTGAACCTTTTTAATTCACTCTCGTAAGACCTCTGCATAATCTTCTTTTTTGCTACAGCTGATAAAGGACGATATTTAACAAAGTTATCAAACCTTGAATAAATCGCACTCCCCAGGCTCTCTTCTATTTCCCTTGTGTTTTGATAATTAGAAGTGCAAAGAATAATAGCATTGTCCAGCTTTACATCATAGTACTTATCTACAAATCTACCTTCATCAAACAATTGATAAAACGCACTGTAAAATATAGGGTTAGCTTTATCAAATTCATCAAGCAAGATTAAGTTTGCTTCTCTGTCAATTAAATCTTTAGCAAAAGAATTAGTCCTGTCTCCGAACAAATAGGAACTGAAGGTGTCATTATGAAACATTGAGAGTTGTATTCTGAACAAATCTGTTTTGTTTCCATACAAAATTTTATTCATTAACTTAGCCGTTTCAGTTTTTCCCACACCTGCCGGACCGTACAACATTAAAACCACAGGCTTTTGATTTCCTACATTTATTAATGGATAAAGAGTTTGTAATATCTCATTTTTTGCCGTTTCTTGTCCAAATACTTCACTATTAAAATTGTATTTAATACTTGCTAGGGTTTCGCGAGTCATTTTTTTGTATTCGAATTCTTTAGTGCTTAGAGAAATTTTTAGTTTTGAATTTTTCAATTGGTCAACAATCCGTTTAGGAGGATTATGAATATATACTTCTTCAAACCCGTAAAAGCTTTTATATTCAAAAATATTATTTATAAATCCTTCTATAAAATGATCTTTTACCCCTGAATATTCATCTGAATACACAATAAGAGAATGAAAAGCCTCAAATTCTTTAAGTCTTATACCTTGATGTAAGAGGTCTATTTCTTTAACGATCCAAGAAAGCGTATTGGTTTTTTCTTCTGGAATTATCTTTTCAAATTCTTCAACAGGTCCATAAAAAATTGTCATGTTCATTTGTTATCACCTGAAATCCCCGCTAAAAAAACATCGTATATTTTTAAAACCTCTAGATCATTACTCGTTCGACCATAATAAGTACCCTCAACAGAAGGGTTATTCCCTTTCTTTTCCTCTTGGGCAAACTCATTCTCTAATTTAAGATCTTCTTCTCTACATTCTCCAACTTCTATTCCGTAATATATTAATTTCATTTTTGTTAAATCAGTTAAACTATAACTATTTCTAAAAGCATTAATATTAAAACGAAGGATTGCACTATGTTCATCTTTAGTTGCTTTTAATTCATAATATCCTTTCCCTCCTTTTAATATTTCATCAAAATCCATATAGTTAAAATCTTTAAGTTCTTTAGTAAATGTAGAATCCTCTTTAAGCATTTTAATAAAAGGTGTATACATCTTAACAAATGTAAACGATTCTGGAATTGGATTTACTTTATACCCTTTGAAAACTTCTATCCCTTTATTAATTTCTGGATCACTTGAAAAATCAACGAAATCTGACAAGATTGTATTAGAAATGGTTGTTTTATATAAAGAATTTTTGGATTTTGAAAACTCAGCATTTCCACTCATTGAAAAGCTTGCTTTTAAGAAAGAAAAAAAACTACTTCCCGCCTTTAACTCACCTTTAGCAGATCCATTAACATCATAACGTAATTTTCCTTGTTTTTCGTCTTCAATTACAATATTACCTCCAAAATGTATTTGCAAGAAATCAGTGGCAGAGCCTTCGTCAAAATAAATAACTTTTTTAATTTTCATGAAGTATTCCCCCCTGTATTATTGACCATTATAAATCGCAAACTTATGTAATCATGCATTACTATTGTGTCACTTATAATAAAAATTCCTTTCTTATTAAATTTTAACATTATAGGTCTAATAACCCTAGAAAAATATTAGATCACTCTCAGTCCTTTTATGAGGCTTTTTCTTTGAACTGGAATAATGTTTCAAAACAACTCATTTGAAATGAAATACCTATGATAACTTATTGTTTTTAAGAGAGGAATTTTTGAAAAATAACTGTGGTAAGCTAAGAATACTTTTTCCATCAAAAAAAGAGAAGAGGTAATCCTATGTCACCAAAAAACATCCCTAACAGACTCATAAACGAAAAGTCACCGTATCTCCTTCAACATGCTTATAATCCTGTTGATTGGTACCCATGGTGTAAAGGCGCTTTCGAAAAAGCGAAAAAAGAAAACAAACCCGTATTGGTAAGTATTGGATACAGTTGCTGCCATTGGTGCCACGTCATGGCCCACGAAAGCTTCGAAGACGAAGAAGTCGCGAAGCTCTTGAATGAGAAGTTTATCTCCATTAAAGTCGATCGCGAGGAGCGGCCTGATGTCGATTCGATTTATATGACGATCTGCCAGATGATGACGGGGCAGGGCGGCTGGCCGTTGAATGTTTTTTTGACGCCTGAGCAGAAGCCGTTTTATGCCGGTACATATTTTCCGAAGACAAGCCGTTTTAACCGACCGGGGTTTGTCGAAGTATTGAAGCAGCTTTCTGATACGTTTGCGAAAAACCGCGATCATGTGGAAGACATCGCCGAAAAGGCGGCCAACAATTTAAGAATCAAAGCGAAAAGCGAAGGCGGCGAGTCTCTTGGCGAGGATATTCTCATGCGCACGTATCAACAGATGATCAACAGCTTTGATGCGGCGTTCGGCGGCTTTGGCAGCGCGCCGAAGTTTCCGATTCCCCATATGCTGTCCTTTCTGCTTCGCTACCACCAATACAGCGGGGAAGAAAACGCCTTGTACAGCGTCACGAAAACGCTTGACAGCATGGCGGACGGAGGCATCTACGACCATATCGGCTACGGGTTCGCCCGCTATTCGACCGACAACGAATGGCTCGTCCCCCACTTTGAAAAAATGCTCTATGACAATGCATTGTTGCTCATCGCCTATACAGAGGCCTATCAATTGACGAAAAACGAACGGTACCGCCGGATTTCCGAAGAGATCATCACCTTTGTCCAAAGGGAAATGACCGATGACAAAGGCGCTTTTTATTCAGCGCTTGATGCCGACACGGAAGGTGTAGAAGGCAAGTATTATGTATGGTCAAAAGACGAAATCCTGGAAGCGCTCGGAGACGACCTCGGCCGCTTGTACTGCGCCGTCTACAACATCACACCCGAAGGCAACTTTGAGGGGCACAATATTCCGAACTTGATTTATACGAGATGGGCAGATGTGAAGGCCGAGTTCTCCATAACAGATGCAGCGCTTCAAGAAAAGCTTGAAGAAGCGCGAAACAAACTGTTTGAAAAACGGCAGACCCGGACATACCCGCATGTTGACGATAAAGTGCTGACATCCTGGAACGCCTTGATGATCGCCGGCCTCGCCAAAGCGGCGAAGGTGTACGAGATGCCGGAATACCTTGATATGGCGCGGACCGCCGCTTCTTTTATCGAAGGCGAGCTGATCAAAGACGCACGGGTGATGGTGCGCTATCGCGACGGTGAAGTTAAACATAAAGGTTTCATCGACGACTACGCGTTTTTGCTGTGGGCATATCTCGAATTGTATGAAGCATCATTCGATTTGAATGAATTGCGGAAGGCAAAAGAACTGGCCGAAGACATGACCGGGCTGTTTTGGGATGAAGAGCATGGCGGCTTTTATTTCACCGGAAGCGACGCCGAAGCGTTAATCGTCCGGGATAAAGAAGTATACGACGGCGCCCTCCCTTCCGGAAACGGCGTCGCGGCCGTACAGCTGCTGCGGCTCGGACGGCTGACGGGCGATTTGTCACTAATCGACCAGGTTACGAAAATGTTTTCTGCATTTTATGGTGACATCTCATCCTACCCGAGCGGCCATACAAACTTTCTCCAAAGCCTGTTAAGCCATGTGATGCCGCAAAAAGAAATTGTCGTGCTTGGAAAACAAGATGACCCTGCCCGGCAAAAAATCATCACGGCGTTGCAGCAGGCCTTTCAGCCGAACTACGCCATCCTGGCCGCGGAATCGCCGGATGATTTTAAAGGCGTTGCCGAATTCGCGGCAGAATACAAAGCTGTCGACAGCCAAACAACGGTTTATATTTGCGAAAACTTCGCCTGCCAGCAGCCGACGACTGATATAGACGAAGCGCTGAACCGGCTCCTTTCCGTTTAAGAGGCGGTGATCATGGGAATAGCATTTAAAAACCAGAAAGGGGTTTGGATGCATGAAGCAAAAAAACGTCATGTCACGTCTCGCAGTTCCAACCGTTATCACCGGAGTCGCCGTGTATATGTTGAAGGATCAGGCCAACCGCCAAAAGCTCAAAGCGTACATCGAAAACGCAAAAGAAAAAATCCCTTATTTCTCGGGTAAACAAGAAAAAACCTCATTCCCGGTCGAGAAAGCAGGAAACCCGTCTCCGCAGGATATTGAGGACAATAAGATGGTTTCGGAAGGATCGATGTATCCGGTCCATTATTATGATCAAAAGAAAAAATAAGCATAAAAGGACTGCCGTATCACCACGGCAGTCCTTTTAGATTGTTGACAAAATCCTTAAACGGTTTAAAGTTTTAGGATTTTGTCTTCCCTTCAGCGTGATTGAAAACCCTTGCAGTCTAGGAAGGCCGAGCATCGGAGCGGAGCGAATGTTGTAATTCGTGAGCACCGAAGCGCAGGCCTGACAACGGATGCGAGGGTTTGTCGACACGCTGAAAGGACTGCCGTATCCCGACGGCAGTCCTTTTGCTATATCTTATTCTCATAACAATAATGATTCACCAGCTCTTCGATCAAATCATGCTCCGGAAATTCCCCGCGAAAATCAAACGGAATCTCCTCGACAAACTCCCCGCGCCGGTACACGTGAATCGCTCCGTTTTGCCTTGTGACACTGTACTCCGGTTCAAATGTATAGCCGTTCCTTTCGATCGCTCCCATCTATTCGGCCCGCCTTTCAAAACAGCAGTTCATACACTTCATTTAGTTCTTGCGTCCGTTTGTGATCCTGTTCATTCAGCGCATATGTGATCTCATGTTCGAGCACTTTATTCAGAAAAGCCATTTCGCGCTCATCCAAGTGTCTGACGAATTCTTCCTCATTCGCGTATTGCTGGGAGGCGATTTTTCTGTAAATGCTCTGTCCTGTGTCATGCTCAAGATGATTGGACAGCGATTCCCAGAGGTAGCCTAATGTGGTATCCATGATTCAATCTCCTTTTTTCCTTTAGGTTGGGTGAATTCGTGATGATTCATGCATGAGCGGCGCAAATTTTCAATAAGAAAAAGGCGATACACCATGATGCTGTGCAGATAAAAACTTTCTCCTTCCCATATGGTAAGCGCCTAAAGCCAAGAAGACCGAAAACGCGGCAATGAGAAAGATGACCTTTCCTCCGTACAAGCCAAGAATCATCCCACCCAGCCACGGCCCTAAAAACTCGCCGATGTTGTACACATTTTGCATGCCGTAGTAAGCGCCCTTCATATGATCTGGAGCCAGCTCATCCAAAAGGACATTCATTGAAGGGAAACATAAAATTTCGCCGATTGTCAGGACAAACATCGAAAACATGAAAAAAATCAAGCCATTTGCGACAGAAAATCCGATATACCCCAAAATGCAAAAAACGGTTCCTATTGATATCGTGGTTAAGGATTTGTACTTTTCAAACAAACGGGTGAGCGGAACTTGTAAAAGGATGACGGTAACCGCGTTTAAGGTGATTAAAGCCGAAAAGATGTTAACCCCGTTTGCAATGTCGTGATTCAAATACTGCAGCAAAGTGCTTTCCATTTGCGAGTAGCTGAACAACAAAAGGATGCCACCGGCTATGTAAAAGCGAAGTGCCTTGTCCTGCTTTAACGTTTTCACAACGGAACTTGCCCGAACTGGCTTCGGAGCGGTTTTTGTCTCTTCCACCGTGATGTGCCGCATCATTACGCTCAAAAATGCAGCATAGCCAAAATAGACAAGACCTGTGATGATAAACGGAGCTCCTGTTTTGGCAAAACCGAAATAAGTTCCCAATAAAGGGCCGACTGCGGCTCCGATATTGATGGCCAAATACCGCAAAGAGAAGATGCGGAATCTCATTTCCCGTTCCGATAACTCGGCCATCAAAGCCTTAGATACAGGTTCAAAACACGAATGGCACAGCCCGCTTAACATGTTTAACAATAAAAACCACATGAAATCATGGACAAGCCCGAAAAAAATAAACACAAAGCTCCAGATGAAAATCGCTGAAAGCATCACCTTTTTTCTGCCGACTCTATCTGAAAGCGCTCCTCCGACTACCCCTCCTACAGTGCTTGAAAAATAGCCTAAACCGATCACAAGCCCGATGGCTGCAAAATCAGCTCCCGTTTTCATATGCAGATAGAGCGCCAAAAACGGCGTTGTCATCGACTTAGCCGCCTTCGTGACAAGCGTGCCTATCAGCAAAAACCGGATCAGCGGATGAAGGCGGCTGAATGCTTTAAATTGTGTAAACATCAGAAGCTTTTCCCCATACGGTATGATCTTGAAACCACATTGCAAGCCGGTCAATGCTGCCGCTCAATTCAGCTTCTGTGCGCCCGGTAACCAGGCAGCTTGCAATCGCATCTACACTGGAGGATGAGCCGTGAAACCTGTCCCCGGGTTGAGCGGAAATGTGTTGTTTTGCTAACCAGCCGGCTGACGGAGCAGCCTTAATTTCTTTCAGCACGCCGTCTTTTGGAGGAATCAACAGCCAGCCGCTTAAATGACGCGGACCGTTGTTCATCTCGGGAATATGAAAGTCCAGGCCGCATTGCGCTTTGACACACACTTCATTGATATCAAAGCCGAAAGTTTGCGCAGTTGCTTCACGCACCATAGCGCCGCCTGTCCTGCTGGCCACTTCGCAGAACACCAACTCATCGTCCGGTGTGTGAAATACTTCAGCATGAAATGTTGTCGTCTCGGGAACAGGCAGGGCATCAAGCACTTTTTGAACAAAATCAATCAACCGGCGGGTGAGCGGATTTTTCCGTTCAAGCTGGAGGCTGCCTAAAAACTGTTGCTCTTGAAACGCCAGACACCCGTTGATATAACGGGACGGCCAGCTCAGGATAGTCTCTCCTCCTAAAATGAGGCCGTCTATATGATACATATCTCCTTCGATAAACACCTCAACCTCCAGATGATCGGGAAGACCTTTCGCAAGAAAATCCCACATGTCCTGCCGGTTCCTCAAAACGGTTGTATCAACAGATCCTGAGCCGTAGACAGGCTTTACGA
This sequence comes from Bacillus sp. NSP9.1, assembly GCF_000465465.2. NCBI lineage: Bacteria > Bacillati > Bacillota > Bacilli > Caryophanales > Bacillaceae > Bacillus > Bacillus sp. NSP9.1. The sequence goes on from NZ_CP048273.1 coordinate 4,429,151, forward strand.
TCACAGGAAAACCGAAAGTTTGAACAAACATAGATAAGTCGGCGGCCGAGTCGATTTTCTTAAAATCAGGAACCCTTACACCCGCTTTTTTAACATGCTCTTTCATCAACACTTTGTTGCGGAACAGCCGGGCGCTTTCATAAGACTGCCCTTTTATCCCCAAAAGCGATCTCAGCTTCCCCGCTCTCAACATATCAAATTCCGATGAGGCAATAATCGTTTTAAAGTGATACGTTTCATTCAGCTCCAAAGCGCGCATTTCGATACACCCATTCACCGGATAATCGTCAAACGCTTCGATCACATCATAATTTCGGCATTCATTCACACGGTCTGCTGAAGTCAGCATCACCACCGGTCCGTCTAGTTCCTCCAGCCATACATCATACGGAGATTTGCCATAAGCGGTTTTATTCAGAATAAGCGTACTGATAACAGGTTCTCCTTTCTTGTAAAAGACGTTTTTCAATTTTATAATAATGAAAGTATTTAGATAACTCTAATATATCTTTATTAGATATTCATAAATCTTATTTATGATTAGAGGTGTGAAACATGAATCTTCATGCACTGCGGCTGTTCTATACGGTCGCTGAAACAGGCAGTGTCACCCAAGCCGCCAAACAGTTAAACATCAGCCAACCGGCCGTTACTTCTCAAATTAAGAATTTAGAACGCGATATCGATTGTACCTTACTCGTTCCTAAAGGCAGAGGCATCTTGTTGACACAGTCCGGCGCAGAGCTTGCAAAACAGGCAAAGCGGCTGTTTTCACTTGAAAAAGAAATTGAATCATATGTCAAACAGTTAAAAGAGGGTTCAATGGGAAAGCTGCGCATTGCCGCCACCTTTCTCCCCGCCAATTTTTTGCTGCCAAGATGGATCAGCCAATTTAAACAGCTATTTCCCAAGACAGAAGTGGAAATTACGACCACGAATTTTCAAAAGGCTTGTGAACAGCTGATCAACTATGAAGCGGACATAGGCCTGATCGGCGGAACAACGGAATTCGGCCCCTTCATAAAAGGAACGCTGCTTTTGGAAGATGACATGCTGTTTGTCGTCAATAAAGACCACAAGCTTGCATCACAGCACACAACATTGGAAGAAGTTGTGAAAGAACCGTTTGTCTTTCGGGAAGAAGGCAGTTTTTCCCGGGAGAAATTGATTTCGTTATGTACATTGCATCATGTAGACAAACCAAAAATAGGTGTACAAATCAACGGATTGAACGAAACGATCAGAACGGTTATGGAAGGGTATGGCGTGATGTTCGCCTCCGCTCTTGAAGTGAACGAATATATGGACCGCGGGGATATTGCAACGGTTCATGTCGAGAAAATCAACTTGAAAAATCCGATTTCATTATGCATGAGAAGAGAAGATTACCTTTCTGCTTCTGCCATTAACTTTATGCAAATGATGAAAACCGCTCCGTATACACCTTAATCGGCAGGTTTTTGGCATATGCCTGCAATCAGTCGACATGGGTTTTAAAGCGAAACCAATTGTTCGTACCAAGCAATTGGTTTTTTTGTGCTCGCTTGATTTTGTCACAAGTTTCTTCGCCAAAACTGCCGGAAGTATGGGCACGGCTTTATGTGCAAACACGTTACAATATTAGCAATGAAAGCGCAAACAATATGAGGTGATGGAGAGGAATGAATGCAATGAAACCACAGAATGTTTTAGATAAAATCGGCATTCCAAGTAAAATCGGCTGGGGATACTTGGGGATCCTAATTTTTATGATGGGAGATGGCATCGAGATCGGCTGGCTTAGCCCTTATTTGGTTGATCGTGGTCTGACAGTTCAGCTTTCAGCGACTTTATTTACGGCTTATGGAGTAACGATCGCGATTTCTTCCTGGTTTTCCGGTGTGCTGGTCGAGGCGCTTGGTGCGAAAAAAACAATGTTGACAGGGCTTTTGCTTTATATTCTCGGAACAATAGGCTTTGTCGGGTTCGGGATGCCTGACCTGTCGTTTTCTACCATGCTTGTGACATATGCCGTACGCGGCTTCGGCTATCCGCTGTTTGCCTATTCGTTTCTCGTTTGGATCGCCTACCGCAGCCCGAAAGAAAAACTCAGCACGGCCGCAGGGTGGTTTTGGTTTTTCTTTACAGGCGGACTAAATGTGCTTGGGGCATATTACTCGAGTTGGGCCATCATATATATGGGGCATTTAAACACAATGTGGAGCTCGCTGTTTTGGGTGACGCTTGGGGCATTTTTTGCCCTCGTCTTAAACCGTGACAAGCTTGAACGAAAAAAAGATACAACAGCGAAACAAAAAGTAAAAGAGCTTTTCAAAGGTGTGACGATTGTTAAACGGGAGCCTAAAGTGCTGCTCGGCGGCATCGTGAGAACCATTAACACAACCTCGCAGTTTGCCTTTCCGGTTTTTTTGCCGCTCCATATGGCGGATTTCGGTATTTCCACAACAACATGGCTGCAGATTTGGGGCGCTATTTTCACAAGTAATATTTTGTTCAATGTTTGCTTTGGCGTCATCGGCGACAAGCTGGGATGGCGGAATACCGTTATTTGGTTCGGCGGCGTATCGGCAGCCATTTCTACGTTGCTGTTATATTATTCACCGGAATGGACGAATGGCAATATCGTCATGATTACGATAGCCGGAATGCTTTGGGGGGCTTCTTTGGCCGGTTATGTCCCGCTGTCCGCACTTGTTCCTTCACTTGTTCAAGAAGAAAAAGGTGCCGCGATTTCCATCTTGAATCTTGGCGCCGGCCTGCCTGTTTTTGTAGGGCCTGCACTTGTAGGGCTGCTCATCGGAACGATCGGCTCGGCCGGGGTCATTTGGGTGCTGGCCATCCTTTATGTTATCAGCTCGATTTTGACTGTTTTTATCACCCTGCCGGAGTCTGAACAGCCGACACGGCAGCAGATAGACTGTATAAGAGAAACAAAGGCCTAGCCTGTGCGGGGGACGGCGCCGTCAGGACACTGGTCACTACTTATTGATATTTACAAATGAAACAGACGCTGGGATGCTATACAAAACGAAAAACAGCGTCTGTCAGATTGTCCGTATCATGTTTTAGAAAAACTTTGCAGGAAAAAAGGCCGAAACGCCTTCAGGATCTCCTGCTTGTCGTCGGTATGCCGCAATCGGCTGCTGATGCTTTCATCTGACAACACCGCCTTGATTTCATTCGCCGCACGAAGCTGTTGAGGGCTGCTCCCAGAAAGTCCGATCAGCAGATAAACCGGCGCGCCTTTAAAATAAACCCCTTCGGGAAACTGGATGATCACAAGTCCCGCCGTCTTGCCGGAACTGCGGAAAACAGCCGCTCCATTTCTGAGAACGGGATATTTTTCCAGCGTTCCGTCCGTACGATTTATGAAGCCGAGGGTCTGCATGCATTCACCCAGCATCATGATCGCTTCCGTTTTTGTTTCGGCTGTTTGCTTCAGCAGGATCAGCCGTTCATCACGATTTGGCGCAAGATATGAAAGGACCTTGTCATATTCTCTTTCATCAGCCAATGACAAAAGGCCGATATACGGAACATTAGGATTGTATTTTTTCACTTCCGGCTTTAGTTCCTGTTGTCCGATGATAACATCCGCATCTTGGGGGATTTGATGGATGGCGGCATAGCCAATCTGCAAATTCGGATATTTACGGGTTGTAAGCTTTTTTAAAATAGCGGCGCCCATCGCGCTTGAAGCAAGTCCGCCATCACATGTCACAATCAGCTTCCGGGGGTGACGTGCAGGAACCGGCTCATCATCGTCGGATGACATCGGCTCATCATGATGTCTTGAAGGGGACAAAATCAGTATAGATAACATCAATGAGACTGCACAGGAAACGGCCATGCCAGCAGCTACAGACAGTATATCCCCTTTTGGTGATAACAATAAGATAAGCAGCGCGCTTGCCGGGGAAGCGGTGGAAGCCAGTCCCGCGTTGAATAAAGAAAACACAGCGGTGCCCGCCGCGCCGCCTGCGATTAACGGCAGAAAGAGCAAGGGGCGCTTTAAAATGTATGGAAAATAAACCTCATGGATGCCGCCGATGGCATGAATCCCAATGGCTGTTTTTAACGCCAGACACTCTTCCTTTTTAAGACGGAAAAGACAGGCGATGAGCACGCCTAATCCCGGTCCCGGGTTAGCTTCAAGCAGAAAGAAAATGGATTTGCCCAGCTCTTTCGTCTGCTGGATGCCGAGCGGCCCAAGAAGGCCGTGATTCATCACATTGTTTAAAAAAAGCACCTTTCCCGGTTCAATCAAAAGAGCGGCTGCCGGAAGCCATATAGAATTTGCCACAGTCAGCACCAAGTGATAAAAATGTGTCATCGCGGTATTTAAAAACGGACCGGCAGCGTAAAAACAGAAAAGCAAAAACCCGGTCGACAAAAACGCACCCGTCACGTGGCTGACCAGCAGTTCCGTTCCAATCGGAAATCTGTTCTGTGTACATCTTTCGCAATACTTGTACAGCCAGCCAAACAACGGACCAAAAAGCATAGCGGCGAGAATCATCGAAAGATCACTGGACAAAATGATCCCGAGCGTGGCTGCCGCTGCCGCAATGCCGCCTCTTTGCCCTGCCGCCATTCTGCCTCCGGTGAATGCAAAAATGAGCGGGATGACAAAAAGATACAGGCTGTCGATGACAGGGGCGAATCGGGGAAGCGGCAGCCACCCGTGTTCGCCAAACATTATATTGACGACTCCCGCTGTGATCACAAGAATCATGTTTTGATAGACGACGGCGCTGTACATTCTGAATATCTTTTTCACGCTGTTACTTCTCCCCAATATGCTGAAGTCTTGTTTTGTATGCTTTGACGAGTGTGTGTTTGATTTGCTGTTTCACCTCTTCTTCACTTCCTTTTAAAAACACCTCGATATGCTGTTCATCAATAAACGATTGGCTGATTTCGCCCAATGCCGCAAAATGCTCGGCCGGTGCATCCGCCGGACCGGCCATCACCAAAATAGCGTCTGCTTCTTTCCCATTCCAAAAAAGCGGCCGATCGGAGCGGATCAGTTGCACAAATAAACTCCAAACTCCCGTTGATCGAGTATGAAGCACAGCCAATTTATTCACGATAAATCCGCCTTTTCCCTCCCGTTTCTGTAAATCCTCGACAAAAACAGAGCTGTTTTCCAGAGGCAAATCGGAAACATCAAGGTGGCGCTTGATCTCAAATTGGACTTTAGGCGGAATGCTGATCGAACTGACGGAAAAATGCCGGAAAATCTGCAGCATCCCCTCTCCAAATGCCGCCGTTTGCAGATATTTCATCTCCTTATTCACATCGATCGGGCTGTTGACGTTTGTTTTATCATGACGGCAATTGGCGATGCGGTTTTGTAAAAGGCCGATTTCCTTATCGGTTAAGAGAGGCGAAACGACGACCGTCTTTTCCTTCATCTGGTCGAGACGAATGGTCGAGATAATCAAATCAATGGTATCATGATCATTCAGCCACTCTGCCAGCTGGTGAGAAGCGACGATATCAACAATCACAAGATTTCTGATTTCTTTTTTCAATTTAGCGGATATAAAGCGGGAAGTGCCAAAACCGCTTGCGCAGACCACAATCGCCCTGCATTCCGATTGTTTCGTCTGCCTGTCGTAATAAGAGGCGCCGATATGCAATGTTAAAAACGCGATTTCCGCATCGGGAACGGGTGTGCCGATTTCCGCGGCGATGACCTTGGCGCCTTGTTCACAGGCGTTATAGACGGGCTTGTATTTTTCTTGAATTTGCCGCAGCAGCGGATTATGAATCGCCAGTCCTCCTATGATGCGTGTCAAGGCAGACCGCAAGTGGTTTTTCAGTCCTTCGAGCAAAGAGGAATTCATTAACGGTTCTTGGAGCGCTTCCTCTGTTTTCAAAATAAAAAGCTGTGTGAGATAGGCCGCAAACGCGTCATCGATCTTAACGGTTTGCTGCTCTTTTTCCAAGCCTGCCAAATGATGTTTAACATGGTTGATGTCGTCTGGTGACAGTTGAATATCAAAGGTAGCTTCGATGCGCTTCAGCACATGAGAGGTCAGCGGGTAACCCACCGGAAGTGTTCGATTGTGTTCGATCTGGCGTCCCGAACAGCGGGTAATCGCAAGTGCCAGGTGAATGCTTAAATGAAGCATGTCTCTCTCGTCGAGCCGGACGCCTTCTTGTGAGAGTACACCTGTGATGACACGATGCACTCTATGAAGCAGCTCAATGTCGATCAGCCGCTGATAGCGATCAGGCAACAGCTGTTTTACACACGTTTTCGCATGATCCATTTTATGAAACAGCTCAATCCACGCTTCGGGAAGCATTTGTTCAAGCAGCACAGCCGCAATCGCTTGTCGTATGTCCATGTCTTCTCCCTGTATGTACACCCCGATGCCCGGTTTACGATGAAGCTGAATTTGAAAAGAAGCGAACCATGCTTTTAATTTTTCGAGATCATGGCTGATCGTTGATTCTGACACATGGTATTGGCGGCTGAAAACAAACAGCTTCGCAGGCTCATCCAGCTTTAACAAATCACAAATTAACCCCTGCTTTCGTTCTTCCGGAGAATAGTCCTTCATCTCAAAGAAAAAATCAAGATCAGATGCCAGACGTTCTTTCTTCGCTTTTTCTCCTTTCAGAACCATTCCCATGCCAAATGTTTTGGAGATATGAAGCTGATAGTGTTTCAAAATGTTTTTGATGGCGTTCATTTCCCGCTGAACCGTACGGACACTAATATTCAGGTCTTCGGCGATTTCTTTTAACGGGACAGGATTGCTTACATGGAGCAGACGATGGATGATCTGTTTTTGCCGTGAATTCATAACAATTTGTTGCTCCATTGTGACCGCTCCTTTCTTAAGCGCGTTTCAACGTTCGTAAATTCCATATTTATCCACCATCACATGAAGATCATGTAAACGTCAATATATCCATCTTGATCCAGCACCTATGTCAATTCCTCATCCACATCATTAAGAAAAATAATCCCCTGTTCATGACCAGGGGAATGGAGCTTCACATCTTAATCTGAACTTTAAACAAATCAGAGCTTCTCGGTCCTCTTAAAAAGCCGACCGCTTTTTCCAACGTAAGCTTTTGCGAGATCAAATGCTCCACCTCAATCCGCTTTTCTTTCACCCAATGGAACGCTGGTAAAAATGTATAATTAATGGCCATCGATCCTAAAATCGTCCAGTCATTGTTGTACAGCTTAAAGGGATCAAGGCGTACCGACTCATTTTGCGCCGTCACACCGAACTGCAGATATGTCGCTGTTTTCCCCATAAACTGAAAGGCATTTTCGATCACGGCAGGAATTCCAGTGGCATCAACCACGACATCAAATCCGGTCGGAAATTCCTCAGGTCTAAGATCTTCGCTCAGCACACCTTTTGTCGCGCCCCACTTCAGCGCCATGTCGAGTTTCTCTTGAGAGATGTCGACAACCACAAGTTCTGAAGCACCCGCCATTTTTAACGACTGAATCAACTGCTGCCCCATCGCCCCTGCGCCAAACAGAATAACCCGGTCACCAACTTGGAGATTGAGCCGATTCATCCCATGTACAACACAAGCCATCGGCTCAATAAAGGCACCTTCCTCAAAGCTCATTGTATCAGGGAGCTTCACGACATTTCGGCTCGGCACTTTTACATACTCGGCCATGCTTCCATCTGTTGTATTCCCAAGGGCTCCCCAATTGCTGCATTGGTTGCCGCGGTTTGTTAAACAATAATCACACTCACCGCAAAACAAAGACGGATCAGCTGTCACACGATCACCAATTTTTACATTAGTCACGTCCTGGCCTGTTTCATATACCGTTCCGGAAAATTCATGCCCAGGAATAATCGGATAAGGTGACAGAAACTCACCTTTGAAAATATGAATATCGGTTCCGCATATTCCGATGTTTTCAACTTTAATTACAACATCTTTCGGACCCGGTGATGGATATGGCACCTCTTTTACCACCGCTTGAAACGGTGCTTCAACTACAAGTGCTTTCATCTTGGCAGACCTCCCGATATTTAAATGTTTCCGCTTTCAATACGATTGTAGCATGTTCAGCTTTTGCAAACGGCCGTCAGTTGACCGTAATTTGTCACCGGGTTATGTGACAGAATTGAAGAAACTCGATTGATCAAAATCCCTCTCTGGCTGCCCGCGTCTTCACTGATTTTCTATCATACAAAAGAAGGTAAATAATTCTATTAAACAGAAAATTACAAATATATAAATAATTAATCCTATTCCTCCATCTTTTTTTAATGTATACTCATTTTGATAAAGTTGAACGATTTAACCAAATGAACCGTTCTCTTTTGAAAAAGGCAAATCTATTGAAAAATAGAGGCGCAAAGTCACAGACCTACGGTGTATTCACTACGGTGGCTGGGCTGCCAAATGAAGAATCGGGTCAACACTCCGTTTTTACAGAGTGGATTCAGCGATTCTTCCTTTACAAAAACTTTGTTTTGGAGGGATTTTTTTATGTCGTTATTCAAAAAAGGCCGCATGATTGTTTCGACCGGTTTTGCCGCCGCACTTCTCGCTTTTGTATTTGGAACCGGACAAGCTTTTGCAGAAGAGCAGGACAACCAATCTGACGGACAAGAAGAAGAAACCGTTCAACAAGACACAAATGAAAATGAGGCCGAAGAAACGAAAAACACAGATGAAGCGGATACCGAACAATCAACATCTGTAAATGATGAGGACATACCTTCACTTCTGCCTGATGATTTCTTCTATTTCTCAAAAAGACTCATGGAAAATGTCCAGCTGGCCCTGGCCTTTGATGAAGTGAAAGAGGCTGAATTGCTGGCGTTTTTCGCTGAAGAACGCATCAAAGAAGCAGAGGCGCTGCTTGCGGAAGGTCAGGAAGAATTAGCCCGTGACATTCTTGAAGAGGCCGTTGAGCTTCAAGAGGAAGCACTGGAAAAATACGAGCAATCCGAACCAATGGATGATGGTGACAAACAAGAAGATACATCTGACCAGCTTGAAGAACAATTTTCTTCTAACATCCTCGCGCTGCAAAACGTGTTAAATCAAATCAACAACCCGGAAGCAAAAAAAGCGTTGCAAAAAAATATCGTCAAAGCACAAGAGAAGTTAGAAAAGAAACTCAACAAAAAATTAGCGAAAATCGAGCAAAAGGCTGAGGAAAAACGCGCCGAACTTGAAGAAAAACTGGCGTCCGGTGAAATGGATGAAAAAGAGTACAATGAGGAACTTCTTGAATTGAATAAAGAGCTGGCAGAAGAACAAGCCGATGCTGCTGAAGAAATCAACGAAGAAACGGCAGAAGCGGTTAAAGACGAAAAAGAGGAGTCTGACAGTAAAACAGATGAAGAGGATAAAGAAGACTCCGACAATAAAACAGATGATGAAGATAAAAAAGATGCGCGTACGAATGCAGAAGTAAAACAACGGGAAGCGTTGAAAAAACAAGAAGAAAAGCAGCGGGAAGAAGCTAAGAAAAAAGAAGAACAAGCTAGAAAAGCTCAAGAGAAACAGCGCGAAGAAGCGCAAAAACGCGCTGAAAAGCAGCTGGAGGAAGCCAAGAAAAAAGAAGAACAAGCTAGAAAAGCTCAAGAGAAACAACGCGAAGAAGCAGAAAAACGCGCTGAAAAACAGCGGGAAGAAGCCAAGAAAAGAGAAGAAAAGGCACTTAAGGAAAAAGAAAAAGAAGACGAAGAGTAATATCTTAAACAATGGGTCACACAATACGTGTGACCCTCAGCGTGTCGACAAACCCTCGCATTCGTTGTCAGGCCTGCGCGTCGGTGCTCACGAATTGCAACATTCGCTCCGCTACGATGCTCGACCTTCCTAGACTGCAAGGGTTTTCAATCACGCTGAAAGAAGGATGACAAAATCCCAAAACTAAAAGCCGTTTTGGGATTTTGTCAACAATCTGGAAGGACCCGAAAACATATCGGGTCCTTTTTTCATTTTTGCACATCTGTCGAGGAACGCTTTCCGATCCTAAACACATAGTAGCTGACAGCCACAACCGCCAGAAAAATGATTCCGACAATCAAAGACACCCGCGTGTCATCGTTAAACCACATGCCGACCAACACCATCAATAAGAAGGCGATCGTCACATAGTTTGTCACAGGAGCGAAAGGCATTTTGAACGGATGACTGTCGAGTTCCGCTCCTTTCGCCTTTCTGAATCCAATATGGCTGAGCAGAATGACAAACCACGGGATCATCCCCGGGAGAACACTCGCACTGTATACGTACACAAAGATCTTAGGCGGTGCAATATAATTTAACACGACACCGACGGCCAGGCCGATCAAAACGGCAATCGTACCGTACAACGGCACGCCATTTCGGGAAATCTTCGTAAAGAACTTCGGCGCCTGCCCGTTTACACCCAATGTGTAAAGCATGCGGCCCGCGCTGAAAATCCCGCTGTTGCAGCCTGACATAGCCGCCGTAATCACGACAAAGTTAATGATTCCGGCTGCCGCGGTAATGCCGATTTTCGCGAATGTTGATACAAACGGGCTTCCGATCGAATTGAGTTCATCCCAAGGGTACACCGTAACAATCACAAAGATGGCACCAATGTAAAAAATCAAAATCCGCCAGATGATGCTTTGAATCGCATTCTTTAGCGTGTTTTGCGGATCTTTTGCTTCGCCGGCAGTAATGCCGATCAGCTCCACTCCCTGATAAGCCGCGATCACAAGAGACAACGCAAAGAAAAAGCCTGAGAAGCCGCCTGCAAAGAAACCGCCGTGCGACCAGAGATTGGACAAACCGATCGCTTGTCCGTCATTGCCGAAACCGAAGAAAATAATCCCCAGTCCGGCGATAATCATGAGGATGATCGTGACAATTTTAATCATGGCAAACCAAAATTCAAATTCGCCGAATGACTTCACGGAAATCAGATTGGCTCCTCCAAGAATCGCCATCGCGATGATGCCCGGTATCCAGGCAGGCAGATCCGGAAACCAGTACTGCATGTATTCACCGACGGCGATAATCTCGCTCATCCCGACAATGACCCACTGAAACCAGTTGCTCCATGCGGTCATATACCCTGCAAGCGGATGTATATATTGATGGCCGAATGTCGCAAATGAGCCTGTGCTGGGCTCGACATACAACATTTCTCCCATTGCACGCATAATAAAAAAGATAAAAATCCCGCAGATTGCATAAGCAAGCAGGACGGACGGGCCTGTCCACTGAATCGTGCTGGCTGATCCCATAAATAAACCAACACCGATTGTGCCGCCTAAAGCGATCATCTGAATATGACGCGCTCCCAGGCCCCGCTTCAGTTCTTCCTTCGCCACTTCATTTCCTCCTCTTTACGGCCAAATATCTGGAACTCCGCATTATTATGTTATAAAAATCTGAAAATTATCATTTAATCGTTTTATTTCCAAATTACTTATTTTATCATAATAAATTTCCCCAGTGAATACAATTGTTTTTTTCAGAAGAACACTTTTTTGATATATTGACTGTTTAAAAATATATTATTTTAATATGAATAATATTGAGATCATTCCAGACAAAAAACGCCTGCTGAACAATGCTCAAACAGGCGTCTTCCTCTCAACATTTAAAATCTGTTCCAGCTCATCGAGATGCTGGATTTGATACGTCGGAACAATGTCTGGATCACTCGCTTTTCTGCCTGGATTAAACCAGCATGTATCAAGCCCCGCCAGCCGTCCCCCTTTGATATCGGCCGTCAAAGAATCGCCGATGATCAGCCCCTGCTCTGGGGAAAAATCAGGGATCCGCGCAAACACATAGTCAAAGAATTCCTTCATCGGCTTCTGAAAGCCGGTGTCCTCCGAAACGAAAATATCCTGAAAACTTGGGTACAGCCCTGAATCACGCAGGCGCTTATACTGTGTTTTGGAAACGCCGTTGGTGACAATGTACAGATCATAATCCCGGCGCAGGCGCTCGATCAAGTCAAAAGCTCCGTCTATCAGCTGATGCCCTTCCTCCAGGAAACCGCGATATTTTTTCTCAAGCAGCGCCCCGTCAGCCTCCAAGCCATATTCCTTCAATAAAAGGGAAAAACGGGTATTCATCACTTCATCGCGGCTGATGCCGCCGTCTTCAAAAGACCGCCATAAATGCTGATTGATTCTTTTGTAATCAGCTTTGATTTGATCTGTGAAAGGAATGTTTTGTTCCTCAAAGAGCAGGCGCAGCGCGGTGTTTTCCGCGGCGCCGAAATCCAAAAGTGTGTCATCGACATCAAACAATAAAGTGCGATACGTTTTCATAGGTATGCCTCCGCTTTTGTCTTTTGTTGGCCAGTGCCCTACAGCCAATGCCCAGGTTTCTTTAAAGCAGGCGGTAGTTGCGTTTTGCGATCACCCTTAGCCGAATTGACCTGAGCTTGCGTGAGAAAAATGCTTCCCAAAAGATTAGCCCCGCTCAAGTCAGCGTCTCGCAGATCGGCTCCGATCAGATCCGTCATCCTCATATCAGACCCTCGAAGATCAGCCGCAATCAAAAACGCCCCTCTGAGATCCGCTCCCCGAAGGTCGGCTCCTCTTAAATTGGCACCGATCATATCGATTCCCCTGCCTATCTTCATCCGCCGGTTCTGCTTTTTCGCTTTTGCCCGAACGAATTCGCTTGTCGAGAGAAGCAGGTCATTCACCATCGCCCGATGCCCTGGAACATCAAGATCAAGAAGTGATGCTGGATCCAGATTCGTGAGGGATTCCGTTTTTTCTATAGCAATCTGCAAATCTTCCTTAATGGGATGGGCCGCTTTTACATGAACCGCTTCATTCAGATAATACAGCATTTCATGAAGCTGCTGCATCACGGGAAACACGGCAAACATTTCTTCCGCCAATGCCGGGTGATCGCGCCAATCGTTTCCTTGATAGGCTTCTTGCGATACCTTTTGTCCGGCGCCGAAGCATTCATAAACAGCACAGCCCCGAAACCCTCTTTCCCGCAAATCGTGATGGATGCCGCACCTGTAATCCGGCTGCAAATTGGGACAAGGATCGCCTCCGTCTTTATCAAAAGCAAAGTCAGCAGACTTTGCATAAGGTAAAGCAACACAGCACAACCCGAAGCAATTCTCACAGTCCGCTCTTAAATGACCGGGAATACTGTCGTTGTTCATACTTACACTTCCTTCTGAAAATGGCTATGCTTAATCATAGTCTGATCTTGGAAAAAATACAATCGGGAATTGAAACAAGCCTTGCACGTGATGTGCAAGGCTTGCATCTCAGCTAAAATCAATCTCCTTGGCGCCGGATCGCAGATGCTGAACATGGACGAGGTACCGCTTCATCATGCAATGATCCCGACTGAAGTCTCCGCTTTCACTGATAAAGAAAGAAAAGATTGAGTAGCAATACACGACATCTTCGCAACATCCGCTCGGTCCATTTTGATGGCAATCATATGGCCTTTTGAGTAAATATAAGGATCTAAAAAGACGATTCATTTTGGTAATCCTCTCTTAATGGTTAGTTATTCATTTGCTATTAAAATGATGTGTAGTAAAATTAAGGTATTAAAGGTTTCTATTCCTATCTATTTAGTCGAACTTACGTTTAAAGGAGGATTTTTATGGCTAAAATCGGTTTGGTCGGCGGTTTAGGGCCCGAATCGACAGTTGATTATTATCAATCTATTATTAATGGCTACCAAGAAAAACATGGAAACAACAAAGTTTTACCACATCTTGTCATCAACAGCATCAATATGTATAAAGTGTTTGCGTTTATCGATGAACACAACACTCAAGGTTTAATTGATTATCTTACTAAGGCAGTTAATGAATTAGAAGCGGCCGGCGCCGAACTTGCTGCCATTTCGGCAAATACTCCACATATAGTGTTTGAACAAGTTAACCAACAAACCCGGCTTCCTATGATCAGTATTGTTGAGGAAACGGTTCAGGCTGTCCGTCAATATCATCTAAACAGTGTAGGACTAATTGGCACATGCTTCACGATGGAAAACGATTTTTTCAAAAAACCTTTCCGAAATGCAGGTATAAATGTAATTGTTCCCACCGAAAACGAACAAGCACTAATCCATGAAAAAACAGTTGAAGAATTGGAAAACGGGATTGTAAATGAGGACACTAAAGAAGTTTCCCTAAATATTATCAATCGGATGGAAAACGAGGACCGTATAGAAGGTCTAATTTTAGGATGCACGGAGCACCCTATGCTTATTAAACCGGCAGATACCTCCCTGCCGCAATTCAACACAACAGCTATCCATGTCTCTACTCTCGTCGAACGATTAGATTAAGTTTAAAGTGTGTAGATTGGAGGTATTAGTTTGAGGGAATATATCGGTGAATGTAAAATCTGTGGAAAAGAAATTTATTGTGAAAATGGATTTTTTAATGGGGTATTACTCTCAGACCATGACTATCTTTGCTTTAAGTGTGATGAAAGGGAACAACATAAACCACAAGAAGGCTGCTAACATATTTGTCAGTAAGCTCTCTGATAATTTATGTGTGTAATATGTGAAAAGCTCGTGAACATCAGTAATTTCTGTTGCGAACGAGCTTTTGTGTTAAAGGTTAACTTTCTATTTAGCTTTTAATTTGTAATGGGTTCGTGCATTTTGATAAATTTGCTGCAGTAGACTAAAAAACACACAAATCCAAGCTGTGATTGCGATATAAACCATAAAATGGGGTATTATCATTAATTTACCGAAGTCTAATGCCTTTGATAATTGCAGTGTACTTGTTGTGTACATCGCAAGCGGAAAAACCATCCCCCAAAGCTGAGGGTCATATGAAAGTGGATAACGATTGATCAGATGTCTCCAAATCATAAGAATAAATAATAATGGAATCCACCATGTCCCAGTAATCCAAAAAAACAAAGTAAAGCCTTTTAAAAAAGGAGTAATCTCACTTAACAAGGACCAACTTTTTGCGTGAAGAATTAAGGTGGAGCCTGCTAATGTTGTGATTGCAACCGCACCCATATTAATCCAATATGGTGGTGTTAATGCTGAGAATTCAAGTTTTAAAAAAGTAAAGCGATAAAAAATTAACGTAATAATATTTAAATAAAGCATACACCCGAGAAAATACATACATAATGTAAAAAATAAAACAGCAACTTTTACATTGTCTACATATGGGGTAAGAAGCGTACCTAGGATGGAAATAGACTGTGTTGCAACAGCAGCTATTAGCCATGCACCATTAATTCCCTCTGAGACAGAAGGTTTATTTTTTCTAATCGTAACAGCTGTGAAGAAGGTGTACATGATAAGTAACCACAATAGGATTGCAAGTACCCACAAATAGACAGCAATTGAATATTGTTCAGTAACGACAATAATCTGACTACCGAACACACATGTTCCGGCAACATACGTAAAGAAACCGGGTCCTCGAGTATGACTAGTGATATCTACTAGCATTCTTGGAAAAAAGAAATAAATACGCAGGAGAGTAAGCACCCATAAAGCAATGTAAGCAACTATATTCACGTATAACAAAAGCTTTGCAAAGATTGTCATACCAAGAAGGTAAGATCCGATAGACAAGGCACCAGTCGCCATAACTAGTGCAAAATATCCTGGAAATAAATCTTTTAAATGAATTTTTATATACCGTAACACAGGCTCACTCCTAATTCACTATTTCACTAACCTTAACTTAGTTTTATGTTGTTTTTCTCGACTAATAAAAAGAAATGTAGATCCAAACTTCCTGCAGGCGGCTTATTAATTGTAAAGGCGATAACAAATTCTATCAAAGCGCAGATCAGTAACGATACCCCCATCATTAAGACACTATATTCAAGCTTTTTTAAAACAAAATCCTCCAAATAATTATTCCATTCTTGATGATTAATATAAAAATTATAACAAATATACAAACGAACAACTGTTAGTTATATCATTAACATACATGTCTAATAACAAATTTAGCATTAAAACATTTGAAAGAAAAACAATCTCCCGGGTTTCAAAGGATAAAGATAGTTAAGGGTGATAGTGTAATTGGATGATATTTACAACAACTAATCTTCGATAATTCTTATTCGTAACAAACCAAAGTCATTTACTGTGTATTCAGCTTGACATGTTTGCCTAACTGCAGAGCCTGTAAATGAATGAATACATCTAAGCGATCGTCTTTTTCTCTGTCTTCCTCACCGCCCCAGCAAGAGTAAACTTCAATATCTTCGTCCTCGGCAATATTTAAATTGGTATAGTTGAATAACGCCCTAATGTCATTTCCGGGCTGATGCAAACAGCCGTTGCCTCATATACAAATAGTTTGCTGCATATTGTTCTGGCCATTTCGTACCCTTGATCAATCTCGTCGATATCAATCAAACCTTCTTCTGTTTGATCCCGAAAACTCCCCAGCGGAAGCTCCTTACCGTGTCTTCTCTCTTCCTTCCTGTATAAAAAAGAACCCTGTTAAAGGGTTCTTCAAATCGATCATATTCCGGCTTAGCAGCTGTTTCCGTCAAGATCGCACCGCAAGCCGTCAACAGACTTTTGTTTGCTTTCCTTTTCAATCACCTGTTCAAACACCTCTTGAGATGCAGCTCCGGCGATCCGCTCATTGCCGATGATAAAAGTCGGGACGGCTGTAATTCCGGCTTCTTCATAGGCATGCCTTAGCGCCTGCCGCTGTACGTCTTGATACTTTCTTTCAGCCAAAGCGTCATGAAATGCCTGTTCATCCAGTCCCGCTTCTTTAGCGAGTGTTGTTAACACATCGATATCGCCGATATTTTGGTCTTCTTGGAAAAACGCTTTGTAGACCCGGTCATTGTACGCTTTTTCTTTGCCATGCTCTTTCGCAAAGTGGCAGCCTTCATGGGCCAAATCTGTATAAGGATGCGGGGAGACATTCGGGAGCTTCATATCGACGCCCCACGCCTCAATTCTCGGCTTAATGGCGCCGTCCCACATCGCCAATTTTGACGGATCGTTTAAAGGATCAAGCTGCTCCGTTGGACGCGGCCTCAGCTCGAACGGCAGCCACTCGACTTCAACATCCTTCCCTTCGGTCGCTTTCTCAAACTGGTCTTTTCCCAGAAAACAAAACGGGCAGACGTAATCTGAATAGACTTTAATGTTCAAGGTCATGTTTTTTGTTCCTTTCTCATTTGTAACTACACAAGTTACATTATGTAATAATAATAGTTACACCTCTTTCATCTGTCAACCTTAAAGTTAAATAAAAAAACGGCAGGCTTGGAAACCTTTTGCCGCCTATCTCGTAGTATGATTCGTTACAGAAAGGAGGCAAGCAAATGAAAACAGAGAACAAACCAACCAGCATAAAACCGTTCTTCTCATTGATTCTCTCATCCAACGTCCCTAAACTCGCATTAGCAATCGGCTTAAGCACAAGCCTGATTACGACATTGGTGGGGCTGTCCATCCCGCTTTTAACGAGGGAAATGGTTGACGGCTTTTCCGCCCAATCGATCAACATCGCCTTAGCGGGAATCCTCGCGCTCGTTTTTATCATTCAAGCGATTTGCGACGGGTTTTCCACCTATTTTCTTGCCTATGCCGGGCAAAAAGTCGTCGCTTCCTTGCGTGAGCGGATGTGGTTTAAATTGCTGCGACTCCCCGTTCGGTACTTTGACGAAAAGACGAGCGGCGAAACCGTCAGCCGCGTTGTCAATGATACCGGCATCGTGGAAGACTTAATATCCGACCATTTTCCGCAATTCATTTCAGGGATGATCACGATTATCGGAGCCGTTGTCATTTTGCTGATCATGGACTGGAAAATGACGCTCCTCATGCTGATTGCCGTTCCGATTACAACCGTGATTATGATCCCGCTTGGTATGAAGATGCACAACATCTCGAAAACGATGCAGGATGAAACCGCCGCCTTTACGGGGAATGTCCAGCAGACATTAAGCGAAATCAGACTGATGAAAGCATCCAACGCGGAGGAGACAGAAAAAATGAAAGGGTTATCAGGGATTTCAAAGCTGTTTGAATACGGCTTGAAAGAAGCCCGTATTTTTGCGCTCGTCTCTCCGTTCATGCACCTTGTGATCATGATTGTCATCGTTGCTATCATCGGCTATGGCGGCATCCGCGTCGCCGACGGAACGATGTCGGCAGGCTCGCTTATCGCGTTTTTGCTTTATCTCTTTCAAATCATTTTTCCGATTACATCATTTACAATGTTTTTTACTCAGCTGCAAAAAGCAAAAGGCGCCACAGAACGGATTGTCGACATTCTCAATACGGAAGAAGAGGCAGGACAGAAAGGGATCGAACGCGATATTGCGAATCAGCCGATACGCGTTGAACATGTTTCTTTCTCCTACAGCCATGATGAACCCGTCCTGCGCAATATCTCCTTTGATGTCGAACCCGGGCAAATGATCGCCTTTGTCGGTCCGAGCGGCGGCGGGAAAACAACGATGTTCGGCCTGCTCGAACGCTTTTATGAACCGGATTCAGGCGTGATTAAAATCGGAGACACACCCATTCACGAACTGTCGATGAAATCGTGGCGCAGCCAAATCGGCTACGTCTCCCAAGACAGCCCGATGATGGCGGGGACAATCCGTGAGAACCTTTGCTACGGATTGGACAACGCCGGCGAAATTGACGATCAGAAGCTATGGGAAGTCGCAGAAATGGCCTTTGCCGCTGAATTCATCAAACAGTTTCCAAACCAGCTGGATACAGAAGTCGGTGAACGCGGCGTCAAGCTCTCAGGCGGACAGAGACAGCGCATCGCTATCGCCCGCGCCTTCCTGCGCGATCCGAAAATTTTAATGATGGACGAAGCGACAGCCAGCCTTGACAGCCAGTCCGAAGGCATTGTCCAGCAGGCCCTCACCCGCCTCATGAAAGGACGCACAACCTTCGTCATCGCTCACCGCCTCTCGACGATTGTAAACGCGGATCAAATTTTGTTTATCGAAAAAGGCGAGATTACCGGGATGGGACGGCATCATGAGCTGGTTGCTTCGCATGCGCTGTATCGGGAGTTTGCGGAGCGGCAGTTGACGTAGGTTTTCCTCGAATATAAAGGAGTTTCAATTGATAAATGCGGGACTCCTTTATGATTTTTTGATTAATCCTTCGAAAGAACAGGTATCTCCACCAATACCTCTCCGTTGTTGTTAGCATTATTATCAAGCTTCATTCTTCCATTATGCTGCTTGATGACCTTTTCGGTAAACGTTAATCCCAATCCATAATGGCTGTTATTCGTCCGTCCAAAGTTTTCGGTGTAAAAAAGTTCAGTACCTTTTTTTAGAGCTTCTTCCGAAAAACCGGGTCCTTGATCGATGATAACAAATTGAATATGGTCTTTATCCTGCTTGACGATCATTTGCACTTTTTTAGGCGGCGGTGTTCTTTCTATTCCGTTTAATACAATATTATTGATTGCTCGAATAAGCAGGATGACGTCTATATAAAGGCTAGCCTCTTTATGTGTCCAATCTTCGACAATGATATTATTGCCCAAGCTTTTAACTTCGGCTTTTAGCTTGCATAAGAAATCGGTTACCGATACTTCTTCCATATTCGTATTGGCTTGTTTGTTGTCCAGGTTGATATCGATCACTTCCTGAATGTATCGTTCAATCTGCTGTATAGAATTCATAATGTCGCTAAAATTTTCCTTCTCGTCCTCATCTCCCATTGCTTCCAAAAGTTCTATATTCCCTTTTATCACAGTCAGCGGAATTTTTATATCGTGGATTAAATAACTGATCTGTTCTGCCTTTGAATTGGTAATCTCAATTTCCTTCTGAATGGATTTAACAAGCGCTTTTGATAAACTCTCCATTGCGCCCATTACATCTTTGTACTCATTAAACCGAACTCGCGGAAATTCGATATTTAAGTCTCTTTCTTTTATTTTACGGGCTACTTGGATAAGCTTTTGGTTTTCTTGGACAATCATTCGAGAAAAACTTCTGATATGCCAAACTAAATAAACACAATAAATTAAGATTGAAAAAACGGATAGCCATACGCCAGGGTTCGGAAATACCCTTCTTAATTCAATATTGGCGAATTGAATTTTTAAACTATAATGAATCAAAATCGTTTCATAGCGACTGTCATACCTTATAAAGGAGCTCATGTTATCCTGACTAGGATGCTGATAAGCTTCTCTTGCTTTTACTTTATTTCTTGAGCTCATATTACTCTTTACGATTTTGTTTGTTTGCTTATTGAAAACGGCGTAATCCAGTTCTGGAGGAATGATGCTGGGATCAATATAATCGGCGCTTTCAACTTTACTCTGTATGTTTTCCGCTTTTTTTATCGGTTCGTTCGCCGGGAGAAAAAGTTGATGATTGAGTCCCCAAGTTACGAACCCGATATTCAGAGCCAACATTAACAAACCTGCAAAACCTAATTTTATGATCCATTTAACAAAATAAGCCGATAACGTATTCCTTATTCCCATATGTACCCCACACCCCAGACCGTACTGATGGGGGCTAAATTGAACTGGGCAATTTTTTTCCTTATGACTCTGATATGTTCAACAACCGTTGAAATTTGAGAATCGCTTTCTATTGAATAGACAGACTCATAGATATCTTCTTTGGAAAAGATTTTCCCTTTGTGTAATGCAAGTAGTTCACAAATTTTGTATTGAGTTTTAGTAAAGCTTACTTCCTCCCCTTTGATCATTACTTTTTTCGCTTCTAAATCAATCAGAATGTCACCATCGATAAATACACTTTTAACCCCCTTTTTCGGTCTTGCCTCCCGCCTTAAATGGGCCTCAATACGGGCATTCACTTCATGAATGCTGAATGGCTTTACAATATAATCATCTCCGCCAATGGATAAACCTTTAATTATTGAAGATTCATCACTTTTGGCAGTCATAAAGATGATCGGTATATCAATTAAAGACCTCATCTTCTCACAAATTTTAAATCCATCTTCATCCGGCATCATGACATCTAATAAAATGAGGTGATATTGATTCAATTCCTCTATCGTCATATCTTTTATACTTTGCAAAGTTGTAACCTCATGTTTTTTTAAGCTCAGCATTTTCCTGATCAGTCTTAGAATTGCAGCATCATCATCAATCGCCAAGATTTTGGCCATATTTGAACCACCCTTTAATCGTTTGTTTTCCTACCTGACCACCTATTTATCCAAACGATACTTAGTAGAATTATGCCTGTTGTCATAAGTAAAAAAGAATAACCTCCCATTAGAATTGTGGGATTACCCACCGGTTTTACATCTTTGATTTTCAAATACTCCGTTACATATTCTCCGAATCGGTTTGCCCACGCCCAAGGCAGGAGCCACCAGATTTTATCTCCTATTGTGGTCAAGCAAAGAGCGGTGATTATCACTCCTCCAAACCCGGATATACTGCACATCCCTATCCCATAATTATAACCAACGACTTGATAGAAGAAATATTGAAAGATGGAAGCTCCTGCAAAAATCATACCTGTTACATAGTAGAGAGAAAGGTCAACCTCATCGACGCCGGCCAGTTGTTTCAGAGCCAGGGTATAGATTGATATTGTTAAAAACAGTGCAGCAGTATAAAAGAATATCATCATTGTTGTTTGACTGATGAATGAAACGGTCCTGCTCTGAATCAATCCAAGTATATTTTGAAAATGGCCTGCCTCATTTTCAGAATCGGCCACCAGCCCGCAAATAATCGAAATGATGACCGGTGTACCGACTCCAATTAATTCGAAAAAAATGAGATAGCTTGCTTCCGCACCTACGGGTACATTCCTGAATAAGAAGTACATCACCAAAGCACCAGATAAAACGAGCGGAATGCTTAAGTGGGATAATAAAAATATACTTCGCTTTCTTTTTTTACATTCGCCCAGCAAACATCTGTAAAATTGCAGCATTAGTTCACCTCAAGTTTATTAAACGACTTAACCGTAATCAAAGTAAGGATAGTAAAAAGTGTAATGCTTAAAACTAGAGCGGTTGGAATTACTGAATAGCTCAGAAGTTCGTCATTTTGCGGCAAAGGGATTCCGTTTGAGTGCAGTTTCGTTAACGGCATTTGCACTCTTAAATGCCAGCTGTATGGAACAAACCACCAATATTCCGTAGGGGCAAAAACTGAACCTAGATTTAAATGAAGCATGCTATTTAACAGTAAGGTGATAAAAAGATTCGTTTTTCTAGAAAGCCACAAGCAAAACGGGATCTGCCATAGTGAAGTGATAAACATCAGGATCACCGCTAAAATACAAGAGGCAAGTGAAACCAAGTATGGACTTGTCTTAACCAGCAAACTCGTTAGGATGATAAAAATGATTAACAGAAGAGACCCTAGCCCCATTAATCCAGTTGTCAATAAAACTCTGCTCATTTCCTTTTTTTGAAGATCTATGGGTAAGCCAATAATCGTTTTAAAATTCGTCGATTTTTTTTCGAGATGATTTAAAAGCCCAGTGGAAAGGGCTGCAAACACGGATAGCCATAATATTCCCCAATGATTAATGATCGTTTCTGCACTCAGCCTTACGATCTCCGGACCGCCTAGAAAATTAAAACCTAGTGCAAGAATGGAACATATTAGGGGTATCACCAACAACATTTTTCTAATCATTGTTCTTTTTGTTTTTATGATTTCTGATTTTAAATATAAATACATTCGGCAACCTCCTATCGGGCTCTATGCTTTCGCACAACATCTGTAAATAGATTTTCTAAGTTATCATATGAATGATATTTACCTTCATAACCGAGTATTCCATTGCTGATAATGCCGACATCATCAGCTAAATGTTCAACTTCCGATAACAAGTGGCTGGATAAAAGAACGGTCATTCCCTGCTTCGGAAATGAAGCGATCAATTCTCTTAATTCTTGAATCCCAATAGGATCCAATCCATTAGTAGGCTCATCTAAAATTAATAACTTGGGACGATTCAAAATGGCAAGGGCAATGCCAAGTCGTTGTTTCATTCCCATAGAAAAATTCATCACTTTTTTACTTCCCGTATTTGTTAACCCAACAATTTGAAGAACCTCCTGAATTCGCTCTTTTGGCAGGCCGAGAATCGTATTTATCACCTCAAGATTTTCTATAGCAGTTAAATTCCCATAAAGCGGAGCATGTTCAATTAAAGAACCGATATAAAGCAAATCTTTCCTTGTCCACTGATTTCCATTGAAAATTACCTCTCCTGATGTTTGTTTGAGCAAACCGGATATTATTTTTAGCGTCGTTGACTTACCTGCCCCATTTGGCCCCAGCAGGCCGTAAACAGTGTTCTTTCTTACATTCATTGATACACCGTTTAAAACAATCGACTTTTTGTATTTCTTGGTTAAGTGCCTCGTTTGCAAAATAAACTCATGATTCATCTTCAAATAACTCCTTTTCGCCTTTATAAAAAGAGTTTAGCAATTAAAAATCAAGACTCTTCCAACATTAAAAAAATGGTTAAACCAATTGTTCAACCATCTGTCTGAGTTGTTCTATTCGTCAGAAAAAAGCCGACTCTATGTTTCTGTTTTCCACACAATCAATTAAAATAAAATGTAATTCAAACCATACCGCTTCATTAATCCAAAAGCTTTTATTTTAAATTGTTAAAGGAGGTCATAAACATGAACTTTCAGCTTGATGAAGCAATCGAAATCCTCGAACGCACGCCGGAAACGCTGAGTCAGTTGCTGACTAGATTATCGCGTGAGTGGATCAGCAGTGATGAAGGCGAGGGTACCTGGAACGCCTTTGATGTCGTGGGACATTTAATCGAAGGTGAAAAAAACAATTGGATTCCGCGGATCGAGATGATCCTGACAAAAGGAGAAACGGAAACATTTCCGCCCTTCGACCGCGTCGGGCAGATGCAGCAAAACGCCGGGAAGACCATTGAGCAATTACTTGGCGAGTTTGCGGCGCTCCGCCGGGAGAACCTGAAGACATTACGGCAACTCGTTGATTCAGAAACCGACTTCGAACAAACGGGAGTGCACCCCGAATTTGGAATCGTCAAGCTTAGAGAACAGCTCTCGACATGGGTGGCCCACGACCTCACTCACATCTCGCAAATCGCAAGGGTGCTGGCAAAGCGGTATCAGGACGATGTCGGACCTTGGAAGGCTTATTTGCGGATTTTGGCGGACTAACAAAAACATCCGCTCGCGTCTGTAACGAGCGGATGTCAGATTTTTCGATTTGTCGGGCTGCAAGAAGCAAATGAATATGACAATGAAACCATTGAATCTTCAAGGCAAGGTATTATTGATTGATTTCTTTTAAATGTGGCGCTTTCTGTTTAAAATGGGACGTCATCAAAGCAGCGACAATCGCGATCATAACCCCCAATGCACCAATCCAGGTGATCGAAGCCAATGATACGTTCTCTACAAAAATCCCCCCTGCTCCTGCACCTACAGCCATGGCAAATTGCATCATCGACTGATTGATGCCAAGCAATACACCTGATAATTCCGGTTCGATTGTAGCCAGATGATATTGCTGTGTCGGGCCGGTAGACCATGCGGCAAACGACCATAGAATGAGAATCACCAACACACCGATATAGGAATGGGTGACAAGCGACAGCAAAATCAGTGTGATGACATGTAATGTCATCCCGCCGACGAGTGTAAAGGGCACTCCCCACTTATCTGTGCTGTATCCTCCAAACTTCGATCCAACCAAGCTGGCGATGCCAAAAATCAGCAGAACGCCGCTCAGCAAATGGCTGCTTATCCCTGAAACGGTCAGGAGATATGGTGATAAATAAGTATAAGCAACGGAATATCCCCCGAGCCAGAAAAAAGTGATCGATAACCCCATCGCAACTTTTCGCTTCTTCAAAAGGGAAAGCTGTTGACGTATAGGTACGGGCTTATCTCCTTCCGTATGCGGAATCATAAAGGAAATAATGATCATTGCGATGAATCCCAATAGAGCAATTCCGCCAAATACAGATTTCCAGCCCAACGTCTCCGCTGTCATTCTTCCGAGTGGAACACCAATGATGAGGGAAGCGGTAAATCCCATGACGACAGTAGCAATCGCACTGCCCTGCTTACCTTCAGGCGCGATCTTGGCGGCAATCGTCAATGCGGTTACAACAACCATACCTGCCCCCATCGCCATTATGACCCGTGCTGCAATAAACCATCCATAACCAGGCAGGACAAAGGCGAGGATATTTCCAACCACAAATAAACCGAGTGCATAAATCATGATTTTCCGTCTATCCATGCTTGCGGTCAGCGCCATGAGAATCGGTGTAAAAATAGCATATACAAGTGAAAAGATCGTAATCAGCTGGCCCGCAGCAGCTAATGTGATCCCAAGTGTATGAGCAATCTGATCCAAAATACCGGAAATGATGTACTCTGAGGTTCCTACCAGGAAGCTCACAATGGCTAAAATATAAATTTTCCAGGTGTTAGACATCAATGTTCACTCCTTCATCATTATGAATCAACATATCGCGAAATATCGATATTTAGATTTAAAAAATAAACACATCGCAATATGTCGATATGTAGGGCGTAAAAATAAACACCTTGAGATGTTTATTTTTATCATCATATCTCTGTTTTCAGAAAGTCAGCAAGTTTTTCAATGGCCTCTTCGTCTCTTTTGTAGTACGTATACTTTCCGATTCGTTCCGCCTTAATCAGGCCGGCTCTTAAAAGGATGGTAAGATATTGGGAAGCCGTTGATTGCGTCATTTTCAATTTGTCAGTGATTTGGCTGACACAGACCCCGATTGTGTTCATATCAATCCCTTCATGGGGTGTAAAATGACGATCAGGCTCCTTCAGCCATTGCAAAATCTGCAGTCTTGATTCATTTGATAACGCCTTGAAAATTTCAATTGGTTCCATAGGAATCATTATATCGTAATATCCCGATATGTCAATATGTGTTTACACCAAAACATCCCTTTCCCATGATGACCAATTCTATTCGGGCCATTAGCCTGCCCAAAACGGTGTTGTCCGCAGTTTAAATCCCCGTCAGCACGATCCCCGCCTATTCCTGCTCGATAAACAGATACTTCTCTGGACTTCCCAAAACAGAAAACAGCCCCGCGAATATCTTCCACCCCCGGATCGGACTTCCGCATCTAAACTTCAGCACTTCTCCTTCATCTAAAGTAAACCTTAATATTTGGCTTGTGCACCAATCAATTTTCACTTGGATAGTATGTTCGCCAGGCGGTAAATCCATTCGCACACTCTCTCCATCCTTGATTTTTCCTGCCTCAACCCCATCAATCAGCACAGAAAATCCTCTCCATTTATTCATGTACTGTGATGTCCTGCTCATTTCAATATATGTTTCTTGATTCACGATTACACATCCTCAGGAATTTTAAAATCTATTATAAGAGCATCAATAGGACCGGCTCCCTATCTACGAGCTTTTTAACCCCTTTTAAGATTACCAAAAAAAGGCCGCGTGATCTATTGGTTTCTAACGAGACTGAACCCGACAGCCTATGATATAACCTATCAGTGAAAATAATAGAATGAAAAAATATGATCGCTTGATCGTTAAAACACATTTCTATGCTCTTTTTCAGCTCTCCATCATCAGGTAGAGTCAGAAGCTTCCCTCCGGAAATGAGCTTCTCGTTTTCACCTAAGGAAAAGCCATTCAGACATAAGCAAGCCGTTCCGCGGCATTGTCTCAACTGCGTTTATGAAGGCAGCATGATGGAAAGCGATCTTGCTTTACATCCTTTCCTTAAGATTACATAATGATCTATTGTAGGACATTTTTTCAAAGGAGAGTGTATGTGATGCGAAGTGAAACCGGAAAAACGTGTGTTCCGACTGGCGTTGACCTCAAGGACACGGGCTTTGGATATACGTTATCCTTAATAAGCGGCAAATATAAAATGATCATTATTTATTGGCTGTCTGAAAACAAGGTGATGCGGCATAATGAGCTGAAGCGAAGCATCGGTACCATTTCCTTTAAAACGCTCAGCATCATGTTAAGGGAGCTGGAGGCAGACGGCCTTATCATACGAAGAGAATTCCCTCAAATACCTCCAAAGGTTGAGTATTCATTATCTGAACGCGGTCTTTCTCTTGTTCCTTTGTTGAATATGATGTGCGAGTGGGGAGAGAAAAACAAATAGCCGGCTCTTTAGGGCCTCTTTTTTATGCTCCCATTACAGGCTGTCAATAAAATTCAAATAATCTTGTGCGCTTTTTTCCAATTCGCTTGCGCCAGGTGCATGTTCTTCTTCTTCGTTTCCGCCGGGATTGCTTTCTTTGCCGTAAAACGCAAAGAACGAGCGATAATCGGCATTGCAATACAGAAATGTCGTTTCAAACGGAACTAATATTTGCTCGAGCGTATATCGGTATCTTCCGGTTTCACGATAATCTTCTTTTTTGATTCCGGCAGTTACACCTAAAGCCACTTTGCGAGTCTTTAATTGATTCCCGCCATTTGAACCGTAAGCCCATCCATAAACCAAAACATCATCAAGCCATTTTTTAAGAAGAGGCGGACAATTAAACCAATGGATAGGGAACTGAAGCACAAGGTTACCATGGGATTCAACCAATGTTTGCTCTGCTTTTACATCTATGTTTCCATCAGGATAAACCGTGGACAATTCGTGGACAGTATACTTTTCCGGATACTTTTGGAGTTCTTTTACCCAACGCCTATTAACGACTGATGTTTCGATCCTTGGGTGTGTAACGATAACAAGAGTTTTCAAAGACTTGCCCTCCTAAAAGGATATTTTCATTCTGAGTATAAAGGGCACACGGAAAATATGTAAGTATGCACTTTTACTACAGGTACTTACATAGAGGTAAGCATCAAGCGGTTCCAGCTATCGTTTATCTTTTATATCAAGGTGAAATCAGCGCTATTTCGTTACATAAGGTCCAACACATTGCAAAGCTCAATCAGCTGATGCACGCCGCGTAATTGCTCGCGGTTACGCTTATTGATGCTGGAAAGCGCCTTTTCCAAGACTTTTTTCACTTGTTCAAGACTCTGGTTTTCAATAGCCTCCACAAATTCTTCCATGTGTTTGAGAAAATAGACGGTCTTTCTCAGTGTGCTTATGAGGAGGATCTTTCGTATGTGCAGAGGCGTGAACAGCCGATAACCATTCTCCGGATCACGTTTTGGAGTCAATAACCCTTCCTTTTCCCAATGGCGGATCGCTGATGCGTTCACCTTCGTAAAGTCTGCGGCTTCACCAATTGTCATCATTTGTTTTATATTTGTTTCGTCAGTCGGCAACTCCAAGTTCTCTATTAACGCCAAGGTCTGATCTGCAGAGTTTTTTTCTTGTTGCAGGTTGGCTTGTTCTTTGTTGACAAGCCAAAACGCTTTGTCCATCTCAGCGTTTTGTATGGATCGCAGTACTTCACAGGTGACCCCCACCCCAAAGCCGGCAAACATGGTACGCAGACACCGAAAGTAAGCGAAGTGCACCTTAGTATAGAGGCGATAGCCGTTGACATCCCGAGCGGGTTTGGGAACCACTCCCCAGGATTCGTAGTGCCGCAACGCGCTTGTGCTGATGTTGAGTTCTCTGGCAATCTCAATCGGTTTGTAGTAACGCATCTCTTCTTCTTCCTTTCATCATCACAAGTGTAAATTTCACGATACCCCATACACAAACCTTAGAGAAAAACATTAAAGTACATTGATAAAGTTTTTTATATTGATATGAAGAAAATCAAGGGTATGCTGACTTAACCTTCGCACTTGCATAAATGTTATACAATGAAACTAGATACGAAATGGAGGAGATTTCATTGGAAAGTGATCATATTGCTTCAACACCGCATTGGAATGCAAAGCCCGGCGAAATCATTACTTTTGGCACTTATCCGCAGACTGCTGACGGCACAGACAGATCGCCGATCAAGTGGCGGGTGCTGAAACATTCAGGTAAAGAGCTGTTCATTGTGAGCGAGTACATTTTGGATTGCAAGCGGTATCACGGCAAGTCCGTAAATATGACGTGGCGTGATTGCGTAGATATAACCTGGCGTGACTGTGATTTGCGCAAGTGGCTGAACGATGAATTCTATCACACCGCATTCAATACCGCCGAAAAAGAATTGATAAAAACGACTTATTGCACGGACAACGGAGAGAGCAGCCAGGATACAGAGGACAAGATTTTTTTGCTTAGCGTTAGCGAGATAAAGAATTTATCTGATATACTCGGCAACGATTTTCGGCGCGCCGTTGGAACGGACTTTGCCAAAACGAAAAAACCCGATGGATGCAACTTATATGTGTACGATAAAACGAATAAAAATGACTATATCATCAGAAACGGCGAAGAATTCGGCTGTTCCTGGTGGTGGCTGCGAACTCAAGGAAACAAGCCTTCGCGCGCGTTTTTTATCGGGACAAATTTCAGCATTCGCAGCTATGGAAACAACAGTATAGCTGGTTATGGTGTTCGTCCCGCTTTAAACATCAATCTTCAATGATAAGTTCCACAGGCTTCGTGGGAAGACCCCATTTCGCCGTGATAAACATAACACAGTATAGCTGAGAAATTGGACTTTTTACATCCTGATGAAAGAGTTCTAAGTGAGTTCCTTCAAACGAATCCCTCGTTTCTGTGGATTTACCGACTTCTCAACTCTATTCATTATAGCAGGTTGTCCTTTCCCTTCTTCTCCATCACACGTATTGTCTAGCATGTAGTCTCCAGAAAATAAAAAATATCTACCCATGCTTTCATGGGTAGATATTTTGCGAAGTGAACGCCTATTCCACCGTCACACTCTTCGCCAAGTTTCTTGGCTTATCAACGTCACAGCCGCGGTGCAGTGCTGCGTAGTATGCGATCAGCTGCAGCGGGATGACGGAGACGAGCGGTGCGAGCTCCGGATGCACTTCAGGCAGGACGAAGCGGTCGTCTGCTTCTTCCAGACCTTTCAGGGAGATCACGCAAGGGTTGGCGCCGCGGGCGGTCACTTCTTTGACGTTTCCGCGGATGCTTAAGTTGACGTGTGCCTGTGTCGCAAGAGCGATGACCGGTGTGCCTTCTTCGATCAAAGCGATCGTGCCGTGCTTCAGTTCGCCGCCGGCGAAGCCTTCAGCTTGAATGTAGGAAATCTCTTTCAGCTTCAGGGAGCCTTCAAGGCAGACGAAGTAGTCGAGTCCCCGGCCGATAAAGAAGGCATTGCGAGTAACGGTCAAGTATTCACGCGCGATCATTTCCATTTCATCCTTTTGGTCGCAAAGGGCTTCCATCGCGTTTCCGATGATGCCGAGCTCTTTAACAAGGTCAAAGCCGAGTTCATTGCCGCGGCTTTCCGCAGTGACGGCCGCCAGGATGGCCAAAACGGCGATTTGCGCTGTGTACGCCTTCGTTGATGCAACCGCGATTTCCGGTCCGGCATTCAGCAGAAGCGTGTAGTCCGCTTCACGGGAAAGCGTTGATCCCGGTACATTTGTCAGCGTCAGCGCTTTGTGGCCGAGCTCTTTTACCTGTACGAGAACGGCGCGGCTGTCAGCCGTTTCTCCGCTTTGAGAGATAAAGATAAACAGCGGGTTCTCAGAAAGCAATGGCATGTTGTAAGAGAATTCGCTTGCGACATGAACTTCAGTCGGAACTTTTGCCCATGTTTCAATGAATTGCTTACCGACAAGACCGGCATGGTAGCTCGTTCCGCAGGCGATAATATAAACGCGGTCAGCGTCAGCCACGGCTGCGGCGATATCTCCCGGAATGGAGAGCTTGCCGTTTTCATCCTGGTATGTTTGAATGATTTTCCGCATGACGAGCGGCTGTTCATCGATTTCTTTTAACATGTAGTGAGGGTATGTGCCCTTCTCGATATCGCTGGCATCAAGCTCTGCAATATAAGAGGCACGGGACATGATTTCACCGTCAAGGTTTTTAATCATGACCTTTTTGTCAGTGACAATCACCATTTCTTTATCCATAAGCTCCACATATTCATTTGTCACTTGAAGCATTGCCATCGCATCAGACGCGACAACATTGAAATTGTCTCCAAGGCCGACAAGAAGCGGGCTTTTATTTTTCGCAACATAGATGGTTTCTTTGTTTTCATGATCGAATAATGCAATCGCATAAGAGCCTTTGAGCAGCATGAGCGTTTGGCGGAACGCTTCTTCAGTGTCAAGACCTTTGTTGACGAATTGTTCGATCACTTGCACAACAACCTCTGTATCCGTATCACTTTTAAGGGTTACACCTTGCAGATAT
This sequence comes from Bacillus sp. NSP9.1, assembly GCF_000465465.2. Lineage (NCBI taxonomy): Bacteria > Bacillati > Bacillota > Bacilli > Caryophanales > Bacillaceae > Bacillus > Bacillus sp. NSP9.1. The sequence continues at coordinate 4,460,365 of NZ_CP048273.1, forward strand.
TCGCGTGTCAGCTGAACATAGTTCTCGATGACACCGTTATGCACAAGTGTAAAACGGCCTGATGCGCTTTGATGCGGGTGAGCGTTTAAGCGGCTTGGCTCTCCGTGGGTTGCCCAGCGTGTATGTCCGATTCCCGCCTGGGATACCACGTTTTCATCAACGGCTGCGCGCAGATCGGCAATGCGGCCTTTCTCTTTGAATACGTGCACGCCGTCTTCGTTCGCTACAGCGATTCCGGCTGAATCGTAGCCGCGATACTCCAATTTTTCCAAGCCTTTTAATAAAATTTCCTTTGCATCAAGCTGGCCAATATAACCTACAATACCACACATATGTTTCTTCCTCCTAAAGTCGCAGGCAGGAGACGAAGAAAGTCTGCTTTTAAGGCGGGGACATTTCTCCGTCCCCTCCTACATGTTTTTATTTGTTGGAAGATCATGCGATTTCCCTTTGTTCAAAGAGTCGCCTCTTTGGTTTGAGGAAATCCTTGCGGCTGTGATCTTTGAGGTCAGCCGGGAGGCATCCGCCGAATACTTCGATAACCTCCATCCTCGTCAACTAAGCTTTGTCATCCGTACGCTTAGTCCGGGCGCTATAACTATCAAAAATTCTCTCTACCCTGCCTTTCCTTTTAAATAAAACAAGACAAGCTGATTTTACTACACGCATAATTGAACCGTCAAACAATTTTTAAAATGGTTCACATTTTTTTCAAGATTGCACCGGTTCCCTTTATCGTATGCCGAATCAGCTTGTCTTGTTCATTCGTCTTTTGCGGAAAATTACTCCGCTCCCATTTCCGCCTTCACGACATCGACAATGCGGCCTACATATTGCTCGCAAAGCTCCTTCGTTCTGGCTTCGGCCATCACGCGGACAAGCGGCTCCGTTCCTGACGGACGCACGAGGATGCGGCCGTCGCCGTTCATTTCCTGCTCCACCTGTTCGATGACGGCTTTAACTTTTTCGTTCTCTGTCACTTTATATTTATCCGTCACTTTGACATTGATCAAAAGCTGCGGAAACTTCTGCATTTCCACCGCAAGCTCTGATAACGGCTTGCCCGTCATCTTGATCGTGTTCATCAGCATGATCGCTGAGAGCAAACCGTCTCCAGTTGTGTTGTAATCAAGGAAAATCAGATGTCCGGACTGTTCACCGCCGAGCGTAAACCCGTCTTTTTTCATCGCTTCCACTACATAGCGGTCGCCGACAGCGGTTTGAACGCTTTTAATGCCTTCCGCTTCAAGCGCCTTGTAAAAGCCGAGGTTGCTCATAACGGTTGAAACCACGGTATTGTCTGCTAAACGGCCTTCATTCTTCAAATACTTCGCACATATGTACATGATTTGATCGCCGTCGACAATATGTCCTTTTTCATCCACAGCGATCAAACGGTCGCCGTCTCCGTCAAACGCCATGCCGACGTCCGCTCCCTTTTCTTTCACAAATGCCGCCAGAGCTTCTGGGTGTGTCGATCCTACCCCGTCATTGATATTTAATCCGTTCGGAGACGTCCCCATCGTTGAGACATCTGCGTCAAGATCGGCAAATAAATGGGTTGCAAGCGACGATGTCGCCCCGTGTGCGCAGTCGAGCGCGATATGAATGCCTGTAAAGTCCTCATCGGCAGTCTGCTTAAGAAATTGCAGATATTTCTGTCCGCCTTCAAAATAGTCGTTAACCATTCCGAGATCAGCGCCGACCGGTCTTGGGAGAGTATCTTCCGGCTGATCCATCAGACGCTCGATTTCAAGCTCCTGTTCATCGGACAGCTTGAAGCCGTCGCCGCCGAAAAACTTGATACCGTTGTCTTGGACAGGGTTGTGGGAAGCCGAGATCATCACTCCCGCTTCAGCATCCATGGCTTTTGTCAAATATGCGACACCGGGCGTCGAAATGACGCCAAGGCGCATGACCTCCGCTCCTATCGAGAGGAGACCGGCGACAAGGGCCCCTTCCAGCATATGTCCGGAAATACGTGTGTCACGGCCGATCAGCACTTTGGGACGTTCTTTATCTTTTGTTAGGACATATCCGCCAAAACGTCCGACTTTAAAGGCCAGCTCGGGTGTAAGTTCACTGTTTGCCACACCTCTCACACCGTCTGTTCCAAAATACTTGCCCATTAATATCGCTCCTTTTTGATTCATGAAGGTTGTGAATCTGTTTCAGAATGATCCTGTTCTTTTTCATCCTGACCTTTGTCATTTTCTTTTTGAGATGTTTTAGAAGAAATTCTCACTTTAATGCTCTTCTGCGGCAGCGACCACGCTACATTCTGCGGTCCGTTCACTTCAAGCTTGACATCGTGCTCACCGTCATCGAGATCAGCCACATTGATATACAGCTCTATGTCTGACGGCTGCAGATTTTCAATCGAGGCCTCAGACCCCTTTGCCGTAATATCAAGCTTACCCGTCTTTGGGTCGAGAAACTCGAGGTTGCGGCTGTCATTCAGCCCAACGGCCTTGATTGAAACGTTTTTCAGTTCTTTGTCCTCTTCCTTGTCTACTTTCACTTTAATCTTGACTTTTTCGGGCGACACTTTTTTAGCGCCGTCAGGCACCGGAACATCAGCTTCCAATTCAGTGTCATCTTTAATTTTACTTAAATCAAGCTCAGGGCCGTCGACAAATTCTAACGAATCGAGAACATTTTCCGGTCCGTAGACCGTTACTTCACCAGGGCTTGTATCCACACTGGATATGCTGATGCCGTCCGGAAGGCTCCCTTTCCGATCAAGTTTGATCGGGACCTTTTTGCTGGGGCTTGTAACCGGAACGGTGATGTTGACGACGGAAGGATCAACCTCCACCGGAAGAACATTGCCGTCCCGGTCATAGACCGTCAGCTTGGCCTCCCTTTCAACCGATTGATCGATGCCTTCCAAATTAATCGTCGCTTTTATGCTTGCTATTCTGTCGATCACGGCTTTGGAGCCTGTGACACTGACGTTTTTCGGATTGACAATCGGCTGTTCCGGCGTGTAGCCGTCTTTCATTTTGTTTTTATTGTAAAAGTCGACTTCAACCGGAAACTCTTTCGACGTTTTTTCTTCGATCGTCACAGTCGTTACCGATGGATTGATGGAGATGCTTAGCCCGTCGGCAACGTTTCTGGCTTTCAGTTCAACTTTGTGTCTTCCTGTCTTCAAGTCCTGCATGTCTGCGTAGACCTCAAAATCCTTAACCTGTCTTACTTTCTTTACAGTTCCAGTCGGCCCTTTGATCGTGACATTCACGGTTTGCGGTACGCCTGTAACAACGTAGTTTTCATCATCATAATACGCCTTTACAGGTATATCGGTGAGCGTTGCTTCATCTGTCGTCGTTGTCGGGAAAAACGATTCACCTGGTTTCTTCGGGGTCGGAGCTTGCGCACTGTGGACCGCAAAGTAAAGCAGGAACGCGAACAATAACGCGACAACCTTGACGGCCCAAGGATTGTTTAAAAACTTATCCATTTTTCTTCGCCCTCCAATACCAGCGATTTGAGGAAGCTTCCCGCGAATTTTTCTTGAACTCCGCCTCAAGCATGTTCGTCAAAGCTTCTTCCGATAAATCACGATGAAGGTCCCCGTTTCTGGCAACGCTGATTCCGCCGGTTTCTTCGGATACGATGATCGTCAAGCTGTCGGTCACTTCACTGATCCCTACCGCCGCCCTGTGCCTCGTGCCGAGCTCTTTAGAAATAAAAGGGCTTTCCGACAGCGGAAGGTAGCAGGCGGCTGCGGCCACCTCGTCATTTTTCATAATCACAGCGCCGTCGTGAAGCGGTGTATTCGGAATAAAGATGTTGATCAATAGTTCAGAGCTGACCTTTGCATTCAAAGGAATCCCCGTTTCTATGTAATCGCCCATTCCGGTTTCCCGTTCAATGGTTAACAGAGCACCGATGCGCCGTTTCGCCATATATTTGATCGCCTTTGTAATCGCATCGATCGTTTTCTGCTGCTGCTCTTCTTCAGGGGTTCCGCTCCGGGAAAAAAACCGTCCCCGTCCAAGCTGTTCCAGCGCTCTCCTTAATTCAGGCTGGAATATGATGATAATTGCCAAAAACCCCCATGTTATCGCCTGGTCAACCAACCACTGCAGGGTGCTTAAGCCTAAATATTGACTGGCCAGCCGGACGAGAACAATGACTACGATTCCCTTCAAAAGCTGAACCGCCTTCGTCCCGCGGATGACCATCATTAATTTATATATTACGTACCAAACAAGGAGAATATCAACGGCATCGCCGAGGTACTGCAAGAAAGGGATATCCTCAAAAGCCATTTCCTCGTCCTCCAAGAATTCAGTCATTAGTAAAGTTAATATGTTACAAAATCGTATGATATTTATACAGAGGCTATTATAGCACAATTTGATTTTCCAAGTGAAATGACTGCCTTCCCTAAAAAAAGAGCAAAGCCCCTAATGTCCGCTTTGCTCTTGATCTTTCGAGTGACCCCCGCCGAAAACCGCTTTTCCTGTTGACTTGATTTTGTACCAGATCCAGTCAAACACCTTATTGACTTCGTGGATCTGACCGGTGACTTGTCCGGCTGAAGCCGTATATTTTTCTCCGTTTACAATGGTTACGTCGCCATCTATTTTACCTTTTATAATCAGCTTGCCGTTTTTCACGGTTACATCGCCTTTGACAACTTCGCCCTCAGGTACGATGACCGTGTTGTTTTTCACGACGAGATTAGGCTGGCTGGACACACTGAAGTCGTGGTCATTTTGCCAGCTCGAAAAAAAGCTGCCGCCCATTAAAATCACAAATAAAGCTGCCGCCACAATAAACGGGTGGGCTTTCAGCCATCTGTTAATGGACACCGTCCGCTTTTCCTTCGGCAGATTTGCCAGCACATTAGCTGTAAAGTTTGCCGGAGCTGTAAGATGCGACGTGCTTTGCACTAGAGCAATAGACTTCTCCATTTCACGAAGGTGTTTTTTGCACCTTTCACATGATTGCAGATGCTCTTTTAGTCGCGTTTCATCTTCGGGTAGAATGTCTCCGTCAAGATATTTATGCATAAGCTGAACAATGTGCTCCGGACAGCTCATTTCATCACCCCACTTAAAGATCCCTTAATTGTTTTCTGAGAGCCTCTCTGCCCCTGTGTATTCTCGTTTTTACAGTTCCCACGGGAATATTTAAAATTTCACTGATCTCAATGAGTGAGAGCTCATCAATGTACTTTAATACGATGACCGTCCTGTATTTATCGGGAAGCCTTAAGATTTTTTCCTGAATGGTGCTGTGCAGCTCCAAAGAAATCACTTCATCCTCTGGAAGCGCAGCATCCGCCGCAACTTGGGAATACATCGTCAGTCCTTCTGTCCCTGCCACCTCTGCATCCAAATAATAGTCCGGCTTTTTTTTGCGAATGCGGTCGATGGTTAAATTGGTTGCGATTCGATAAAGCCACGTGGAAAACTTCCGGTTGATATCAAAACTGTCGATATTCACGTATGCTCTAATAAATGCTTCCTGCGCAATATCTTCCGCTTCATGCGCATTGCCGAGCATACGGTAGCAAAGCTGATAAATTTTGTCTTTATAGATATCCACGATGTCTGCAAATGCGTTACGGTCGCCTTTTTTCACCTGTTTGATTCTCTTTTTTATCATTGTTTCCATATTTATCTAACCTCTGCCTTCACCGGTCTTTATGTATACGAATTGATTTTTAAAAGGTTTCATGAAATGCATAAAAATATTTTATCAAATAAATGACAGGGTGTAGACGGTTTCCGCTGGATCGAGCGCTTAATATTAGCTTAAAATTATTATACGTAGTAAATAGATTGAATCCGAGACATATGCCGATTATAACAGCGGCCTCCGTAAGCCGCTGCCAATGTAATGTTTATAGTAACTTTTCGCCAAACAATGATCCCATTAAAGCAACTGCCGCTTCCGCGGTTTTGTTTTTCTCATCAAGGATCGGATTGACTTCAACAAACTCAGCCGATGTAATCAAATTGGATTCCTCAAGCATTTCCATCGCCAAATGACTTTCACGATAGCTGATCCCTCCTGCTACAGGAGTCCCGACGCCAGGTGCATCATGCGGATCAAGACCATCTAAATCAAGCGACAAATGAACGCCGTCCGTCCGGTCACGCAGATAATCAATCGTTTCCTCCATCACCTTCGTCATACCGAGGCGATCAATTTCATGCATCGTATACACTTTGATTTCTTTTTCACGGATCAATTTCTTTTCCCCATCATCAAGAGATCTCGCTCCAATGATGACGATGTTTTCCGCTTTGATTTTGGCACCTTTTCCACAGAGACCGGTCAGCTCCTTATGGCCGATCCCCAGGCTGATGGCCAGCGGCATTCCGTGAATATTGCCTGAAGGAGACGTTTCCCTTGTATTTAAGTCTGCATGCGCATCATACCAAATGACACCCAGATTTCGATAATGTTTCGCAAGCCCGGCAAGCGTGCCGATCGCAATGCTGTGGTCTCCGCCAAGCACGAGAGGAAATGAATCTTTTGCAACGATCTCGTCAACGGTGTTAGCAAGTTTCAAACTCGCTTTTGTAATCGCTTTCAAATTTCGTAATTCCTCCGCGTCTTCTTCTCCGCCTTCCTTCTCATCCTCTCTCTGCCCGATTGTCAAATCTCCCAAATCTTCAATCTCGCGGAAAAGGCATTCCAAACGTTCATTTACCCCCGCACAGCGGATCGCGCTCGGTCCCATATCGACTCCCCGCCTCAGCTGTCCGAGATCCATCGGCACACCAACCATTGAAATCCGTTGTTTTAACATGTGTGTATCCCCCTTTCAGACCTTCATTGTACCGTCCAATACAAAATTGACTCAACACGACATGTTTTTGAATAGTTATACAAAAAGGCAAAATAAAAAGGACATCCGACACAGGATGTCCAAAAACTGGGCTAGCTGGATTCGAACCAGCGCATGACGGAGTCAAAGTCCGTTGCCTTACCGCTTGGCTATAGCCCAAAAATGGTGGAGGGGGACGGATTCGAACCGCCGAACCCTGAGGGAGCGGATTTACAGTCCGCCGCGTTTAGCCACTTCGCTACCCCTCCAAAAAACAGTGCCGGCCAGAGGACTTGAACCCCCAACCTACTGATTACAAGTCAGTTGCTCTACCAATTGAGCTAGACCGGCATATTTTATCTTATGTTTTAACTCGTGCGGATGTGAAGACCGCTCCGAAAAATGGTGGAGGATGACGGGATCGAACCGCCGACCCTCTGCTTGTAAGGCAGATGCTCTCCCAGCTGAGCTAATCCTCCGAAGTACAGGACGTACAAGTGCATGCGTTGCAACAGGATGTTGCGCCTTTAGCATGCCTTCCTCTTCTGTCCAAAAAAGAATGGTGACCCGTACGGGATTCGAACCCGTGTTACCGCCGTGAAAGGGCGGTGTCTTAACCACTTGACCAACGGGCCAAAATCGTTTGTCCAGACAGCTCTCGTAAAGCTGACAAAAGTTATTATATACAGGATCATCCCCATTTGTAAAGGGGTAATTTAAAATTTTTATTTTCCAACTTTTCAGCTGAAAAAGACGGGAGATGATATAAAATATGAATATCTGATTTAGAGGAGAGGGGAACGTCAGAATGATATTGGTCAGCTCGTGTTTGGCAGGTGTTGAATGCCGTTATAACGGGACGCACAGCTATGTCGAAAAGATCAACAAACTCGTTCAAGAAAAGAAAGCAGCGGTTGTTTGTCCAGAAGTCCTCGGCGGTTTTGCCACTCCAAGGGAACCCGCCGAAATATCCGGCGGGACGGGTGAAGATGTTTTAAATGGAAATGCGGCCATCATCACAAGGTCAGGCGAGGACGTAACAGACCTTTATATAAAAGGCGCTTACAAAACGCTGGAAATCGCCAGGGACATCCAGGCTGACACCGTTGTATTAAAAGAAAACAGTCCGTCCTGCGGAAGCAGCCACATATACGATGGAAGCTTTTCCAGCCAAAAAGTAGCCGGAAACGGAATCACAGCAGCCCTTCTGAAAAGAGAAGGTTTCAGGGTGGTTTCCGAACATCAGCTTGATGAGCTGTAAATGCCCGTCAGAGCGCAGTCTGCAACTGCGCTCTATTTTATTCGCTCTTCAACTGATTCAGAACCATTATAAAACTAAATTTCATTATTTTTCTTTTCATGTTGAAATAAAATTCCAGAGTTAATATACTGAAAATTAAGAAATCATTCGCATTTGTGTCAGGAGGATTTGTTGATGGAAAACAGCAATTTAAGCTCCTTAACGACCGAGCGCCGAAATGAAAAGACGAAGCATATTCATCGAGCTGAGACAATCGATATACTCAAAATCATGAATGAAGAGGACAAAACAGTGGCTGAAGCGGTCGAAGCCGTGCTGCCCGACATCAAAACAGCCGTCGACTATGTGGTCGATTCGCTGAAAAAAGGAGGACGGCTCATTTACATTGGCGCTGGAACAAGCGGACGGCTCGGTGTCCTCGATGCTGCTGAATGTCCGCCGACATTCAGCATCCCTCCAGATACTGTAAAAGGAGTGATCGCCGGAGGGGAAAAAGCAATGTTCGAAGCTGTCGAAGGCGCCGAAGACCGTGAGACGTTTGGAGTGCGTGATCTGAAATCGATCCGCCTTTCTAAGAACGACACGGTCATCGGAATTGCCGCCAGCGGCCGTACCCCATATGTTCACGGCGGACTGAAATATGCCGGACAAATCGGCGCAAAAACTGTATCCCTCACTTGCAACAAAGGCTCTGCCATCAGCCAATCAGCCGACCATGCGATCGAAGTGGTCGTCGGACCGGAAGTCGTTGCCGGATCAACCAGAATGAAAGCGGCAACTGCTCATAAAATGATCTTAAATATGATCTCGACGACAGCCATGATCCAAATGGGAAAAGTCTACGAGAATCTGATGGTCGATGTCAGTGTCAGCAATGCCAAACTGAAACAACGCGCAATCCGAATCATCCAAACTGTCACAGGGGCCGATCAAAAAACAGCGGAAACAGCATTGGCTGCTGCCGAAAATCAAGTCAAAACCGCAATCGTCATGCTCAAAATAAATGCCGATCTAACCACGGCGCAAAACCTGCTGAAAGAATCAGATGGCAGCATTGAAAAAGCATTAACCATTCATGGAGAACACTCTTAAAGGAAAGGAAGAAATGATGGCTACAGGAGGATTGGAAATCATTCGAACCATGCTTCACAAGCTGCCGCAGTCCGAACGGAAGCTAGCTGAGTACATTTTAGAAAATCCGCATGACATCGTAAACAGCACCATCCACGAAGTCAGCGCTTCGGCAAAGACAAGCGGCGCGGCTGCGATCCGGCTGTGCAAATCACTCGGACTGAAAGGATTCCAGGACTTAAAAATGCGCGTCGCCGGAGACCTGATGAAACCGACTGATCAGGGATACCGGGATATTGAACCGCAAGAACAGCTTTACTCAATCGTGCAAAAAACGGCCAACAATTCGATTCAGGCGATTCGCGATACATGTGAAAACATAGATCACGAACAGCTGCAAAAAGCCATTCAATTACTGATCGGTGCAAATACGATTCACTTTTGCGGAATCGGCGCCTCCGGCATCGTCGCACAAGACGCCCAGCAAAAATTTTTAAGAATTAATAAAAGAGCAACCGCCTTTACAGACATGCACCTTGTCGCAACATTAATCGCCAATGCGGATGAACATGATATCGTATTTGCCATCTCCCACTCCGGTGAAACGCAGGAAGTCGCTAATGTATTACAGCTTGCCAAAAGATACGGCATCAAATCGATTGGATTAACCCGCTTCGGCCAGTCTGCCGTTTCTTCATTAAGCGATATCATACTGTATACATCATGTTCAAATGAAGCGCCGTTTCGAAGCGCCGCAACCTCCTCTCGTTTAACTCAGCTTTATATGATCGATGTGTTGTTTTTAGGAATGGCCGCTGAGCGATACGAAGAAATCATTCAATATATTGATCAAACAAAAGCGGCCATCAGCTTGCTAGGCAAAATGGATGACTAAAGGGGGAACCTGTGATGAGCGGAAACAAAACATACGCCATCCTGGCAAAGCAGATTTTAGAACAAATCGGCGGTGCAGAAAACGTCGCCGGCTTCACCCATTGTATGACTCGTCTGCGGATCACACCCGTCAGCCGTCAAAAGGCAAATATCGAATCGATCAAAGCGCTTGAAGGCGTCATCGGTGTTGTCGAAGAAGAAACGCTGCAAATCATTCTTGGCACTGGCGTTGTTCAGCGTGTTGCAGATGAATTTGGCAAGCTGCTGGTTTCATCTGAACAAGATGATTTAAAAGAGGCGGCTGCCAAACATAAAGCGGCCCGCTCAAAGAAAAACGCAACACCCTTTAAACTGTTTCTGCGGCGAATCGCAAGCATTTTTATTCCGCTGATCCCCGCGCTTGTTGCCTCCGGCTTAATTACCGGAATTACAAAAGCCGTTGTCCAAGCCGGCTGGCTTGCCGAAACGTCTCAGCCCGCAATCATTTTAACAGTCATCGGCTCAGGTTTGTTTGCTTATTTGGGCATCCTCGTCGGGGTAAATACAGCGAAAGAATTCGGCGGTTCCCCGGCGCTCGGCGGTCTCGCAGGGATATTGATCATGAACCCTGCCGCAGGCGACATTAAACTGTTCGGTGAAGCCCTGCTCCCTGGAAGGGGCGGTTTGATCGGCGTTTTGTTCGCTGCCGCTTTTATCGCTTTTATCGAAAAACGAGTCAGGCGCCGCACCCCTCATTCACTTGATATCATTGTGACACCTACAGTCTCCCTTCTTCTCACAGGAATCGTCACCTACGTCATCTTCATGCCTGTCGGCGGCTTTATATCAGACGCAATTACTTCAGGACTTTTAGCCATATTAAATATTGGCGGCATTGCAGCGGGATTCATATTGGGCGCCACATTTCTCCCGCTCGTTGTCACCGGGCTGCATCAGGGACTGACACCCGTTCATATGGAATTGATCAATTCCATCGGAGACGATCCTCTGCTGCCGATTTTGGCCATGGGAGGCGCGGGTCAGGTAGGGGCCGCTTTTGCCATCTACTTTAAAACGAAAAAAGCCAGGTTAAAAAGAGCGATTGGCGGCGGTCTCCCGTCAGGTTTGCTCGGCATCGGAGAACCGCTGATATTCGGTGTGACCCTTCCGCTTGGACGGCCGTTTTTGACCGCTTGCCTTGGGGCGGGAATCGGCGGAGCATTTCAAGCCTATTTCAAAATCGCGACCGTATCAATCGGCGTCTCAGGACTCCCTCTTTCGTTCCTTGTTCATACACATCAAATCTTGCTGTACGTGGTCGGTTTATTGATTTCGTATGCCGCCGGATTTCTTTTCACATATGCTTTTGGCTTCAACGACGAAATGGCCGTTGAATTTGATTAAACGTTTGTTTAAACAAAAAAGGAGTGTCGGCATGAGAAAATGGATCACCGGAAGCATCGCAGCCTTCTTATCTCTTTCATTGATTCTGCCTTCCTCAGTTTCCGCTGAGACGACAATAGCTAAGGACAGGCAGCAGCAGACATACCCCACCTTAAAGAAAGCAAAGCAGCCTGAAGAAGCCGGCTTTTCTTCAGAAAAACTAAAACAGGTCGACGATTTAATCGAGCAGGATATCAGCAAAGGTTTCCCCGGCGCTGCGCTTATCATCATCAAAGACGGAAAGATCGTAAAAAAAGAAGCATACGGTTACAAGCAAAAATACAACGGACTCAATCCGCTCAAACATCCGAGAAAGATGAAAACAAATACGATGTTCGACCTGGCTTCCAACACAAAAATGTATGCCGTCAACTTCGCTTTACAGCATTTGGCTAGCAGCGGAAAGCTTGATCTAAATGCGAAAATCTCGCGCTATATCCCCGAATTTAAAGACCGGCCCGAAGACATCATCAAAGGAAAGAATCGAATTCGGGTGATAGACCTGCTTCATCATACGGCAGGATTCCCGGCAAGCTGGAACTACTACGATCCAAATACGGCTGGCAGGCTTTATTCCCAAACGCGGGAGAAAACGCTGTCCTTTCTTTCAAAAACCCCCTTGGCATATGAACCAGGCACAAAGCAGCTTTACAGCGACGTCGATTATATGCTGCTCGGACTCGTCATCGAGAAAATCACAGGCCAGCCTTTAGATCATTATACGGAAAATCGACTTTACCGTCCTCTCGGTTTGCGGCATACCATGTTCAATCCTCTAAAAAAGGGATTTAAGCCTGCCCAATTCGCCGCCACAGAGTTAATGGGAAATACGAGAGACGGAACGGTATGGTTTCCCAATATTCGAACATATACATTACAAGGGGAGGTTCACGACGAAAAAGCGTTTTACTCGATGGAGGGCATTTCTGGGCATGCCGGTCTATTTTCAACAGTAGATGACATGGCGGTGCTTCTCCAAGTCATGCTGAACGGAGGAGGATACGGCGAGGAGCGGCTATTCAGCAAAAGGATTATTGCGCAGTTTACGAAACCGTCAAAAACAGATGCAACATATGGTCTAGGGTGGCGTCTCAACGGCAATACCGATATGGAATGGATGTTTGGAAAGCATGCCTCAAGCAGGGCATATGGACATACCGGCTGGACGGGGACTGTCACCATCATTGATCCAGCATATCAATTGGGGATTGTCTTATTGACCAACAAAAAACATTCACCTGTCATCGATCCTGCGAAAAACCCGAATCAGTTCGAGGGTGATTTATTTTCAACGGGAAAGTACGGCAGTGTGATCACTGCTGTTTATGAAGCGCTGAACAATCAATAGGAGGCGATTCTCCGAATGAAAACATTTTTTCGATGCACACTGGTCATTGTATTGCTGTCATCCCTTGCATTGCAGCCTGGCACTTCCGGTGCGGAAGCAAAACAATCGCAACAGAGCATTCAACAAATGGTGAGCGCAATGACACTGGAAGAGAAAATCGGGCAGATGCTGATGCCTGATTTCAGGAACTGGAAGAAAAAAGACGATTCCAGCGCAACAGGGTTTACGAGAATGAATGAGGAAGTAGCCGGAATCATTCAAAGGTATCACCTCAGCGGCGTGATTCTGTTCGCAGAGAATGTGACAGGCACTGAGCAGACAGTCCGATTAACCGACGGTCTGCAAAAAGCGAGCCCGGATATTCCGCTTTTGATTGCAATTGACCAGGAAGGGGGAATTGTCACAAGGCTGGAATCAGGCACGAACTTGCCCGGAAATATGGCGATCGGCGCTTCAAAAAGCAGGAAAAACGCTTACCGGTCAGGACAAATCATCGGAAAAGAATTAAAAGCATTGGGCATTAACGTCAACTTCAGCCCTGTCTTGGATGTGAACAACAATCCCGACAACCCGGTGATCGGCGTCCGCTCCTACAGCTCCAAACCGGAACTGGCCGCCCGGCTCGGCATCCAGACAATGAAAGGTCTTCAAGGCGAGCAAATCGCAGCCACCGCGAAACATTTTCCCGGCCACGGCGATACAGCGGTTGACAGCCATTACGGCCTGCCGCTTGTTCCACACGATGAAAAACGGCTCAGAAGCGTCGAACTCGTCCCATTTCAACAAGCGATCAATGCCGGAATGGACATGATCATGACGGCGCACGTCCAGTTCCCCGCATTTGACGATACAACCTATAAAAGCAAAAAAGACGGAAAAGACATCATGGTTCCGGCAACACTCTCCAAAAAAGTCATGACAGATCTTTTACGTAAAGATCTCGGTTTTGACGGCGTTGTCGTGACTGATGCCTTGAACATGAAAGCCATCTCCGACAATTTCGGTCAGGAGGAAGCCGTCGTCATGGCCGTCAAAGCAGGGGTCGACATCGCACTGATGCCGGCACAGGTCACATCCCTGGAGACGGAAAAAAACCTTGCCGCTGTATTTGATGCCCTTCTCAAAGCTGTCAGACAAGGAGAGATTCCGGTTGAACAAATCAATCACTCGGTGGAAAGAATCCTTTCCCTCAAATTGAAAAGGGGCATCCTTGACAGCGCGTCATCCGAATCGCTTCAGAAAAAAATCAAACACGCTTTAAAAACGGTCGGCAATCCAAAACACGCGAAAGCGGAAATGAAAATGGCTAGAGAAGGCGTCACCGTATTAAAAAACAACAGCCGCATCCTTCCGTTTAAGCCAAAAAAAGGGGACACCATTCTCATTCTCGCTCCTTATGAAGACCAAACAAAAGCGATCTCGAAAACAATCAAAAGCATCAAGAAAAAGGTTGTATTAAACGAATATTCCTTTGCAGAGAAAACCTTTAATGAAGATGTCCAAAAACAAATCGACCAGGCTGATTATGTCATTACAGGCTCATACGTCGTCAAAAACGACCCTGTTGTCAACGACGGAATCATCGACGATACCATTGAAGACTCAAGTAAATGGGCGACTGTTTTTCCGCGCGCAGCCATGAAATACGCCCAATCCAAACAGAAAAAATTTGTCATCATGAGCCTTCGCAATCCCTATGACACGGCAAATTTTGAAGAAGCCCAGGCGGTGATTGCGGTGTATGGATTTAAAGGCTATTCAAACGGGCGGTTCAGGCAGCCGAACATCCCGGCGGGTGTTGAAGTCATCTTCGGAAAAGCAAAACCTAAAGGAACATTGCCGGTCGACATCCCTTCCGTTACAAAGCCAGGGGAGATTTTGTACGAATATGGATTTGGATTAAATCTCAAAAACGGTAAACCGCTTCGATAAGGAGGGGATTGAATGAAAAAACAAGCGTTTTGGCTGATCACTGGATTGGTTGTCTTAAGCACACTGACGGCGGCGGCTGCCTATCCGGAAAAAGAAAAGAAAGCGAAAGTTTCACCAGGCATCGAAGTGCTCATAGAAAAGAAACGTTTTTTAAAAGGAAAGAAAGTGGGGCTCATCACAAATCCTACCGGTGTAAATGCTGAGTTGACGAGCAGCATCGATTTGCTTTACCAAGACCGAGATATTGAGCTGACAGCGCTTTTCGGCCCGGAACACGGCGTCAGGGGAGACGCGCAAGCCGGCGACGAAGTTGAATCATATATTGACGAAAAAACCGGTCTGCCCGTCTACAGTCTTTACGGTGATACGAAAAAACCCACACCGGAAATGCTGAAAAATGTTGATGTTCTTCTTTTTGATATTCAAGACGTCGGAACACGCTTTTACACCTATATCTACACCATGGCATACGCAATGGAAGCAGCCAAAGAAAACGACATTCCGTTTATCGTACTGGACCGGCCAAATCCGCAAAGCGGCACAAAAGTGGAAGGCCCGGTTCTCGACCCTGATTATTCATCATTTATCGGAAGATATCCGATCCCTTTAATACACGGCATGACAGCTGGAGAACTGGCAAAGTTTTTCACCCGGGAGTTTGACATCGGAGCTGATTTAACCGTCATCAAAATGAAGGGCTGGAAACGGAAGATGTTTTTTGAGGATACAGGGCTTCCTTTCGTCCTTCCTTCTCCAAATATGCCGACGGCTGACACAAGCATCGTTTATCCCGGCACAGGCTTAATCGAAGGCACCAACGTTTCCGAAGGAAGAGGAACAACCAAGCCTTTTGAGCTCATAGGCGCACCTTACATGAAAAGTACAGAGCTGGCAGACAAACTAAACAGCCTGAAGCTGCCCGGCGTTGTATTCAGAGCAGCATCCTTTACACCGACGTTTTCAAAGCATCAAAACAAACTGTGTCACGGTGTTGAGCTTTACGTGAAAAACCGCACCGCCTTTCAGCCTGTCAAAACCGGCATCGCGATCATAAAAACGATTCATGATCTTTATCCAAACGACTTTGAATTCCTCCCCAACAGCCATTTCAACCGCCTCATTGGCAACGGATGGGTCAAAACAATGATTGAACAAGGTGCTTCATTAGACGACACCGTTGCAAAATATGAAGCGGAGCAGAAACGGTTTATGAATGTCAGAAACAAGTATTTGCTTTATTAGGAAGAGCGGCAGGCGCTCTTCTTTATTTTTTAGGCTTAGACTGTTCAATAGCCCCCATCTCGTGTAAGATATGTAAAACTGCTTGAGGCAGGAAGTGGCATTTTAAGGGGGAGAGATTTCAACATGGAATTTTATCTTGTAGATGTGTTTGCAGAGGCAAAATACACAGGAAACCAGCTCGCTGTTTTTAAAGTCGAAAAGGACCTATCGAGTGACGAGATGCAAAAAATCGCGAGGGAAATCAATTTTTCCGAAACAACATTTATTTTTGGAAAACAGAGAAACGGCGGGTATGACGTCCGAATTTTCACCCCGGAAAAAGAAATTCCGTTTGCGGGCCATCCGACATTGGGCACAGCATTTATCATTCAAAATGAAATCGAAACTGGACTTTCTTCAAAGATCATTTTGAATGTAGAAGTTGGCGCCATTCCAGTGACGTTTGACAAAAGTGAAGATCAGGTCATTTGGATGAAACAAAACCCTCCTGTGTTTAACAAAACCTTTGACAAAGAAATGATGGCAGGCGTACTGGGAATCGATATATGCGATATAGACGCGAATTTCCCGATACAGGAGGTTTCCACAGGTCTTCCCGCGGTTATTGTTCCATTAAATTCGCTGAATGCAGTTAAAAAATGCAAAGTCAACAGAGAACGGTATGAAGCTTTTATAAAAGAAACAGAAGCCAGTCTGCTCGTTTTTTCTACGGAAACATATCATGAACAAAACGACATCAATGCCCGGGTATTTTGCGACTGTTTCAGCGTTCCGGAAGATCCTGCAACAGGAAGCGCAATCGGGGATCTCGCAGGATATTTACTGCATAACAGTTACTTAAGTAAAAATCATCTCAGCATAAGGGCTGAACAAGGGTTTGAAATAAACCGACCTTCCCTGCTTTATATTGAAGCGCAAACAACGGAAAACAGCATAGAGATCCATGTCGGCGGAAACGTTCACCTGATCGCAAAAGGAACTTGGAGAACTTGAAGATAGCGCGGGTCTTTTTATTCGTCTTAAGCCTGTAAAGAGGCAAAATCAGAAAGAAGTATTCACTGACGGCCGGCGAAAAGCGACGAATAACCAAATAACATTCACGAAGGCTAACACAATGCAGATACCGATGATTCCTAATAATGAAGGCGTCGTTCCACTAAAGGCTCCAAATATCAAAATAATTGGAATCATCGCAATAACGGCCAATAGTCCGATTCCGCAAAGAACGGCCATCACAAACTTCATTGCATTAATTCCAATCATATATACAATAAGAGGCAGCATATAAAATAGCAAAACGGTTGCCATTGCCGCCCACATACCTAATGAACCAAACTGATTAACGTTAGGTCCTGAATCCGCAAGCGGGGAAAGTGAAGCAGAGACTAACAAAGAACAAAATAGGACTGCAGAGATTAAAGTCATGATCATCACACTTACTTTATTCGTTTTAATCATTTTTCTCTCCTTAACGAACTTCAATTTAAACTTGCAGGCGGAAACATTGAGTCTGACCTTCTATGAAGGCAGACTCGTTTTTTTATCGACATGACACGATTTCTTCAACTTGCTTCTTGCCAGCATTTGGCCAAACAACGCCGCCAATATTTGTTGAAACAGCATGCCGATCACGACCGGCACGGCCACTTTCGCCGGAAAAAAACTGGTGGCCAAGACGGCGCCTGCGCTGATATTACGCATGCCGCCAGTAAAAATTAAAGCAGTGATTTCCTCCTGCGGCCGTTTCAACAGCCTGCCTAATAGCCACGCTGTTACATAGCCTGTGAAGGCCACTAAAAATACCGTCACCGCTATTGTTAAAAACCGAAGGTCAACAGATTTCAGGTAAGGAGCGACAACTGAGCTGTTAATAGCAACGACGAGGGCCAAGCCGATTTTAGAAAACGGAGCACAATTGGCGCTTAATCGCGCTGTTTTTTCCGGATCTGAAAACTGATTGACGAGCATGCCCAACAAGGAAGGGATGACAACCATTCCGAACAAGCCCTTCATCATCCCCGCCACATCCATTTCCACATGAGCACCTGCAAGCACTGAAAGGCTGAACGGCACAATAAAAGGAGAGAGGATTGTATCAATTAAAATAATCGACAGGGTCAAGCCGACATTCCCTTTATGCATGGCCGCCCAAATCATGCTTGTTATACCGGTTGGTATCACAACGCCAAGAACGAGCCCCGTAATCGTTAATGAATCCCCATGAAACACAAGGTGACCCGTAGCCAATGCCAACAGCGGCATAAATATATGCAAAACAAACAGAGCCAGCAGCATTGGCAGGGGATGAATCACCGCTGCCTTTAGAGACTGAAAGTTGGCTGCCAAACTTCCGGCAAACGTCATAAAAGCAAAAATCCACGGTACAAAATCCGCAAACCCATTTAAATAGGCTGACAGCAGCACCCCGCTGACAACGCTGACAGGCGTCAGTAAAGGCATTATTTTTCCAAGTGTTTGATTGATGGTCTGAAGCATAGGTGTAAAACGCCCGCTCTCTTTAAAACATATTTACATTAATTATAACAAAAGATGGAATATTAAAACAGGAAGGGATTGAATAAGCGGAAGACTGTGTACAGAGGAGAACACGTATCTATGCATAATAAGCCGGATTTGTTCTTTTTTTATGCGGAAGCACAGCCAAAATGGCCTCGCTTTTAAACATTCTGATCTGGCGCTTTTGGAAACAGAATGCCTTCACATAACCATTTTTGATTTGTTTAACGAGAATCGTCCTTTTTGTGAATTCGCTTTTCTTCATATAAATGATATCGACCGGAAAACAGTCTTCCATGGCCCGCTGCAGCATGTTTTGCATCTTCTCACTCCTTTCATATATTATTTTATACGAACACTCGTTCTGTTTCAAGAGTAAATTTTGGCACACATGAAAATTTTAGCAGTAAATAAGAAACTTTTTAAGGAGATCATGCGTCAGTAAATACGTCACATCTTTTAGAAGGAGTACCGCCATGTCAAGAACGTACCGAACACGAATAAAAAAAAGAAAAAGGCATAACAGAAATCGGAGACTGCTCATTTTCGCCTCTCTCCTTATTTGCGGATTAATTTATATCGCTTTTCCAAAAGCCCCAAATGATCAACAGGAACATCATGTGCAGGCAACTGAAAAACAAACAAAACCAGAGAAGAAAAAGAGCACGTCTCATAAGAAAAAAGAAGAAAAACAAAGTCATATCATAACAAAAAATGATAATGCACAATTGGACGACTATTTAAAAAGCATTGAATTCAGCGGTACAGCACTGATTGTAGACAAAGGAGAAGTTGTTACAAGCAAGGGCTATTCGTATGCAAACCGGAAACAACAGGTGCCGAATACGCCGGATACCGTCTTTTATATCGGTTCTTCTCAAAAAGCGATTATTGCAACTGCCATTCTTCAGCTTGAAGAAAAAGGACTGCTGTCAGTAAACGACCCGGTTTCGTTATACCTTCCGGATTTTCCAAATGGCACAAACATCACCCTCTATCATTTTCTGACACACACATCAGGCATTCGCGGGCATAAAGAAGGCACTGGCTATATTTCACCAGACGACCTTATACAAGACATTGAGGATCGCGGGGTTAAATCAGGGCCCGGACAATGGAATTACAAAGACTCCAACTATTCTGTTCTGGCTTACATTGTTTCAAAGGTAAGCGGCGAACCTTTAGATCAATATGTCGAAGAACATATTTTTAAACCTGCCGGCATGAAGCATGCAGGGTTTTATAAAACCTTTTCCGATCAGTCTTACCAGTCAACAGGTTATAAGCTCAATGCACTTAAAAAGCTGTATACGCCTGATATGCCTGATTTATCACAGCTTTACGGAGCAGGGGATATATACATGACCGCTTATGACATGTACTTGTTTGATAAGGCGCTTTACGACAGAAAAATTATTAGCGATAAAAGTTTCACAAAAATGTTTACGCCAAACAAAGCCACATACGGGATGGGCTTTTATATTTCTCCGGGAAGCTATTCAAGCCACGGCGTGATGCCCGGGTATAATATTTTAAACAGCTTCAGCCTGACAGGGGACAGATACGTGATACTCTTTTCCAATATCCAAAATAATATTAAATCATTTGGGACCGTCAACAATCGCATCTTCTCTATTTTAAACGGATCTTAAATTGAAAGGGATTTATTCGCTTTCGTCGAAGAAGTAATAAGACTAAAAAGACATGAGGGTTGTTTAGAATGTCAGCTTTAACGATTAGCAAATTACTGCTTGTCATCACAGTTTTAGGCTTATTTGTTTGGACTTTTAGAGGCCAAAAGCATTTCGATCAGGAAATATTCAAATACGGCAGGTACATGATCTATCTCTTGGTTTTAGAAATAGCGGCAATCGTATTATTTGGCTCCGGATAACAAAAGCAGGCATCGTGCCTGCTTTTGTCTTTTCTCTAACGAGGGTTCAGAATATATTCCCACTACAAATAACACATAAGGAAAACTTCCCGATAACCTAATTATTGCTGGCAAAACAAAAACACGGCCTCTAGCTTTTAACAAGAGACCGTGATTTGAGGATTCTTCCCTATTGTGATCACTTATTTAAACGTTTGTTTAAACCTTACGTTAAAGCGACCGCTGTATAATTCATCATCAAAACAAAAAAAGCTTTCTCATTCTTGAGAAACCAGATCGTCAGTTTTTATTAAGCTTCCAAGCGGGCTCGAACCGCTGACCTCTTCCTTACCATGGAAGTGCTCTACCTGCTGAGCTATGGAAGCATTGGCTCCGCAGGTAGGATTCGAACCTACGACCGATCGGTTAACAGCCGATTGCTCTACCACTGAGCTACTGCGGAATAAATTAAGCTTCATTTCATGCAAGGTAAAATATATAAATGGCTTGGCGGCGTCCTACTCTCACAGGGGGAAGCCCCCAACTACCATCGGCGCTGAAGAGCTTAACTTCCGTGTTCGGCATGGGAACGGGTGTGACCTCTTCGCTATCGCCACCAAACCTTATTTGAGAGGTGTTCTCTCAAAACTAGATAACGGTGTCGTAAGACATTCATTTGGTTAAGCCCTCGATCGATTAGTATCTGTCAGCTCCATGTGTAGCCACACTTCCACCTCAGACCTATCAACCTGATCATCTTTCAGGGATCTTACTTCCTTAACGGAATGGGAAATCTCATCTTGAGGGGGGCTTCATGCTTAGATGCTTTCAGCACTTATCCCGTCCGCACATAGCTACCCAGCGATGCCCTTGGCAGAACAACTGGTACACCAGCGGTGCGTCCATCCCGGTCCTCTCGTACTAAGGACAGCTCCTCTCAAATTTCCTACGCCCGCGACGGATAGGGACCGAACTGTCCCACGACGTTCTGAACCCAGCTCGCGTACCGCTTTAATGGGCGAACAGCCCAACCCTTGGGACCGACTACAGCCCCAGGATGCGATGAGCCGACATCGAGGTGCCAAACCTCCCAGTCGATGTGGACTCTTGGGGGAGATAAGCCTGTTATCCCCGGGGTAGCTATGTGCGGACGGGATAAGTGCTGAAAGCATCTAAGCATGAAGCCCCCCTCAAGATGAGATTTCCCATTCCGTTAAGGAAGTAAGATCC
The DNA here is from genome assembly GCF_000465465.2 of Bacillus sp. NSP9.1. Classification (NCBI taxonomy): domain Bacteria; kingdom Bacillati; phylum Bacillota; class Bacilli; order Caryophanales; family Bacillaceae; genus Bacillus; species Bacillus sp. NSP9.1. The sequence goes on from NZ_CP048273.1 coordinate 4,481,951, forward strand.
CTGAAAGATGATCAGGCTGATAGGTCTGAGGTGGAAGTGTGGCGACACATGGAGCTGACAGATACTAATCGATCGAGGGCTTATAAGAGAGAGGATGGCATGCATCACTGTTAGAATAAGATCGGAGGGCTCTTTGCATCAACAAGAAAAGAGTGTGCTTTATGGTCCGGCTGTTTTGATATTCCCACAATATATAAAAACCCACTCTATAAGTGGGTTTTTATATTAAGATCATTCTTCATCTTCATAGAAACCAAACAATTTCTCTTCTTCATATTCATATTTCCGACCTGACAGCGCCTAAAAATCAAGTGTTTCCTGCCTGTTGTGCAAAGAGACAACTGCCAAAAAACCATGCTGGAAACCATTGGATTTACCTTCACAAATACAGGATAAGATTGGCCACCTGTTATTCAAACTGAAAATATACTTGATTCCCCGCTTCCATTTGAAATGAGTATATCATTTCTTACATATATGTCAATTTATATATTTAAAAATTTACATATGATATACTGTAGATATTTAAGTTGAAAAGAAGGAGATGATACATGATGCAAAAAAACAAGCATCATTTATTAAGCGAGGGGGTGTTTTTCCCTTTAATAACAGCTTCTCTCAAAGGCATCTCTCAAGTCATCCTGATTGAGAATGTAATGACCGGCTTTCTAATTCTGATAGCCATCACTGTTTCTTCTTATTATTTAGGCATAATTGCTCTGTTGTCCGCTATTATCGGCACCTTAGCAGGGAAATTGGGGGCGGCAGATGAAAAGAATATAAATCAGGGTTTGTTAGGATATAATTCTGTGTTAACTGGAATGGCATTGGCATCATTCTTAACTGGCCCTTACATGTGGCTTATCGCTTTAATTGGGGCAGCCGCAGCAGCCATCTTCACAGCCGCCATGATGCATTTTACGAAAAGAACCGAAGTTCCAATTCTTACATTCCCCTTTGTTATCCTGACATGGTTTATATTATTAGCTTCATACAAATTAAAAGGGATTAGATTAAGTTCTGCCCTGGTACCTCAGGATTTAACACACTGGGAACTAAAGACAGCAGGTGAAGTCAATTTAATAGACGGGGTCTTTCATGGAATTGGACAAGTATTTTTTCTTAGTAACACAGTATCTGGGATTTTAGTATTCCTCGCCGTATGTTGGGCAGGAAGAAAACTAGGACTATATACAGTTATCGGAAATGCAGTTGCTATCATCAGTGCTGCATAGATCGCCATTCCAACCGGATGCGTGTAATCAAACGTTTTTTGGATCCAGTTCGTCACATCGTTGGTACCAAAGAATGAAGCCACGGTCCGCGGTGTAATGATAAACGAAACAGCAAAGATAACCGGAATAACACCCGCCGGGTTAACCTTCAGCGGCAAGTGTGTTGACTGACCGCCAGGAACCGGTGAACGGCCTGAACCTTTCGCATATTGAATTGAGATTTTTCTTACTGCCTGTTGGATAAAAATCACGCCAACGACAATCGCCACAATCGCAACCAATATGATGACAACCTTTAAGATTTGCAAGAACAACTGATCTCCAGCGTCTGTAAACTGCTGAGCGTAGATCTGATTGACCGTCTGCGGAATACCGGCAACGATACCGGCGAAGATGATAATCGATATTCCATTACCAACTCCATGGGACGTAATTTGTTCTCCCAGCCACATTAAAAAAGCAGTTCCGGCAGTCAGCACAATCGCAATGGTCAAATAAGTACCGAATCCCTGAAATGAATTGCGGAAAATGGTCGGATATTAAGTCTTCCACGATGCCGGTATCATTGACAACGCGGCTGACGGTTTCGCCGCTCGTCTTTTCGTCAAAGTACCGAACGGGGAGTCGCAGCAATTTAAACCACATCCGCTCACGCAAGGAAGCGACGACTTTTTGCCCGGCATAGGCAAGAAAATAGGTGGAAAACCCGTCGCAAATCGCTTGAATGATAAAAACGAGCGCGAGGATTCCCGCTAAGGCGATGTTGATCGATTGGGCGGAAAAGCCGTCAACCATTTCCCTCGTTAAAAGCGGGATGGACAGCCCCACCAATGTCGTAATCAGGCTTGTGCTTAAGCCGATTGCTAATGCGAGTTTAGGGACGTTGGATGAGAGAATCAATGAGAAGAACGGTTTTATGCTGGTTGGTTTGTTCTCTGTTTTCATTTGCTTGCCTCCTTTCTGTAACGAATCATACTACGAGATAGGCGGCAAAAGGTTTCCAAGCCTGCCGTTTTTTTATTTAACTTTAAGGTTGACAGATGAAAGAGGTGTAACTATTATTATTACATAATGTAACTTGTGTAGTTACAAATGAGAAAGGAACAAAAAACATGACCTTGAACATGAAGGATAAGCCGAATAATACGAGAAATGAAAGCATATAAGCGAAATCCTCCGATTGGATTTTTTCGCGTTTTAAAGAGAAGGGCTTCTCCTGTGAACGCGAGGGGGTTTGATTATCCGTATTTTAACATAAAAAAGCCTTGTTGAGTGACTCTCAACAAGGCTTCCCATTATTCGACGATAAACGGCTCCTCTGTCAGCACATAGCTTGATTTTCCTTTAGAAGAGGCGTAAGCGAGCATATGATATTTGCCCGGTTTAAGGGCGGTTGTATCATTGATCTTTCCGTTCCATTGATATGTTTGATACCCTTTTCCTTGGTTTTTATAAACCCCTGCCTGTCAAACAGAACCTGCTGGATATTGTCAGCTTCTTCCTGTGTGATGGCGACAAGGGACACTTCCGCTTCTTTGCCGTCACCGGCCGTTTCGACCTGAAGCTTGACAAGCTTAAACATTTGCTGGATGAGACCCGCGCTCGTGTTGATCGTTTGAATGCGCTCAATCGGAATGTACCTTTTCTTTCTGGTGATCAGACCTTCCTCGATCCGCAGTTCATCCTCCTCAATCCGATAGGTGAATTTCCGCCATTTGATTATGCTGCTTGCAATCAAAAAAAGGAAAATCAGCACACCCGCAGCAGCCGCCAAACATAATATCTTTTTCAATAGAACACACTCCTCTTATTTCTTTAGCTCACTGATCAGCCTTGCTTCATCCCAGACTTCGATGTTCAGCTCTTCAGCTTTGGCCAGTTTGCTGCCTGCCGCTTCGCCGGCAATGATAAGATCGGTTTTTTTGCTTACACTGCCTGTGATTTTTCCCCCGAGCGCTTCAATTTCCGCTTTCGCGTCGTTTCGCGACATCTCGCTGAGCTTACCGGTCAGCACGATCGTTTTTCCGGCAAAATAGGAATCGCTGTCTTCGGCGGCCGCTTGTTCAGCGGCTTTAATAATATAACATCAAGCCCACTGTATTGTCAATAATTTTTTTCGAAATTATTTTTTGGGGCTTTTTCATGTCGGCTGTTCATCAGCGACGAATAACAATATACCATACATAAAGAAATGAAGTCAACCACGTTTTTAATTTTTTTCTAATGACGAATAATTGTTATGTTCTATTTTAAACAAGCATAGGATGAAAACAAAGCAGCATGGACAAGGAGGAGTTTTTCTGTGAACCATTTTTATGTATGGCATATAAAACGGATTAAGCAGCTGATCATTATTATGATTGCCGCTTTTGCCACTGCCAGTTTTTTTTATATGCAAAACCTGCTTCCTCTTCCTGTGTTTTCAACAGACGGCGGATCAAAAGCAGTGTATCGGGGAGATAAGGACTCCAATGAAGTGGCCCTGACATTTAATATCAGCTGGGGAGACCAAAAAGCAATCCCGATTTTAAATACATTAAAAGCAAACGGAATAAAAGATGCCACTTTCTTTATTTCCGCTTCATGGGCGGAACGCCATCCGGATGTCGTGGAAAGAATTCAAAAAGACGGCCATCAAATCGGCAGCATGGGCTATGCCTATAAAAACTATTCGCAAATGAAGAAAAGCGAGATCAAAAAAGATCTGACAAAGGCGCAAAATTCGTTTCAAAAGTTGGGTATCGATGACCTGACTCTGCTCAGACCGCCTACCGGCCAGTTCAATAAAGATGTACTTGATGTCGCCAAACAGTACGGCTACACTATCGTACATTATAGTATCAATTCCGATGACTGGACGAACCCGGGCGTTCGGAAAATTGTTCAAAACGTCAATGACACAGTGAGTGCAGGAGACATCGTTCTTTTTCATGCGTCAGATTCGGCGAAGCAGACAAAAGAAGCCCTGCCTGAGATCATCCATCATCTGCGGGGCAAGGGGCTCAAAAATGTATCCGTGAGCGAGTTGATCTCCAATACCGATGCTCAATCTTCCGAAGTGAAATAACAAAGGCTATGTACGACTTAAGAATTTCGGCAGCATTAAAAGCTGAAAAGCGTTGCAGCTTAATAAAGGGAGCAGCATTAAATAAAGCCAGTCCTCTTCATTCACCCTTAACGCCGGGAACCATTCCAAGACCGTAAACACGACCATTAAAAACAACGCGGAAACAAATGTTTTTTTTGAGGACTGTTTTTGTTTCATATAGGCTGCTACAAGTCCAACCGCCAATATAAACAACGGCAGCCAAATATACGGGATGAATGCTCCCCCTTCTTCTTCAAAAAACAAATAACGCAAATACACTAAATCGAACGTGACAAATATAACTAAAAACAATTGAATGGAATTCCACAAAGAATGGGATCTGAATATTTCAAGCGCAAATCGATGAATCGTTAAAAAAATGACATACCCCATTTGGGCAATCACACTAAAGATCATGCCCACCCCGATAAACCAAAATAAAACAGAAAGAATTTCAAGAACCTCAAAGGACAAAAACAGTTCCTTATACCTTCCCCACTCTATCCCAAAACCGACAATGCTTGTAGTCAATGCTCCAACACCTAACACAGAAAAGAAAAATCGGACAAGATTACGGCTTTTCATTTAGACTTTCCAACCCCTAAATTGCCGCTTCATGCAGCGATATTTTGTTATGTATAAATTCATCAAAGACATTCATATTAAAAGTAAGAAGAGTTTTCGAAAGGAGCTTAAGCATGTTCAAACACGCAATGCTATGGATAAGCTGTTTTCTGTTTCTATCTGTAACAGCTTGTGCTCCCAAGGACCAAGCAGCTGAGCTGGACTATGAGGAAACAAAAAAAATGGTTGTCGATATATTAAAAACAGATGACGGAAAAAAGGCGATTCAGGAAATTTTAAATGATGACAAATTGAATGAAACACTTGTAATGGATGAAAAGACCGTCAAAGAGACCGTCGAAAAAACACTGACTTCAAAAAAGGGAACCGAGTTCTGGAAGAAAGTTTTTGAAGACCCGAAGTTCGCTGAAGGCTTTGCCAAAACGCTTGAAAATGAGCATGAAAAGGTACTCAAAAAGCTGATGAAAGACCCTGACTATCAAAAAATGCTCATGGAGGTCATGCAGGATCCGGCAATGGCCAAAAAATACGGCGAACTGGTCAAGAGCCAAGAATTTCGAACCCATCTTAAAGAAGTAATAACCGAAACTCTTACAAGTCCCCTTTATAAAAAGCAGTTTGAAGAAGAACTGAAGAAAGCGGCCGCCGAAAGCATGAAGGAAGAATTAAAGGGCGGCGAGGAAAAACAAAGCTAAACGCTTCGCCTGACCTCATCACCTGGCTTCTTCTCCGGAAGAAGCTTCTTTTTCATGCTTGCGGGCTGATGCTTTGATCGATTTTTTTGGCAATATCTAAATAGATCTCACCTGTCGGATGGTTTTGATCATACACGGATGGTGCAAAATCATCATCATCCCAATCCGGCTGCCTGAGCGGTATTTTGCCTAAAATAGGGATGCCTAGTTCTTCGGCAAGCTTTTCGCCTCCGCCTTTGCCAAAGACGTATTCCTTTTCGCCCGTCTTGGCACTTTCAAAATAAGCCATATTTTCAACGATTCCCACGATTTCATGGTCGGTCTTCAACGCCATAGCCCCTGCTCTGGCGGCGACAAATGCTGCCGTCGGATGCGGTGTCGAAACGATCACTTCCTTGCAGCTCGGTAGCATGGAATGGACGTCAAGCGCGACATCACCGGTACCTGGCGGAAGGTCTAAAATAATGTAATCGACATCTCCCCATTCCACCTCGTGAAAGAAGTTATTCAGCATTTTCCCAAGCATCGGGCCCCTCCAAATGACAGGTGCATTATCTTCAACGAAAAAGCCCATCGAGATCACTTTGACGCCAAGTCTTTCGACAGGGACAACCTTCTCGCCTTCTATTGTAGGCCGCACCGTGATTCCCATCATATCAGGCACGCTGAAACCGTAAATATCGGCATCAATCAAGCCGACTTTTTTTCCGAGACGCGCAAGGGAGACAGCCAAGTTTACCGAAACCGTCGACTTGCCGACACCGCCTTTTCCGCTTGCAACGGCTAAGAAAACGGGCTGTTTATCACTGTTCAGCAATGACTTGCCTTGGCCTGGAGCGGGCTCTTGATATTTCATGACCACTTCTTCCGGCAGCTCTTCAAATCGCAGTCCCACCGTCTCTGCACCGGCTTCCTTCAGTCTTGTAACGATCTCCTGCTGAAGCTGCATCTGTTCGGCAGATCCCGTTTTTGCGAGCGCCACTTTTACGCTGACATGCTGCTTTTCAGGCTTTATTTTAATGTCTTTGACAGCATCCAGTTCGCTGAGCGGCTTATGAAGAAAAGGCTCGTACAAATCGCCGACTATTTTATTTACATCGTCTTCTCGCATCATTGAATCTCACCCTTTGTTGTATTCGTTTACAAAATAAGTATAGCATATCTTTCCTTTCAGTGTCTTTGACGCAATGCGGAAAACGCAGGAAACCCTCCTTATTCAGGAGGGTCTCTGTCTTCTGTGAAATATCGAAGCACACCTTTATAAATGGAGGCAGCGATTTTATCCTGGTATTTCGGTTTCCCCAGCTGTTTGGCTTCCCCGGGATTTGATAAGAACCCGATTTCGACTAACGCTCCCGGCTTCTCCACATGCTGCATCAGATAAATACCGTGGATCCGCTTTGCTTTCCGGTTTGTATTCTCAAGGTTATGCCTTAGTTCATCCTGAATAAACTTGGCCACCCGTTCATTTTCTTCATACTGTCCATAGAAAAAACTCTGCGCTCCGCTCCATCTTGCTGAAGGAATGGCATTCAAATGAATGCTGATGTAAAGATCCGCTTCAGAGCTATTGATCATATCCACCCTCTTACGCAGATCCTCCGCTTTCCTTCTGCTAAGCCCCCTCGTTTCCTCCGGGGCAAGGTCATGATCATCTTCACGGGTCAGCAGCACCAACGCTCCCTGCTCCTGAAGGTAATCCCTGACTCTCAATGAAACCTCAAGCGCCACGTCTTTTTCCAGAAGGTCTCCACCGGAAGCGCCTCCGTCAGGGCCCCCATGTCCGGGATCAATATAAATGATTTTTCCGCTTAATGGCAGATTCCATGATTTCCAAGAATCATCATTGTTGAATTGGTACTGAAATAAACATAATAAAACGACAAAGCCGAGTAAAAACCCAAGCCATTTTATTTTCTTCTTCATCCCTTTCCCTCCCGCTTGTCCTTATTACAAGATATGGGACAAGGAAAGGAAATATGATTCAGTCCTGCTGCACATTCAAATAAAACTTTTTCCGATTCTCAAGATTATTTGAGGCGGAGTTTGAACCGCTTTTCCCTTTGGTTGAAGCCTTCCTTCCACCAGCTTTGGATAAAGGACTCACATGCATAATAGAGCGGTTCATTGGCAACTGCAATGTTAAAAGCTTCAGACCAGCTGACCGCATAGTCATAAAGTTCATGAAGAAGCTGCCTTTCTTCCTTTTCCGAACGAGCCATCGCTTTTTGAACAGATTCTCCGTGATAGCCGAATTTACCATATTGAGCACCCATCAAATACGCTTCAATCGCAAAATCGATGCATCCGTCATATAGGATATCCGTATGCTTTGAATAGAAATAAAAAAGAGGTGCAAAGCATTCCTCTGCCCTGGTGATCATTTTTTCCAAAGAAAGCTCACAGAGCAGCTTTTTCTCTAAATGAATCTGCTTTTTTTGTTTTACTTCAATAAATGATAATACAGTCCCCATAACACCGCCTCCTTTTTACCCTGTATTGTGCAATCAGGAGCCGCAAATCATGCTTGCCTAAAGAAGGGAAACGGAGGAAGAAGCCGAAAATATTAGGAGAGGTGAGCATGAGGTGAAAGGATTGTTTCAGTATAATTGGCAGGTTCGCGATGAATGGTTTGACTGGTGTATGCAGCAGCCGCGGGAAGAACTTGAGAAGAGGCGTTCAGGGGGTATGGGAAGCATTTTGAAAAATCTCTTTCATATTGTCGATGTTGAAGTGAGCTGGATTTACGCCATATTAGACAAACCGGATATTGCCCCTGACTTTACCGACTTTCAGACCATACAGCATATCATTCGTTTTTCTGAAGCATATCGGCCTGAAGTGGAAGATGCGGTATCCAGCTTTTGCAGCGCTTCTGAACAAAAGCTGATTAAAGCGTCATGGTCTGATGAGGCTTATACAGAGGGGGCTATTTTAAGGCATTTGATCGCTCATGAAATTCACCCTACCGGACAAATATCCGTCTGGGCAAGGGAGATGAACTGTACTCCGGTATCCGCTTCATATGTGGGACGACGCATTTAAAACGGACCGTGATGAAGAACAAAAGGCTCCCAATCCAAAGGATTGAGAGCCTTCCAAACGTCCAAAATTAACGTTTTGAGAACTGAGGTGCACGGCGTGCGCCTTTAAGTCCGTATTTTTTACGTTCTTTCATACGAGCGTCACGAGTCAGAAGACCAGCGCGTTTAAGAGTTGAACGGTATTCTGGATCTGCTTCAAGCAATGCACGAGCGATACCGTGACGGATTGCTCCTGATTGACCAGATAAGCCGCCTCCATGTACGTTTACCAAAACATCATAAGTTCCAGCTGTTTCAGTCAAAGTTAATGGTTGTTTGATATCTTCGATTAGAGCTGGAGACGGGATGTGTTCGCTGATTTCACGATTATTAACGACGATACGACCTTCTCCTGGAACTAAACGCACACGCGCTACAGAACTTTTACGACGGCCAGTACCGTAATATTGAACCTGTGCCAAATTGGTAACCTCCTTTTTAATTAACCGCGAAGTTCGTAAACTTCAGGTTTTTGTGCTGCATGTGGATGCTCAGAACCACGGTATACGTTCAATTTTTTGAACATTTGACGGCCTAGAGAACCTTTTGGAAGCATGCCTTTGATAGCAAGCTCAAGCATTTTCTCAGGGTAGTTTGTACGCATTTCAAGAGCAGTTCTTGATTTTAATCCGCCTGGATGTTGAGTGTGACGGTAGTAGATTTTGTCCGTTAACTTTTTACCAGTTAACTCGATTTTTTCAGCGTTGATGATGATCACATGATCTCCAGTGTCAACGTGTGGTGTGTAAGTTGGTTTATGTTTTCCGCGAAGGATAGATGCAACTTCTGTAGAAAGACGTCCTAGCGTCTTGCCAGCAGCATCAACAACTAACCACTTGCGTTCAATAGTGCTTGCGTTAGCCATAGGTGTTGTACGCATTGAATTTCCCTCCTAAAAGATCTGTCAATTTCAATAAACTTTGATTACGTTCTATTTCACAACACAATAAGTTCCGGGGCTTATCGTGGGGTTGAAATACATACCATATGATATCTTATAACTTTCTGTACTCTCTGTCAAGAAAATGTTACACCTGGTTTAGTTGTCATAGATGACGTTCCATAAGTACAGTCCATGAGCCGGTGCGGTGCGCCCCGCGGCATCGCGATTTTGGGCGGCGATCATCTTCCCGATGTCATCGGGAGAAAATTTACCAGTTCCGACGTCAAGCAGTGTACCGGTGATAATCCTGACCATGTTATACAAAAATCCGCTTCCCACGATTCTCATTTGCAGGCCGTCATCCGTTTCAGACCATTCCAGCTCATAGATCGTTCTGACTTTGTCTTTCACATCGGTTTTGACCGCGCAAAAGCTTGTGAAATCATGGGTGCCGATCAAATAATCGGACGCTTCTTTCATTTTCTCCGTATCAAGCTCATACGGAACATGGTATGCATAGTGCCGTTTAAATACATCCGCATGTCTGCCCCTGTCGATCAGATAACGATACTCTTTTCTCTTTGCGGAAAACCTCGCATGGAACTGCTCATCGACCGCTTCCGCTTTGTTGACGGTTATATCATCGGGAAGCAGGGCATTTAATGCATAAGGCCATTTTGCTTCAGGGATGGAGAGCGTGCTGTCAAAGTGGATCGTCTGTCCGACCGCATGGACGCCGCTGTCGGTTCTGCCGGATGATACGACAGGGATGCGCTCCTTCGATTTGTGAAGGGTCTTCAACGCCTTTTCCAGCTCATCCTGAACCGTTCTTTTCCCCGGCTGAACCTGATAGCCGAAAAAAAGGTGTCCGTCATATGAAATGGTGCACTTCATTCTCATGTCTATATCACCTAAGTCCGCAAAAGGATTAGCAATACGGCAAGCACAACTAAAATCAGGATGGCGGAAGTATCCTTCCATTTCCACGTCAGCTGCCTGTATTTCGTGCGTCCTTCCCCTCCCCGGTATCCGCGTGCTTCCATTGCGGTTGCAAGCTCTTCAGCCCGCTTAAACGCACTGACAAACAGCGGAACAAGAAGGGGAACAATCGCCTTGACGCGTTCTTTGACAGAACCACTTGTAAAATCTACGCCTCTCGCCATCTGCGCCTTCATGATCTTATCCGTTTCTTCAATAAGGGTCGGTATAAATCTGAGCGAAATGGACATCATTAAAGCGAGTTCATGAACAGGCAGCTTCAGCTTTTTAAACGGACCAAGCAAATGCTCAAGCCCATCTGTTACTTCGATCGGTGTGGTCGTTAATGTTAATAGCGTTGTGATCAAAATCAAATAAATAAAACGAAGCGAAATAAAAATTCCCTGAACAAGCCCCTGCTCATATATTTTAAACAGCCCGAGATCGGCGATCACAGATCCTTCCCGTGTCATCAAAATATGAAGCAGAAACGTAAACAGCACAATCCAGATAACCGGCTTCATCCCTTTCATAAGGAAACGGGCCGGAACGCCTGAGAAAGCGGCCGCAAGCAGCGTAAACACGCCAAGAAGCGCATATGTTTCTGTATTGTTTGCAAAAAAAACGATAAAGACAAAAAGGAAAATGGTCACAAGCTTTGTGCGCGGGTCAAGACGATGAATGATCGAAGAACCGGGCACATACTTGCCGATAATAATACTGTCCATCATAGGGCATTTTCCTCCTGAAAGAGCGCTTTGATTTCAGAGGCTGCCTCTTCAATCGTCAGGATGGGCTTTTTAAAGGTAATGCCGAGCGCCTCTTCAAGCCGTTGCTGAAATTTAATCGTTTCCGGCAGGTCAAGCCCTAAACCGGCGATTTCATCTCGCTTAGAAAAGATATCGCGCGGCGATCCTTTCGCTTTTACCGTGCCTTTGTGCATCACGATCAGCTCATCTGCATAGGCGGCCGCATCCTCCATGCTGTGTGTGACGAGAATCGTCGTCAGCTTCCTTTGTTTGTGAAGGCGGTAGAACATGTCCATGATCTCTTTCCGGCCCCTCGGATCAAGGCCTGCCGTCGGTTCATCAAGAACGAGAACTTCAGGCTCCATCGCCAGAACACCAGCGATGGCCACCCGGCGCATCTGACCTCCGCTCAGCTCAAATGGAGAACGGTCTGACAGTTCTTCATCCAACCCAACAAGCTGCAGCATTTCCCTCGCCTTTTTTTCAGCGTTCTCCCGGCTCATGCCAAAATTGACGGGCCCAAAAGCAATGTCCTTTAAGATCGTCTCTTCAAACAGCTGATGCTCGGGAAACTGAAAAACAATGCCGACCTTTTTGCGCAAAGCCTTTAAATGTTTATTTTTCTTGCCTGCTTCGATCACATCTTGTCCAAGGCGAATCTGTCCTTTTGTCGGCTTTAACAGACCGTTCAGGTGCTGAAGCAGCGTCGACTTGCCCGATCCTGTGTGACCGATGACGGCGACGTAGCTTTCTTCCTTGATCACGGCATTGACATCATATATCGCCAGGCGTTCAAAAGGCGTTTTCATCTGGTATCGGTGCTCTACATCTTTGATCTCAATGTCCATAGCTCATTCACCAATCCTTCTTGTGTCAGATGATCGCCCTTCACATCAAGACCGTTTTCTTTCAGCATCTGGCTGAGCTGAAAGGAAAATGGCAAATCAAGTCCGATGTCGATGAGATCCTTGTTGAGACGAAACACATCTTCAGGCACACCTTCGGCATATTTCCTGCCGCCGTTCATGACAATGATCCGGTCGGCTTTTGCCGCCTCATTTAAATCATGCGTAATCGAAATGACCGTCACCATACCTTCGTCCTTTAACCGCCTGACCGTCTCAAGCACTTCCTCTCGCCCCATCGGGTCAAGCATTGAAGTCGCTTCATCAAGAATCATGATATCAGGACGGGCGGCAAGCACTCCCGCAATCGCAACGCGCTGCTTTTGTCCTCCTGAGAGATGGTGCGGCTCTTGATCGAGAAATTCCTGCATGTTCACTTGCTGAACAGCCCAATCTACCCTTTCCACCATGTCTTCTCTGGGAACGCCGTTGTTTTCCAAACCAAAAGCCACATCATCGCGAACGGTTGTCCCGACAAATTGATTATCGGGATTTTGAAACACCATGCCGACTTTTTTTCTGATATCCCAGACCGTTTCTTCCGTCAGTCTGATGCCGCCGACTTCAATCGATCCTTCATCAGGAAGAATCAAGCCGTTTAAAGCGCGGGCAAGCGTCGATTTCCCCGACCCGTTGTGACCGACGATCGCCAGCCACTCACCCTTTGAAACATGGAAAGATACATGATCAAGTGCAGGTCTGTCGGCGCCTTCCTGGTAGCGGAACGTGATATCCTTTGCAGCAATTAATCGTTCTTGATTCATTCGCCCGTCCGGCCTCCTCTCCTCTAAAGCTCCGCTTATCTGACTGTTCTTCGTGCAAAAATATTCCAGTATCTAAAAAAAGGGCATAGATCCAGTTAAAAACTGTCCCGCCCTTCTTTAGACACACAAAATATGTGATTAAACCAATTCGATGATAGCCATTGGTGCTCCGTCACCACGGCGAGGACCAAGCTTCATAATACGTGTGTATCCGCCTTGGCGCTCTTCATAACGAGGTGCTACATCAGAGAAAAGTTTTTGAAGTGCATCTTGGTCTTTCTCTGCGTCCGCTACCTCGTTGCGGATGTATGCAGCTGCTTGGCGGCGTGCGTGTAAATCTCCGCGCTTGCCAAGTGTAATCATTTTTTCTACAACAGAGCGAAGTTCTTTCGCGCGAGCTTCTGTTGTTTCAATTCTCTCGTTGATGATCAAGTCTGTTGTAAGATCACGCAGCATTGCTTTACGCTGTGCACTAGTGCGTCCCAGTTTTCTGTATGACATGTGGTGTCCCCTCCTTTATTGAAATACTCTATCTGAAATAAAAAACACACGAAAATCCTAGTTCACATGGAAACTAGTCAATCGTCTTTGCGAAGGCCGAGTCCAAGTTCTTCAAGTTTCGCTTTCACTTCTTCAAGTGATTTGCGACCCAGGTTGCGAACTTTCATCATATCTTCTTCGGTCTTGTTCGCAAGCTCTTGAACCGTATTGATGCCCGCACGTTTCAAGCAGTTGTAAGAACGGACGGAAAGATCAAGCTCTTCAATTGTCATTTCAAGAACTTTTTCTTTTTGATCCTCTTCTTTTTCAACCATGATTTCAGCATGCTGGGCTTCGTCGGTCAAACCGACAAAAATATTAAGGTGTTCAGTCAAAATCTTTGAACCAAGCGCAATTGCTTCTTTTGGTCCAGTGCTTCCATCTGTCCATACGTCAAGCGTAAGTTTGTCATAGTTTGTAATCTGACCCACACGAGTATTCTCAACTTGATAAGATACACGAGAAACAGGTGTAAAGATGGAATCAATCGGGATGACGCCAATCGGCTGATCGTCTCTTTTATTCGCGTCAGCTGGTGTATACCCGCGACCTCTTTGAGCGGTTAAGCGAACTCGGAAACTCGCATTTTGGCCAAGAGTCGCAATGTGAAGATCAGGATTCAAAATCTCAACATCGCTGTCGTGGGTAATATCAGCAGCTGTTACAACTCCTTCACCCTGTACATCAATCTCAAGCGTCTTCTCTTCTTCAGAGTAGATTTTCAGTGCAAGTTTTTTAATGTTTAAGATAATCGTTGTAACATCTTCAACAACGCCTTCGATCGTCGAGAATTCATGCAGTACACCATCTATCTGGATCGATGTTACAGCGGCACCAGGGAGTGAGGATAAAAGGATACGACGTAAGGAGTTACCCAAAGTTGTACCATATCCACGCTCAAGTGGCTCTACGACAAATTTACCATACTTGGCATCGTCGCTGATTTCAACCGTTTCGATTTTTGGTTTTTCAATCTCGATCATTTCATAAAACCCTCCTTCAAAACGTCGAAACCCCGGAAAGAACGGCTCTCATTCTATCCGAAATTCCCCATTGTTTAGTCCCGTATGTGCTCAGGCAACGAGTGTGCATTCGTTTTATAAATTAACTGTATCATAACCCATTATTGACAGGGACACAAAATCTATACAAACAAATTACACGCGGCGACGTTTTGGCGGACGGCATCCGTTATGAGGAACAGGTGTTACGTCTCTGATCGCTGTAACTTCAAGTCCGGCAGCTTGGAGAGCACGGATTGCAGCTTCACGGCCAGAACCCGGTCCTTTAACAGTTACTTCGAGAGTTTTCAGTCCATGTTCGATAGAACCTTTAGCAGCTGTTTCAGCAGCCATTTGTGCAGCAAATGGAGTGGATTTACGAGAACCTCTAAATCCTAGAGCTCCGGCACTTGACCAAGAAATAGCATTGCCATGAACATCTGTAATAGTAACGATCGTGTTGTTGAAAGTTGAACGAATATGAGCGATTCCAGATTCAATATTCTTTTTCACGCGGCGTTTACGCGTGTTTGATTTACGAGCAGCAGCCATAGTTTAGTTACCTCCCTTGCTTATTTTTTCTTGTTAGCTACAGTACGACGCGGACCTTTACGAGTACGCGCGTTATTTTTAGTATTTTGACCGCGAACAGGCAATCCGCGACGATGACGAATTCCGCGGTAGCTTCCGATTTCGATCAGACGTTTAATGTTAAGAGACACTTCACGGCGAAGGTCACCTTCAACTTTCAGTTTGTCGATCACGTCACGGATTTTACCAAGTTCTTCTTCAGTCAAATCACGAACGCGAGTATCTTCAGAAACACCAGCTTCTTTCAAGACTTGCTGAGCCGTTGAACGGCCGATTCCAAAGATGTATGTTAATGAAATAACAACACGTTTATCACGTGGAATATCTACACCAGCAATACGAGCCATCTCTCTCGCACCTCCTTAAAAATTATCCTTGTTTTTGTTTATGCTTTGGATTTTCACAGATCACCATTACTTTTCCTTTTCTGCGAATGACTTTGCATTTTTCACAGATCGGTTTAACTGATGGTCTCACTTTCATGTGTTTCCAACCTCCTTCAATTTCCGGAGTGCTTTATTTGTAACGGTACGTAATTCTACCACGAGTTAAGTCATATGGAGATAATTCTACCGTAACTTTGTCTCCAGGTAAAATGCGAATGAAGTGCATGCGGATTTTACCAGATACGTGAGCCAAAACCGTGTGGCCATTCTCAAGTTCAACTTTGAACATTGCGTTTGGCAGCGTTTCGACTACAGTACCTTCCACTTCAATTACATCGTCTTTCGCCATTCAAGTGTTCTCCCTTCTTCAAATCAGTAACTTGCTCTCTGACAAATTTCAAAAGAGAAAATCTCAATTTTCCGTTTGTCACACGCCCAGTTTCATTTATACTGTTCTGAACTTCCGGAGATACGCAATCATAAAAGGTTAAATGATTGATATTCTTTTTCTTAGGAGAATGAAATTTACGCTTTTCTCCGTCTGCTATCAGCACATGATGATGATCGAATATATCAATGACAACCGCGTATTGGTCCATTTCGCGTCCTTGCGTAATGCGTACGAACTGTCCAATTTCAGGTGTTTTCCGATTCATCTCATTTCACCTAGGCTTTTGTCAGTATATCAAAACCTGTCTCCGTAATCGCGATCGTGTGTTCAAAGTGAGCACACTTCTTCCCGTCCACAGTTACAACCGTCCAGTTATCAGCTAATGTCTTAACATAACGGGTACCAGCGTTGACCATCGGCTCAATGGCCAGGACCATGCCAGGCTTTAAGCGCGGGCCTTTGTTCGGCGGACCATAGTGAGGAATTTGCGGATCCTCATGCAGGTTCTGACCGACCCCGTGTCCTACATATTCCCTGACAACTGAAAATTGCTCATTTTCGACATACGTTTGTATTGCGTGGGAAATATTCGACAACCGTTCTCCCGGTTTTGCTTCCTGCAAGCCTCTATATAAAGACTCCTCTGTCACATCCAGCAGCTTTTGATCCTCAGCGCTGATCGTTCCCACCGGATAAGTCCAGGCAGAGTCGCCATGATAACCGTTTAACTTCGCACCGATGTCGATGCTGATGATGTCTCCGTCACGAAGCACCCTTTTTCCCGGTATACCGTGAACGAGTTCTTCATTGACTGAAACGCAAATGCTCCCGCGAAAACCATTATACCCTTTAAAAGATGGGATTGCACCTTGCTTTGTAATAAAACGTTCGGCAATTTGATCCAATTCTTTTGTCGAGATGCCGGGTTTGATGTGTTTTTTTAGCTCCTGGTGAGTTAAAGCAACAATCCGGCCTGCTTCCCGCATAATTTCGATTTCCCGGGGCGTTTTACAAATAATCATTTGCCATGGCCCCCGAGAAGCTCCCTTATATCACCGTAAACTTCATTGATGTTCTTTTGACCGTCAATGTTTACAAGATATCCTTTATCCGCATAAAAATCGAGTAAAGGCTGAGTTTGCTTCAGGTTGACCTCAAGTCGTGTGGAAACTGTAGCTTCATTATCATCTTCACGCTGATAGAGCTCTCCTCCACACTTATCGCATACATTTTCTTTTGCAGGCGGATTAAAGACTAAATGATAAGTTGCACCGCAATTTTTGCAGATTCTGCGTCCCGTCAGACGTTCCATCAATGCATCTTTATCGACTTGAATGTTGATGACATGATCGATCGACTTGCCAAGTCCTTTAAGAATTTCCTCAAGTGCTTCAGCTTGAGCGACTGTTCTCGGAAATCCGTCCAGAAGAAAACCTCGGTCACAATCATTCTTGCCAAGTCTTTCCCTGACAATACCAATTGTCACTTCATCCGGAACAAGCTCGCCTTTATCAATGTATGATTTGGCTTCCAGCCCCAGATCAGTTTCTTCTTTCATCGCAGCGCGGAACATGTCTCCTGTTGAGATATGAGGTATCCCAAAATCGTCAACAATCCGTTCAGCCTGTGTTCCTTTACCGGCTCCAGGCAGTCCCATTAAGACTAAGTTCATTTCGGATTCCCCGTCCTCTCTATTTTAGAGGAATGGGCGCATCCCATTTCCTCTAGTGCTTCATAAATCCACGATAGTTTCGTTTCACCAGCTGGCTTTCAAGCTGCTTCATCGTTTCCAGTGCAACACCGATCACAATCAGCAAACTTGTTCCGCCAATTTGTGCAGAAGAAGGCAGCCCGGCAATATTAACGAACAAGACAGGAAGAATGGCAATCACGGCCAAGAATATGGAACCGACAAATGTCAGCCGGTACAAGATGCTCGTAATTCTATCCTGAGTCATTTTTCCTGGACGAACTCCCGGAATATAGCCGCCTTGTTTTTTAAGATTATCGGCCATTTGTTCAGGGTTAACCTGGACAAATGCATAGAAATAGGTAAAGGCAATAATCAGTGCTGCATAGATCGCCATTCCAACCGGATGCGTGTAATCAAACGTTTTTTGGATCCAGTTCGTCACATCGTTGGTACCAAAGAATGAAGCCACGGTCCGCGGTGTAATGATAAACGAAACAGCAAAGATAACCGGAATAACACCCGCCGGGTTAACCTTCAGCGGCAAGTGTGTTGACTGACCGCCAGGAACCGGTGAACGGCCTGAACCTTTCGCATATTGAATTGAGATTTTTCTTACTGCCTGTTGGATAAAAATCACGCCAACGACAATCGCCACAATCGCAACCAATATGATGACAACCTTTAAGATTTGCAAGAACAACTGATCTCCAGCGTCTGTAAACTGCTGAGCGTAGATCTGATTGACCGTCTGCGGAATACCGGCAACGATACCGGCGAAGATGATAATCGATATTCCATTACCAACTCCATGGGACGTAATTTGTTCTCCCAGCCACATTAAAAAAGCAGTTCCGGCAGTCAGCACAATCGCAATGGTCAAATAAGTACCGAATCCCGGGTCACTAATCAACGCGCCGCCCGCCATATTATTAAATCCGTAAGACATAGCCAGCGCTTGAATGAACCCAAGAATAATTGTGAAGTACCTTGTGAACTGAGCTAATTTTCGGCGACCAACTTCTCCCTGCTTAGACCACTCGGTAAACTTCGGCACAACATCCATCTGCAAAAGCTGGATGATGATCGAAGCTGTGATGTAAGGCATGATCCCCATCGCAAGAATGGAGAAGTTGAATAATGCACCGCCGCCAAATGTGTTAAGGATCCCAAATACGCTCATTTGGTCCTGTGCCTTCAAAACTTCTGTGTTTACATGCGGCACAGGAATGAACGAACCGAGACGAAAGACGATAAGCATTAAAAGAGTGAAGATAATCTTATTCCGAATATCCTTCACACGCATAAAATTGGAGATTGTCTTAAACAAGTTAGATCACCTCAGCTGTACCGCCAGCAGCCTCAATTGCTTGTTTAGCAGAAGCGGAGAATTTATTGGCTTTAACAGTTAATTTCTTTTCTAATTTACCGTCGCCAAGAATTTTCACTCCAGATTTCAACTTGCTAATTACACCTGTTTCCAAAAGAAGTTCAGGAGTAACTTCCGTCCCTTCTGCAAAGCTGTTGAGTTTGTCTAGGTTGACTACAGCGAAGTCCTTGCGGTTGATGTTTGTAAAACCGCGTTTCGGAAGACGTTGGAATAAAGGCATTTGTCCACCCTCGAATCCAGGACGTACACCGCCGCCGGAACGAGCGTTTTGACCTTTATGACCTTTACCAGCTGTTTTACCATTTCCAGAACCAATACCACGACCTACGCGGTTGCGCGTTTTGCGTGAACCTTCTGCGGGCTTTAATTCATGAAGTTTCATTAGGACACCTCCTTAGCTTATCGTTTATTATTATTGTTCTTTAACAGAAACTAAATGAGATACTTTGTTAATCATGCCGCGGATCGCAGCGTTGTCTTCATGAACGACTGTTTGGTTTGTTTTCTTTAAACCAAGCGTTCTGACAGTAATGCGCTGATCTTCCGGGCGACCGATTACACTGCGTTTGAGGGTAATTTCTAATTTAGCCATTAATGTTCCCTCCTTATCCTAACAGTTCTTCTACAGATTTTCCACGAAGCTTCGCAACTTCCTCGGCGCGTTTCAGCTCGCTTAAACCTTGGACTGTTGCACGAATCATGTTGATCGGTGTGTTAGAACCTAGAGACTTAGAAAGGATATCAGCTATACCGGCAAGCTCAAGTACCGCACGTACTGGGCCTCCAGCGATGACTCCCGTACCTTCAGAAGCAGGTTTTAACAAGATGTTTCCTGCACCGAAACGTCCGATGATTTCGTGTGGAATTGTAGTTCCAACCATTGGTACTTCGATCAAATTCTTTTTCGCATCTTCTACAGCTTTGCGGATCGCTTCCGGCACTTCCTGTGCTTTACCAGTTCCGAATCCTACGTGACCGTTTTTGTCACCGACAACGACTAGAGCTGCGAAACGGAAACGACGACCACCTTTAACAACTTTCGCTACGCGGTTAACGGTAACTAAGCGTTCTTCTAACTCTAATTTGCTTGGGTCAATACGACGCATATTCATATGTCCCTCCTTCTTTTATTAAAATTCTAATCCAGCCTCGCGTGCAGCATCAGCCAAAGCTTTTACACGTCCATGATAGAGGTAACCGCCACGGTCGAACACGACGTTTGTGATACCTTTTTCAGAAGCGCGTTTTGCAACAAGCTCTCCAACTTTTGCAGCCGCAGACGTATCGCCGCCGTTTTCGGCGTTGAAGTCTTTATCAAGAGTAGATGCACTCACAAGTGTAACACCGTTCACGTCATCGATCACTTGTGCGTAGATATGTTTGTTTGAACGGAAAACATTTAGACGAGGTCTTTCAGGCGTTCCTGAAAGCTTCGAACGAACACGAGCGTGTCTTTTAAGACGTGCAGCATTCTTGCTTGTTTTCGTAATCATCTGGGTCACTCCTTTCTCACTTTAAGCGGGTTTACTTAGCAGATTTACCTTCTTTACGACGAACCATTTCTCCTTCATAGCGAATCCCTTTACCTTTGTAAGGCTCTGGAGAGCGTACAGCGCGAATGTTGGCAGCAGTAGCACCAACGCGTTCTTTATCCGTACCTTTAACGACTATTTTTGTTTGAGATGGAACTTCGATTTCAATTCCGTTTTCAGGAACGATCTCTACTGGATGAGAGTATCCAACGTTTAAAACAAGTTTGTTTCCGGATTTAGAAGCACGGTAACCGACACCGACTAATTCCAAACCTCTTTCAAACCCTTTAGATACACCTTCAACCATGTTTCCGATGATGCTGCGAGTTGTACCATGCAGCGCGCGATGTTCTTTATTTTCAGAAGGACGTTCTACAGTCAGTACATTGTCCTCAATTTTAATCTTCATATCAGGATGAAACGTACGAGTTAATTCTCCTTTTGGTCCTTTCACGGTTACAGTGTTGTCGTTCATTGTAACTGTAACACCTGAAGGAATCTCAAGTAGCTTCTTACCTACACGAGACATACCAAACACCTCCATTCATGTTAAACTTCTTACCAAACGTATGCTAATACTTCTCCGCCGGCTTGCTTAGCGCGAGCTTCTTTATCAGTTAACACACCTTGTGATGTAGAAAGAATTGCGATTCCAAGTCCGTTCAGTACGCGAGGCACTTCGTTTGACTTAGCGTAAACGCGCAGACCAGGTTTGCTGATTCTTTTAAGGCCAGTGATGACACGTTCGTTGTTTTGTCCGTATTTCAAGAAAACACGGATGATGCCTTGTTTGTTATCTTCAATGAATTCTACGTCACGGATGAAACCTTCTCGTTTCAAGATTTCAGCGATCTCTCTTTTCAACTTAGAAGCAGGGATTTCAAGCTTCTCATGACGTACCATGTTTGCATTACGAATACGAGTCAGCATATCTGCAATCGGATCTGTCATAACCATTATTTAATAACCTCCTTCCCATTAACGGGGATTACCAGCTGGCTTTTTTAACGCCAGGAATTTGTCCTTTATATGCAAGTTCACGGAAACAAATACGGCAAAGTTTAAATTTACGAATGACTGAGTGTGGACGTCCGCAGCGTTCGCAGCGAGTGTACTCTTGTACTTTAAACTTCGGTGTGCGTTTTTGTTTCGCAATCATTGACTTTTTAGCCACGATTTCGCCTCCCTTTCATTGATTATTTCTGGAATGGCATACCTAATTGAGTTAACAGTTCACGAGCTTCTTCATCCGTGTTGGCAGTCGTTACAATAACGATATCCATACCGCGAACCTTAGTAACCTTATCATAGTCAATTTCAGGGAAGATCAGCTGTTCTTTAATTCCAAGTGTGTAGTTTCCACGGCCGTCGAAAGACTTTTTGGAAATCCCGCGGAAGTCACGTACACGCGGTAAAGAAACAGAAATCAGTTTATCAAGGAAATCGTACATGCGCTCTCCGCGAAGAGTTACTTTCGCACCGATCGGCATTCCCTCACGAAGACGGAATCCAGCAATAGATTTCTTCGCACGAGTAACGACAGGTTTCTGACCAGCGATAAACGTTAGTTCTTCAACTGCGCTATCGATTGCTTTAGCGTTTTGAACAGCGTCACCAACACCCATGTTGATTACGATTTTTTCGATTTTAGGCACTTGCATCACAGAGTTGTAGTTAAACTTGTTCATTAATGCAGGTGTAATTTCTTTATTGTACTTTTCTTTAAGGCGGTTCATGAGATAGACCTCCCTTCCTTTGATTACTAGTTATCTAGAACTTGCCCAGATTTTTTTGCAACACGAACTTTTTTGCCATTTTCTACTTTGTATCCTACGCGAGTCACTTCACCTGTTTTAGGATCGAGCGGCATTACGTTTGACACATGAATTGGCGCCTCTTGGTTTAAGATTCCGCCTTGAGGGTTTGCTTGTGTCGGCTTAGCGTGCTTCTTCACCATGTTGACACCTTCAACAAGTACGCGGTCCTTTTTAGGGAATGCTGCAAGGATCACTCCTTGTTTCCCTTTGTCTTTACCAGAGATAACCATTACTTTATCGCCTTTTTTAACATGCATCCTGATCGCACCTCCTTCAAGTCCGGCATTGATATCATTAAAGTACTTCTGGAGCTAAAGAAACAATTTTCATAAAGTTGTTGTCACGAAGTTCACGTGCAACAGGTCCGAAGATACGAGTTCCGCGCGGGCTTTTGTCGTCACGGATGATAACACATGCATTCTCGTCGAATTTGATGTAAGATCCGTCATTTCTGCGTGCTCCGCTCTTAGAACGAACGATAACAGCTTTAACGACATCACCTTTTTTGACAACGCCTCCTGGTGTTGCTTGTTTAACCGTGCAAACAATGACATCACCAATGTTAGCCGTTTTGCGTCCGGAACCGCCAAGAACTTTGATCGTAAGAACTTCACGCGCGCCAGAGTTATCAGCTACTTTTAAACGAGTCTCTTGTTGAATCATTATTTGTTACCTCCCTTCGGAAAAAGGATTTCCGAACTTTATTAGATAATAACAGCTTCTTCGACAACTTCAACTAGACGAAAACGTTTAGTCGCAGATAATGGACGAGTTTCCATGATCTTTACGATGTCACCGATTTTAGCCTGATTATTTTCATCATGTGCTTTGAATTTTTTAGAGTACTTTACGCGTTTACCGTAGAGTGAGTGTTTTTTGTAAGTTTCTACAACAACAGTAATGGTTTTATCCATTTTGTCAGAAACAACACGTCCTTGGTAGACTTTGCGCTGATTGCGTTCGCTCATGTTTTAGAGAACCTCCCTCCGGAATTATTTGTTGGCAGCAATTTCTCTTTCCCGAATCACAGTTTTCATGCGCGCGATTGACTTGCGCACTTCACGAATGCGAGCAGTATTTTCAAGTTGTCCTGTCGCTAATTGAAAGCGAAGATTGAAAAGTTCTTCTTTAAGAGACTTTACTTTTTGTTCAATTTCAGCAGTGGTAAGGTCACGAATTTCATTAGCTTTCATTTGATTCACCACCAATTTCTTCACGTTTTACGAACTTCGTTTTAATTGGCAATTTGTGAGATGCAAGACGAAGAGCTTCACGAGCGACTTCCTCAGACACACCAGAAATTTCAAATAAAACTTTGCCCGGTTTTACAACAGCTACCCATCCTTCAGGAGCACCTTTACCGGAACCCATCCGAACCTCTAGAGGCTTAGCTGTATAAGGCTTAGAAGGGAAAATTTTGATCCAAACTTTACCGCCACGTTTCATGTAACGAGTCATCGCAATACGTGCTGCTTCGATTTGGCGGTTTGTGATCCAAGAAGCTTCTTGAGCCTGGATACCGTATTCACCGAAATGCACTTCAGTGCCGCCTTTCGCACGGCCGCGCATTTTTCCGCGATGCTCTCTGCGATATTTAACGCGTTTTGGCATTAACATATTATTTTCCTCCTTCCTCAGTTTTCTTCTTAGTAGGAAGAACCTCTCCACGATAGATCCAGACTTTTACACCGAGCTTACCGTAAGTTGTGTCAGCTTCAGATGTAGCATAGTCGATGTCAGCACGCAATGTGTGCAATGGAACAGTTCCTTCACTGTAATATTCAGAACGAGCGATATCAGCGCCGCCAAGACGACCGGAAACCATTGTTTTAATTCCTTGTGCACCAGCGCGCATTGTGCGTTGGATTTGTTGCTTTTGCGCACGACGGAAAGAAATACGGTTTTCCAATTGACGAGCAATGTTATCTGCAACTAGCTGAGCATCAAGATCAGCTCTTTTGATTTCAAGAATGTTAATGTGTACACGCTTGCCAGTAAGGCTGTTAAGGGCTTTGCGAAGCGCTTCGACTTCAGAACCGCCTTTACCGATAACCATACCAGGCTTAGCTGTGTGGATCGTAATATTGACACGGTTTGCCGCACGCTCGATTTCCACTTTAGAAACTGAAGCGTCAGACAGGCGTTGATTAATAAATTCACGGATTTTTAGATCTTCGTGAAGGAAGTCTGCGTAATCTTTGCCAGCGAACCACTTAGATTCCCAATCACGTATAACCCCAATACGAAGACCGACTGGATTTACCTTTTGACCCACGAGTTATCCCTCCTTCTTTTCTGATACAACGATAGTAATGTGGCTCGTACGTTTGTTGATTTGGCTTGCACGTCCCATAGCGCGCGGACGGAATCTTTTCAACGTAGGGCCTTCGTTCACGTAAGCTTGAGTAACAACCAGGCTGTTTGCATCCATTTCATAGTTGTGCTCAGCGTTAGCGATAGCAGATTTTAAAACTTTTTCAATAATCGGGGAAGCAGCTTTTGGCGTGTGGTTTAAGATTGATACTGCTTCACCTACTTGCTTGCCTCGAATCAGGTCCATTACTAGACGTGCCTTACGAGGAGCAATACGGACTGTTCTTGCGACAGCTTTAGCTTGTTGCATTTAAAAGCCTCCTCTCATTAGCGTCTTGTTTTTTTGTCATCACTAGCATGACCTTTGTAAGTACGAGTAGGTGCAAACTCACCCAACTTGTGACCTACCATATCTTCAGAGATGTAAACAGGCACATGTTTGCGTCCATCATAGACTGCGATTGTGTGACCGATGAATTGCGGGAAAATAGTTGAACGGCGAGACCAAGTTTTCACAACTTGTTTCTTATCCGTTTCATTTAATTTCTCGATTTTTGTCATTAGATGATCATCGACAAATGGTCCTTTTTTTAAGCTGCGAGCCATTTTGGAACCTCCCTTCGTGATTGCGCTACGGTCCGATAAGAACCGTAGACAACCCCGTTATTTATTTTTACGACGACGTACGATGAATTTATCTGACTTGTTCTTTTTCTTGCGAGTTTTGAATCCAAGAGTTGGTTTACCCCATGGAGACATAGGTGATTTACGTCCGATAGGTGCGCGTCCTTCACCACCGCCGTGTGGGTGATCGTTAGGGTTCATAACAGAACCGCGAACTGTAGGGCGAACGCCTTTCCAGCGAGAACGTCCTGCTTTACCGATGTTGATCAGTTCGTGCTGCTCGTTACCCACTTGACCGATTGTCGCGCGGCAAGCAGAAAGAATCATGCGAACTTCACCGGAGTTCAGACGTACAAGAACGTATTTACCTTCTTTACCAAGAACTTGAGCAGATGTACCAGCTGACCGTACCAGCTGTCCGCCTTTTCCTGGTTTCAATTCAATATTGTGCACAACTGTACCAACTGGGATGTTGATCAGTGGAAGTGCGTTACCTACTTTAATGTCAGCTTCTGAACCTGACATGATTTCAGTGCCTACTTCAAGCCCCTTAGGAGCCAAAATGTAGCGTTTTTCTCCGTCTACATAGTTAATTAGAGCAATGTTTGCTGAACGGTTTGGATCGTACTCAACTGTAGCAACGCGTCCAGGTATACCATCTTTATCGCGTTTGAAGTCGATAATACGATATTGGCGTTTATGTCCGCCGCCTTGATGACGTACAGTCAATTTCCCTTGGTTGTTACGTCCGCCTTTTTTATGAAGCGGGGCAAGCAAGGATTTTTCCGGCTGATCTGTCGTGATTTCAGCGAAATCAGAAGTCGTCATGCCGCGACGTCCGTTAGAGGTCGGTTTGTACTTTTTAATCGCCATTTTGAATTTCCCTCCTTCTTTTTACAAATGATTAAGCTTCAAAAATTTCGATTTCTTTGCTGTCTGCAGTAAGCTTGACAATGGCTTTTCTGCGTTTGTTCGTCATACCAGAGTAGCGGCCGACACGTTTGAATTTCCCTTTGTAGTTCATTATGTTGACTTTCTCAACTTTCACTCCAAAGATTTCTTCAACTGCATCTTTCACTTCTGTTTTATTAGCTCTTACGTCTACTTCAAACGTATATTTTTTTTCAGCCATTAAATCAGCAGAACGTTCAGTAATGACGGGGCGCTTAAGAACATCACGAGGATCTTTCATTATGCAAGCACCTCCTCTACTTTTTCAACCGCTGCTTTCGTCATCACAAGCTTCTCGTGACCGACAACATCAAGTACGTTGATTCCGTTAGCTTCAACGACTGTAACTCCAGGAAGGTTACGGGCAGAAAGTGCAACCGTTTCATTTACATCTGCAGTTACGATTAAAGCTTTTTTCTCAACAGAAAGGCCTGTAAGAACAGAAGCCATTTCTTTTGTTTTAACCGCATCAAGAGTAAGATCTTCAAGAACGATCAAGTTGTTGTCCTGCACTTTAGAAGACAATGCTGATTTGATTGCCAAGCGGCGAACTTTTTTCGGTAATTTATAAGCATAGCTGCGTGGTGTAGGACCGAATACGATACCACCTCCGCGCCATTGCGGTGAACGGATAGATCCCTGACGAGCACGGCCAGTGCCTTTTTGACGCCAAGGTTTACGACCTCCGCCACTAACTTCAGAACGATTTTTTACTTTGTGAGTTCCTTGACGCAAGGAAGCTCTTTGCATAAGAATAGCGTCGAATACTACGCTCTCATTTGGCTCGATTCCAAATACAGAGTCGTTTAATTCGATATCACCAGCAGTAGAACCGTTTTGGTTATATAATGCTACTTTTGGCATGATCAATTTCCTCCTTTCCTAAAGAGTTATTTAGATTTAACTGCACTTTTAATAGTGACTAGAGATTTTTTGGCACCAGGAACGTTACCTTTAACTAAAAGAAGGTTGCGTTCTGCATCAACTTTTACGATTTCAAGGTTTTGAACAGTGATCTGCTCTCCGCCCATACGTCCAGGCAACAGTTTTCCTTTGAATACACGGTTAGGGTCTACCGGTCCCATTGAACCAGGACGACGATGGTAGCGGGAACCGTGAGACATAGGTCCACGAGATTGTCCGTGGCGTTTGATCGCACCTTGGAAACCTTTACCTTTTGATGTTCCTGTTACATCTACGATTTCTCCGTTAGAGAAAATATCAACTTTGACTTCCTGACCAACTTCATACGCATCCATATCCACTCCGCGTAGTTCTTTAACGAAGCGCTTAGGTGCAGTTTCCGCTTTTGCGACGTGGCCTTTTTCCGGCTTGTTGGCAAGCTTATCGCGCTTGTCGTCAAAACCGATCTGAATCGCTTCGTAGCCGTCGTTTTCAGCTGTTTTCTTTTGAAGTACAACGTTAGCTGCAGCTTCAATAACAGTTACCGGAATAAGATCACCGTTTTCTGCGAAAACTTGCGTCATACCAATTTTTCTTCCTAAGATTCCTTTGGTCATTCGTCACACCTCCTATAAAGATCATTCTATATTTTAGATTAAAGTTTAATTTCGATATCGACACCAGATGGTAGATCTAATCGCATTAGAGCATCGACAGTTTGCGGTGTTGGGTTCACAATGTCGATTAAACGTTTATGTGTACGCATTTCAAATTGCTCACGAGAATCTTTGTATTTGTGCACCGCACGAAGGATTGTGTAAACTGATTTCTCAGTTGGCAATGGAATCGGACCAGATACGCTGGCACCGGAACGTTTTGCCGTTTCAACAATCTTCTCAGCAGATTGATCAAGGATTCTATGATCATACGCTTTTAAACGAATACGAATTTTTTGTTTTGCCATTATTTTCCCTCCTTTTCGCCTACTTACGTTAGACAATTCTCCGTGAGAAAAACCTGCATCACCTTGCCATGGCAAAGCGGCCGGGTGTGTCAGCAACCTCTCACTTCATCGCAGTCAAAGACCAACATGCACTATTATACAAAATTTATAGGCATGTTGCAAGGCAATATTAAATATTAACCGTGTTTGCACACTTTTTTTATTATACAGATTCAGACTGTGTTAATCAAGGATATGAAGCCGGAAAATAAATCCCTCTACCAAACATGCGATAAATAAAAAAACGAGATCCATCCGGATCCCGTTTTTTATTTTTAAGTATTATTCGGTGATAGAAGTTACAACACCAGAACCTACTGTACGTCCACCTTCACGGATAGAGAAGCGAGTTCCGTCTTCGATCGCGATTGTTGAAATCAATTCAACAGTCATTTCGATGTTGTCTCCAGGCATAACCATTTCTACGCCTTCTGGAAGCTGAATGATACCCGTTACGTCAGTTGTACGGAAGTAGAACTGAGGACGGTAGTTAGAGAAGAATGGAGTGTGACGTCCACCCTCTTCTTTAGAAAGAACGTAAACTTCAGCTTTAAATTTTTTGTGCGGAGTGATAGTACCTGGTTGAGCAAGTACTTGACCACGTTGGATTTCTTCACGAGATACACCGCGAAGAAGTGCACCGATGTTGTCTCCAGCTTCAGCATAGTCAAGAAGCTTACGGAACATTTCAACACCTGTAACAGTTGTTTTCTTGTTTTCTTCTTGAAGACCGATGATTTCAACTTCGTCACCGACTTTAACTTGACCGCGCTCTACGCGTCCAGTAGCAACTGTTCCACGACCAGTGATTGAGAATACGTCCTCAACAGGCATCATGAATGGTTTGTCAGTATCGCGCTCTGGAGTTGGGATGTACTCGTCAACCGCATCCATCAGTTCGAAGATTTTAGCTTCGTAATCAGCATCACCTTCAAGAGCTTTAAGAGCAGAACCTTTGATAACTGGTACATCATCACCAGGGAATTCGTACTCAGAAAGAAGGTCACGAACTTCCATTTCAACTAGTTCAAGAAGCTCTTCATCGTCTACCATGTCGCATTTGTTCAAGAATACTACGATGTAAGGCACGCCAACGTTACGAGAAAGAAGGATGTGCTCACGAGTTTGCGGCATTGGGCCGTCAGCAGCAGATACAACAAGGATCGCTCCGTCCATTTGCGCAGCACCTGTGATCATGTTTTTAACATAGTCAGCGTGTCCTGGGCAGTCAACGTGTGCATAGTGACGAGTATCAGTTTCATACTCAACGTGTGCAGTAGAGATTGTGATTCCACGCTCGCGCTCTTCTGGAGCACCGTCGATTTGGTCGTATGCCATAGCAGTACCTTTACCAGATTTCTTATGAAGTACTGTAGTGATAGCAGCTGTTAATGTAGTTTTACCATGGTCAACGTGTCCAATTGTACCAATGTTGGCATGTGATTTGGAACGGTCGAATTTTTCTTTAGCCATTCTGAAAATCCTCCTTAAAAAGGTTATTTTATTGATATAGAGTGATAGAAAGTGAAAGCTGTGTTTCACTTTCTCATCTTACAATAGTAGTTATACTTTAATGAAGCGGCAAAATCAATTATTCGCCTTTATTTTTTTTGATGATCTCATCACTGATGCTCTTAGGCACTTCTTCATAGTGATCAAAGTGCATTGTGAACGTACCGCGGCCTTGCGTGTTTGAACGAAGCGCAGTTGCGTATCCAAACATTTCAGAAAGCGGAACCATTGCGCGAACAACTTGAGCGTTTCCGCGGCCTTCCATACCTTCTACGCGTCCACGGCGTGATGTGATGTCACCCATGATGTCTCCCATGTATTCTTCAGGGATAACGACTTCAACTTTCGCAATCGGCTCAAGAAGAACCGGGCTACATTTGCTTGCAGCGTTTTTAAGCGCCATAGAAGCGGCGATTTTAAACGCCATTTCGTTTGAGTCAACATCATGGTAAGAACCATCATACAATTTAGCTTTGATGTCGATAACCGGGTAGCCTGCGATTACACCGTTTTGCAGCGCATCTTCAAGTCCCGCTTGAACAGCCGGAATGTATTCACGTGGAACGACACCACCGACGATTGCGTTTTCGAATTCAAAGCCTTTTCCTTCTTCGTTTGGAGAGAATTCGATCCAAACGTGTCCGAATTGTCCGCGTCCACCAGATTGACGTACGAATTTACCTTCAACTTGCGCGCTCGCACGGAATGTTTCACGATACGCAACTTGAGGAGCACCTACGTTGGCTTCAACTTTAAATTCGCGTTTCATACGGTCAACGATGATATCAAGGTGAAGCTCACCCATACCGCCGATGATCGTTTGACCAGTTTCCGCATCGGTATGCGCGCGGAAAGTTGGATCTTCTTCAGCCAGTTTAGACAGCGCTGTAGACATTTTGTCTTGGTCGGCTTTTGACTTAGGCTCGATTGCAACGTGGATAACCGGCTCAGGGAATTCCATTGATTCCAGGATAACCAGGCTTTTCTCGTCGCAAAGCGTGTCACCAGTCGTCGTATCTTTCAGACCTACAGCTGCTGCGATATCTCCTGCGTATACAGTAGAAATTTCTTCACGGCTGTTGGCGTGCATTTGCAGGATACGTCCGACACGCTCACGTTTGCCTTTTGTTGAGTTTCTTACGTATGAACCGGAATCAAGCGTTCCTGAGTACACACGGAAGAATGTCAGTTTACCGACATAAGGGTCGGTCATAACTTTAAATGCCAACGCTGAGAAAGGTGCATCGTCAGAAGACTCACGAGTAACCTCTTCGTCAGTATCAGGCACAATACCTTTGATCGCTTCAACATCAGTTGGAGCTGGAAGGTAGTCAAGAACTGCATCAAGCACTAATTGAACACCTTTGTTTTTGAAAGCTGAACCACAAAGAACCGGGTAGAACTCAACGTTACAAGTTCCTTTACGGATTGCTGCTTTCAGCTCGTCAATTGTGATTTCTTCGCCTTCCAAGTACTTCATCATAAGCTCTTCATCAAGCTCGGCAACAGCTTCAATTAAGCTGGCGCGAAGCTCTTCAGCTTTATCTTTGTACTCAGCAGGGATTTCACGCGCTTCAGAGCGTGTTCCAAGATCATCTTCGTAGTAATACGCAACGTTTTCTACAAGATCGATGATCCCTTCAAAGTTGTCTTCGGCGCCAATCGGTAATTGGATCGCGTGAGCATTCGCCTCAAGACGGTCTCTAAGAGTTCCTACAGAGTAAAGGAAATCCGCACCGGTTTTGTCCATTTTGTTGACAAATACGATACGAGGTACTCCGTAAGTTGTTGCCTGACGCCAAACTGTTTCAGTTTGCGGCTCAACGCCTGATTGAGCGTCAAGAACGGCAACGGCACCATCAAGTACGCGCAGGGAACGTTCAACCTCTACAGTGAAGTCTACGTGTCCTGGTGTATCGATGATGTTAACGCGGTGGCCTTTCCATTGTGCGGTTGTCGCAGCAGATGTAATCGTGATACCGCGTTCTTGTTCCTGCTCCATCCAGTCCATTTGGGAAGCCCCTTCATGAGTTTCACCAATTTTATGAATACGGCCTGTATAGAACAAGATACGTTCAGTTGTTGTCGTCTTACCGGCATCGATGTGAGCCATGATCCCGATATTACGAGTTTTTTCTAAGGAGAACTCTCTTGCCATTGGGTCTTTTCTCCTTCCTTCTTAGGGAATAATATTTTGTCGTTAAAGATTACCAGCGATAGTGAGCAAACGCTTTGTTCGCTTCAGCCATCTTATGAGTATCTTCACGTTTCTTAACAGCAGCACCAGTGTTGTTGGCTGCATCTAAAATTTCGTTGGCTAAACGCTCTTCCATCGTTTTTTCTCCGCGAAGACGAGCGTAGTTTACCAACCAGCGAAGTCCAAGAGTCGTACGACGTTCAGGACGAACCTCTACAGGCACTTGGTAGTTCGCACCACCTACACGGCGTGCTTTTACTTCAAGTACAGGCATGATGTTTTTCAATGCTTGTTCGAAAACCTCCATTGCATCGTTGCCGGTACGTTCTTTAATGATATCGAATGACTTGTATAGGATTGTTTGAGCTTTACCTTTTTTACCGTCGATCATCATTTTGTTGATCAAACGAGTAACCAGCTTAGAATTGTAAATCGGATCAGGTAAAACGTCTCTTTTTGCTACAGGACCTTTACGTGGCATCTGATTATCCTCCCTTCTCTTGTTACGGGTTTGAATAAGCGAGGAATTTCGCGGCTATGCCCGTAGAGGCGGCATCCGCTTTTCGGGCGGGAGCACAATGCCCTTAACAGCATTGCCAGAACTCCTTGCTTTTAAAAACCCTTTTATTTGTATTTAAACTGCATTATTTTTTCTTAGGACGTTTTGTACCGTATTTAGAACGGCCTTGTGCACGGTTTTCAACTCCGGCAGTATCAAGTGCGCCACGCACGATGTGGTAGCGTACCCCCGGTAAGTCTTTAACACGTCCGCCGCGGATTAATACGACACTGTGCTCTTGCAGGTTGTGTCCGATACCAGGAATGTAGGCAGTAACCTCGATTCCGTTTGTCAAACGAACACGGGCATATTTACGAAGCGCTGAGTTCGGCTTCTTCGGTGTCATTGTACCAACACGAGTACATACCCCGCGTTTTTGTGGTGAAGACACGTTAGTGTGCTCTTTCTTAAAGCTGTTGTATCCTTTGTTAAGTGCAGGAGACTTGGAAGTTTCAACTTTGTTCACACGTCCCTTGCGTACTAACTGATTAATTGTAGGCATGTTGTATTTCCTCCCTTCATCATGTTTTATAACCCACATACCCAGGTGGTTCATTTAAAAGCAAAAAACAATGCCTTTGCATAAAAGCAAAAACAACGAGTACGTTATTGAATAATGGCAACAGCTGCCGCACCGACTTCAATTCCGCAAGCTTTGCCGAGCTTTTTCATGGACTCAGCCAATGAGACGGGAACACCCTGTTCATTCGCCAGGTGAATAACACCTGCTGTCAGATGGGGATCTGCGTCTTTCGCAACGACAACTTCCTTTACAGAATTTCGTTTGAGTGCTTTAACTGTCTGCTTCGTACCGATGATGATTGATTGAGCCTGTGATACTTTATCATAAGACATAAGACATCCTCCAAAGTAACAGGTTTAAATTGAGCACCTTGGTTATATTATCATCCTGAAAGAAGGATGTCAACATAGTATGACAATTTTTAGTGACATCCTTCTTTAGGATATTTTAAATCTATTCTGCCGGAACCATTTCATCGGAAGATTGAACTTGCAATACCGGCTTCACTTTACGGTAGTTGAGCATACCTGTTCCCGCCGGGACAAGCTTACCGATGATGACATTCTCTTTCAGGCCGAGAAGTTCATCCCGTTTTCCTTTGATTGCTGCATCTGTCAGGACGCGTGTTGTTTCCTGGAATGACGCGGCAGACAAGAAGGAATCCGTTTCAAGAGACGCTTTTGTGATACCGAGCAGCACCGGACGGCCTGTTGCAGGTCGTTTTCCTTCAAGCAGCACCTTTTTGTTCGCTTGTGTAAACTGGTGAATATCGAGAAGTGTGCCAGGCAGTACATCTGTATCACCGGCATCGATCACACGCACTTTGCGAAGCATCTGGCGGACCATAACTTCAACGTGCTTATCTCCGATTTCAACCCCCTGCATACGGTAAACCTTCTGCACTTCGTGAAGCAGATATTCCTGAACCGTCGTAATGTCGGTTACTTTCAGAAGCTCTTTCGGATCGACCGAACCTTCCGTCAGAACCTGACCGCGGGAGATTTTCTCTCCTTCAGTTACTTTCAGACGGGCGTTGTACGGCGCCGTATAAGAACGGCTTTCAACTTCACCCTGAACGACGATTTCCTGCTGTTTATCGCGAACTTCATTGATTTCAGCTACGACACCGTCAATTTCAGAGATCGTCGCCTGACCTTTAGGGTTACGCGCTTCAAATAATTCCTGAATACGCGGCAAACCTTGTGTAATATCGTCTCCGGCAACACCGCCCGTATGGAAGGTACGCATTGTTAGCTGTGTACCAGGCTCACCGATGGATTGGGCAGCGATGATTCCGACTGCTTCACCGACTTCAACATCGGTTCCTGTCGCCAGGTTGCGGCCATAGCATCGTTTACATACCCCGTGTGACGTATTACATGTAAAGGCGGAACGAATCCATACTTCTTCGATGCCGGCTTCGACGATTTCAAGCGCTTTGTCCTCGTCGATCAGCTCGTTTTCGTTCACGATCACTTCGCCGGTTTCCGGATGTTTAACAGGCTTTCTTGCAAAGCGGCCAATGAGACGTTCTTCAAGACGCTCGATCACTTCTGTGCCTTCTGTGATGGCTTTTGCAAGAATACCGCGGTCAGTGCCGCAATCTGTCTCACGAATGATGACATCTTGGGCAACGTCTACAAGACGTCTTGTCAAGTAGCCTGAGTCGGCTGTCTTCAGCGCTGTATCGGCAAGACCTTTACGCGCACCGTGTGTGGAGATAAAGTACTCCAGAACCGTTAAACCTTCGCGGAAACTTGACTTGATCGGAAGCTCGATAATCCGTCCGGCCGGGTTGGCCATCAGACCCCGCATACCCGCAAGCTGCGTAAAGTTTGATGCGTTACCCCGGGCTCCGGAATCACTCATCATATAGATCGGGTTGATTTCATCCAAGGATTTCATCAGCTTGCCTTGGATCGTATCCTTAGCCGCACTCCAGATGGAAATGACGCGTTCATAACGCTCTTCTTCTGTAATCAGACCGCGTCTGAACTGCTTCAGAACGTTATCGACTTTTCCTTGTGCTTCCTCAAGAATTTCCTGTTTGTCATCCAAGACGACGATATCGGAAACACCGACCGTGATACCGGCTTTTGTTGAATATTTAAAGCCGAGATTCTTCATGCGATCAAGCATTTTTGACGTTTCTGTAATGTGGAATCTTTTGAAGATCTCCGCAATGATTTTACCTAGGATGCCTTTTTTGAACGGCGGATTGATTTCTTGCTTTTGAATCGCCTCTTTCACATCGGCTCCGTAGTCCAGGAAGAAACGGTCAGGCGTTTTTTCTTCAATATTGCTCTTCGTCGGTTCGTTCATGTATGGGAACGAAGCCGGAAGAATTTCATTGAAGATCAGCTTTCCGACTGTTGTAATCAGCAGTTTTGAACGCTGTTCTTCTGTGAATGTTTCATTTTTCAGGGAGTTAACCGCAACGGCCACTCTCGTATGCAAATGAACATATCCGTTTTGATAAGCAAGCAGCGCTTCATCTGTATCTTTGAAAACCATACCTTCGCCGACAGCACCAGGGCGTTCAAGCGTCAGGTAGTAGTTTCCAAGAACCATATCCTGAGACGGTGTAACAACCGGTTTTCCGTCTTTAGGGTTCAAGATGTTTTGCGCAGCAAGCATCAGAATACGCGCTTCAGCTTGCGCTTCGGCTGATAATGGAACGTGAACGGCCATTTGGTCACCGTCAAAGTCAGCGTTGTATGCCGTACATACAAGCGGGTGAAGACGGATGGCGCGGCCTTCAACAAGCGTTGGTTCAAACGCTTGGATCCCCAGCCTGTGAAGCGTAGGTGCACGGTTGAGCAGAACCGGGTGTTCCTTGATGACTGATTCAAGAACATCCCATACTTCAGGCTGAACGCGCTCAATTTTACGCTTCGCACTCTTAATATTGTGGGCAAGACCTTTTTCGACAAGCTCTTTCATGACGAATGGCTTGAACAGCTCCAAAGCCATCTCTTTCGGAAGGCCGCATTGGTACATTTTCAGGTTCGGACCTACGACGATAACCGAACGGCCTGAATAGTCAACACGCTTACCGAGAAGGTTTTGACGGAAACGGCCCTGTTTACCTTTCAGCATGTGAGAAAGGGATTTGAGCGGTCTGTTTCCAGGTCCCGTAACCGGACGTCCTCTGCGTCCGTTATCGATCAGCGCGTCAACGGCTTCCTGAAGCATACGCTTTTCGTTTTGAACGATAATGCTCGGTGCTCCAAGATCCAGTAGACGTTTTAAACGATTGTTACGGTTGATGACGCGGCGGTAAAGGTCGTTAAGGTCAGAAGTCGCAAAACGTCCGCCATCAAGCTGCACCATAGGTCTCAGCTCAGGTGGAATGACCGGAAGAACGTCAAGGATCATCCAAGACGGTTTGTTTCCGGAGTTACGGAACGCTTCCAACACTTCAAGGCGCTTGATCGCACGCGTACGGCGCTGTCCTTGAGACGTTTTGAGCTCTTCTTTGAGCATATCCACTTCCTTGTCAAGATCGATATCTTGAAGGAGCTTATGAATCGCTTCAGCCCCCATGGAAGCTTGAAATTTATTGCCGTATTTATCAAGGTACGCACGGTATTCTTTTTCAGAAAGAAGCTGCTTTTTCTCAAGCGGCGTATTGGCCGGATCTGTTACGACATAAGAAGCAAAGTAAATGACTTCTTCCAATGCGCGCGGAGACATATCCAGCACAAGACCCATACGGCTTGGGATTCCTTTGAAATACCAGATGTGAGAAACCGGGGCTGCCAGCTCGATATGCCCCATTCTCTCACGACGGACTTTAGCCCGGGTTACTTCTACTCCACAACGGTCGCAGACTACGCCTTTATAACGAACCCGCTTGTACTTCCCGCAATGGCATTCCCAGTCCTTTTGAGGACCGAAAATGCGCTCGCAGAATAGACCATCTTTTTCAGGTTTCAAAGTACGATAGTTGATTGTTTCAGGCTTTTTCACTTCTCCGTAAGACCATGAACGGATTTTATCAGGTGAAGCGAGACCGATGTTCATATACTCAAAATTGTTCACATCCAGCAAGGGGCCTACCTCCCTTTTTATCTTCGGGTTATACCCTGTCACTTGCGTAAAAAATTCAGTTATTCTTTTGTGACGACGTCTCGTTCAGCATCAGCAGAAACAAAATCTTCGCCTTCATCATCGTTTGATAATGAAAGACCTTCGTTTTGTTTTGCATCTTCATCGTCTTCCAAGTCTCTCATTTCAATTTCTTCTTCATCGCTTGAAAGAATTTTAACGTCCATACCCAAGCTTTGAAGCTCTTTGATCAATACTTTGAACGACTCTGGAACGCCAGGTTCTGGAACGTTGTCTCCTTTTACGATGGCTTCATAAGTTTTCACACGGCCCACGACATCGTCGGATTTGACAGTGAGAATTTCTTGCAGCGTGTATGCCGCGCCGTAAGCTTCGAGCGCCCATACTTCCATCTCACCGAAACGCTGTCCGCCGAACTGTGCTTTACCTCCGAGAGGCTGCTGGGTAACGAGTGAATAAGGACCGGTTGAACGGGCATGCAATTTGTCGTCAACCATGTGGGCAAGTTTGATCATATACATGATTCCCACGGAAACCCTGTTATCAAATGGCTCACCGGTGCGGCCGTCGTAAAGGACGGTTTTCGCATCTCGTGACATGCCGGCTTCTTCAAGCGTTTCCCACACGTCTTCCTCGCGGGCGCCGTCGAATACCGGTGATGCAACATGCAGGCCGAGTCGGCGTGCAGCCATACCGAGGTGAAGCTCCAATACCTGCCCGATGTTCATACGCGATGGAACACCGAGCGGGTTTAACATGATATCGATCGGTGTACCGTCAGGAAGATACGGCATATCTTCTTCCGGAAGAATTTTCGAAATAACACCTTTGTTACCGTGACGTCCGGCCATTTTGTCCCCTTCAGAAATCTTACGCTTCTGAACGATGTACACGCGGACAAGCTGGTTGACGCCAGGAGGCAGTTCATCCCCGTCTTCGCGGTTGAAGACTTTAACATCAAGGATGATTCCGCCGCCGCCGTGCGGAACACGGAGTGACGTATCGCGGACTTCGCGCGCTTTTTCTCCAAAGATGGCGTGTAGCAGGCGCTCTTCTGCTGTAAGCTCTGTCACACCTTTAGGCGTGACTTTACCAACAAGAAGGTCCCCGTCTTTCACTTCGGCACCGACACGGATGATTCCGCGTTCATCGAGATTGCGGAGAGCATCCTCACCGACGTTCGGAATATCGCGGGTGATTTCTTCAGGTCCGAGTTTTGTATCCCGGGCTTCTGATTCGTATTCTTCAATATGGATAGACGTATAAACGTCGTCTTTTACAAGGCGTTCGCTCATGATGATGGCGTCCTCATAGTTGTAGCCATCCCATGTCATAAAGCCGACCATGACGTTGCGTCCAAGGGCAAGTTCACCTTTTTCCATGGATGGACCGTCAGCTAAAATTTCACCTTTTTCAACTTCGTCTCCGACGCTTACGATCGGACGCTGGTTGTAGCATGTTCCCTGGTTGGAACGGACAAACTTCAGCAAGCTGTATTTATCAAGGTTTCCTTTAACTTTTTGGCCGTCGATTTCTTCATAGCGGCGCACCCATACGTTTTTCGCTTCCACCCGTTCAACGATTCCCGGATGGCGGCAAATCACAGCTGCACCGGAGTCTTTTGCAGACACGTATTCCATTCCTGTTCCGACAACTGGTGATTCAGGCTGCATAAGCGGCACAGCCTGACGCTGCATGTTCGCTCCCATCAGGGCGCGGTTTGAGTCATCGTTTTCCAAGAAAGGAATACATGCGGTTGCAGCAGAAACAACCTGCTTAGGAGAAACGTCCATGTAATCGACGCGGTCTTTGGAAACAACAGTGTTCTCACCTCTGAAGCGGGCGACGATGCTGTCGTCTACAAATGATCCGTCGTCATTAAGGCGTGCGTTTGCCTGTGCAACAACATAGTTATCTTCTTCATCAGCCGTTAAGTAGTCGATCCTCGGCGTTACTTTTCCTGTCTCAGGATCAACACGGCGGTACGGTGTTTCGATAAATCCGAAACGGTTCACTTTCGCAAATGAAGAAAGCGAGTTGATCAAGCCGATGTTCGGACCCTCAGGCGTTTCAATCGGACACATCCGGCCGTAGTGGGAGTAGTGAACGTCACGCACTTCCATTCCGGCACGCTCACGGGTCAAACCGCCAGGTCCAAGCGCTGATAGACGACGCTTATGCGTCAGCTCAGCGAGAGGATTCGTCTGGTCCATGAATTGAGAAAGCTGTGAGCTTCCGAAAAATTCTTTAATTGAAGCGATAACCGGGCGAATATTAATCAACTGCTGCGGTGTGATCGTGTTTGTATCTTGAATAGACATTCTTTCACGAACAACACGCTCCATTCTGCTCAAACCGATGCGGAACTGGTTTTGCAGAAGCTCGCCTACTGAACGAAGACGGCGGTTGCCCAGATGGTCAATATCATCGGTATCGCCTACTCCGTGAAGCAGGTTAAAGAAATAACTGATCGAAGAAATGATATCGGAAGGAGTGATATTTTTGACGCCTTCTTCGATAAAAGCATTTCCAATCACATTGATTGTCTGCTCGCCTTCTTGATCGGTAGGGGCGTAGATTTTGATCGATTGAAGCGTCACTTCATCTTCGACTACTCCGCCATTTGGATAAAGCTTTTTAAAACCGATTCCTTCTTCTAGATACGGCAGCACTTTATCAAGTGTTCTTCTGTCCAAAATCGCACCTTTTTCAGCAATGATTTCACCTGTTTCAGGATCCACAAGCGTTTCAGCAAGCCGCTGATTGAAAAGGCGGTTTTTGATATGAAGCTTTTTATTAATTTTGTAGCGTCCTACACTCGCAAGATCATATCTTTTTGGATCGAAGAATCTTGAATCAAGCAAGCTTTTTGCGTTTTCTACCGTAGGCGGCTCTCCCGGACGGAGACGCTCATAGATTTCAAGAAGCGCTTTGTCGGTGTTTTCGGTATTATCTTTATCAAGCGTATTGCGCAAATACTCGTTTTCACCGATCAGATCGATAATCTCCTGATCAGATCCGAAGCCGAGAGCACGCAAAAGAACCGTAACCGGCAACTTACGTGTGCGATCAATGCGGACATAAACAACATCTTTCGCATCAGTCTCGTATTCTAACCATGCGCCACGGTTTGGAATGACAGTCGCAGTAAAACCTTTCTTACCGTTTTTGTCAACTTTACCACTGTAATATACACTTGGAGAACGAACGAGCTGGGATACGATAACGCGCTCCGCACCGTTGATAATGAAGGTTCCAGTATCAGTCATAATAGGGAAGTCGCCCATAAAGACGTCCTGATCCTTGACCTCGCCGGTCTCTTTGTTGATTAAGCGAACTTTGACCCGCAGCGGCGCTGAGTAAGTCACGTCTCGTTCTTTTGATTCTTCTACCGGATACTTAGGCTCACCCAAGCTGTAGTCGATAAATTCCAGAGAGAGGTTACCAGTGAAATCCTCAATTGGCGATATGTCTTGAAACATCTCTCTAAGACCCTCATCAAGAAACCACTGATAAGAAGAGGTTTGAATTTCAATGAGATTTGGTAATTCTAACACTTCGCTAATGCGTGCATAGCTTCTGCGCTGGCGGTGTCGTCCATACTGAACTAGTTGACCTGTCAACTGATTCACCCCTCAAATCATGCGTAATATATGTGTAACAAGCATTTCTCCGCAAATATGTAAGAAATACTTTTACAAGACAAAAGAAAAAAGGGTTTCTAATTTAGAAAACCACATCCAAAAACAAAATACCGATTTTATTAGTGTTCCCAAAAATGTATATTTTATACAGGCTGAGGCGTTTCTTAAAAACGGCAGCAAAATATATACATTGGCATTTTATAATGTTAACATAGCTGAAAATTCGAGTCAAACTTTTTTTGCTCTGATGATATAGTACCCTTTCTTTTTTTGAACGACTTCAACGTCCGCAAAAAGTTCTTTTAATTTATCAATGGCAGAAGGACCGCCTTGTTTTTTCTGAATGACGACCCACAAGTCGCCTGAAGGCCGCAAATGTTCAGCGCTGTTTTCAAAGATGGCGTGTACTGTTTTTTTCCCGGCACGTATAGGGGGATTTGTGATAATGGAAGCGAATTTTTTTGCAGGTTCGACGTTGGAAAACAGATCGCTTTGATATACTTCAACATTGTTGATCTGATTGTTTAACGCGTTTTCCTTCGATAGTTCGACAGCTCTTTCATTGACATCAATCATGTGAACCGTCCGATCTTCGAAATCCGCAGCAAGCGAAAGGCCAATCGGGCCATATCCGCAGCCTACATCCAAAAAATCACCTTCTGCATCAGGTTCACGGAAAGCTTCAATCAGCAGCCTTGAACCAAAGTCCACCTCTTTTTTTGAAAAGACCCCGCTGTCGCTGATAAAAGTAAACGTCCGGTTTCTCAAACGAAATGTCCACGTTTTTCTGCTGCTTTTTGCTGAAGGTTTTTCCGAATAATAATGGTCAGTCATCACAGAACCTCCTCAGTTGGTGAACTCTCCAGATATCTTGAGACAAGATGGCTTTTCTTATGCGGAAGGGACTACAATTAATTAGCAAAGAAAAAGCCCGCTTTTAAAAGCGAGCTTTCCCCTAAAGATTAGGTGAAGATTACTTAACTTCTACAGAAGCGCCAACTTCTTCAAGTTTAGCTTTAAGCTCTTCAGCTTCTTCTTTCGCAATACCTTCTTTAAGAGGTTTTGGCGTGTTGTCAACAAGTTCTTTAGCTTCTTTCAAGCCAAGACCAGTGATTTCACGAACAACTTTGATAACTTTGATTTTTTGATCCCCTGCACCAGCAAGAACAAGATCAAATTCAGTTTTCTCTTCAGCAGCAGCGCCGCCAGCAGCTCCACCAGCTACAGCTACAGGAGCAGCAGCAGTTACGCCAAATTCTTCTTCGATTGCTTTTACTAAGTCGTTCAATTCAAGCACAGTTGCTTCTTTAACGGAAGCAATGATTTCTTCGATATTTAAAGCCATTTGTAATTCCTCCATTTGTTTTAAATTTGAAAAACGATTAAATTAAGCGCCTTGTTCTTCCTTCTGATCTGCCACAGCTTTTGCAGCAAGAGCAAGGTTGCGAACTGGAGCTTGAAGTACGCTAAGCAACATGGAAAGCAAGCCTTCGCGTGATGGAAGTTCAGCAAGAGCTTTCACTTCTTCAACAGTAGCAACATTGCCTTCGATAACGCCGGCTTTGATTTCAAGAGCTTCGTGCTTTTTAGCAAACTCGTTAAGAACTTTAGCCGGAGCGACAACATCTTCAGTGCTGAATGCAATCGCATTCGGTCCAGTTAAGAAATCGTTCAAACCACTAAGTTCAGCTTGTTCAACCGCACGGCGAGTCATTGTATTTTTGTAAACTTTGAACTCAACGTTAGCTTCGCGAAGCTGTTTACGAAGCTCTGTTACTTCAGATACGTTAAGACCGCGATAGTCAACGATGATCGTTGATTTACTTTCTTTCAGTTTAGAAGCAATCTCTTCGACAACAACTTTTTTTGTTTCAATTGCGCTGCTCATGGTTACACCTCCTGTAAGAATTCATTTGTGTAACACTTATACCGTTTGGTGATCACGTTCTTTAACGACTGGTTTCATATAAAAAGCCTCCATTCGACATGGAGGCTGTATATACAAGCATACGTAGCGTAAAGCTGTGATATATATACACCTCGGTAGGAAATTAAGCCTTGAAAGGCACCTACTGTCTACGGTATAAATGGACATATTTTATTATACAACGCTATGAATTATATCAAAGCGCGTGATAAGAGTCAATATTATTTTACGTTAAAAGTTGAAGGGTCCACTTTGATTCCAGGTCCCATTGTAGATGTAACAGATACGTTTTTCACGTATACACCTTTAGCAGCAGCAGGTTTTGCTTTCAAAATTG
Organism: Bacillus sp. NSP9.1; assembly: GCF_000465465.2. Lineage (NCBI taxonomy): Bacteria > Bacillati > Bacillota > Bacilli > Caryophanales > Bacillaceae > Bacillus > Bacillus sp. NSP9.1. The sequence continues at coordinate 4,524,818 of NZ_CP048273.1, forward strand.
TGTCATACATTGTCGCGAAGTTTTCAACAAGCTTCCCTTCTTCGAATGACACTTTTCCGATTGGAACATGGATGTTTCCTGCTTTATCGACGCGGTATTCAACTTTACCCGCTTTGATTTCTTTAACTGCTTTTTCAACTTCAAATGTAACCGTTCCTGTTTTAGGGTTTGGCATCAGACCTTTTGGTCCAAGCACGCGTCCGATTTTACCGACTTCACCCATCATGTCAGGAGTTGCAACGATGACATCAAAATCAAACCAGCCTTGCTGGATTTTGTTGATGTAATCAGCATCGCCTACATAATCTGCACCAGCAGCTTCTGCTTCTTTCGCTTTTTCTCCTTTAGCGAAAACAAGGACGCGCTGTGTTTTACCTGTTCCGTTTGGAAGAACAACTGCACCGCGGATTTGCTGGTCGTTTTTACGAGGGTCAACACCTAAACGAAACGCTGCTTCAACAGTAGCGTCGAATTTAGCTGTGTTTGTTTTTTTCACAAGCTCGATCGCTTCGTTTACATCGTAAGCTTTTGTACGCTCTACAAGCTTGGCAGCTTCGACGTATTTTTTACCTTTTTTAGCCATTTTAAAATTTCCTCCTTAGTGGTTTTAGCGGAATAACCTCCCACGAATAAGGGTTGCGAACTTGTCTAATCCAAACTCGCAACCCAGCAAAGAAACAAAAGATTAATCTTCGATCACAATACCCATACTGCGGGCAGTTCCTTCAACCATACGCATAGCCGCTTCAACATCTGCCGCATTCAGGTCAGGCATTTTTGTTTCGGCGATTTCACGTACTTTATCGCGTTTAACGGTTGCGACTTTATTACGGTTAGGCTCACCAGAACCTGACTCAATTCCAGCCGCTTTTTTAAGCAATACAGCAGCAGGCGGAGTTTTTGTAATAAATGTAAATGAACGGTCTTCGTAAACCGAAATTTCTACAGGAATGATAAGACCAGCCTGGTCAGATGTACGAGCGTTAAACTCCTTACAGAATCCCATGATGTTAACACCGGCTTGACCTAATGCAGGACCAACTGGCGGAGCTGGATTCGCTTTCCCAGCAGGAATTTGCAATTTTACAACTTTAACTACTTTTTTAGCCACGAGACACACCTCCTTAAAGTCCGTGATGTGGTAATAGGGTGAACCCTCCCACTCAAGGTCTCATTCTTTATATGAATGATGAAAATATCAAGCTAGCTGCCTTGGCGTTTTTGCCAAGACGCACCTTTGTATATTACCACTTTTATATAGTGATTTCAAGCGCTTTTCCATTACAATTTGTCAACTTGAGTAAATTCGAGCTCAACAGGGGTTTCCCTTCCGAACATGTTGACAAATACTTTGACTTTGTTTTTGTCATGGTCGATTTCTTCAATCGTCCCTGTGAAATCGGCAAATGGACCATCGATGACTTTAACGGTTTCTTTCAGTTCAAAGTCAACTTCTGTTTTTCTTTCTTCAAGTCCCATCCGCTTCAGAATTTTTTCCGCTTCCCCCGGAAGCAAAGCCGTCGGTTTTGAACCGGACCCCGCTGAACCGACAAATCCTGTCACCCCCGGCGTATTCCGAACAACATACCAGGAATCGTCCGTCATGACCAGCTCTACAAGAACATAGCCAGGGAACACCTTCTTTTTGACAACCTTTTTCTTGCCGTTTTTAATATCCGTCTCTTCTTCTTCAGGCACAACGACGCGGAAGATTTTATCTTGCATTCCCATCGATTCTACCCGCTTCTCCAAGTTCGCCTTTACCTTGTTTTCATAACCGGAGTACGTGTGAACAACATACCATTTCTTTTCCATTCTCATTCAGGACCTTTCTAGTCCTTCCCTCCCCACACCTTAAAAGTTTATTGGCCGTACGGGAAACTGACGGTTCTTTTATACGAGCCTCATATTTTGAAACAATGAAAAAACCCGTTAAACGGGTTTTTTGGCAAGTGATATTTAGATCTATTATAACACGTTATGCTGATCATTATTCAACTATTAAACGAATTATTTGCGTAATACCCGAATCGATGAGTGCAAAAAAGATGGCGAAAAAGATAACGGTGGTTATAACGGTGATCGTATAGCGCGTTAACTCTTTTCCTTTAGGCCAGGTGACCTTTTTCATTTCTTTTCCGACATTCTTTAAGAATTTCATAATATAAGAAACCTCCACAACCCAAAAACAAAAGCCTATTTTGTTTCCAGATGTACTGTATGTGAATTGCAGTTATTGCAGTATTTCTTTACTTCGAGCCGTTCAGCCAAAGCTGCGGAGCTTTTCATTGTCGTATAATTACGGTTTCCACAATTTTTACAGGCCAACGTTATTTTTTTCTTCATGTTTACACCTTTTTCTGGACTAGCATTTCCTAAGTAACATATCACAGTCCTAAAATTGCTGTCAATATGCCATAAGCATCGGCTACAAGCTGATCTCGCGGAGCTCGAGGTACTTTTCAAGCTTCCTTTTGACGCGCTGAAGCGCATTGTCGATTGATTTTACATGGCGGTTTAATTCTTCAGAGATTTCCTGATAGGATCTTCCGTCGAGATAGAGCGCAAGAACTTTTCTTTCCAAATCACTAAGCAATTCTCCCATCTTCAGCTCGATGTCATCGAATTCTTCCTGATTGATAATCAGTTCCTCAGGGTTCATCACTTTCGCTCCTGAAATCACATCGAGAAGCGTCCGGTCTGACTCTTCGTCATAAATGGGCTTGTCCAGCGACACATACGAATTGAGCGGAATATGTTTCTGACGAGTAGCTGTTTTGATAGCGGTAATAATTTGGCGGGTAATGCATAATTCTGCAAAAGCTTTGAATGAAGTCAGCTTGTCCTCTCTAAAATCACGGATAGATTTGTAGAGTCCGATCATGCCTTCCTGAACGATATCTTCCCGATCAGCCCCGATTAAAAAGTAGGATCTCGCTTTTGCCCTTACAAAATTACGGTACTTTGTAATCAAATAATCTAACGCATCACTGTCTCCGACATGAACCATTTCAATGACCTGCTCGTCTTCCAACTGGCAAAACTGTTCTTTGCTGAACTGTTCCTTGCTGAATTTTCCCTGGTTGTTTTGTAAGTTCACTCCGATCCCCCCGACCGCACGTAGATAGAAATATTATACAGTAATGGACAAAAAAGCGTCAACCTAATCCAAATCGCCCCGCCGCCATTTTTCAAAGATCTTCAGGACATCTTCTGATAAAGGAATTTTCCCGACAGGACGTTCTGAGGTGATTTTTTTCACCCTCTTTTCGATTTTTCTTTCAATCGCTTCAACTTCCCTGAGCAGCTCCCTCGCCGATTTGCGCAGTGCCCCCTGGCCAAAGATCGCCCACTGCTCCGTATAATCGGATGTGGCAACGTGGATCTGCGTCTGAATGTTGTTCAAATCTGACGCAAGCTTTTCAATCCGTTCGTCGGCCGTTTCATTTTCCCTTGTGAAAATCACCTCTACGCGGTGATTGATTCGTTTTTTCTCGATCCCTTTGACAAGATGCGCATCAAAGACAACAATGACCCGAAAACCGGTGTATGATTGATATTCCGCCATTTTTTGAATCAAAAGGTCCCTGGCTTCTTCAAAGCTGTTCGCTTTCAAATCTTTCAGCTGAGGCCATGCCCCAATCATGTTATAGCCGTCGACTAACAGGATGTCCATCCTTGTCTAATCTCCTAGAGGGCTTCGTTTCCGGTAGACTTCATACAGCAAAAGACCGGCCGCAACCGAGGCGTTCAGCGATGTGACTTTTCCCGCCATGGGCAGGCGGATGAGAAAGTCGCATTTTTCCTTGACAAGCCTTCCCATGCCTTTGCCTTCGCTGCCGATGACAAGCGCGATTGGCATGTTTCCGTCCATCGATCTGTAGTCCTGCTGTCCTGACGCATCGGTGCCGACGACCCAGATGCCCCGCTCTTTCATATCATCCAATGTCCGGGCCAAGTTCGTTACTTTCGCAACAGGAATATATTCTATCGCACCTGTCGAGGCTTTGGCGACAGTCGTCGTAAGGCCGACGGCACGCCTTTTCGGAATGATGATGCCGTGGGCGCCGACTGCGTCAGCCGTCCGCATAATCGATCCCAGATTATGCGGGTCTTCGATTTCATCCAAAACGATGATAAACGGCTGTTCATTTCTGTCTTCGGCCTTTTGAAAAAGGTCGTCCAGCTCCGCATACTTGTAAGCCGCCACCTGAGCGACGACGCCCTGATGCTGGCCATCAACCATTTGATCAAGCTTTTTTCGCGGGACATAATGAATCGTGATGCCTTTTTTCGCGGCGAGGTCAACGACTTGCTGAGCCTGTCCCTTCACTGTGTTTTCAGCCATCCAAAGCTTGTACAGTTCACGGTCCGATTTCAACGTTTCAATTACCGCGTTTTTCCCTATGACATAATCGTGCTGCTGACTCATTTGACTTCCTCCCTGCCGTCCCGTTTTTCCAACGCTTTTTTGATGAGCTCATCAAGCCTTTCTTCCCTGTTTTCAAGGAAAAGGTACCCGATAACGGCTTCAAAAGCTGTACTGTAACGGTACGTTTGGACATCCGTGTTTTTTGGCACCGTTCCGGATTTTGCATTCCGCCCTCTTCTCAGCACAGCCTTTTCTTCTTCGGTGAAAAAGCCCTGCTCCTCAAGGGCAAACAGCATGCTCGCCTGCGATTTTGCGGACACATAGCGGCTTGACCGCTTATGCAGATCATTGGGCTTGGTCATGCCTTGCTTTAACAGGTGATGCCTGACGTATATTTCCAAAACGGCATCACCCATATAGGCAAGCGCCAAACCGTTTAATTGTTTGGCGTCTTTAATGGTTTCCAAGTTCATGTTTATGATTCTCCTCTTTTCCAGCGCGTTCCTTGAGGAGTATCCTCCAAGATGATGTTCATGCTTTTCAGCTTGTCGCGAATTTGGTCTGATGTGGCAAAGTCGCGGTTTTTGCGTGCTTCGTTCCGCTTTTCGATCAGCTCCTCGACTTCCCTGTCCAACAGCTCTTGCTCCTTGAGCGAAAAGCCGAGCACAGTGCAAATTTCATCAAACAGCTGAAGGAATGCTTGAATGACGTGTTCAGCGGTATTTTTCTCCTGCAGATAGTAGTTGGCGTGTTTGGCCAGGTCAAACAGGACGGAAATCGCATTCGCCGTGTTAAAATCGTCATCCATTGCCGTTTCAAATGCGTTTCTTTGCTCCTCGATTTTTTCAAGCCATTCGGAATCGCCCTCTGTTAAATTTGTACTGCTTTTCAGGCGGTGTTGCAAATTGCTATAAGCTGTTTTTAGACGCCCAAAAGCGTTTTTTGTGTTCTCGAGAAGTTCGACCGAATAGTTGATCGGATGTCTGTAATGAACAGACAGCATGAAAAATCGCAGCACTTGCGGATCATGCTCTTTAATAATGTCATGCACAAGCACAAAGTTGCCGAGCGATTTTGACATTTTTTCATTATCGATATTAATGTAGCCGTTATGAAGCCAATATTTCGCGAACGGCTTCCCTGTCAATGCTTCCGATTGGGCAATTTCGTTTTCATGATGCGGGAAGGCCAGATCCTGACCGCCGGCGTGAATGTCGATCGAATCGCCCAAATATTTTCTCGCCATCGCAGAGCACTCGATATGCCAGCCGGGACGGCCTTTTCCCCAAGGGCTTTCCCAGGAGATTTCGTTATCTTTAGCCGCTTTCCATAATGTAAAATCGAGCGCATCTTCTTTCTTTTCGCCCACTTGAATCCGGGCGCCTGATCTCAGCTCATCGACCGATTGGTGAGACAGCTTTCCATAGCCTTCAAACGATCTTGTTTTATAATAAACATCTCCGTCCGCCTCATAGGCATAGCCCTTATCGATCAGCGTCTGAATAAAATCGATGATTTCATCCATGTTTTCAGTGACGCGCGGATGGCAGTCAGCTTTTGTGCAGCCCAGTGAACCGACGTCTTCGAAGTATGCCTTAATAAAGCGTTCGGCGATGACCGGCACTTCCTCTCCAAGCTCATTAGCCGCTTTAATTAATTTGTCATCGACATCTGTAAAATTGGAGACATATTGGACGTCATAGCCTTTATACTCTAAATACTTTCTGACCGTATCATAAACGATAGCCGGCCTTGCGTTTCCGATATGGATGTAGTTATAGACGGTCGGACCGCACACATACATTTTGACCTTGCCTTCTTCAATAGGCACAAACGGCTCTTTTTTTCGCGTGAGTGTATTATACAGTTTAAGTGTCACAGCTCATCTTCCCTTTCTTTTCTCTGGAGCTCCTGTTTCAGCTGCCTGATTTCATTTTCCAGCTCTTTAAAGCGGTCAGCCACCGGATCGGGCAAATCCTGATGATTCAGGTCGCGCTTAATTTTCTTGCCATTTTGCACGACGACGCGCCCCGGGATGCCGACAACGGTGGAGCATTCAGGGACGTCGTGCAGGACGACGGACCCAGCGCCGATCTTTGATCCTCTCCCAATCGTAATCGAGCCCAGCACCTTTGCCCCTGTTGATATGAGAGCATCATCCTCGATTGTCGGATGCCTTTTTCCTTTTTCTTTTCCTGTCCCTCCGAGCGTTACGCCTTGAAAAACCGTGACATTGTTGCCGATCTCACAGGTTTCGCCGATTACGACCCCCATCCCGTGATCGATGAAAAACCTCCTGCCGATCTTTGCCCCCGGATGAATTTCGATTCCCGTAAAGAAGCGGGCGATTTGAGAGATGATTCTGGCGATAAAAAATCTTTTTCTTTTATATAAAGCATGTGCAATTCGGTGCGCCCATATAGCATGCAATCCTGAATATGTTAAGATGACTTCGAAATAACTTCTTGCAGCCGGATCTTGGTCAAAAACAACATCTACGTCTTCTTTCAGCATTTTAAAAAACACATGATTCCCCCCGTTTCCCCGCTTCCTTCTGTCCTTTTGTTCCGGCGATATAAAAAAAACGCCTCTGTCATCTGACAGAGACGCTTTTTGACGCGCGGTTCCACTCTGTTTAGAAAACAGGCGCAGCTGTTTTCTCAACTTTCATCCATAACGGCGGATACCGCCTTTGAATACTTGTCATCAAACGTTCTTCAAAGGTCTCAAGAGGCGCATTTCTAAAGCCTGGCGCTTAAGTCTTTTCCAGCCGATGAAGACTCTCTCTTTAAAGGCCGTGGCTTTATACTTCTCCCTGTCAGCGATTTATCTTATTGATTAATGTTATTCAGCCGTTTTAAAACGGTGTCTTTTCCTAACAGCTCAATGGACTGAGGCAGCTCAGGCCCGTGAGTTTGGCCGGTTGTCGCCACGCGGATCGGCATAAACAGCTTTTTCCCTTTATGCCCCGTTTCCTTCTGAACGGCTTTGATCGATTGCTTAATCTCATCCGCAGTAAAATCCTCAAGCTGTTCAAGCTTTTCGGAAAACACCCGCAGCACTTCCGGAACCTGTTCTTCTTCTAAAACCGTCCTTGCTTCACGATTATACTGGATTTCGTCTTTAAAGAACAACTCTGTTAACTCGACAATTTCTGCACCGAAGCTGAGCTGCTCCTGGTAGAGGGAAATCAGCTTGCGAACCCAATCCTTTTCGCTTCCGGCGAGCTCTTCGGAAACCTTGCCGGCTTTCTGCAAGTGGGGGACAGTCAGTTCAACGACCTGATCAAGGTCAAGCTTTTTCACATACTGGTTGTTGACCCATTTCAGTTTATGCGCGTCAAACACAGCCGGTGATTTTGATAAACGATTCACATCAAATATCTCAATAAACTGTTCCTTTGTAAACAGTTCTTCTTCTCCGACAGGCGACCAGCCAAGGAGCGCGATAAAGTTAAAGAGCGCTTCCGGCAAATAGCCGAGCTCCTCGTACTGTTCGATGAATTGTATGATCGATTCATCGCGTTTGCTGAGCTTTTTGCGGTTTTCATTGACGATCAGCGTCATATGTCCAAAAGTCGGGACATCCCAGCCGAACGCATTGTATATCATAATCTGCTTCGGCGTATTTGAAATATGATCCTCTCCGCGAAGCACATGCGTCATTTTCATCAGATAGTCATCGACCGCCACCGCAAAATTGTAAGTCGGCGTTCCATCTTTTTTTACGATGACAAAGTCGCCGATGCCGTCTGTTTCAAAAGAAATTTCATCTTTGACAATATCGTTAAAGGTGATGACTTCACCTTGAGGAACTTTAAAGCGGATGCTCGGCTGTCTGCCTTCAGCCTCAAGCTTTTCCTGTTCTTCTTTCGTCAAATTGCGGCATTTTCCGGAGTAGCGCGGCATTTCTCCGCGGGCCGCCTGTTCCTCCCGTTCCTTTTCAAGCTCTTCTTCCGTGCAGTAGCACTTATAAGCAAGGCCTTTTTCAAGAAGCTCCTCATAGTATGTCTTGTAAATATCATTTCTTTCGGATTGGCGGTATGGTCCATATTCGCCGCCGACATCCACACCTTCATCCCAGTCGATCCCGAGCCATTTTAAATAGTTGAGCTGGCTTTGCTCTCCGCCTTCAATATTCCGCTTTTTATCCGTGTCTTCAATGCGGATGATGAACTTCCCGCCTTGGCTCCGGGCGAACAAATAATTGAAGAGAGCCGTTCTGGCATTCCCGATATGTAAATGGCCGGTTGGACTCGGCGCATAACGAACGCGAACTTCGTTTCCCATCTGTCTACTTCCTTTCGTCTCAATGAGAGTTCAAATTTATTCTTATTCTATCATCAAATGAATCGGTCTTCAAAATGAATTATGCCTTTTGGAGCAGAACTGAAGCCTGGGCGGCAATTCCTTCAGCTCTTCCCGTAAACCCGAGCTTTTCCGTCGTTGTCGCTTTCACATTAATTTGCGAAACTTCCGCTTCCAATCCTTCGGCAATTCTGGCTCTCATGTCTTCGATGTAGGGAGCCATCTTTGGTTTTTGAGCGATGATTGTACAATCAAGGTTTCCAAGCGTATAGCCTTTTTCTTTCACAAGCTGCCATACGCGGCGAAGAAGCTTAAATGAATCGGCATCTTTGAATTCAGGATCGGTATCGGGAAAATGCTTCCCGATATCGCCTTCCCCGATGGCACCGAGGCAGGCATCGGCAATCGTATGTAAAAGTACATCAGCATCTGAATGTCCGAGAAGGCCCTTTTCATAAGGAATCGTGATTCCCCCTATAATGAGCGGCCTGCCTTCTTGAAGCTGATGAACGTCAAACCCTTGTCCAATTCTAAACATGTTCATTCCTCTTTTCCGCTTCTAATATCGCTTCGGCAATAAGCAAGTCATCCGGAGTCGTCAGCTTAATATTCCGGTAATCTCCTTGAACAATCGCGACCTTGCCGCCCGCTTCCTCGACGAGGCTGGCGTCATCGGTTCCAAGAAAGCCACTTGCTTCCGCTTCGAGATGAGCGTTCATCAGAATAGAAAGACGAAAAGCTTGTGGGGTTTGAGCGGCCCACAAGCTTGAACGTTCGATCGTTCCGTCTATCTTATCGTCTTGAACGCGTTTTATCGTATCTTTAACAGGGACGGCCAAAATTGCAGCACCTGTTTGTTCGGCTTTATTGACGAGCTGTTCGATCTGCTCCTGTTTAATGAATGGTCTTGCTCCGTCATGAACAAGGACCATCTCCCCTCTTCCGGCCGCTTTGATGCCTTGAAAAACGCTGTGCTGGCGCTCCTTTCCTCCCGGTACGACCTCGATCAGGGTTTTGAAATGGTATTGTTTCAAAAGGGCGTTGAATTCCCCGAATTCTTGCTCATTGATGACTAAAATCATTCTTTTACAGGCATCATGGTTGTCAAACACCTGTAGAGTATGAATTATAACAGGTATTCCTTTTGCCTCGATAAACAGTTTGTTTTTCCCGGCGTTCATTCGCTTGCCTTGCCCGGCAGCAAGAATGACGACTTCATAGTTCATGTTCTTTCCCCTTTTTAAAGCGCCTTTTCCAGCAGTTTCGGCTTGGCGAATATCATTCTGCCGGCTGCCGTCTGCAGCACACTGGTCACAAGCACGTCGATATGTTTGCCGATATAGTTTCGCCCTTCTTCAACGACAATCATTGTGCCGTCGTCTAAATAAGCCACACCTTGATTGTGTTCTTTTCCGTCTTTAATCACCTGTACTTTCATTTCTTCTCCAGGAAGAACGACAGGTTTGACGGCGTTGGCAAGGTCGTTGATGTTTAATACGGCTACCTTCTGCAGTTCGCACACCTTATTCAAGTTAAAATCGTTCGTCACGACAACACCTGAAGTCAGCTTTGCAAGTTTGACCAGTTTACTGTCAACTTCCTGGATGTCTTCAAAATCGCCCTCGTAAATTTCAACTTTGATATCCAATTCTTTTTGAATCCGATTCAAAATATCAAGCCCTCTCCGTCCTCTGTTGCGTTTCAGGACGTCGGAAGAGTCGGCGATGTGCTGAAGCTCCTCCAGTACAAACTGCGGAATCACAATAACGCCTTCCAGAAAACCGGTCTGACAAATATCAGCAATTCTCCCATCTATAATAACACTTGTATCTAAAATTTTCAGCTTTTTGTCTTCTTCAGTACGCTCTTCTTCAGCGGCACCTTTTTTCTTCCTTGTAGAAAAAAGGGTGAGCATTTCGTCTTTTTTCTTAAAGCCGACCCGAAATCCGAGGTAGCCCAGGAATGCGGCTAAAACAAGCGGAATCACCGTGCTGATCGGCTGGTACGGGATGTCTTTTAACGGAATAACGTTGACGATAAGATAAGCGAGCATAAGTCCGAAGATCAATCCTAGTGAGCCAAACAACAAATCTGATACAGGAGCTTTTATCAGGGAATCCTCAATCCATTTCACCCAATTAATCACATAATCCGCACACCAGATGCCCAGAAGAAAAAAGATGATAGCTCCCAAACAAGCGGACACATAAGGGTTTGTTATTAAAGGTATGTCCTGTACATTTAACAGTACAAACAATTCCGGTATGAGAAAAATACCGATAACGCCTCCCAAAATCGCAAAGAACGCTTGAACTATTCGTTTTAACATACCTTCACCTCCTTTTATTTTTTTGAATACAGCTGCTGTAGTGAAAATAAAATTAAAAATAATATACCCATAAATTGCATATTTTAATCGTTTTTAGGATAAATTCTCACAGCTGCCTGTCAATATAATGTTTTTCCTGAAGCCTTTTTAAACCTTTCTTTATCTTTTGGGCACGAACAGCCCCAATTCCTTCCACTTCGTCCAATTCTTTTACATCCGCTTCAATGATAAGCTTTAAATGGCCGAACGCTTCCACAACATTTTCGACAATCGGCATTGGCAGGCGGGGGATTTTATGAAGCAGCCTGTAGCCTCGCGGAAAGACGTATTCTTCCATGTTCGTTGAAGCCGAATAACCGAGAAGCTTAAGCAGAATGGAATCATCCAGCAATTCAAAACTCGACATATCCTGGAGCGTTTTGAGCAGGACAAACGGGTCTTTAATTTTTTCTTTGACATAGTCTTTTACGAACAGCGCCGCTTCCTGTTCCATGTCTGTGATCAGCTCGCTTACTTGAAGCCTGATGAGGTGCCCTTCTGTTCCGAGCTCTTTAATGTACATGTTGATTTCATTTTTAATTCGCAGCACCATTTCATAGCGGTGCATAACGGAAATGACATCTCCGAATGTGACAAGCTCTTCAAATTCCAAAGCGCTTAAAGTGGAAATTGCGTTGTCCAAAATTAATTTATACTTTTCAAGGGTCTGTATAGCCTGATTGGCTTTTGTTAAAATAAAGCCGATATCCTTAAGGATATATTTCATATTTTCCTGATAAAGCGTGATCACGTTCCGTCTTTCAGATATGGCGATGATCAGACAACCTGTCTGTTTGGCCACCCGTTCAGCCGTCCTGTGCCTCATCCCCGTCTCTGATGAAGGTATCGTCGCCTCAGGCATAAGCTGCGTATTGGCGTACAAAATCTTTTGTCCTGAGTCGCTGAGGATAATCGCACCGTCCATTTTCGCCAGCTCATACAAATGGGCCGGAGAAAAAGCGGAGTTTATATGAAATCCTCCGTCAACCACTTCTTTAACTTTATCGTTAAAACCGACAACAATTAATCCTCCTGTTTTTGCCCGAAGCACATTTTCGATTCCTTCGCGAAGAGGCGTGCCGGGGGCGACAAACTGTAATATTTCTGAAAGATCCTGTTTCGCTCCTTTTTTTTCTTTTTCCATATATCATGATCCTCCTAATGAAGCTCGAAGGGCCTCAGCAACATTTTCAACACCGACGACCTCAATTCCCTTCGGCTTGGTCCAGCCTTCCACATTGGCAGAAGGGATAATCATTCTTTTGAAACCAAGCTTTGCGGCTTCTTGAACCCTCTGTTCAATTCTTGATACTCTGCGGACCTCTCCCGTAAGGCCGACCTCGCCGATAAAGCAATCTGTCGGTTGAGGCGGAGCATCCCTGAAGCTTGACGCGATACTGATTGCAACGGCAAGGTCGATCGCGGGCTCATCCAGCTTCACTCCGCCGGCAACTTTTAAATATGCATCTTGATTTTGCAGCAGGAGACCCACTCTTTTTTCGAGAACCGCCATGAGCAGGGAGACGCGATTATGATCGATTCCGGTAGCCATTCTGCGCGGATTCCCGAAGCTGGTAGGTGAGATCAGCGCTTGAATTTCGACCAGAACCGGTCTAGTGCCTTCCATTGAGGCGACAACGCTTGACCCGGCGGCACCTGCCGAACGTTCTTCGAGAAAAATTTCCGACGGATTCAGCACCTCTGTCAAGCCTTCTTCTCTCATTTCAAAAATCCCCATCTCGTTTGTCGATCCAAACCTGTTTTTAACAGCTCTTAAAATCCGGAATGTGTGATGGCGTTCTCCTTCAAAATAAAGAACGGTGTCGACCATGTGCTCAAGCAGTCTCGGGCCGGCAATCGAGCCCTCTTTTGTGACATGGCCGACGATAAATATTGGAATCCCTTTTGTTTTGGCAATTCTCATCAGCTCAGCGGTGCATTCCCTTACCTGGGATACGCTGCCCGGGGCTGATGTAATATCGCTTTGGTAAACGGTTTGAATGGAGTCTACCACCACAAATGAAGGGTTCATCTCTTCTATAGAAGACGTAATATACTCCATATCGGTTTCAGATAAAACGTGAAGAGTTGGACTGTTGATGCCGAGGCGGTCCGCTCTCAGCTTTGTTTGTTTGACCGATTCTTCCCCTGATATGTACAGGACATTTTCCTTCAAATCAGCAAGCTGGGCAGACACCTGCAGCAGCAAAGTGGATTTTCCGATACCTGGGTCACCGCCGATTAACACGAGCGATCCCTTGACGATGCCATTTCCCAAAACGCGGTTGAACTCGCGCAATTTCGTTTGGATCCTCGGCTCTTCCGTCGTTTCAATTGATGTAATGGGGGATGGCTTTTGCACCTTTTGGATGGAATGTGAAAAGGCGGTTCTTCTGTTAGCGGCCTGCTTTTTGATCATTTCTTCGACCATGGTGTTCCATGCGCCGCATCCCGGACACTTCCCCATCCATTTGGCTGATTCATAGCCGCATGATTGACAAATAAATTTACTTTTCGTTTTAGCCATTGCTTTTTCAAAACGCTCCCTTTATAAGAAAGTGAGGCATACTGATAAATCGTATGCCTCTTTCCTTTGTCTCTATATTAGTTCGTTTTCGCTTCTGTTTTTACGACAAATTCTCCGTTATCTACATCGAGAACAATATGCTGGCCTTTTTCAATATGACCTTTCAGAAGTTCCTCAGACAGACGGTCTTCGACGTGTTTTTGGATGGCCCTTCTGAGTGGACGGGCGCCGTACTCAAGGTCGACTCCTTCTTCAGCGATTTTTTCTTTAGCCGCTTCTGTCAGCTCGATTGAAAGATCCTGTTCTTTCAGACGTTTGGTCAATTGCTCTGACATGAGGGAGACAATGTCCTTCAGATGTTTTTTCTCCAGAGAGTGGAAGACGATGATCTCATCTATCCGGTTAATAAACTCCGGTCTGAAAGCGCGTTTTAATTCGCCCATGACCTTATCTTTCATATCTTTGTAAGTCTGGGTCTCATCCTGCACGTTAAAACCGACGTATTTATTTCTTCTCAGCTCGCTGGCTCCTACGTTGGAAGTCATGATGAGAATCGTATTTCTAAAGTCTACGGTGCGGCCTTTTGAATCAGTCAGGCGTCCATCCTCGAGAACTTGAAGCAGAATGTTAAAAACGTCAGGGTGCGCTTTTTCAATCTCATCAAGCAAGACGACTGAATAAGGTTTTCTTCTTACTTTTTCCGTCAGCTGTCCGCCTTCATCATAGCCGACATATCCAGGAGGCGAGCCGACTAGTCTTGATGTGGAGTGCTTCTCCATGTACTCAGACATGTCAATGCGAATCATCGCTTCTTCATCACCAAAAATAGATTCCGCAAGTGCGCGGGCAAGCTCTGTTTTACCGACACCTGTCGGACCGAGGAAAATAAATGAACCGATCGGACGTTTCGGATCTTTTAGTCCGGCCCGCGCCCGTCTGACAGCTTTGGCAACGGCGACAACCGCTTCATCCTGGCCGATTACCCGTGAATGAAGAATTTGTTCCATATTCAGGAGCTTATCTGTTTCCGTCTGGGCGATTTTTGAAACCGGCACCCCGGTCCAGCTTGATACGACCATCGCGATATCCTCAACTGTTACTTCGGAGTTTTCTTGCCCTTGCTTTTCTTTCCAAGTTTTCTTTGTTTCTTCAACCTGTTCCCTCAGGCGCTGTTCTGTATCACGCAGAGATGCTGCTTTCTCAAATTCCTGGCTTTGGACGGCGGCATCTTTTTCTTTGCGCACCTCATCAAGCTTTTGTTCAAGCTCTTTTAAATTAGGAGGCGTTGTGAAGGAACGCAGGCGAACCTTTGAACCGGCCTCATCGATTAAATCGATCGCTTTGTCAGGCAGGAACCGGTCTGAAATATAGCGGTCTGACAGCTTCACGGCTGCTTCGATCGCTTCATCGGTGATCGATACGCGATGGTGTGCCTCATAGCGGTCTCTCAGCCCTCTCAAAATCTGAATGCTTTCTTCAGGTGACGGCTGATCGACTTGAATCGGCTGAAAACGGCGTTCAAGCGCAGCGTCTTTTTCAATGTATTTTCTATATTCATCAAGGGTTGTCGCCCCGATGCATTGCAGTTCTCCCCGAGCAAGCGACGGCTTCAGGATATTGGAGGCATCGATTGCTCCTTCCGCACCTCCAGCGCCGATCAACGTATGCAATTCATCGATAAATAAGATGATATTGCCGGCCTGGCGGATTTCATCCATCACTTTTTTAAGGCGGTCTTCAAATTCCCCGCGGTATTTCGTGCCTGCAACGACAGTGCCCATATCAAGCGTCATAACGCGTTTGTCTCGTAAAATTTCCGGCACTTCGTTGTTGATGATCTGCTGGGCCAAGCCTTCGGCTATCGCTGTTTTACCGACACCAGGCTCCCCGATTAACACGGGATTGTTTTTTGTTCTTCTGCTCAGCACTTCAATGACGCGCTGAATTTCTTTGCTCCGGCCGATAACGGGATCAAGGCTGTCTTCTTTGGCAATCGCCGTCAAATCGCGGGCAAGGCTGTCTAAGGTAGGTGTATTGGCATTGCTGTTCGCCCCCGACGCGGCGCCTCCGCTCTCATTGCTGCCCAAAAGCTGCAATACTTGCTGTCTCGCTTTATTTAAGCTGACCCCTAAATTGTTCAGCACTCTCGCTGCTACGCCTTCTCCTTCGCGAATTAAGCCCAAGAGGATGTGTTCGGTTCCCACGTATGAGTGCCCCAGCTTTCTTGCCTCATCCATGGCAAGTTCGGTCACTTTTTTGGCTCTTGGTGTGTAGTGGATGGATTGGGACATTTCCTGCCCGCGGCCGATCAGGCTTTCAACCTCTTTTTGAATTTTGTCGGGGCTGAGCCCCAATGCCTGAAGCGCCTTTGCGGCAATGCCCTCACCCTCACGAACAAGGCCGAGGAGAATATGTTCTGTCCCAATGTTATTATGGCCGAGACGCAGAGCTTCTTCTTGAGCAAGCGCCAATACTTTTTGTGCTCTTTCTGTAAATCTTCCAAACATCATATCGTTTCATCCTCCTGTCTATTGCCGTTGTTTTCTAATTTCAACCGCTCTCTGATAAGAGTCGCTCTTCTGACATCCCTCTCGTTTGCTCTCAGGGCGCCTCCGGAATACTGCTGGAGAAAACCGGGCTGAGTCAGGATCATCAATTCATTAAGTATGTTGCTGGAAAGGCCTTTAATGATTCCAAGGTCAATGCCGAGACGCACGTCTGAAAGACATCTTGCCGTCTCTTTCGACTCGATCATGCGGCAGTTGGAAAGCACGCCGTAGGATCTGTAGACCCGGTCTTCAAGCTCAATTTGTGATGTCTGATAAAGCGCCTTTCGTGCCGAACGTTCTTGTTCGATCAGTTGGGCTACCACGCTATTAAGATCTTCAACAATGTCATGCTCTGATTTTCCAAGGGTGATTTGGTTTGAAATCTGAAAGATATTTCCTAATGCTTCGCTGCCTTCACCGTAAATTCCTCTAACAACAAGCCCTAATTGGTTAATTGCCGGAATAATTCGGTTGATCTGCCTAGTTAACACCAAAGCGGGAAGATGCATCATCACGGATGCCCTGAGTCCCGTTCCGACATTTGTCGGGCAACTGGTCAAGTAGCCTCTTTGCTCTGAAAAAGCATAATCGACACGCTCTTCAATCCAGTCATCGACTTTGTTTGCCGCATTTAAAGCTTCTGACAGCTGAAATCCTGGGAAAAGACATTGAATACGGATATGATCTTCTTCATTTAACATGATGCTGACTTCTTCGTTTTCAGAAAGAAGGCATGCACCAAACGAAGCTTCTGTTAAATGAGGGCTGATCAAATGTTTTTCCACCAGTACCCTTTTTTCCAGCGGCTGTACCTGCTCCATTTTCACCATCTCAAATTTCCCAATGCCAGGCACTTCATATCCGGTAAATTGTTCTTCAAATAAAGCAATAATCGCCGATGCTTCTTCATTTGAAAAAAGTGTTGGAAAACGGACTTTCTCTAAATTTCGCGCAAGACGGATCCGACTGCTCAGGACGATGTCACTTTCAGGGCCTTCCTGCCGCATCCAGTTGCTTAAAGCGTTCTGAATAAAATGCTGCAGTGACATCAGTCTTCCCCCTCCTTATTGTCTGCTTTCACATTTTGTTCAAGTGACCTGATCTGATCTCTAATGGTGGCCGCTTTTTCAAACTCTTCCTGTTGAATCAATTCTGAAAGCTCTTTTTTCAATGTCTCAATTTGTCTTCGGACATGCAGGTTTCCACCAATTCTTTTCGGAATTTTTCCAGCATGGACTGTATTTCCGCTGTGGACTTTTCTTAAAATGGGTGTAATGTAGGAATGAAATGTTTTATAGCACTCCGAACATCCAAAACGCCCTGTTTTTCTGAATTCGGAAAACGTCATATGACACTTTTTGCATCGAAGAACTTGTTCAGGCTGCTGTTTAAACAGCTGAGCCTCGCTGCTGTTTGTAAAAGAAGAATCCAAATTCAAAAGTCCTGACAGCAAATTATGGATGGAAAATCCGCTATTTTCATTCATAGAGTATGAATCACTGTTCTCTTTTGCACATTGTTCACAGATATGCATTTCTCTTTTTTCGCCATTTATAACTTTTGTAAAATGAAAAGTAGCCGGCCTTTTATTACATTCTTGACATATCACGCTTCTCACCCGCTTTACTTAAATTTAAGTGACGTAAGCATGGCCTTCATCATTCTTGCTCTTAACTCATCACGTTCAGGTAAATCAATGTATAAAACAGAACGATCCATTACACTGACCATCAATTTCGCTTCGCTTTTCGTGATCACACCGTTTTCCAGAAGCCGCAAAATAATGTCATCTGAAGCAGCTTGTGAAAGTCTCGTGTAGATTTGATTCATAATATTATCGATCAAATCTGTTTTGTCGTTCATTTTAATTTTAATGATGCGGATATAGCCGCCGCCTCCCCTTTTGCTTTCGACAATATATCCGCGCTCACTTGTAAATCGCGTATTGATAACGTAATTGATCTGGGAAGGGACACATTGAAATTTATCAGCTAATTCACTCCGTTTAATTTCCAAAATTTCCTTCCCATTTGTTTCTAAAACTTGTTTTAGATACTGTTCAATGATATCAGAAATATTCTTCCCCACTCAGCCCCCTCCTTCACTTGACTTTGACTATATTTGACTTTAACTTTACTATAAGTGGTTTTTAATTTTTTTTCAACTAATTGCTCTTGCTCCTTTATTATTTCCACTTTTGACTGTCGTAAAACTTTGAAAAAAC